>CP054838.1:737500-1395833 GCA_028768545.1 Desulfobacter sp.
CCATGTCCAGGGTGAAGCGGGAGTAAAATCTCGTGGAGGCCCGAACCGTCACAGGTTAAAAACTGTTCGGATGAGGTGTGGATAGGGGTGAAAGGCCAAACAAACCTGGAGATAGCTGGTTCTCTCCGAAATATATTTAGGTATAGCCTTAAGCGTTTCTTGTTGGAGGTAGAGCACTGGATGGGCTAGGGGTCTCACCAGATTACCAAACCTAACCAAACTCCGAATACCAACAAGTTAGAGCTTAGGAGTCAGCCCGCGGGAGCTAAGTTCCGCGGACGAGAGGGAAACAACCCAGACCGACAGCTAAGGTCCCCAAATCTATGCTAAGTGGAGAAGGATGTGGGAATGCCCAGACAACCAGGAGGTTGGCTTAGAAGCAGCCATCCTTTAAAGAAAGCGTAACAGCTCACTGGTCGAGTGGATCTGCGCCGAAAATGTATCGGGGCTAAAGCATAGTACCGAAGCTTCGGATTGTATTTATACAATGGTAGGAGAGCGTTGTGTTGTCGCAGAATCGTTGGCGCGAGCCAATGTGGAGATTACACAAGTGTCCATGCTGACATGAGTAGCGATAAAGCGGGTGAGAGACCCGCTCGCCGATAGCCCAAGGTTTCCTGAGTAAAGCTAATCTGCTCAGGGTTAGTCGATCCCTAAGGCGAGGCCGAAAGGCGTAGTCGATGGAAAACAGATTAATATTTCTGTACCACCTCGTTATCGTTTGAGAGAAGGGGGGACGCAGGAGGGCAAGTCATCCGTCTGTTGGAATAGACGGTTCAAGCTGGTAGGCTGATCGGATAGGCAAATCCGTCCGATCTTAAGGCCGAGAAGTGATGAGGAGGAGCTTAGCTCCATAAACTGACTGCACCCATGCTGCCAAGAAAAGCCTCTATCGAGATAGCAGGTGATCGTACCAAAACCGACACAGGTAGGCAGGGAGAGTATCCCGAGGCGCTTGAGAGAACTCTGGTTAAGGAACTCGGCAAAATGATACCGTAACTTCGGGAGAAGGTATGCCCCCTATGGTGATTAATTTTCATTATAAGCTGTGGGGGGCCGCAGAGAATTGGTGGTAGCGACTGTTTACTAAAAACATAGGACTCTGCAAAGTCGCAAGACGAGGTATAGGGTCTGACGCCTGCCCGGTGCCGGAAGGTTAAGGGGATTTGTTAGCTTCGGCGAAGCACTGAACTGAAGCCCCGGTAAACGGCGGCCGTAACTATAACGGTCCTAAGGTAGCGAAATTCCTTGTCGGGTAAGTTCCGACCTGCACGAATGGCGTAACGACTTCCACACTGTCTCAACCAGAGACTCAGCGAAATTGGAATGGCGGTGAAGATACCGTCTACCCGCGAAAAGACGGAAAGACCCCGGCACCTTTACTACAGCTTGACATTGGATTTTGGGATATGATGTGCAGGATAGGTGGGAGACTTGGAAGCATGCTCGCCAGAGTGTGTGGAGTCACCCTTGAAATACCACCCTTCATATTTCAGTGTTCTAACCTCGACCCGTAATCCGGGTTAGGGACAGTGTCTGGTGGGTAGTTTGACTGGGGCGGTCGCCTCCCAAAGAGTAACGGAGGCGCGCGAAGGTTCCCTCAGGCTGATTGGAAACCAGCCGTAGAGTGCAAAGGCATAAGGGAGCTTGACTGCGAGAGAGACATTTCGAGCAGGTACGAAAGTAGGTCTTAGTGATCCGGCGGTTCTGAATGGAAGGGCCGTCGCTCAACGGATAAAAGGTACGCCGGGGATAACAGGCTTATCGCCCCCAAGAGTTCACATCGACGGGGCGGTTTGGCACCTCGATGTCGGCTCATCACATCCTGGGGCTGGAGCAGGTCCCAAGGGTTTGGCTGTTCGCCAATTAAAGTGGTACGTGAGCTGGGTTTAAAACGTCGTGAGACAGTTTGGTCCCTATCTTTCGTGGGCGCAGGATATTTGAGGAGATCTGATCCTAGTACGAGAGGACCGGATTGGACCAACCAATGGTGTTCCAGTTGTCGCGCCAGCGGCATTGCTGGGTAGCTAAGTTGGGTATGGATAACCGCTGAAAGCATCTAAGCGGGAAGCCAACTTCAAGATAAGATATCCCATACGCAAGTACTGAAGACCCCTCGAAGACTACGAGGTTGATAGGCCAGGTGTGTAAGCATGGTAACATGTTCAGCTAACTGGTACTAATAGGTCGTGAGGCTTAGCCACTTTTTTCCATAAACAAGATTAAACGCTTTAATGCAGACATATTGAAATTTACTACAACAGATAACAAATTAGGATCCCTGGGACATGTAGAAGAACATCAATCAGAAGTTCCAAGATCCAGCCATTTTAATCCGGTGGCAATGGCAAGGCGGCCACACCCGTACCCATCTCGAACACGGAAGTTAAGCGCCTTAGCGTCGATGGTACTGCATGGGAGACTGTGTGGGAGAGTAGAACGCCGTCGGATTATTCTTTAAAAAGCCCTGATTCCAGGTACCATTTGGTACAGGGGTCAGGGCTTTTTTTATATATTTTATCTTGTTTCTGGTTCTTATCAAAGTGCCAGTTGCAAGGAAAATGGTGTTTTGATACCCCTTTTGATTTTCATGAAGGGTTTTTGCCTCAGCTGTTAGGCACAGGTCGTGAAGCTGTAGTCTTCCTACTGCGAACGATCTGTAACACAGCAGATGGGGTAAAAAGGCTTCATGAAAGGGGGCCTGTAGCTCAGTTGGTTAGAGCGCACGCCTGATAAGCGTGAGGTCGGTGGTTCAAATCCACCCAGGCCCACCACCCCCGATCCAATAAAAGTGCTAAAAGCCCTGATCATTGATTTCCAACGGTCCGGGCTTTTTTTTTTCGGGTGACTGACAACAATTATTTTTCCAACCATATATCCTCAAGGTACTGAAAGCCTGATCAAGGTAAGGTCCGCATTTTTTTCAGATCTGCCGCTCAGTTGGTCAGAGCGCCCGCCTGGCCCGATGGTTCTGTTGCAAAAAATATTTCCAGGACAAAGAGATCGTTCAGGCGTAAAATTTACGCAGCATAAGAAAACAGATTTTCGACGAATTCTTTCTGCTTTAAAATTTCTCCCTTCCTAATATTTTTAACTTGTCCTTTTCTGATCATGTTCATAATTTCATAGCCTTTTAGCGTCCGCCAGGCAGAATGAAATGTCTTGAACCCCATACCAGCTCTGACAAGCTTTTTGATAAACCGGTGGTCTTGCTCAATAATATTGTTCAGATATTTATTCTGTCTTAGGATACAGTCCTTATTCAGAAGCTTTTTTTCTTTCAAAGCCTTTACTGCCGGAGGATATGCAGGATTTCCGTCAACACTCAGAACCCGAGGTCTGGAGCTATTGGAAGCTCGCAGCATCTTTTTAAAAAATCGTTTGGCAGATTCCATATTACGTCTGCTGCGAAGAAGAAAATCGATGGTATTTCCACGGGAATCGACCGCTCGGTAAAGATACTTCATTTTCCCCCGCACCTTGATATATGTTTCATCAATACGGTAAGAATCATTTGATTGCCGCAGATACTTCCTGCTTCGCTTTTCCATTTCAGGAGCATAGCGCTGAACCCATCGGTAAATGGTACTGTGATCCACAGACAAGCCCCGTTCTTGCATCATCTCTTCCAGATTCCTGTAACTCAGTTGATATCTCAGATACCAGCGAACATTCAACAGGATGATTTCTTTTTCATAATGACGCCACTTGAAAGGGTTTTCATTTTTCATACTATCTCTCTGCAAACAAATTAGTGCCAAAACGGACTTGTATCAGACATTAATAATTTTTTGCAACAGAACCCCTTGGCCAGTATGCAGAACGGGATCTATATTGTGCTGCCCATCGGCCAGATTCTTTTTCCGGATCAATTTGACCAATTTGCTCTGTACTGCTTTTTACTTGTCATGGGGCTTAATCCCATGATGTGGAGTATTGGAAAGGTCATGATTTCAGGGGATATTAAAAGCCGGATACGGGCATCAGACTTTTTCACCCCTCCCCTTGCTGCCATATTTATTTCAACGGCAGCGGTATTTACAGGGATGGGTGATCTTGTGCCCGGTTCAAAGGAATGTTCAGAATTCTGTGTCACGGTTTCGGTTCCCGGATCTGCCTCAGCGCCAGCGGAAGTAAAAGTCAGGTCCGAGAATGGGCCTTCAATCAGCCACGTCGGAGGAGTTGACTTTTGCTGGAGTGGAGTTCCTGGAACCATCTTTTCCATCTGTAAATAAATCCCTATCAAATTCCCAGCTCTTTATCCAGCCGGCCTTCAAAGAAAATTGCCAACTGGGAAATTGTCAGTGACCAATTTTGAATCGGCATTGTCCATTTTTTACTGGCGTTCTGGATCCCCATGTAAAGCAGCTTTAACAGGCTGTCCTGGTTCGGGAATGATCCCTTTGTTTTGGTCAGTTTTCGAAACTGTCGATGCACAGCCTCAATGGTATTTGTGGTGTATATTATCCGTCGAATCTCTTCTGGATATTTAAAGAAATGACTGAGGCGTTCCCAGTTGTTCCGCCAGGATTTTATCACAATCGGGTATTTGTCATTCCATTTATTTTCCAAGATATCCAGTTCTTCTTCGGCCAGATCCTTATTGACCGCTTTATAAACACGTTTTAGATCTGCCATAAATTCCTTTTTATTTTTGGAACCAACGTATTTCAATGAATTTCGGATCTGGTGGACTACGCAGAGTTGAACTTCTGTGTCCGGGAATATGGTCTCAATGGCCTCGGGAAAACCTTTTAGACCATCAACACAGGCAATCAGGATATCTTTTACCCCTCGGTTTGAAAGGTCTGTTAACACCTGCAGCCAGAAGTTCGCACCCTCATTCTCGGATATGTACAGCCCAAGAACCTCTTTGCGGCCCTCGATATTCACCCCAAGAATTGTGTAAACGGCTTTGCTGCCGACCTTTCCGTTTTCTCGTACTTTATAATGTATGGCATCAAGCCATACGATTGGGTACACATTTTCCAACGGCCTGGCCTGCCATTCTTTGACGGTATGGATGATTTTATCGGTAATGGTGCTCAGAGTGGCATTTGAAATCTCAAGTCCATAGATTTCCTGTAAATGGGAAGCCATATCATTATAACTCATGCCCAGGCCGTAAAGGGCTATTATCTTTCTTTCAATTTCATCGCTGAGCGTTGTCTGATGTTTTTTGACGATCTGTGGAGAGAAGGTTCCGGCCCTGTCACGCGGGGTTTCCAGCTCAAATTTACCATCCAGGGATTTAATGGTCTTTTTGCTTTTTCCATTACGGCGGTTGGCAGAAACTTCCTGCCCGAGATGGGACTCCAACTCTCCTTCAAGAGCAGCTTCAGCAAGATTTTTGATTAATGATGTAAGGACGCCGCCCTTACCTGTGAAGGGTTTACCTTCCTGGATGCCTTTAAGGGCTTTTTGAAAATCAAATTCGGTGTTTTCTTCGGTCATGTCAGTTCTCCTTATTTAGCTGAGTATATCAGCTTTCATTCAACTGACACAGAATTTTGAACGCCCTTCGGTTCAATCTTGGCATCCTTGGATCTTTTAGGCCAGGCCACAGTTCTCATTGCCGTGTTTGTGCTCGGGGCCACCATTGGATCTATTTCCTTTAAGCAACTGCCTTCAATATCAGATATTTTACGGGTCAGCCTGGTAAAGTTTGTCCTGGTTCCGGGATCTGTATTTACCCTGGTCTATCTTTTAAACTTTAATATCAGCCTGCCCCTGGTCTGCACCATGCTCATGATCCAGGCCTCATCCCCGCCGGCTACCAATCTTATCCTTATTGTGAAACGCTATGGGGGAGATACCCAGACGATCAGCGCCATGATGCTGATCCAGTATTTAATCGCTATTTTTGCCATGCCGGTGTGGATCGCTGTCTGGCAAAATTTTAATTAGCCTGCATATTTAACGAATGAATTTTGCTTTAGCTGCAAGGCGCAATTGTTCATCCAAACACGGTTTTTCAGTTATCCATTCATGATTTTAAATGGCCTGCTTGCAAATTATTCTTGGGCATCATGAAGGCCGAGGATGGCGTCAATCATCTCAGATGATTGTTTTGCCTCCTGGCTGGTTCCCTGCCAGACGGTATTGCCGGACTTAAGAACGATCACGGCATCAGATACGGCCAGAGCCCTCTGGGTGCTCTGTTCCACCAAAAGAATGGTCAGCCCGGTCTTGTTCAGCTCCTGAATGGCGTCATAGCAGATATCAATGGCCTTGGGCATGAGTCCCAGAGAGAGTTCATCAATCATAAGCAGTCTGGGCTGGGCCATCAATGCCCGGCCAATGGCAAGCATCTGCTACTCTCCGCCGGACAGGGAACCTGCCTTTTGCCTGAGCCGTTCCCCAAGTCTGGGAAAGATCGCCACCACCGTTTCAATATTTGACTGGGTCTCTTGTTTAGAAGTGGTATACCCGCCCACCACAAGGTTTTCATACACGGAAAGGCTTTTAAAAAGGCGCCGGCCCTCGGGGGCCAGGGAAATTCCCTTTTTCACCCGGTCCATGGGGGTGGTATGGGTGATATCCTGGCTGTCATATTCGATTTGTCCGTTTTTGATATTCACCTGGCCTGCAATGGCCATGATCAGGGATGATTTTCCCGCCCCATTGGCCCCTAAAATTGAGGTGACCGATCCCTTTTTTACAGATAGGTTTAACTCGTTGATCACCTGCATATTGCCGTAACCGCAGCTTAAATTTTTTAAATCAAGTATCATGAATTTTATCCCCCAAGATAGGCTGCCTTGACGTCAGGCTGGTTCATCACTGATTTTGGACTGCCCGATGCCAGGTTCCGGCCGTTGTCCAGGACATGGAGGGGGTCGGATATGCGGAGCACCTCGCTTAAATTATGTTCAATCATCACCACGGTCATGCCCTGGGTTGAAATCTTTTTGACCATGTCGGCAAGCTTGCCTGCCTCCTGGGAATTCAGGCCTGCCAGGGGCTCGTCCAACAAGATAATTTTACAGGGCTCTGGTCACTTCCAGCCGTTTGAGCACCCCAAGGGGCAGCTTTGACACCTCGTGGGTGCTAAAGGATTCAATGCCCACCATTTCCATGTATTGATCGGCTGTTTTATTTCCCTTTTTACGGTTTTTTAAAAAAAGCGAGGGCATGGCCCGTTGCATTTTTTTAAACCCTGCGGCAAAGGCGATATTTTCTTGGACCGTCATTGAATTAAAAGGCCTGACAATCTGGTGGGTGAGGGCAAGGCCTAAACGGATCCGCTTGTGGGTGGGCAGGCGCTCGATTCTTTTTTGGCCCAGGGTGATGGATGCGGATACAGGGGTGACAATGCCTGTTATAGCATTTAACAGGGTGGTTTTACCTGCCCCATTGGGTCCGATCAGACTTAAAAGCTCTCCTTGTTCAACAGAGAGGCTGACATTGTCCAGGGCGGTCAGCCCCCCGAACTTTACCGTGACCGATTCAACCGAAAGAATGGGGCTCATTTTTTTTCTCCCGTTTTCTGGGTGACAAGTTTGAAAAAACCGGCCAGACCGTCCGGGGCAAACCGCATGACAGAAAAGAGCAGCACACCGTACAACAGCAGTTTATAATCATTAATAAACCTCAGTAGTGTCCGGTTAGGTTGTTGCATATAAAAAGCATCTAAAATCATTGAAAAAACAGTCGGTTTTGTGTTGACAAATGTGCGTAAAAATTTTTGTGCGCCTTGAAAATTTAACTCAAGGAGCTCAAATGACGCACATCTCAGTCCCTAAAAAACAACTACGGTCCCTGAACTTTGACAATTTCAGGTGCCCTCTGATAAAGTCACTTTCAAAAGCACCGGAATTACAATCTCGAGGAGACCGCCCTTTAAAAATGACATTCGAAGACCAGATAAATGCTTTGGTTTATTTCCATCTTCAGGAGCACAAGTCTGCCCGACATTTAATTCAGGATCTCAAGGAGAATGTTTTTGCTAAAGAAAATATTGCGCCAGACGGTGGTATCAGCCGTAGTAGTTTCTGTGAAGCCATCAATCACAGGGGACTCGAACAACTGCAATTTATCTTTGAGGATCTTTATAAACAGGCTCTTGAGTGTCATCCGGGTGAACACGCCGAGTTAGGAGAGTTGGTTTCCATTGACGGTAGTCTCATAAATGCAGTCCTTTCAATGCACTGGGCGAACTACAGAAAAGGAAGTAAAAAAGCCAAAGTACATTGCGGATTTGACATTAATCACGGAATCCCAAACAAAATCTTTTTGACTGAAGGCAACGGCGCTGAACGCACTTTTGTTCCCAAAATACTTTCCAAGGGGCAAACAGGTGTTATGGATCGTGGATATCAATCCCATAAAGAATTTGACCTGCTTCAGGAGCAAGGCAAACATTTTGTCTGCCGTATAAAAACCAGGACAACAAGAACAATTATTGATAACCACGAGACCCCTTCCGACAGCTACATTTTTTATGATGCACTGGTTAAACTTGGTACTCCGAATCAAAACCAGACGAAAAGGCCTGTTCGGGTTGTTGGCTATAAAATTGCTGGCGTCAAATACTATGTGGCAACTGACAGGCATGATTTAACAGCGGAACAAATAGCAACAATTTATAAACTCCGGTGGACCATTGAGGATTTTTTCAAATGGTGGAAAGAACATCTGAAGGTATATCATCTCATTGCCCGCAGTGAATACGGCCTTATGGTTCAGATTCTTGGCGGCCTTATCACTTACCTGTTACTGGCAATCCATTGCCAAAAACAGTTTAATGAAAAGGTCACGATCAAAAGAGTTCGGCAGCTGCGAACCGCCATTCTAAATGACCTGTTTGGCTGCGAGGAGCAGGGCTCTCATAGTTCAAACAGGGACAATATTGTCAAAGATCAAAAAATTATTGAGCAAGCAAAAACCTAACCGGACATCACTGAATAAACCTGAACATTTCAGGCATGAGGGTTAAAAAAATAGTGGCCACGACAACCCCGAATATGGATCCGATGCCGCCCACCGCCACCATGGAAAGGATGGTGATCGACGGAATAAATCCAAATGTATCAGGAACAATAAACCTTGTGTAATAGGCATATAGACCGCCGGCAAGTCCTGCCATGGCGGTTCCCAGGGCAAAGGCCGTGATCTTGTATGCCCTGACATCCAGCCCCAGGACCCGGGCTGTGTGTTCGTCATCGGCCACGGCATCAAAGGCAAATCCCATCCAGGACCGCTTTACATGCCAGGAAAAGAGAATGGAAATAAGGGCAAAAATCAGGACCAGAACCAGGTATCCGGGTTTTGTCATCCCATGGGCCGGGATACCGGCAATACCCATTTCCCCGCCTAAAAATTCCTGCTGCCTGACAATGCCCACAAAGAGAAAGGCCACCCCCATGGTGACGATGGCTAAAAAATCTTCCCTGACCCTCAGGCTTGTCAGGCCGATAAAGGCCCCGATAATCCCGGTGAACGCAAACCCTGTGCCCAGGGTCAGGTAGATGGGCCATCCCATTTTTGAGAGCAGGGCCACGGTATAGGCCCCAATGCCTTAAAAGGCGGCATGGCCAAGGCTGATCTGCCCGCAATATCCGGTGATTAGGTTTAAGCCCACCGCAAGGATGATATTAATGCCGACAACGGTTGCAAGACTGATTTCATATAATCCCATAGCTTACCTCGATGCAAAAAGTCCGGTGGGTTTAATCATGAGCACCAGGATCAGGAATGCAAATGCAATGGCGTCCCTGTCCAGAAGGTTACCAACATAAATGGTGCCAAAGGCCTCAATGATCCCGAGAATCAGGGATGCAATCAAGGTGCCCATGACATTGCCAAGTCCCCCCAGAACGATCACGGCCAGGGATTTATAAGAGGGTACTGCGCCCATGGTCGGCTCTACAAAATTACTCAACAGGGCCACAAGCACGCCGGCAGCCGCAGCCAGAGCAGATCCCATGAAAAAGACCATATACCGCACCCGGATGGGATCAATCCCGAAACAGGCGGAAATCTGGGGGTCATCCACGGTTGCCCGCCACCCGGTGCCGATCCTTGTTTTCTGGGCAATCCAGGCCAATATCCCCAAAAGGATGATATTGGTGACCACGGTGATAATCTGGCAGGATCTTAAATGGATGCCGAACAGGACAACAACATCCTGAAGCGGGGGCTGGGTAAAGCTCAGGCCGAATGGCCCGAACACCAGGCGGAAAAGTTCCTCCATGCCGATATAAAGACCAATGGATGCGATAAGCGCCACATAGGGGGGCCGGTCTAATATGGGTTCATATACCAGGCGGTAAATACCCATACCCACAATTCCTGCGGCCAGGGCCGCAAGGACAATGCCCAAAGTCAGGCTCCCGGTCTGGTTGGTCAGAATGACACCCAGATAGGCCCCCAGGGTAAAAAGTCCTGCATGGGCCACGTGAAGCACCCTGAGCAGCCCGTAGATCAAGGTCAGGCCGACGGCGATAATGGCATAGGTTGACCCCTGGATGAGTCCTTGAATAATAAGTTCAATATAGAGCACGTCGCATATCCTTATTAATAATGGTCTTTTGACTTGATTTCTTCGTTATAACCTAAAGGTCAGAACCACCCAAATTTGAATCCTCGGAATATCGTATATATACCTGTGGTTAAAATTTGCATCTGCCCTGAACTCAAGCCAAAATCCTGCTTATTAAGGTACCCTTGGATTTTGGCCGGGTCCCGGCAGTGCAGACCCGGCCAAAATATCGATTACAAGGTATTTTTTATTTTTCAGGGGGAGCCAGAAGCTCGGGATCGGAGATGACTGAATGGTGGTGCCATTGTCCGTTTTTGACCACCTGGTTCTGGACATTTTTCATGACTTCGCCCAGGTTGTTGAATTTAATGGTTCCTGTGGCGGCTTTTACGGTAATATCTGCAACCATATCTGCCTTATACCCTGCCATGGCTTTGAAATTTTTGATAAAATCACTGGTTTCGGGTACATCAGAATCCCGGTCCAAAGAGGTGGTGATAATTACGCCTTCGGTAGCTTTTCCGGCAATTTCAATGAATTTCTGGGAATCGTATCCTTCCTGGCCGATCACGGGAACATTGACCCCTGAAGCCCGAAGCTGGCTCACCAGGGGGCCTGCGGTGAAATAATACCCTGAAGCATAGATGGCATCGGGTTTGTCTGATTTAACCTTGGCCACAATAGCGCCGAACTGACGGTCTTTGATGGAATATTCATATTCATTGACAATGGTGATGCCGAAATCCTTGGCCTTTTCCTTGAACCCTGCGGCCAGGGATTTGCCGAAATCATTTTTCAAGGTGATGATGACCACCCGTTTTTTGCCCAAAGTCTCTCCGATGAGCTTTGCACCGGCCCGGCCCTGAACTTCGCCTAAAAATGAGGTTCTGAATACATAGTCCCCTGCCTTGGTGATATCCGGATGAATACCATAGGCGGAGATATAGGGAATTTTGGCTTCCTGGAATATGCCTGCAGCAGATCTTGTGGGGGCGGAATAAGAGCCTGAGATCCCTACGGTAACCTTGTCCTGGCCAATGAGTTTATTGGCAATGGGGATGGACTGGGAGGCACTTGCCTGGTCGTCGTAAACCATGAGTTCAAGTTGTTTTCCCAGAATTCCGCCTGCGTCATTGATCTGTTTAACGGCCAGTTTCGCGCCGATGGAAGAGGATTTTCCGTCAGAAGCGGCAAATCCGGTTAAGGGGGCGTTAAACCCGATTTTAATCGTATCCTGGGCCCAGGCCCCGCCTGTCACCATGCAAAAAACAAGAATCCCAATCACAGCTATCTTTTTCATGATATATCTCCTCATTGGTTTAATGTTCATCGTCCAGCGTTATCAAGGTTCGTCACCTTTAAAGAATCAATATACCTGTCTATACAAGTATAGATATTGTGTCAAGCAGTATTTCTCCCCTGATCCACCATCAAAATACCATATTCTTCGTTGCCTGGGTTTGCTCCTCCCTGGAGAGTTTGACTTGTACACCTCACCTCACTCGTCGCTCGCTTGGCGCCGCAATAGGGTACCGCCTGGTGGCCAGAAAAGCACAGAACATCCCCATATTCGAGCAAATATGAAATTAGGCGGTGGATTTGGGTTCTCAGGTCATAAATACCCGGGGTCAGACCTGAATATTGGTGAAAACGTATATATTATTCTTGACCCTGGCCCGAGTTTGTGAAATATATGGAAATGTTTTTTATAAACAAACACTTATTTATAAAATAAATTATAATTATATTTTTTAACCTGTTCAAAATAAAAAGGATGTTTCCCTTAATTTATTTACAATCAAACTAATTTATTGTATGTGTGACGGGTTATATTGGGATTAATGGAATTTCTCATTACATACGCGAGGTGAAAACTATGAAAAAACGAATGCAGACCATTGACGGAAATACCGCGGCAACTCATGTGGCATATGCCATGAGCGAGGTTGCGGCCATATATCCGATTACCCCTTCAAGTCCTTTGGGTGAAATCGCAGACTCCTGGGCTTCCAAAGGGAGGAAAAATATTTTCGGTCAGGTTCTGGATATTAAACAAATGCAGTCAGAAGCCGGTGCGGCCGGTGCGGTTCACGGATCCCTTGCCGCCGGTGCCCTTACATCTACCTTTACCGCATCCCAGGGTCTTTTACTTAAAATACCCAATATGTATAAAATATCCGGCGAACTTCTCCCCAGTGTTTTTCACGTAACCGCTCGTTCCATTTCCGCCCATGCCCTTTCCATTTTCGGGGATCACCAGGATGTCATGGCTGCCCGGCAGACCGGTTTTGCCATGCTGGCCTCCTGTTCTGTACAGGAAGCCCAGGACCTTGCCCTGGTAGCCCATCTGGCCACCATGGATGCCAGGGTGCCCTTTCTGCATTTTTATGACGGGTTCAGAACCTCCCATGAGATCCAGAAAATTGAAATGATCGAATATGAGGACATGGCCTCTTTGTTTAACTATGAGGCGTACAGAGCGTTTAAAAACCGGGCAGTGAATCCCGAGCATCCAGATACCCGGGGGACGGCCCAGAACCCGGATATATATTTCCAGGGCAGGGAAGCGGCCAATGCCTTTTATACTGCCGTGCCCGGCATTGTAAAAGCCTATATGAAAAAAGTCGGGGATTTAACCGGCCGGTATTACAGCCCGTTTGACTATGTGGGTGATCCTGAAGCCGACCGTGTGATCGTGGCCATGGGCTCCGGCTGTGAAGCCATTGAGGAATCCATCAACCAGCTCAACACCCAGGGTGAGCGTCTTGGCCTGATCAAGGTCAGACTTTACAGGCCCTTTGACACCGAGGCATTTCTCCGGGCTGTTCCTGCCACCACTGAAACCCTGACCGTTCTGGACCGGACCAAAGAGCCCGGCGCCATTGGCGAACCATTGTACCAGGACGTGTGCACCGCATTCATGGAATACGGCGAAGGGCCTAAAATCATCGGCGGCCGTTATGGTCTTTCCTCCAAGGAGTTTAACCCCTCCATGGTCAAAGCCGTATACGACAACATGAAATCAATCGGTCCGAAAAACCATTTTACCGTGGGAATCACCGATGATGTCACCCATACCTCCCTTGAGGTTGAAAAGGGATTTGATCCTGCCCCTGAAGGCACCATCGCCGCCAAATTCTGGGGGCTTGGGTCTGACGGAACCGTTGGAGCCAACCAGTCTGCCATCAAGATCATCGGGGACAACACCGACAAATACGCCCAGGGGTATTTTGCCTATGATTCTAAAAAATCAGGCGGTCTTACGGTGTCACATCTGCGGTTCGGAGATGTGAAAATTCAATCCACCTATCTCATAGAAAACCCTGATTTTGTAGCGGTTCACAAATCCAACTATGTGGAGATCTACGATGTGCTCAAGGGAATCAAAGAGGGGGGCACCTTTTTGCTCAACTCCGAATGGTCCCTTGAAGACATGGAAAAACATATCCCGGGACCTGTGCGCCAGACCATTTATAAGAAAAACCTGAATTTCTACTATATTGACGCGGTTAAAATCGCCGGTGAAGTCGGCCTTGGCAACCGGATCAATATGATCATGCAGACCTGCTTTTTCAACCTGGCCAATGTGCTGCCCGTGGACCAGGCCATTGAACTGCTCAAGGCAGACATCAAACGGATGTTCGGTAAAAAAGGGGATGCCATTGTCAATATGAACATTGAGGCCGTGGATAAAACCCTGGATAAATTGGTAAAAGTAGATGTGCCCGAGTCCTGGAAAGATGCCGTGTCTGAACCGTTTGAACTTGAACCGGCCACACCTTTTGTGGAAAATGTCATGCGGCAGATCAATGCCCAGGGCGGGGATGATCTGCCCGTGTCTGCATTTTCCGTTGACGGGGTATTTGAACAGGCAACCGCCCAGTATGAAAAACGCGGGGTGGCCATTAATGTGCCTGAGTGGATTCCTGAAAACTGCATCCAGTGCAACCAATGTGCCTATGTCTGCCCCCATGCCGCCATCATCCCCATTGTGGCAACAGACGAGGAACTGGCTAATGCGCCTGAGGCCTTTGTTACGGTTGAGGGCAAAGGCAAGGGCATGGATCAGTTTAAATTCAGGATGCAGGTCAATCCCCTGGACTGCCAGGGATGTGGAAACTGCGCTGATATCTGTCCTGCCAAAACCACGGCCCTGGTCATGAAACCTTTGGCGTCCCAGGTGGATGTACAAAAGGTCAACCACAAATTTTCTTTGAATGTTCCCTTTAAAACCGATGTGCTCAAACGTGAGACCGTCAAGGGCAGCCAGCTCTTTCAGCCGCTGCTTGAGTTCTCCGGTGCCTGTGCCGGCTGCGGCGAAACCCCGTATGTAAAAGTCATTACCCAGCTTTTTGGGGAGAGAATGACCATTGCCAATGCCACGGGATGTTCGTCCATCTGGGGGGGATCAGCCCCGGCCATGCCCTATTGCACCAATGCCGACGGCCAGGGCCCTGCCTGGGCATCCTCATTGTTTGAAGATGCAGCCGAATTCGGATACGGCATGATGCTGGCCACCCAGTCCAGAAGAAAGACCCTGGCCGTAAAAATGGAACAGGCCCTGGAAGGGGATGTTTCCAAGGATGTTAAAGCAGCGGTTCAAGCCTGGATTGCCGGCAAAGATGATGCTGAAGAATCCAAAAAAGCCGGCCTGGCCCTGAACACCCTGCTCAAGGAAGAAGGGTCAGGGATTCTCAAGGAGATCTATGAGGACAAAGATCTGTTTGTGAAAAAATCCCATTGGATCTTCGGGGGTGACGGCTGGGCCTATGATATCGGATTCGGCGGCCTGGATCATGTCCTGGCATCCGGGGACGACATCAATATCCTGGTCATGGATACGGAAGTTTACTCCAATACAGGCGGCCAGTCTTCCAAGGCAACGCCCACTGGCGCCATTGCCAAGTATGCCGCCTCGGGCAAGAAGATCGGTAAAAAGGATCTGGGCCGGATGATCATGAGTTACGGTTATGTGTATGTGGCGTCCATCTCCATGGGTGCCAACAAGAACCAGACCATGAAGGCCATTCTGGAAGCGGAAAATTATCCAGGACCCTCTTTGATCATTGCCTATGCCCCCTGTATCAACCAGGGGATCAGAAAAGGCATGGGCAAATCCCAGCTGGAAGGAAAGCTGGCGGTTGAGTCCGGATACTGGCCGTTGTACCGGTATAATCCCCTTCTGGTGGATGAGGGCAAAAACCCCTTTACCCTGGATTCCAAAGCACCGGACGGAACCCTTCAGGACTTTTTGGGAGGCGAGGTAAGGTTTGCCGCCCTTGAAAAGAGTTTTCCCGAAGAATCTAAACGGCTGCGGGCCAAGATTGAAGACGAGGTGGCAGACAAATACACCATGCTCAAGATGATGTCCGAGGCCGGCAAAGAAAAATAGTAGCCAAATAGATCATTAAGTCAAAAAGGGGCTGGAAATCTTATTTTTTCCAGCCCCTTTTTTTAAATTGGTGATATTCAACCTTGGGGTTTACACTTTGATCAAGGTCCTGTATTTTCACTGTTTTGTAAAACCAATAGATCTTGAATGCAACAGGAAACCCAACCCGGTTGAACCCTATGAGATTAAGCTGTGTGTTAGAGAAAATCAGGCAATGGATATATGCATTGCCATGTAAAAGAGTCATCAGTGCCAGTCTTTTTTTCCTTCTTGTCTCTGCCGCCCCTGCAATGGATATTAAACCCTTTGGGGGTAAGGCCCTCTCTGATATTTTTAAGATAGATCAACAGGCCGCAGCCGTCTTTCCCCTGACCCGGATCCGGCGAGGCCAGCCCTATAAGATCATTCTCAATCCGGATCATTTTTTTGCCTTTGAATATGAGATCAATGCCGACCATCGCCTGGTGATCAAAAAACAGGGCCAAGACTATACCATATCCAAGCAGCCGATTGAGTATGATATCCGTGAGGAGGTGGTCTCCGTGGATATTGAGTCCTCCCTGGCAGAGGCGGTTCTCAGGGCCGGGGAGTACAGCTCTTTGACCTGGAAACTGTCTGATATTTTTGCCTGGGACATTGATTTTATAAAAGATATCAGGGCCGGGGACCGGTTTTCGGTATTGGTGGAAAAAAAATTTAAAGGGGAAAAATTTTGCGGGTACAAGGATATAAAAGCGGCTTTTTTTACTAACCAGGGGGTTGAATACAAGGCCTTTTTACATCCGGATGAAACCGGTAAAAAAATCTATTTTGACCCCAAGGGTCTTTCCCTTGAAAAGAGCTTTTTAAAAGCCCCTTTGAACTATTCACGGATCTCTTCTTTGTTTTCGGCCCGCAGGTTTCATCCGGTTTTGAAAAAATACAGGGCCCACCCCGGGGTGGATTATGCCGCCCCGAAAAACACCCCGATCAAGGCGGTTGCAGACGGGGTGATCACCTCTATTTACGATCATAAAACCACGGGCCGCCAGATTACCATCCGCCATTTCGGGGGGTATGAAACCTCCTATTTTCATATGAATAAATTTGCTGCGGCCATGGCCAAAAATAAACGAGTGACCCAGGGCCAGGTCATTGGGTATGTGGGAAAGACCGGGCTTGCAACCGGATATCACCTTTGCTTCCGCATGCGGAAAAACGGCAAACCCGTCAATCCCTTAGACCAGAGCCCGACGCCTGCAACGCCTGTGAAACGAGAAGATATGCCCGGGTTTTTTCGCCTGGCCGGACAATATACACAGAAAATTAAAGTCCATGAAAAACTGGCCAGTTCCGCACCCTGATTTTTAAAATTGACACAAGGTTTTTTGTTGGATCAGGACCCTGTTGCATTCTGCTGGGCTCTGATTCTTTCGGCCCCGGCCAGGATGTCCTCGGCATAGTATTTAAAACTATTGTAAAAGGAAAATACCTGGACCAGCCGCTTGAGGTCAAACCGGGCCGTAAGCCCCTCTTTTCGAATGCCCAAAAGGCGGGTGTCAAGCTCGTTGATCATCCTGGCCAGTTTTTCTTTTTCCAGGTTTGGATTATTTGTCACCAGACAAATGAGAAGATGGCCCGAGACCCTGGTCATGGCCTCAAGCTCATTTGCCATGATGATCTCATGCCCCTCGCCTTCCAGGCTGTTTAATATCCTGGCCATGGTTCTCAGGTTCTGTACGGCCCGGCCCATGAGAAAGACCTTGGCCTGGAAATGATCGGTGGTGAGCCGGTAAATCAGGGCTTCATGCTGGTGAATTTTTGATAAAAAGGCCTGGTTTTCCCTGACCTGGTCCACCAGGTGTTCCACCTGGATCTCATCCACATGCTGCTGTTTGTGAATAAAGGCATGGACCAAAGAGTGGCAGAGCCGGTCACAGGCCTGGGCCTGGTCCTTAAGCCGGGTTCGCAATACATCGGCCTTTCGCCGGGGAAAGACCAGCACAGAGACCCCAAAGGCACAGATAATGCCCAGGCCGATTTCAATGACCCGGGAAATGCCGAACATGATGATATTCGGGTCTGCAATCCCGGTCATAATAATGATCACTACTGTGATGGCGGCCATTCTGTACCGGGTTTTATACCGGGTTAAAAAGGCGCAGATGCCAATGGTTACGAACAGGCCGATTCCAATGCCTATGGGGGTATTGGGCATGATCAGCATCACGCCTACCCCCAGCACGGCACCGATAAGGGTGCCTGAGAGCCGGTAAAGACACATATCAATGGAATCGGCCACATAGACCTGCATGACAATGACGGTTGAAATGACGGCCCAGTATCCGAATTCCAGGTTAAAAACAAGGGTGATAATATAGGCAATAATGGCGGCCAACGCGGTTTTAAAACCGTGCAGCATATGGAGGTATGAAAGTTTCAAATTCAGGATCTTTAATTAAATTTTTTGAATGGCGCCCGCCCAGGGGGGTAAAAAATATTTTTGTGCTGGCAACCTTGGGATAAACCGACTAAACATAATAAATATCATTTATCATACAATGGCTGAAAATTGCCATAGCTTGTTGCAAATAAGGGGGAGTATGCCCAGTTTTTTAAGAAAAAAAGCAGTCCATGGATTAACGGCAGGTGATGTTTTTGTGATAACCCGCACCTTTACCTGGGAAGAGACTGAAAAATTCGGGGATCTGACCCGGGATTACAACCCGGTGCACTATGATAAAAAATGGGCCCGTGCCAAGAAATTTGACACCCTTATCTGCCACGGGCTTTTGGTGGGAGGCATGGTCTGCGAGTTCGGAGGCCAGGTGGGATGGCTGGCCACGGGTATGGATTTTAAATTTCTCAAGCTGGTATATCCAGGCGATACCATTGAGTGCCGGATCACCATCACCCAGATGGAGGAAAACGGCCGGGCCTGCGCTGAAGGTTCTTTTTTTAACCAGAAAGAGGTTCTGGTGGCCCGGGTCTTTTTAAAGGGACGCCTGCCTGCTGGCCGGGACAAAGATCTTCTGAATCAAATGATTGACCAGGGAGATCCCACCAATAAACTGGCCTAGCCCGAAAATTGCGGTGTTGCAGACCGTTTGCAGTAAAGTCACTAGGGCTTCACGGCCTGACGCCTTGCCGCTAAACTAAAATAGATTCGTGAAATATGCTGCCTGGGTTTTGTTCTCCGCGTTTTACAGGGCCGGGATTATTTTTTAGGCAATATTGCCTTCCATAATAGACTTGCCAGGCCCTGGCCCCCTTTGTAGGGACGGCCTTTGAGAATAAGCTCTTTTGTTTTTAACCGGAACAGCTCTTTTTTGTCCATCTCAAAGGGGTTCTGGTCCAGAATCACCATGTCGGCTATTTTTCCCGGCTCAAGACTGCCCCTCTGGTTTTCGTCAAACCCTGCCCAGGCAATTTCACTGGTGTACATTTTCAGGGCCTGGGCCACAGTAATGGCCTGGTCTTCTCTGTAGTGGTTACAGGCGCAATAGATCCCAAAGGCAGGATCCGGCTGGGTGCAGGGGGCATCTGACCCCCCTGAAACCCGGACGCCCATATCCAGCATGGTTTTCAAGGGGGAGATCTCATCCACACGGTCCCCCAGAATTTTTTTGATATACTCATAGGGTTCCAGGTCCCAGTGAATAAAGGCGGGCTGAGCAGCAATGCCGATGCCGTGTTCAGCGCAGCCTGCCACGGCCGACCGGCTCATGAGGCAGGCATGGATGATGGAGTGGCGGTGGTTTTTTCTGAAATTATTTTTCTGGGCCCTGGCAAAGGCGGCCACGGCCTGGTCCACGGCAGCATCCCCAATGGCGTGAAGCTGGACCTGCAGCCCTTTATCATGGGCGGTCTGGACAAATGTATTGATCTCATTGTCATCATAAAAAAGAATCCCCAAGTTGGCTGGATCATGGGTGTAAGGCTGGTTCAAGGCGGCATCACAGGAGCCGAAGCAGCCGTCCAGGGCTGTGGCAAAACAGCCGCCAATGCGGGGGAGTTTGCGTTTTTCCACCTTTTTGATATCCAGGGTCTGGAAAAAGATCCTGAACTGGACAGGGTCTAAAAGCCCCCGGGCCAGAAACCGGACCACATCCACATCCAGATCCCATAAAAATCCCACCCCTTCAGCCGGGTGGACCAGGGAAATCCCTTTGGATGCCAGGGTATCCACCCCTGAGATCATGTTTTTGATCAGGGAAATCACGGAAATTTTACCGGTGATATGATCTGTGGCGGCAAAAAAGGCTTCCTGGAAAAGCTGGCCCGTATCTGCATTATATCCCCTGAGCGTACTGATTTTTTTGGGCAGAAGGTTCTGCATGGCCGTATTGATCACCGAGGCATGGCCATCGTATTTCACCAGCATCAAGGGCCGTTTTTCTATCTTGTCCAGCTCGGCTTTTGTGATCAGACGCCCCTCTTCCACTGAATGAGCTGAGATGCCAAAGCCGAGGATGACTTTGGCCCGGGTCTTTTCCACATAGGCCTTCACCCGGTCGGATAATTGTGAAAAATTTTTAGCCTCTCTTACATCCAGGGTGGCTGAAAACAGGGCAAAGGATGAAAAGTGAAGGTGGGAATCCCCAAACGAGGGTATTAATGCTTTTTTTCCCAAGACCACCCGGTTGTGACCGGAATAGATTTCAGGCAGGTCATTGCCTGTAAATTTGATTTTTCCCTCTTCTTCCACCAGATAGTTGCAGGTGGTGTCCTCGGCGTCGCAGGTGAGAATACTGCCTTGGTATACGGTCATTTGGTTTTCCCGGATTAAAGGGTTGTCCCAACAGGGGCTTGGGGGTGCAGGAAAAAACCCCGTTTTGGGGGTGCCGTCTTATCTTTATTTTTCCATACCATGAATGGAGATAAAAGGTTAAGGAAAATTGTGATCATGGCGGATTCGTTTCTGGCGTCAAGCGCCAAGAGTGATGCCATAAAAAATTTATCTCCCTGGGGGGAATTCATTCTCCTTGGGCTGGCCCTGGTGTGCAACTTAAAACTCACCCCCTTATTCCTTGATCTAAAAGTTTCACCGTGCTAAACTTTTTTCATGTTTTTTTAACTATGATTAAAAATTTACAGGAGGCCGGACCCATGTCACCCCAGATGGAAACCAGAGTAAAAGAAGAGGTGGCCGCCCTGAACCTGGGCAATAAGATCAGGAATCTTCGAAAACACAGGGCCTTCACCCTACAGGAAGTCTCTGATCTTACCGGCCTGTCAAAACCCTTACTCTCTCAGATTGAAAATAATACTGCCGCCCCGCCCATTGCCACACTGATCAAGATTTCCACCGCCCTGGGAGTTAAAATTTCCCATTTTTTCCAGGACCAGAATATGGATGATAGAATTGTGGTGGTCCGGAAAAAAGAGCGGTACTCGGTTAAGAAATTATTTCACCATAAAAACGAAACCCGGATCGGATACAAATGGGAGGCCCTGGCCTACCCCATGGTGGGCAAGCAGATGGAACCCTTTGTGGTGGAGATTGAGCCCAGGGAGGAAAAAAAACTCTTGTTCAACGATCACCAGGGTGAGGAATTTCACTTTGTTCTGGACGGGATTGTTGAATTCAGAAGCGCTGACCAGGTCCATCACCTGAAAAAAGGGGACAGTATTTATTTTGATTCCAGCATTCCCCATGCCCTCAGGGGGATCGGCGGGGTGGCCAAATCTTTGATTGTTATTTTCGCCCCCAAATAAAGGGGGGTGCGATGGAGCACGACAGGTCCAGCCCAGAGTGTTTTGGCGCTGAAACCGTTATGAGTTTCAATCTTGGGCTGACGTATTTGTCTATTCTCAATACGATCTGCCATGGCCCGAATCGTTCATAACCTGAAGGTCGAAAACTGATAATGTTACCTCATCTGTGTCGTTTCAGACCGTTCGCATTAGAGTCACTTAGGCTTCACGGCCTGATCCCTTGAAGCTAAAGCAAAATCCATTCGTGAAATATGCGGGTTGGGGCACCCCAAAATCAAGGGCTGATTTTGGTCAACAGGGGTTATCTCTGGCCCCCGGTTAAAAAATTTCGTGTTTTTTTAACCCATCTGGGGTAAACCTGTTGCTTTTAAACGGTTTGAAGAGAAAGGGTGAATCAATATCATGAAAAAAGGCTTGGAATTGCTTTTTTTACCTGAAAAAAATCAAATTTTGACCCAGGCGGCAATGGACTTTTTAGCGGCCTTTGGCAGTCCTGCGCTTCTGGGCAAAGACTGGGCACGCATATTCAAAGGGGCTGCCCCTGAACAAAGGTTTGACAGACTCTTGTCTGCCTGCGGGTTTGACAGGGATCCCGGCGGTTTTTTTTCAGGGATCAGGCATCTTATTTTGGATGCGGCCGCCGAAGGAAGATCTGCACACATCGTCTTTAACAGGGTTGAACTGCCAACCTTGTTCTTATATCATTTGCTGGAAACCGATGATCCAAGCCAGTCTTTGCTTGCCGTAAAAACCGTAAAAACCTTATCTTCCGCCACAGCCAGACCCATAAAAGATGCGGAAAAAATCCAGGAGGTGCTCGATCAATACCCGGTGAGGCTGTCCGCCCATGTGATCCGGCAGTCCCTGGTGTCAGAGGGGGTTGGGACCCAATACCTTCCCTTTGCCCGGGAACTGGACCCCAACGGTCATACTTTGACCTTTGACGGCCATTTTAAGCAGGGGCTGATGGAACAGATGTACCAAAACCGGGCGATTTTTCTTCTGGACATGCGCTGCCCGGTGTATTGCCGGTTCTGCTTTAGAAAGCACAAGAGTCTGAGGAAAGAAAAATCCCCCACGGTCGCTGATGTTAAGGCGGCCGTGGCCAGGGTCGAACAGAACAAGGATATCAAAGAGATTTTGATCACAGGGGGAGAGCCTTTGATCAACATGAAAAATCTTAAGGCCGCCATCAAGGGGCTTTGCCGGATTGACCATGTAAAGACCCTGAGGATTGCCACCCGGTCCCTGGCCTATTATCCCCATCTTTTTTCCCACCACGACCATGCCTTGTTATCCTATCTCAAGGAACAGCAGCACCTTTGCCGTGACAAGGGAAAACTTATTGAAATCGGGGTTCACATGGTTCACCCGGATGAAATTTCAATTCAAAGCCTTGAAATCATGTCAGAACTGACCCGGTCCGGGATTCCCGTCTATGTCCAGACCCCGTTTTTAAAAGGGCTCAACGATACGGGTCCTGTGCTGGCCAGGCTGTTTACCCTGCTGCGCCAGGCCGGTGTCCGGATTTATTATATTTTTACCCCCTGCCATCCCATCCACGGCACTGAAAAATACTGGAGCCCGATTTCCCTTTCAATATTGGCCTATACCTATTTAAGGGCCAATATTTCAGACCGTGCCATTCCAAAGCTTTGTACGGCCACCTCTTTGGGCAAGATGGAGTGGCATTCCTCAGGCTGGGCTGTGGCACCTGATAGAGACGACCCCTCCCATATCTGGATCCGGACCCCGTATACCCGGGCCTATTTTCAACAGATGGTCCGGAACGGTTCAGCTTTGCCTGAAACCCGGGAAAACAAGGATCTTACCCTGGATGTCAAGTGCCTCATTGATATGGGGGAAGACCATTATTTTCTGGGATCCCATGACCTTGAGGTCTTGGAAGAGATTTGCCTGGAAGATCCCGGGGTACGGGCCCGGGCAAAAGAGATTCAAACATTATTTTACGGACCTGACCCCTTGATGGAAAGCTGTTTTTCAAGCCCCTGTCCCGGGGTGAGCCGGGTTCACAAGACCCGGGTGGAAATGGATTTGGATGTTGGGGATCGGGCCATGGCATACCTTGAAGCCCATCCTGAGATCAGCGATATTGTGTTGAGAGTGGATTTTCGGGCAGCAGATGCACCTGATTTTGGGATCAAAGGGCAGATTGATCAGATTGTCTCTTTTGTCAGGCGCCTGGAACTCTTTGATCAAAGGGGTTTTTCCATCAGAATCAGGTGGCAGGCATTTGACCAGAGGCCCGGGCAATTCACCAGGGAGGATATCGAAAGGTTAGGGGCTTTGGTCACCGATTCTCTGACCCGGCCAAGGAAAATAGAGATTGAAACCTGGTGGCTGGGTCCCTGGCAGGTCTCTTTGGCCCATGGTCAGCTGAGCCGGGCCTTATTATCCAAAGGCATTGCGGTTTACGGGAACCTGGCCCTGATTTCAGATCTAAACCACACCCCCGGTCTTGGTGTTGAAATGGCCCACGCCCTCAGGGATGCCAGTATCGGGTTTCACCATGTTTATGCGGCAGGCCTGTTAATCCAGAACAGGTTCAACCGATCAAAGCCCATTACAACGGACCGGATTCTTGCCATTGCCTCGCGTGTGCGCAAGGAGTGTTCCGGCAGACAGATTCCCCTTTATGTGATCTGGACCCCTCTGGGCGAGGTGGACTTTGGTTTGACCTCAAAGCTTGCAGACCAGGGCAGACAAATTCTGGTCTATCCCTATGACAGGGCATATCTGGCAGATATGGCGCCTATCGACCCGGATTTATCTTTGGACACTGCCCAGAGTATAACACCGGGCAGGAACCTCACAAAGGTAAACCTTGAAGGTCTTGTTTATAGCCCGGGGTTTTGGGTCTGATTATTGGAATCTATGGGAAATATCCGAAAGTCCCCGGTGTGTTCAGCAGGAAAAATTCCCGGGTCCTGATCGGGCCCGGGGGGAGACGCCGTAATCCAATCTCTTATACACCTGGGTTTTGAAGGGGATCATCCCTGTATTTGTCCTGAATTTCCAGGATTTGCTGCCTGGCCTTCATGGCCGTGTTGACCAGGTGGGGGTCAAATATTTTGCCTTTTTCCTGGCTGATATAGTCAAAGACCTTGTCAACGGGCCAGGCTTTTTTGTAAACCCGTTCGCTGCCCAGGGCATCAAAAATATCGGCCAGGCAGGTGAGCCGTCCGGCCAAGGGGATTTCAACCCCTTTGAGTCCCCTGGGATATCCTGTGCCGTCCCAGCGCTCATGGTGGGTATAGGCAATTTCAGCCGCCATTTTCAAAAGCTTTCGTTTTGAGGAGGAGAGAATTTTATGCCCGATGTCCGTATGGGTTTTCATGATGGTGAATTCTTCAGGGGTCAGTTTTCCGGGTTTGAGAAGGATGGCGTCGGGTATGGCCATTTTTCCCACATCGTGCATGGGGGAGGCCGCCTTGATCAGCGCTATTTCGTCTTTTGGATATCCGGCGGCCTTTCCTAAAATCTCGATGTATTCACCGACCCGGATGACGTGGTAGGCGGTTTCCCTGGACCTGTTTTCAACGATTTCTCCGAGAAGATGAATAATCTCCTGCTGGGTTTCCTGGATTTCCTGGTTCAAATATCGGTTGTCAAAGGCCACACCCACGTTCCGGGTAAATATATCCAAAAGACCCTCATACTCCTGGGTCATTTTTTTATCGCATCCTTCCAGGTAAAGGATGTGGTCTTTTTTTTCTGGGTGGGAAAGTATCCCATGAAATTATTGCCGAAATACCGGCTTTTTTGGTCTTTAATGGTTTGTTTTAATTGGGATTCCAGTTCCGGATCCATGGAATGGCAAGTGTTGTCTGTTTTTGTATTGGCATATTTTCCCGTGGCTGCGATAAATTCGCAGTCGCCGTTGGGCCCTTTGGCCATGGTAAAGCCTTCATTCCTGATGTACAATGAATCCTGGAGCCTGAACAGGGCCGAAATCTGGGTGAGCACACCCTGGGCCAGTTTTTTTATGGAATGCTGTTTGAACAGATCCCCTGAGGCTTCAATGATATACCGCAACCCGGTGCGGTTATTTTCAATGGCCTGCATGTCCCGGTAGGACCGGATGGCCGTGTAAATGACCGTGAAGAGCCGTTGGGAGGTCATCTCGGTTTTTTGTTTATAATCATTGATATCGTAATTCACTATGACTTCCCGCTCCGGGGCCTGGCCGGGCTGGCCCGTACGCAGGATAATCCTGACCAGTTTGTTTTTTAATTCTTTTCGTATTGTTCTGGCCACGTCCAGGCCGGCATGCTGGGTTTCCATGACCACATCCAAAAGGATGACGGCAATATCGTCGTGGATCCCCAGGCAGTCAAGTGCCTCTTTACCGGAATAGGCAGAGAGAAACTCTAAGGACCTGCCTTCAAATGAAAAATCGTCCAGCACCAGTTTGGTTGCCGTATGCACCTCTGGTTCATCGTCAACGATCAATAGTTTCCAGGCTTTCAAGGCCGGGCCGGAAGGGTTTTCCGGCTCTTCCGGCTTGAACACCAAAGAGGTATCGTTCATATTCGCTCCCCAAACGGGTTATTATTTTTATGTTGGTGATTCTTGTTCAGGCGGGTTTAATTTTAAGGCCTTTAAGCAATTTTTGTCAAGAAACACTTGAAACAAATCCCAGGGGACTGCCGGACCAGGTCCTGAATTATTTGGGAATTTTAAAGATGGTCTCCAGAATCGTTTCCATGGGACAAATTCCGGTAAAGGCAGACTGAACAAGGTTTAATCCCACAAAGGCCGTAAACAGGAACCAATAGGGAGAAACCAGCCAGCCCAGGGCCAGGGTCACTAGGATGATCACCCCTGCAATGGCGCGGATATATTCTTCCATTTTCATAATTTACCTCATTGATGATGATTTATCGTACAGGGCATAATAGACCACCGGGATCACCACCAGGGTGAACAGGGTGGAGGCGAAAAGTCCGAAAATCAATGCCCAGGCAAGTCCTGAAAACACAGGATCCAGTGTGATGGGAAAGGCGCCGATGGCCGTGGTCAGGGCGGTAAGGACAATGGGGCGCATCCTGACCACCCCCGAATCCAGGATGGCCTCTTTAAAGGGGCTTCCCTTTTGAACGGCTTCCTGGATAAATTCGATGAGCACCAGGGAGTTGCGGATCACAATCCCTCCCAGGGCGATCATGCCGATCATGGAGGTGGCGGTGAAAAATACGGGATTGGAAAAACCTCCCACATCACTGACAAAGAGGTTGAGGATGAAAAATCCCGGCATAATTCCCAGGATGGTCAGGGGAATGGCCATCATGATGAGCATGGGCATGACATATGACCGGGTGTTCACCACCAGGATAAAATAAATGCCGATCAGGGCTGCGGCAAAGGCAAGCCCCATATCCCTGAACACCCTCAAGGTGATCTTCCACTCCCCCTCTCCGGCCCATTGGATCCTGATGCCTTCGTCAAAGGAGATCGTTTTCAGGGTGGCCATCATGTCCAGCACGGCTTCTCCTGGGGCTCTTCCTGCCATTTCACCGGTGACATAGACCACGGGCTCCATGTTTTTATGGTAAATGGGGGGCCGGTTTTGGGTCTCCCGGATTTTTGCCAGTTCTGCCAGGGGAATGAGGTGGCCGGATCCGGACCGGATGGGGATATTGGCGATGGTCGCCAGGTCCGAGCGTTTTTTCCTGGGTAAAATCACCTTGATCCACAAGGGGCTGCGTTCCCTGTCCAGATGGATACTGGCAGGGGATCTGCCGCCCACGGCTGTGTTCAGGGCAGATAAAATGGCTTGGGTGTCAATCTGGTGGAGGGCGGCTTTTTCCCGGTCCACAACAATGTCTATCCTGGGGCTTGGCCCCTGGGTCATGATCTGGACGTCAGTGACCCCCTTTTCTTTTTCCATTGTTTTTTTAATGGTCTTAGCTGCCGTCATCAGGTCTGAATAGGGGGTGTCGTAGGAACCGTAGATTTCAGCCACCAGGGTTGAGAGGACCGGGGGGCCTGGCGGCACCTCAACCAGGGCAATCTTTGTTTTGTGTTTCCGGGCAATGGCCTCCAGATCTTTTCTCAGCCTGAGCAGCACGGCGTGGCTCTGCTGCTGCCTTTGTTCTTTGGGGGCCAGGTTGACCCGGATATCTGCCAGATAGCTTCCCTCCCGGATAAAATAATGGCGGACCATGCCGTTAAAATCCATGGGAGAGGCAATGCCGGTATAGGAGACAAAATTTGTGACCTCGTTCACGGTTTTTAAGTAGGCTTCAAATGCTTTGACCACCCGGTCTGTCTGCTCAAGTGAACTGCCCTCCTCAAGATCCAGGACAATCTGGAATTCATTTTTATTATCAAAGGGAAGCAGTTTAAGGGGGACCAGGCGAAATACCGCAAGTCCGCACGCCCCGGCCAGCATCAGGACAATGACAAGTCCGAGAACGGCTCTAAGCCAGGCCTTATCCAGAAAAGGGGTGAGTATGGCCCTGTACATGGCAGCGGCCCGGTTCATGGGATTTTTCGAGGCCTGTTTGGGGGGGGGACGGTTTTTAAGCAGATGATAAGAGACCCAGGGTACAATGGTCAGGGCCGCCACCGTGGAAAAACTTACGGTCAGGGGGACATTCACGGCCATGGGTGCCATATAGGGGCCCATCATCCCGGTGATGAAAAAAAGCGGGGTAAAACAGATAATAATGGCGATGGTGGACATGATCACCGGGGGTAAAACTTCCTGGACCGCCGCCAGGGCGGCTTTGAACGGGGGAAGGATTCCCATCCGGATATGGCGCTGGATATTGTCCACATTGGTGATGGGGTCATCCACCACAAGGCCCAGGGAGAGGATCAGGGCAAAAAGGGTGACCCGGTTGATGGTATACCCGAAGATATAATTGACAAACAGGGCCAGGGAAAATGAGACGGGTACGGCCAGGGCTACAACCATGGCCTCACGCCATCCCAGGGTAAAGGCTAAAAGCACCACCACCGAGAGAATGGCAAATCCCAGGGCGCTTAACAGCTCATTCACCTTTAGTCGGGCGGTTTCTCCTGTGTTCCGGGTGATTTCGATTCGCATGTCATGGGGGATGATTTTTCTTTTCATGGCAGCCACTTCCTCAAGGATGCTGTCTGCCACGGCCACGGCATTGGTCCCCTTTTTTTTGGAAAAGGCCAGGGTGACTGCCGGAAAGGTATCTGGCCCCTCTTTTGATTCGTTTTTCAGGCCATGGGCAGAAAAACCGATCCTTGTATAGGAGAGGGATTCTTCAGGACCGTCGATCACCTTAGCCACGTCACTCAGGTAGACCGGACTTTTTTTTCGGCCCGAGATCACCAGGTTTTTTACTTCTTCCACAGAAGAGAGAAAAGAACTTGAGGTCAGGGTGATGGCCTTGTTGGCCTTGTTGAAAACACCTGCCTGGGTGGAGACATCCGCCCCTGACAGGGCCAGATGAATATCTTCAAGGGATATGTCAAACCCTTTCATCTGCTCAGGATTCACCTCCACCCGGATTTCCCTGGACCGCCCCCCGATCACCTTTGTTCTGGAGATGTTTTTCAGCCTGGAAAGCCTTGTGGCCATTTCTTCACCCACCCGCCGCAGTTCATGATCTGAATTGGAAGGGGAGTAAAGGGTGAGGGTGATAATGGGCACATCATCTATTTCTATGGGTTTGACCAGCCAGTTGTCCACGATGGGCGGCACCCGGTCCAGGCTCATCTGGATTTTGTTGTGAAGTTTTAAAATGGATTTTTCCCGGTCTTGCCCCACAAAAAAACGGACCGTGACCACGGCCATTTCCCTGGTGGACATGGAATAGACATACTCCACCCCGTCAATTTCCCAGAGGATCTGTTCCAAAGGGGTGGCCACCAGGGTTTCAATCTCTTTGGGGCTGGCCCCGGGCGCCCTGACATAGATGTCTGCCATGGGCACCACAATCTGGGGTTCTTCCTCTTTGGGCGTGATGTATACAGAAAAAATGCCCAGGCTAAAGGCGATGAGTACCAGGATAATAGAGAGCTGGGAGGACAAAAAGACCTCAACGATCCGGGTCAGGAGGCCGGGGCTGGAATCATTTTTCATACTAGTATCCTATGGTGTCGTTTGCGTTTAACCCTGTCAGCACTTCGATTTTGGATTCAAAGCGTTTGCCGGTTTTAACATAAACCGGGTAAAATTCATTTTCCTTTGTTTTGACATTCACCATTTCCAGCTGGCCCACCCGGATCAGGGCGGCCTCGGGGATGAGCAGGGTATGCTCCTCTTTGACCGGGATGAGCAGGCGGCCGAACATGCCCGGATAGACCCCGGGGGTGTTCGGCAGGGCCGCCTTGACCAAAAAGGTCCGGGTCTGGGGGTCGGCATAGGGAACAATCTCTTCAATGGTGGCACTCAGGGTTTGCCCCAGGGTCTGGATCTTTACCCCATAGGATTTACCCTGGATAATTTTATGGATAAGCCCTTCCCTGACCCGGGCTTCCAGGCGAAGGGATCCGCTGGTCTGGATGGTGAGCAGGGGTTTTCCCGGAATGGCCTGGTCACCGGGGTCAATGAGGCGTTCAACCACCACGCCAGGGGCAGGGGACTTGATTCGGGTAAATCCCATGGCAATATTGGCCTCACGCACCACTTCCTGGGCCTTTCTGATATTGGCTCTGGCCGCGCCAACGCCCTGCTTTGAACGGTCCAGCCTTGCCTTGGCCTGGAGGTATCCTGCCCTGTCTATTTCCAGTTTCTGGGACGGCACCACCTCTTTGTCAAACAATATTTTGGTTCTCAAATAGGCGGCATGGGCCTGATCAAGCCCTGCCTGGGATTCTTCTATGGCCTTGCGGGCCTGGTTGAGACTGTTTTTAGCATAGGCAAGCCCCTCTTTTGCCTGTTCCAGGCGGGCAGCCAGCTTTCGGCTGTCCAAGGTGACCAGAATCTGCCCTGCGGTAACCCGGGCTGAAGGGACCACATTCACCTTGAGCACCTGGCCTGGAACCTGGGATTCGATCCGGGTCTGGGTGAGGGGGCGGATGGTGCCCACGGCAGCATGGGTTCTGACGATGACTTTGTTCTCTACCGGAACAATATGCAGAACCGCCACGGACTGGGGGTTTTGGGGGGATCTGCCCGGCTCAATGCTGCCCGAGTCGCACGAGGGAAAAGAAAAAACCAGAAGGCACAGGCCCATAAGCATTTTTTTCATGACACAGCCTTTAAATTAATAATGACAGAGATTGCTTAAAACAGGGTAATTCCAAATCAGGATGGTGTCAACCTATTTGGGATCGGGCCTATCGATAGTCCTTGTAATTGATATTGTATTTACCGGCCTTGTAGGAAAATTTTCTCACCGTGATATTAATGAGTTTGGCTGCCTTGTTGATATTTCCCCGGGTATTTTTCAAGGCATCCATGAGAATCTCTTTTTCCAGGCTGCCCACGGCAGCTTCCAGGGAGAGGGGCAGGGTTTTGGACTTGGTGCCGGTCTGGAGGGTGGCCGGCAGATGGTAGGAATGGACCGCCCCTTCATTGCAGAGGATCACGGCCCGTTCAATACAGTTTTCAAGCTCCCTGACATTGCCCGGCCAGTGGTATTCCATCATCATGTCAATGGCCGGGGTGGTAATCCGTTTAATCTCCTTGGTGTGTTCTTTTCTGTATTTTTCAAGGAAATGATCGGCCAGCAGGATGATATCGGTCCTGCGCATGCGCAAAGAGGGAATATAAATGGGAAAGACATTGAGCCGAAAATAAAGGTCATCCCTGAATTTGCCCTGCTGGACCATCTCCTCCAGGTTGGAGTTGGTGGCCGCCACAATCCTGACATCCGCCCGTATGGGCTTGTATCCCCCCACCCGTTCAAATTCCTTTTCCTGGAGGACCCTGAGCAGCTTAACCTGGGCTGAAAGATCCATGTTTCCGATTTCATCTAAAAAAATTGTCCCCTGATTGGCCAGTTCAAACTTTCCTTTTTTCTGGTGGGATGCCCCGGTAAAGGCCCCTTTTTCATGGCCGAACAGCTCACTTTCAATTAGATTTTCAGGTATGGCCGCGCAGTTGATCTTTATAAAGGGATTCTGGTTCCGTTTTGAGTTGTAGTGAATGGCGTTGGCCACAAGCTCCTTGCCTGTGCCGCTTTCCCCCCGGATCAATACCGTGGCCGAGGAGGAGGAGACCTGGGAGATCATCTGGAGAACTTCTCTCATCTTGTTGGAGTTGCCGATGATATTGGTAAACGAGTACTTGTTTTCCAGCTCTGATTTGAGCCGGAGATTTTCGGTTTTGAGCTGCTCTTTTTCCACCCGGATGGTTTCAATATTGATGACATGGTGGGCCACCATGGTGGCCACCACCGAGAGCAGTTTTTCTCCGTTGATCAAAGAGCGTTTGCCCTCATAGGGCCGGTCCGCAGAAATGGCGCCCACCACCCGGTTTTCTTTTTTAATGGGCACGCAGATAAAAGAATAGTCCTGGCCCTGGCCCAGGTTTCTGGAATGGGTTTTGTCAAGAAACAGGGGCTCTTCACTGATTCTAGGTACCACTGCGGCCTTTCCCGTTTGGATGACCTGGCCGATAATCCCTTCTCCCGGCAGGTATTTTATCTGCCGGGTTTTTTCTTCTGAAATCCCGTGGGCGATTTCAATTCTGATTTCACCGGATTCCGTATTGGTCAGAAAAATGATCCCCCTGATCAGGTTCAGGGATTCGGATAAAACGCTTAATACCTTGAACAGGGATTTTTTCATATCCATGTGCTGGTTCAGGGATTCGCTGATTTCATATAAGAGCGAGATTTCTTCTATGGACTTCATATAAGGGTATACCGGCAATTGAATTTAATATTATTATTTACTACTCTTTCCCCAGTCTGACTGCTATACTGGCACATACCGTGTTATAGCATAAAAATCAAACCGAAATACAGGGAAACACGGGATTGGGGAGCAGATTAAATGGGATCAAGCATTAAAAGGCATTCTTCTGAAGGAAAAAGAGATGATACAAAAGCCCTTGAGGTCTTGTATGATATTTCCCAGGCGGTTTCCAATACCCGGAACCTGTATGACCTTTATGTGAATATCCACAGGGCGCTGGACACCATCCTTACCGTGGATAATTTTTATATTGCCCTTTACCATAAAGACAAAGATTCCATCACCTTTCCCTATTATGTGGATGAAAAGGACGAACTTCCCGACGAGATTTTCAACTTCAGCCAAACCGCTTCCCTCACCGGCCAGGTGATTGATTCCAGGCAGCCCATGATTTTTTATGAGCAGGATATCATTGATTTTTCCCGCCGGCAGAATCAGGAGGTGATCGGCACGGTGTCCAAAATTTGGCTGGGGGCACCTTTGATCATCAAGAACCGGGTCATCGGGGCTTTGGCCATCCAGAACTTTGATTCTCCAAAAGCCTATCAAGAATCTGATCTTTTCGTGCTCAACACCATCTCCCAGCATATTGCCCTGGCCATTGAAAGAAAAGAGACAGAAGAAAAATTCAAGGAACAGCAGCAGGTGCTTGAAACCATTCTCGAGTCTTCTCCTGTGGGGATCTGTCTTGTGGAGAACAGAATATTTAAATGGGTGAACACCCAGATGGTCAAGATGCTCGGGTATTCGTCAAAAAGCGATCTTACCGACAAAAGCGCAGCCATTATCTATGGATCAAAAGCAGATTACAAAGCCGCAGGCCAGACAATAGAATCCCAGATGATCAAAGCCAACCGGGCTGATTTTGACTATGAACTTGTCCGCAAGGACGGGTCTCATTTTAAAGCCCATGTCATTGCCACAGGCTCCGGCAAAGGGACAAACCGTATTATCGGCACCATTGCCGACCTGTCCCAGAGGGAAAGGGTCCATGAGGAGCGGATGGAAAAAGAGCGGCTTCAGGGGGTGCTTGAAATGGCCGGGGCCATCTGCCACGAAATCAACCAGCCCCTGCAGACCATTCTCGGGTATACCACCCTGTTTGATACGCCTGAAACCGTTACCCCCAAAGCCCTGGAAGAGATCAAGTCCCAGGCCAACCGCATCGGAAAAATTACCAAGCGCCTTTCCAAGATTACCCGGTATGAAACCATGTCATACCCGGGAGATGCCACCATCGTCGATATCTGGCGCTCTTCCAACTAATATTCTTTTGTACCTTGATTAAAAGAGGGATTGATGGAATAATAGCGCCCTATTTCAGGGTGACTGAATTCTGGGGGCGGGCTCATCACAGCGTTTATAAGATTGGATTGAATACACAAATGGCCATGGACGAAAATAAGTCTGGAAACAGAGCGCAGCAGCGGAGTCTGGAAAAGACCCTTGCCGTTCTTTTTGAAATATCCAATGCAGTCTCCCATACCCGAAATTTAGAAGAATTCTATGGTGTTATCCACAAAGCCCTGGACACCATCCTCTGTGTGGATAATTTTTTTATCGCCCTGTATGACCCGGTCAAAGATCTTTTGAAATTTCCCTATTATGTCAATGAAACCTCTTCTCCCCCTTTGGAAATTTCAAATTTCAGCAAGACCCAAACCCTTATCGGCCAAGTGATTCAGACAAGAACCCCCATGATTTTTGATGGAAAAGAGAGTCTGGAAACAGCCTGTGGTCATAACAATGGCCGGCCATTCAAGGTCTGGCTCGGCAGCCCCTTGATTGTAAAAAACCGGGTGATCGGTGTCATGTCCATTCAGGATTATGCCTCGGCCACCGCCTTTCATTCAGGGGATTTAAGCCTGCTCAACTCGGTTTCCCAGCACGTGGCTCTGGCCATTGAGCGAAAAGAGGCGGAAACCCAGATTAAGGACCAGGGACAGATTCTGGAAAAGATTTTGGAATCTTCGCCCGTGGGTATTGCCCTGATTGAGGACCGGCTGTTTAAATGGGTGAACACGGAAATGGTCCGGATGTTCGGATACCGCTCAAAGCAGGAATTTGAGAACCAGAATGTCAAGATGGTTTACGGGGCCAGCCAGGATTTTATACTGGCCGGAAAAACAATCTACCAGGGGATTGCCCCAACCGAAAAAGTGGATTATGAAATTAATATGATAAAACAGGACGGGTCCTTGTTTCCCGTTCATGTCCGGCTCAATTCAACCCGGATCCACAGCCCCCTCTCATGGACCATTGGCACCTTTATTGATATTTCCCAGCGAAGGGCTGCTGAAAAGGAGACCTTTGAGCGGGAACGGCTTCAGGGAGTGCTGGAGATGGCAGGGGCGGTCTGCCATGAAATCAATCAGCCCCTCCAGGCCATTCTCGGATATTCAGAGCTTTTGCTCATGGATCCGTGCTCTCCCAGTTCCAAAAAAAGCCTAAGTTCCATCAAATCCCAGGCCAGCCGGCTGGGAAGCATTACCACCACCCTGGCCAATATTACCCAGTATAAAACCGTGGATTATCCCGGAAATACCAAAATCGTGGATATTTGGGGTGCTGCTCCCAAGACCGGGGCAAAAAGCTAAAGCCGGCCTCTGATCTTCGATTGGAACTGACCTAAGGTGTGTCAGAATCCGTTCTTGCCAGGGTATTCAGAAGCTCTTCCACACGGGACCTCAGACGTCTGTCCGGATCCAGCTGTGCTGACCAATAGTTGAGCACCCACCAGAGGCAATTGAGTTTTTCCTTGTCATCCTGCCACCAGGACGCATATTCCAGAATGGCTTCCGGGGTATTGTCTTCTGTGTTTATCTTGACATACATCCCATGGCACATGGACTGGGTCACAGGCGTTAACCCAAGCGAGGCAACGATGGTTGGGTTGATCACGGCTGCTCCTTGATTTGGTATACACAAGTTAAATTCTCTCTTACCTCACCCCCGGGGCATTGTAAACCCCGGGGGCGGTAAAAAAACAGGTATTTAAAATGCCTGTATAAACTGCCGGGTAAACAAAGAATGGTTACCCCTAGTTTACCTGGTTTTTTTCCACCGGGTAAAGATAATCCCCCCGTTTTTTTTTATATCCTTGAAACAAAGGTCGGCCCGGATGCTGGCAGATACACGGCCTGTGTCCGTTACCACGGACCCGCACAGGTAATCGGCCCCAAACTCAAACAGGGTTGGAGATGCCGGCGTGGTGGGTCCGAGGATGATGATCTTTGCACGGGTGGCCCGGGAAAGGTACCAGGCCATGTGACGGGTGAGCAAGGTGGTGCCGGTGAGGGCAAGAATCTCAAGCCGGGGCAGCACCTCTTCCCATTGGTCCCTGGCAAGGGCCCCTGATACGGGTTTGAGTTCAAAGAGATGAAGGGTACCCACCTTTTGCTTTAGGGCTGATGCAAAGGGGAATTCTCCCACCAGGCCCACGGTTTTGTCTTTTCCCAGCTCGGCAATCAGGTCTTCTGCGGGAAAATTGTCAGGTTCAACCCTGTTTGGATCCGGGGCGTTTCCAGCATTCATGGCCGCAAATCCAAGGGATATGGCCCATAGGGAAGACTGTTTGACAAGGTCGGCCGACTCTTTTACGGGTTTTCCAACAAGGGTCTGGGCCAGGTCTTTTTCGTTTTCTTTGGGCCTGGCGCCGAGAAAGGAGGCAAGCCCCATGCGGCCGCCTGCAATGACCCCGGTGAAGTTTTGTCCCGTGACCACTTCCTGTACAAGGGCTTCGGGTCTGGGCAGGGCTGCGAGCATCTGGTTAACCAGAATCTCTTCCTCATATGCTGAAAAACAGGACATTAAAATAGTTGTGGGTAAAATTAAGAACGACCCCGGGCTGCTCTGAATCAGGGTCAATGACAAAATCGGTGATGGTGGCCTGAAAAAATCCCTCTCTTAAGGGGGAGAGCATGAACACGGGGTGCAGGCTCGGGCGGCCCCCGTCTTTGACCAGGGCAAGGGTGGCCCAGTTGTGGTCAAGCCCGACCCTGTCTCGGGTCATGAGTCCTCTTTGTTGTTTTTTGGATGCCTTGAGCAGGGCCGGATCATCGGAAAAAATCACCTCTTTTACCTGGACCGTATATGGGGTAAAGGAAGAGGTCTGGCCGGGACAAGCTGTCTGGACAGGCAGCAGCAGATTCCGTTGGCCAAAAGGCAGACGGCAATGAGGCCCAGGGCTAAAAACCAGGCCGCGGCCAGAGGATAGTCCTGCCATACCATGGCAAGCCATGTGTACAGGTCCCCATGGTTCAGGGCCTTGAAAATTTCTTTCTGGTTTAGACTCAGCCCTGTGCCCAGGGCCAGGACAAGCACCAGAATCCAGAGAGAATAATAGGTCAGGCGGATGGAACTTAAACGTTGGATCATGGGGGGTCCTTTAATGGAAAAAGATCATATAAATGCCGAAAAGCCCTGGCAGAGCTCCGGTAATACCCTGGATTGCCGGGTGTCTTGGGCCGTCCTTGGGTTTGGGCTGGTGGCAGGCCGCCATGACCAAAAGAAAGAGAATGGAGGCCTTGAAAAATCCATGGCTCCACTGCCAGGAGTCCCCGAGCCAGTTCAGGCACCAGAGGGATCCTGTCCATTCTCCGGCCAGATAGACACAGGCCCCGGCCAGGAGGGTATTTCTTCCGCCGGCCTGATATACTTTTGACCCTGCCATGGCAAAGGTCAGGTATTGGGTGGTTCCGTGGAGTAAAACGCTGACCCCTAGAAGCCTGAAGTTGAAAAAAAGGATCACCCAGAGATTGGCATACATATAATAATCCGGGTTGAACTCCATGGGTTTTCCCCATTGAAGTGCCAGTACCCCAAGGGCGGTCAGGGCTGAGGCCAGGTAAAAAAGGCCTGGCTTTTGGGGCTTTTTTCCAAAGATCAGGGCCAGGGTGCCCCCAAGGGCGGCAATGAAGATTGAGGCTTCAAAAGGGCCGTACAAAGGGGGGCGGCCCGCCCGGACAATGACAAAGACAACCCCTGCCCAGGCCGCCAGGGTTCTGAGTACCAGGGCAAGGATATGGATCCGGGTCATTTTGCCCAAAAGGGCGGCAAGTTCAAGAGAGACCAGAATCAGAGCGGTATAATATAAAGTTTCAGTCATAGTGATCCTTTTATCAGGGCATCGGGGAAAAAAAGGTCTTTGGTCTTATTTAAGGCCAGAGCTGAGACCGGGATATTGTACAAAGCTGAAATGTTTTCAGAGGTCATGACCCGGGCGGTTCTGCCCTGGGCCAGAATGGTTCCCTGGCGGATCATCACCACCTGGTCGGCAAACAGGGCCACAAGGTTTTGATCGTGCATGGAGGCCAGAATGCTGATCCCCCTGGAACGGCAAAGCGTTTTTATTTTAGAGAGAAGATGGAATTGGTTGTTGAAATCCAGGTGGTTGCAGGGTTCATCCAAAAGCAAAAGATCTGATGCCTGGATCAATGCCCGGGCCAGGAGGGTGATTTGTTTTTCCCCCCCTGAAATGCGGTTAAAGGCTTTGTCTGCCAAATGGCCGGCATTGAGATGGTCAAGGGCCTGGGCGGCAAGATCATAGTCTTTTGGGCCGGGGCGCTGGGCCAGGCCCAGGAAAGGGGCTCTTCCCATGACCACAACATCCAGGACCTTAAAGGGGAAAATATCCAATTGTTCCTGGGGCACCAGGCTGACCTGCCGGGCAATCTGGCCCGGCCTCATATCATGGATGTTTTTCACCTGGATTTTCACCTGGCCTGATTCCGAAACAAGGGTCTGGTTCAGACAATGGATCAGGGTGGTTTTGCCGGAGCCGTTCCTGCCCAGGATTGCGCAGAAGATTCCAGGGTCAACCTTCAAGGAGATATTTTTGAATATTGAGGTGCCTGCATAGGAAAAGCAAAGGTCCTGGCATTCCAGAACCGGTGTCCGGGTTAAATCCATCCGGCCCCCCTGTTTTTGTACAATAAAAATCCAAATACCGGGGCGCCTGCCAGGGCCGTGATAATGCCCACGGGAATTTCAGAGGTGGTCATGGATCTGGCTGCGGTATCGGCCAGAACCAGGGCAATGGCACCCAAAAGGGCCGTGACCGGAATCATGCGTTCATGCTTTGGTCCGGCTATGCTCCTGGCCATGTGGGGAATGATAAGACCGATCCAGGCAATCTGCCCGCAGGCAGAGACAATGGCCGCCACCACCAGGGAGCTGACCAGAATGAACAGCCGTCTGTGGGGTTTGGGAACCAAGCCTAAAGATTGGGACTGGATATCCCCCAGGGAGAGAATGTTGAGTCTGAACCCCATGGCCATGACCATGACCAGGCCCAGTCCTGTCACAAGCCGGGTAAATCCAGGGTCTTTTACGGGCCCGCTTCTTTTTTGGGAAAGGGCGTTGGCAGGTGGTTTTTTCATTTTAATAATTGACCTGGTCATCAAGCCTTCCCCCCATCTGGGTCAGGCTTTTGCCGAAAAGGCTGAGAAAAAAATCATCGGCCCGGTCCAGGGGGTCTATGCCGATAAATTGTTCTGGATATGCCTTTTGGGCCAGCCAGAGGGTGGCCAGCACAGAGAGGGGAGAGGGAAAGTCCCAGGGTGCCAGGGAAGAGGGGCATCGGAAAACCGACCCTGAAGACACGGCTGAGACCCGGTCCAGGGGGGGGGGGGCATATTCAATCCTTTGAGTTCGGTTTCGGCCATATGGCTGGACAATACAATGATATTCGGGTTCCACCTGACCAGCTGTTCCGGTGAGATTCTCTGGAAATATCCTTCAAGGCCGCCTGCAACATTGATAATGCTGGCCCGTTTAAAAATTTTGTGCTGGAGCATGGCGCCTGTGGCTGTGGAGTAAAAGCCCATGGGAGAGGCGAAATATCCGGTTTTTTTCATCAAGGGATCCAGGCGGGCAATTCTCTGGTCTGTTATGCCGAGGATCTTGTCCATCTCCTGGGCAGCGGCCCTGCTTTTATCGTAAGTCCCCGTGGCTTTTCCCATGATATCCATGGCTGTTTTGATGCTGTCAAAGGTCTCGGGCACAATGACAATGGCGGGAATACCCAGGGTGTTCAGGCGGTCTGCCAGAACCCGTCCGTTTTTTTGGGAGAAGAGAATTACCAGGTCAGGAGCCAGTCCCACAAGGGTTTCCATGTTGATCCCTGTGGCTTTTTGTCCTACCCCGATGATTTTTCGGGTACCCGGATAAATCGCCTGGAGCAGAGGACTTTTTCTTGAGGAGTTGTCCATGCCGCAGATTTTTTGTTCAAGGCCCAGGCAATAGGCCATGATGGTGGCCGGCTTAAAGGTGGTGACAATGGTGGTGACAATGGTGGTGACATTTTCAGGGATTTCAACCCGGCGTCCGACCATGTCCTTGAGAATGGTCTTTGCCTCTGCCGGAACCTGTGCAAAGATTAAGGATGCGATCCAAAACAAGAGGATCAGGCCCATGACTGATGACCGGGGCCTGCCGGGGCCAGGGACGTGTAAGGCCTTTTTAACGGCTTCCATGGCGGCCTGGTTAAGCTTGGGGCTTCTGGAGGGGGTCACCACCTTGAGGGCGGTCATGGAACCGTCATTGTTCAGGATGAACTCTACCTTGACCCTTCCCTCGATATGCCTTGCCCGGGCTGATTCAGGATAGATCTTAACACTGTGGATCCTCAGGTTGAGCAGGTCAAAGTATTCCTTGGCCGTGGTAAAAACAATGCCTTCATGAACAGGGCCTGCATGGACAATTCAATATAGGAGACCGCCCGGCTCTGGTAAATCCCGGTCAAATGGAGCACAATGACCAGATGGATGCCAATGGAGACCAGGATAAAGCCCCTGAGGAGCCAGTTGGGGTTTTGAAGAATGCCGGCCAAAGGTTACAGCCCTTTTTCCGTGGCCAGACAGAGCCGTGCAGCTCCGGCTGCCTTGGCAATGTCCATGACCTGCACGGCCTTGTTCAGGATCACGGTCTTGTCAGCCTTGATGACGACCAATTGGTCGGGCTGCCCATTGATCCGTGTTTTGATCTGAGTGAACAGGGCCGCCATGGGAACAGGTTTTTTCTCCATATAGGCCTGGCCTGTTTTGTCCACGAACACCGTGATTTCGCGCCGGACCTGGGGGGCTGATGCCTTGGCATTGGGCAGCTTGATCTTGATACCCTCTTCCACAATAAAATTGGTGGTCAGCATAAAATAGATGAGCAGCAAAAACACAATGTCGATCAGGGAGGTTAAGGGGGCCTGGATCTGGTAGGGCTGAGCTTTTTTTGCAAACAGCTTCATATTGACCTGCCGTTGTTCTGGGCCAGGGCTGGGAGGAAGCGGACAGACCCGTCCTGGATCCGGGCCTGGTAATCATCCACCCGGGCCAGAAGATAGGAATGGGCCACCATGGTGGGCAGGGCTACGGCAAGGCCTAATGCCGTAGTCAGCATGGCCTCCCATATGCCTCCGGCCAGGACGGCGGCATTGACCTGTCCTCCCATCTCCTGGATGACCATAAAGGCTTTGATCATGCCCATGATGTTGCCCAGCAGCCCGAGCAGGGGGGCAATATTCCCGATGGTGGCCAGGGTCTGGAGATAGGCGGACAGATCCCTGACCTCCTGGTCCGTTGCATTGGCCATGACAATTTCAAGGGTTTCCCGGTCCAGGTCCCTGGCCACCAGGGCTGTGGCCAGCACCCGGCCCATGGGAGAGTTGCTTCTTTTGATGCGTCCAGGGCCTGGTCCATTTCACCCTTGATGACAAGTTTTGCCACCTTTTTTTCGATATTCTTTCCCCGGGACCGGTTCACGGCGTATCGGATGAGCCGTTCAAAAAAGATGGCCAGCACCAGGATTGAACAGAAGAGAATGGGGATCACCAGGATCCCGCCCTTTGATAAGAATTCCAGCATGATTATCCTCCTGGATCATCCCCCGGTTAAGGAAGATGCCTTGTTTGTATCTATATATCAGAGCAAACAATTACTTGAACAAGGATTTATACAACTTATATTTTCCCCATGAGATATTCATCAGATTTACGCAAACGCGTTATAGATTTTGTAGAAAATGGAGGAAGCAAGACGGAAGCTGCCAGTCAGTTTAATGTATCCCGTGGAAGTGTTCACAACTGGACGTCTGCCGAAGATGGTTTGTCATACAAGAAACCCGGTCCAAAAGGACCACGAAGTTTGGATCTGGAAGCTTTGCGCCTCCATGTGGAGACAAATGATGACATGACACAATCGGAAAGGGCGCAGCATTTCGGAGTATCCCGTGCCTGTATCTGGTATAATATGAAACAACTCGGAATCACTCGAAAAAAAAGATGACGGGATACAGGGAGCGAAGCGACAGCAAAAGAAAGGCATATCTTCGTCTTCGTGAACGTTATGTACGTCGTTGCAAAACGTTTGTTTATGTTGATGAAAGCGGCTTTTCGCCTTATACAACCCGTCGCTATGGATATGCTCTCAAAGGGCAGCGTGTTCATGGTTTGATTGCAGGAACAAAGCACCCTCGAACGTCTTTGATTGCTGCCCGCATCGAATATAGTTTTGAAGAACCATTTTTGTTTCAGGGAACATGCAATGCGGATATCTTTAATGCTTGGATCGAACACCAGTTGAGTCCACATCTGAACGATAATCATGTCGTTGTGATGGATAACGCATCCTTCCACAAGGGCGAAGAAACCAAATATTTGATCGAAAGAACTGGTGCAGCTCTTTTGTTTTTGCCCCCGTATTCACCGGATCTCAATCCGATTGAACACGATTTTGCGGCCCTAAAAACCATCCGTGAATACAATGAAAACGAAACGATTGATGAAATTATCAGGATGTATAAATAATTATCGGCATTGCTATAAAATCGGGACGCCCGTCAAAATCAAGGTCTTTTTCCCGTTTGACCAAAGTTTCGTTTTCATCATAGGTTTCCCAGAGGTCGGGTTGACCGTCCTGGTTGCTATCCTCTTCCACCCGGGTCACCATACCCTTGGCATAAAAATACCAGGTATCTGTTTTTCCGTCCCCGTTCAGGTCCTCTTCTGCCCGCTCCGGGGTATCTTTTTGGTTGTAAAACCAGGTCAAGCTGGCGTTTTTTGTCCTGATTTCCACCTGTTTTTCAAGAGCGCCTGACAGGGTATAGTATTCGATGAGATCTATTTTTCCGTCCAGGTCTTCATCTGTTCGTTTGACCCGGATCACCTGACCGGTATAGCAGGTGCAAATGTCAGGGTGGTGATCCCGGTTAAAGTCCTGGGTGGTCACCAAGGTCCATTGGGGGTCATCGTAAACCTGGCAGGTTTCAAAATACCCGTTAAAATCCGAATCCCGGGTCAACCGTTTTTTCACGGCACCCGGTCCGTAAAAGACCTTCAGGTCTGTTTTTCCGTCACCGTTTTCATCCCTTTCCAACCGTTCCAGGCCATTGTTTTTGTAAAACTGCCACATGTCCGGCCTGCCGTTGAAGTTGGTATCATCCGCCAGTTTTTCCCTGGCCCCGGTGGCAGAAAAGAAAATTGTCTGGTCCATGACCTTGTCCTGGTTTTTATCGGTAAAGCTTTGGCGAACCTGTCCCTCTTTCACCAGGGATTGGGTTTCAAACACCCCGTTCTGGTCATGATCCAAAAGGATAACTCTCAGGTCGCCCTCGGTAAAATGACGGATCTTGTCTATTTTGCCGGTGTGCTGAGTATCTTCCTGGATTTTTTTGATCCGGCCTTTGGCGTCAAACACCGTAAAAAAATCGAATTTCCCGTCATGGTTGGTATCTTTTTCCTGGAAGGCAATGACCCCGTTTTCAAATCGGGTGTGGGTATCAAAGGCGCCATTGAAATTATGGTCTGTTTTCTGAAAATCAGGCCTCCCGTTTTTAAACCAGGTGATTTCATCCGTCTGGCTGTCATGGTTTTTATCCTGATTCCGGGTCTTGATCATCCCCTGTTCAAAAAGGATGATTTCTTCGTACCTCTCCTTGTCAAAGGGCTGCTTCATCTGTTTGGCCATCTGTCCCTTGCCGTCAAACAAGAGGATCTCCTCTCGTATACCGTTTTCATCCTCATCTTTTTCCCGGCGCACAGGCATCTGATTTTTATACCAGGTAAAGAGATTGGGGGTTTTGTTGGCATCAAGATCCTGGGTACTATGGGTGAGGCGCCCCGCTTTAAAATAGTATAGGGTGTCAAATTGTTCATCGCCTGTGGTATCTTTTTTCATGAGGCAGACCTGTTCTTGGGCGTCAAACAAGGATATCTGAACCCGCTTGCCTTTGGGGGAAAACCGCTCCTGGCGGATCAGTTTTCCCTTTTGAAAATAATCTTTGCAGTCCATCTGGCAATCATTGTCCAAATCCCTTGTCACGAGGACTGGGCGGCCTTTTTCATAGACCTGGACCTGTTCGCTGAAACCATCATGGTTCATATCGGTTTCCACCCTGAGAAGAATCCCCTGGCTGTTGTAAGTCAGGACCTGGTCGTTTATCTTGTCATTGTCCAGATCTTTTTGAACCTGCCGGGCAAAAAGGGGGGGGGCAGGAAAGGCAGATAAGTATGAATACAAGGGCCGGCCCGGCAAGAGAGTACAAACCACTGAATTTTTGAGAAAAGCGCTGTCCAGGTCTCATGATCTATTTTCTTTTTGGGTCATATCCAGCCACAGGTATATGATTTTTGGTCTGTTTTGTCAAGAATAGCCAGATATTTAAAATGAGTTTTTGCCAAGCATAACCAAAACAAACCAATACGGAGTTTGTATTGTGACTGAGTTTACCTGGGCGGACAGAAGACCACCATTGATTGCCCTTTCTTGCCAGGCCACCAGGCGGTACCATATTGCGGCGCCAAACGAGCAACCAAAGAGGTGTACAAGTCGCAGTGAGGCGCAAACCAAGGCAACGAAAAAGGTGGTTCTGTCTGGTGGATCTGGGACGTGGTTTGACAATTTACCGGTCATGATCTAAGTAGTTTCAGGGGAGTTTTATCCTGAAAAACAGGGCAAAGAGCCTAAAATTAAATAAAGGAGCGTCATGGCCCACTCATTCAAGCAGAGAACCAAAGCCGCTATCATCGGGTATTCAGCCGCCTGGCTGGCCCGCCTATGGTTTGCCACCGTGAGGATAACCATTATCAACCCAAAGGTTTATAATGACCATTTTAAGCAGGTTGGCATTCCCCATCACGTGGTGGGTTCGTCCTGGCATCGGCATTCCATTTTTTTGTTTTATTTTTTTCGAAATCTCGGGGACCGGCTGATTATGATCAGCCGGAGTCTGGACGGAGAGATGACAGCGGCCATTGCCCGGCAGTTTGGTTATACCCCGGTAAGGGGATCCTCCTCCAAGGGTGGCGGTCAGGCCCTTCAGCAGATGATTGAGGTCATGAACAAGGGGGATAAAACATATCTTTGCGGCACTGCCGTAGACGGCCCCCAGGGCCCGCCACGGAAATTGAAAAAAGGCATGGTGGCCCTGGCCGCCCAGACCGGGGCGTTGTTTGTGCCCATGGCCTGTTCCGGAAACCGGGTCATCACCTTTTCCAAGGCCTGGGACAAAACCATACTTCCTAAACCGTTCAGCCGCATGGTCATCGGCTTTGGCGAGCCCGTGGCCATACCTCAGAAGATCGGCGGCGACCAGCTCAACCTCCTGTGCCAGGATCTGGAAGACCGGCTCAACCGGCTCACAGACCGGGTGGATCGTCTCTGTGGGTACACTGCCTGAGCCTGGTTTTTCCCTGCAGATACCAGATCAGGGCAAAGAGTGCCAGGCCGGCAAGGTGGACAAGAATGAGTCCCGGCCATAGCATGACTGTGCCTGCGGCCAGGAGCAGGGCCCGGGTCAAAAGGGAGAGTTTTGTTTTGATATGGCCCTGGAGCCCGCAGGCTAGGGACAAGAGCCCGACCAAAGCAAAGGCGAAAATTTCCAGTTTTACCGCCAGGCTCCCGCTTAAAATGGCGGTATAGGCAAAGAGCAGCGGAATGATGTAAAGTCCTTTGGCAATTTTCCAGGAGGCCAGGCCCGTGGTCATGGGTGGGGTTTTGGCAATGGCTGCCGCAGTAAACCCGCACAAGCAGACCGGCGGTGTCACGTTGGAATCCTGGCTGAGCCAGAAAATGATCATGTGGGCGGACAATAGCGCATAGGTCAGACTGGGTCCAGGCAGAACCAGTTCCCTGACGCAGGATTTGAGTTCCAATGGCAGCAGGGCCATAAGGGTTCTGGCTGCGGCCTCGGTCATGGGCTGTCCTAAGGGGCGCATTCCCATTTTCCCGGTTTTAAAAAGGCCTGTCTTTTAGAGCAAAAAGAATGATATCCTCTGTTACGCTGAAATGAACATAAATGGATTGTGCTAATGAAGAAAGCTGAAGATTGTAATACTGTTGATGAAGTCCTTGCATGCCTCAAAGAACTGGAAGAAGATCCAAATCGCTTGGTTCGTAACGCTAACGAATTAGAACAGATGGAGCAGGAAATCCTTGAGTATACAAATCGGATAAGCGCCTTTTTTTTAAAAAAAAGATCCAGGCCTCAGTAGATTCCTCTGAACAGGTCGACCAAGAAAAAGAATTGATGTCCAATTGGCCGGGACGGATGAAAAGCGAAGGGCTTGAGACCGTTTGGATTCAGCTTTGTACAGATAGTTCGGTTGATATTCATGTTCGATACTATCGAAGGTCCTGTGACCGCCGAAAAGGAAAAAGATATAAAGGTGCATACGCTGGTTTAATCCTTCTTGGAATCCATGATCGCTGCTCGCCTGCTTTGGCTTCTATGGTGAGTTCTTGGTCAGCCTTATTAAGTTCTTTTGAAGAAGTCCGTCAAGTGCTTTGTGACCGTGGGATGACGTTGGGTATAAAGGTCATCCGCAAACTGACCTATCGGTACGCAGAGCGGGCTCGAGCCGAACAACAAGCGGGCCGAATCCCATTAAATGATGGAGATTTACTTGAAGGGCGGCGAGTCGTTATCAGCACTGATGGTGGCCGCACTCGGCTCAGAGAGAAGAAAAGGGGACCAAAAACCCAAAAGGATAGAACCCGATTTCGTGGGGCATGGCGAGAACCCAAGCTTTTGATCATTTATGTAGTGGACGCCCATGGAAAACAAGAAAAAAGCTTTTCACCAAGGAATGTTCAGAATTCTGTGTCACGGTTTCGGTTCCCGGATCTGCCTCAGCGCCAGCGGAAGTAAAAGTCAGGTCCGAGAATGGGCCTTCAATCAGCCACGTCGGAGGAGTTGACTTTTGCTGGAGTGGAGTTCCTGGAACCATCTTTTCCATCTGTAAATAAATCCCTATCAAATTCCCAGCTCTTTATCCAGCCGGCCTTCAAAGAAAATTGCCAACTGGGAAATTGTCAGTGACCAATTTTGAATCGGCATTGTCCATTTTTTACTGGCGTTCTGGATCCCCATGTAAAGCAGCTTTAACAGGCTGTCCTGGTTCGGGAATGATCCCTTTGTTTTGGTCAGTTTTCGAAACTGTCGATGCACAGCCTCAATGGTATTTGTGGTGTATATTATCCGTCGAATCTCTTCTGGATATTTAAAGAAATGACTGAGGCGTTCCCAGTTGTTCCGCCAGGATTTTATCACAATCGGGTATTTGTCATTCCATTTATTTTCCAAGATATCCAGTTCTTCTTCGGCCAGATCCTTATTGACCGCTTTATAAACACGTTTTAGATCTGCCATAAATTCCTTTTTATTTTTGGAACCAACGTATTTCAATGAATTTCGGATCTGGTGGACTACGCAGAGTTGAACTTCTGTGTCCGGGAATATGGTCTCAATGGCCTCGGGAAAACCTTTTAGACCATCAACACAGGCAATCAGGATATCTTTTACCCCTCGGTTTGAAAGGTCTGTTAACACCTGCAGCCAGAAGTTCGCACCCTCATTCTCGGATATGTACAGCCCAAGAACCTCTTTGCGGCCCTCGATATTCACCCCAAGAATTGTGTAAACGGCTTTGCTGCCGACCTTTCCGTTTTCTCGTACTTTATAATGTATGGCATCAAGCCATACGATTGGGTACACATTTTCCAACGGCCTGGCCTGCCATTCTTTGACGGTATGGATGATTTTATCGGTAATGGTGCTCAGAGTGGCATTTGAAATCTCAAGTCCATAGATTTCCTGTAAATGGGAAGCCATATCATTATAACTCATGCCCAGGCCGTAAAGGGCTATTATCTTTCTTTCAATTTCATCGCTGAGCGTTGTCTGATGTTTTTTGACGATCTGTGGAGAGAAGGTTCCGGCCCTGTCACGCGGGGTTTCCAGCTCAAATTTACCATCCAGGGATTTAATGGTCTTTTTGCTTTTTCCATTACGGCGGTTGGCAGAAACTTCCTGCCCGAGATGGGACTCCAACTCTCCTTCAAGAGCAGCTTCAGCAAGATTTTTGATTAATGATGTAAGGACGCCGCCCTTACCTGTGAAGGGTTTACCTTCCTGGATGCCTTTAAGGGCTTTTTGAAAATCAAATTCGGTGTTTTCTTCGGTCATGTCAGTTCTCCTTATTTAGCTGAGTATATCAGCTTTCATTCAACTGACACAGAATTTTGAACGCCCTCTTTCACCATTTATTGATGGCTGTTTCAATGGACCGGATGGTGTATTCCACTTGTTAAAGGGTTATTTGAACTCCCTTCATATTCAGAACTCAGACAAAATACTGTTTGTTGCAGATGGGGCACATTGGATTTGGAATCGAATCCCCGGACTGCTAAAAGCATTGGGTTTGGCTCCTGAGCGTGTGTATGAACTTCTCGATTTCTACCATGCAGTTGAGCATCTGGGTACAGTAGCAGGCTTAAGGAAGACCTGGTCATCCAAGGAACGCAAACGCTGGGTATTGAAGCAGCGAGGTCTTCTGCTGAAGGGAAAGGCGATTGAGGTGGTACAGGCCGTCCAGAAGCTTTGTAGAGGCAGAAACAGTAAGGCTATCAAGACGGAACGGGATTATTTTGTGCGCAATGAACTGAGGCTTAATTTCTCAACTGTAAAAGCGTTGAACTTACCTATTGGCAGCGGTGCTATTGAAAGTTCGATTCGGAGAGTCGTGAATTTACGTCTTAAAGGTCCATGCATCTTTTGGTATCGGGAGAATGCAGAAAAAATGATTATGCTGCGATCATTTTATAAAGCAGGGCGTTGGAACTGCCTGAAGCAGATGGCAAACATGCACAATCCAGTGCCAGCGGTATAACCGGGAAAATGGGAATGCGCCCGATGCCGGTGTTTTCCTGAAGTTCTTTGACCCCGGCCTTGGTCTTGGCCGGGTTATACCCGTCATCAAACATGTGGTAGACGATCTTTCTGCCGTGGATGCCGCCGTTGGCATTGATCCATTTAAAATAATCCCCGGTGCCCCGGGCCACGGATCCCCAGGCTGCGGCAGGACCTGTCTGGGGTCCCCACTGCCCGATATGGATTTCTTTGTCGGTGACGCCCTCCCCGGCCATTGCCGAAAAACTTGCGCCTGCTAGAAAAACCAGACAGGATAAAATAATCAATCCTTTTTTCATGACATCCTCCTTGTTTTGGGTATGGTTAATGACGGACTCAGATTTTTCCTTTGGCTATACTTTTTTAATGTAATGCTTTGCAAACAGGCCGCTGGGTTTGATGCAGAGCACCAGGACAATGATGGCAAAGGCCACCACCGATTTAAATTCAATGGATATAAAGCCGCCGAAAAGGTTTTCAATGATGCCCAGAAGATAGGCTGCCACCACGGCCCCGGGCAATGAGGTCATCCCTCCCATGACGGCTGCGGCAAATCCTTTGAGCATGGGATCCCACATCATGAACGGATGCATGATGGTGGGCGAGATCATCAGCCCTGCCGTGGTGCCGACCATGGAGGATATCCCCCAGGGCATCGTGAGGACCTTATTGGTTTGGATTCCCATGATTCTTGCTGCCGTGGGATTTTGCTGGCAGACTTTCACGGCCAGGCCCAGCCTTGAAAATTTGAAAAATCCAAATAGAAGGATCATGAGCCCGAGGGCTGAGATCAGGGTCAGGGCTTTGAGTTTGGCAATGAAAATATCTCCGAAAATATAGGAATCATAGGGGCTGATGGGAAAGGGCATGGTTTTTTGTTCTGCACCGAATTTCCAGGAAACAAGGCCTATAATGACCATTTCCAGTCCAATGGTGATGACAATGGTGCCCAGGATATTGGGTTCCTTTGCCCGGCGAAGCACGGCAAATTCCAGGAATGCCCCCAAAAAAGCGGCAAAGGCAAAGGCCAGGGCAAAGGCCAGCCACAGGGGCAGGTTCATGGTGGTCAGCATCATCATGGTAAAAAACGAGGTTGCCAAAGCCATCTCCCCCTGGGCAAAGTTGGGAACTTGTGAGGTTATTGTAAATAATCACCATGGCAAGCCCCATGAGGGCGTAGGAAGAGCCGACTGCAATACCGCTGACAATCATCTGGATGAGATCCACCATTGTTTTTCCTTAAAATATTTTTTGCTGTCTTTATTGAACTCTACCCCGGGCCTGGTTGTTTTGTTAAAAAGGCCAGGTACGCCAGTATCGCTTGGTCCTGAGCCATACCCCGTAAAGTCCCAAAGGCTCGAAGAGCATGATGGCCACCATGATGGATCCGAATACGATATACTGGATATTGGAGACCCCGGTGATGGAAAACCAGGATTTGGACAGGGTTTCCAGCCAGTCCCCCACCAAAGGGATATCCAGAATATTTCTCAGCTTAAGATCCAGCCAGCAGAGCAGGGCCGCGCCGCAGATAGATCCCATCATGGAACCTAAGCCCCCGACCACCACCATGGCCAGGAACATGATGGACATCATCAGGGTGAATATTTCAGGCTCGATAAATTTGAGGACAAAGGCGTAGAGTCCGCCCCCGATTCCTGTGTAAAAGGCAGAGACCGCAAAGGCCAGGGTCTTGTAGTATACGATGTTCACCCCCATGGTCTGGGCGGCGATATCTGCATCACGGATTGCGATAAATGCCCGTCCCACTCGGGTTTTGATCAGATTCCGCATGAGCAGGACAAGGAAAAGGGTGAGGGTGATGAGAAGATAATAGAATTCTTTGTCCGTGTCGATGATCCAGGGTCCCATGACAATATCGGGGGTGTGCAGCCCTTCCCTGCCCCCGAACATTTCTATCCTGCCGATGATCTGGGTGATGGTCAGGCCGAATCCCAGGGTGGCGATGGAAAGATAGGGCCCTTCCAAACGGAGGGCGGGCAGGCCCAGGAGAAACCCGAATCCGGCTGCGGTCAGCCCGGCACAGGGGAGCGCCAGAAAAAAAGGGAAGCCTGCCTTGGACATGAGAATCACGGTGCCGTATGCCCCAATGGCGAAAAATCCCGCATGTCCCAAACTGATCTGACCGGTATATCCCACCAAAAGGTTGAGTCCTGCCGCCACAATGATATTGATGGCAATGTAGTTGGCAACATAGACATAATAATTTGTCACAACAAAGGGAAGACAGAGAAGAAAAACCAGGAGGAGAGCAAACCAGAAAATCACAACAGGAGAGGTGAGCAACTGAACATCTTCGTAATAATTCCGCTTCATATCCATGGGCATATCCTCGTGAACGATGAAAGAACTGAATTGTCGGATGTTAATCAAGTCATATTTTTTTAATGGCCCCTCTGTCAAGTAAAAAGCCAAAATTCATAAAATAATCTGGATTTTTCGTTGGGAATAAGCAGGTTAGGCAGGTGCTGAATCGTATCGGGTGAAAAGTAAATGAAATTTATAAACTGGATGACTCCATGCCACTCGGTTTTTTGGGCTTACCCTTGGGGTGTAAAGACCCGACAGAGGCGTTGCTCCATGGTGTTCAGGCGGAACCGGCAGGGGGCTGCTGGAAATCGGGTCAATGTTGTTCAAGGGGAGTTTCAGCTGACATGATTTGTCTCAAGTTGCTGATGCGCTGGTCAATTCTTGGGTGTGTGGAGATAAAGGAATGCCCGGGCAGGTTTGGATCATGTTGTGTCAGTCGGGTGAGTATCTTTTCAAAGGGGTGAATATCCCATCCGTTTTTTTTGAAGTAGAGTGCCACCCCGGCATCTGCGTCAAGTTCAAATTGTTGTGAATATCCCGATTCCAGCAAAAGGGCAGGCAGGCTGACGGCCAGGCCGGTAATTGATGCCCCGTCTCCTGCCACCAGAGAGATGATGACAAAGAGCCCTGTATTCTGGATAAGGTTTCTCAAGGCATGCCTCTGGGTGACATGGGTGATTTCATGAATGAGAATGCCCTGAATTTCCCGGGTGTTTTCTGCCATGGTCACCAAAGAATCGGTTATAAAAATCGTACCTGAGGGCAGTGCAAACGCATTGGCCCCGATTGCCCTGCTCTGTCCAAAGTGAAGGGAAAATGAAAAATCTGACTCCTTTGTTTCCATATCCCTGACCAGGGCGTTGAAAAGGGTTTGAATCTCCTTGATTTTTTCAGGATCAAGGCCTGAAGGCTTGAGCATTTGTTCTTGGATAAGTGTTTGGGCCTTAAGGCTGGTCTTGTCCAAAATATCCCGGGGCAGTTTGTCAGCAATATGGGTTGCAATCAGGGGAAGTCCCTGGGTAATAAGTCCGGCAATGAGAATGCCAAGTCCCAGCAGGCAGACCAGAACGGTTTTCCATTGGGTTTCAAAAAAATGGATGAGAAAAAAGGTTCGGTTCAGGCCCTGGTCATATTCTATCTGCTGGACAGCCGGGTGGTCTTCTGTTTCAAACCGCTGACCCTGGCTGAATTTTATGATTCGCCGGGTCTGTCCCAATTGGGGCACAAAAAGAGCGTCTTCAATTGGGCAGTCAAGGATAAAATCCGTTTTGCTGTCGGTTTGAACGGTGATCCTGCCTTGATTAAACACCAGGGTTGACGGTCTTGCCCGGGCTGTTTTTCCGTCAAAAAAAAAGCCTTGGAGTTTCATTATAATCCAATTTCAAAATCAAAGAAATCCACGGCAGCATCCCCGACTGCCGTCACCTCTTCTTGGTTTCCGGCTGTAAATTCATCCAGGGACTGGCCGGTTTCAATTGAGAGGGATTCCAGGATATAGCGGGTTCTTCTGATTTTTGCCCAGGGCATCATCAGCCCTAATGAAAAAAGGATGGCCAGGATATTGGTGACTTGGATAAAAACAAGCCGCCCGGTTTTCAGGCGGCTGTTGATAAAAACATGGCCAAGGCGGCTTGAATTCCAGCAGTGATTGGTAATTGTTGAAAAGATATATTGCTGGGAGACAGCACCTGCCAGAATCACCCCCGTGTAACTGGCCAAAATTGAGAGACTTGCCATACTCAGCATTTGAGGGTTTTTAATGGATTGGGATGAGGACATTCCCTCTGTCATAAAGACAAAGGCGATCATGATGCATAGGGGGATCGCAAAGATCAGGATAAATTGAATGGAGGCAAAAATATAGGCTTTGTAGAACACCTTGGAACTGGCCGAGAATTCGTTCATGGTGGACCCGAAGCCTGAATGACCGAAAACCCATTTTTTCCGCTGGTAGATCCAGCGGGGAAAATAGAGCCCAAGGGTCAGGGGGATGACCAGCGGCTTGAGCAGGAACAATTGATAACTCTGTTTCAGGGTGCCCTTGAATGTGAACCGGATATTTCGGTGGGCCGAGTTATGGGTGTAAAATTGTATGGATTTATAGGCCAGAAAGGGAAAAACCATATAAAAGAGGCCGATCAAGACAAAGGCCCATTCAGGGCTGAACTGCTCAGTTACCAGATAGCAGATAAACAAGGCGCCCACGATCAGGTGGCCTTTGAGGATGTTGACAGGGTTGGCAAGATAGTCAAACGGGTGACCTGCAATGGTGGTGTTGGCATAAAAATATTGCCGGGTTCTGACCTTGGCCCAGGCAGCGTATATGCCGCAGGTGATAATGGTTAAAAACAGATTCACAATCCAGATTTTAAAGTATTCTCCGGCAGTGCCTGAAAATTGAATTTCATGGATTTGGCTGGCCCTGGTCTGAAGTCATTGTGGAATCTCCCGTGAACATGGATTAGAGAATGTCACCATCCTCTATCGGTTTTTTGGCCATGGGTCAAGAAAAAAAATTAGCTTAAACAATCCTTTTTTGGGGGTGTACATAAAGGCAGCAGGGTATTTCATGGCCTTTTTCCATGGAAGTATGGTAAAGATAGAGGGATGGAAAGAGAACAGATCAACATATTGGCGTTTTCCCTGGACCGCCTGGTAAAAACTTTTGAAAAAGACTACGCCAAGGGGGCTTACCATGCCCATTCCCTCTACAAAGAGGTATTTAAAAAAGGCAATTTTAAATTTTTATCTGCTCCTGAATTCACCGCTTCTCTCCAATTTGCAAAAGCCCTTAAAGGAAACCTTCTGCTTGATCCGGGAACAGTGATCAAGACCTTTAAGGAAGAGAACCTGACAAAATTTATCACCCAATTGTCAGACGGGCTGAAAATAGAGTCTGTCATCATTCCCATGGCCCGGCACAACACCCTTTGCGTCTCCAGCCAGGTGGGATGCAAAATGGGGTGTGCCTTTTGTGAAACCGCCCGCATGGGATTCAAGCGGAGCCTTTTGGTCTCGGAGATTGTGGGCCAGGTCTTTAATGCCCGCCATGCTCTGGGTCATGATATTAAAAATATTGTGTTCATGGGTATGGGAGAGCCTTTTGATAATTTTGATGCTGTCATGGCTGCGGTGGGGATCATGAACGAGCAAAAAGGGTTTGACATTGCCCTGCGCCATATCACCCTGTCCACTGCCGGCCTTGTGCCGGGCATTGAACGGCTGGGAAAGATGAACCTGCCCGGCATCCGCCTGGCCATCTCTGTTAACGGCTCGGATGATAACATCCGGTCAAGCCTCATGCCGGTGAACAACACCTGGCCCATGGCAGCACTTAAAAACGCCCTGATGAATTATCCCCTTCCCAAACGGGGGGTCTTTTTATTTGAATATATTCTTATCAAAGGGGTGAATGATTCCCCTGCCCATGCAGAGCATCTGGCAGAATTTATTCATCCTCTGCCGGTCCGGCTCAACCTCATCCCCTATAATCCCATTGATGCCTTTGACCATGAGAGCCCCGGTGATGAGGAGATGCACACATTTGCAGACAGCCTGACCCAAAAGGGGATATTTGTGATCAAGCGCTGGAGCAAGGGACGGTCTGTCTCTGCCGGGTGCGGCCAGCTGGGAAAAGATATTCACTGATCTATAATCCATTCTGGCAGGTTCGGGTTAATACCCTTTTTGGGGGTCAACCAAATTTAAAAGGGGGCGGCCCGTTCTCAATCTTTTCAGATTTTCAATGATCTGGGGGGCCACGGATGCGGGATGGGTAAGGCTTGATATGTGGGGGGTGATTTTGATTTTCGGATGGGACCAGAAGGGATGGCCGGGTTCCAGCGGTTCTTTGTCAAAGACATCCAGGCAGGCGCCGGACAATAGCCCCCTGTCCAGGGCCGGTATCAGGGCGTTTTCATCCAGGTGCTTTCCCCGGCCCACATTGATCAGATAGCTTTCCCGAGCGAGTCTGGAAAAGGTTTGGCTGTTTAAGATGCGGCAGGTGGCCTGGGTGAGGGGCAGAAGGCAGATCAATACACGGGTTTGGCTTAAAAATTCGAAAAGCTGTTCTTTTCCGTAAAAACTTGGGATTCCCGGTATTGTGCCGGAACTGTTTTTCCAGCCGGTTACTGAAAATCCGTGGGAGATTAATTGCTGGGCAGCAGCCCTTCCCAATTGTCCAAGGCCCATGATGCCGATGGAAAAGTCTTTTTTGTCCAGAGGGGCAAGGGGGTGCCAGTCCTGATGGGACTGGCGGTTGTGATAAATGTCAAATTGTCTGAAATGGGAGAGCACGGCCAAAAGGATGTATTCAGCCATATCACTGACCAGGCCGCTGTCTATTATGCGGACAAGGGGAATATCCCCGGGCAAATCAGGATCTGAGAGCAGATGGTCCACGCCCGCACCCATGGAGGAGATACATCCAAGGTTGGGATAAAGGGTTAAACATCCCCAAGGATGGGACCAGGTCAATGCCAGCTCAATCTCTTCTCTGGGATGGTCATCGGGCCATACTCGGATTTCAAGTTTTGGATCAGCGTCGTTCAGGGCCCTGATCCAAGGGGCCGGGTCTTTGTCTGGGCAGATAAGGGTCAGTGCCATGGAAGAACTCTTTTGAAATTGTGTGATCTAAGGCAGCCCCGTTTGGGGCTGCCTTAGATTGGTTTTTTACCGGGCGGTCTGGGTCAAGTCAATGCTCAGGGCATAGGCCCCGCCTTCGAGTTTTGCCGTCAGGGGATACTCACCCTTTTCAAAGACCTTGAGCATGGCCCGGTTGGAGGAAAGGACATCCGCCGTCATTTTTACGGCCCCGCGTTCCTTTGCCAGGCGGGTCAGCATCTGGAATAAAAAGGTGGCAATTCCTTTCCCCTGGTAGTCTTCATCCACAACAAAGGCAATATCCACAAAGGGTTTGTCCGGGTATTTGGCTATCCTGGCCTCTGAAATCAGGGTCTGGTTGCCGGGCTCTCCCACCATGCCCACCACAGAGATAACATCCCTGTAATCTACATTGACATAGGCCTGCATCTTGGAGTGGGGCATGGTTTTGATGGGTGAAAAATACCGATAGTAGATGGCCTTGTCCGAGAACCTGTAAAATAGCCGCCTCATCTGTTCCTCGTCCGATGGGCGTATGGCCCTGAATTTGACATTGAGGCCGTCCTTAAATGTCTGGGTGGTCTCTATCTCTTTGGGATAAAAATGGGCACTGTCCGCAAGAAACATCTGGTCCGGGTAGAGCAGGTTTTCCATTTTTCCGCCGTCCACAAGACCGGGCCTGTCTTCGGGATGGGCAATTTCAATGAGGGCCTGGGCCCGTTCCCTTAGGGTTCGGCCCTTGAGATGGGCCACGCCAAATTCCGTGACCACCAGATCAACAGACTCCGGCAGGCTGAGCAGGTCCGGTGAATCATCCAGAAAGAGGCGGATATTGGCCACCCCGTCCCGGTTCCGGCTGGGCAGGGCCACAATGGTATATCCCCCGGGGGAAATTTCAGCCCCGTTGAGCACATCTGCAATCTGGCCGGGGCCTGCGGAAATGTTGGAGGAGCTGGAGTGGAGGGCCACCCTGCCGGACAGGTCCACCCTCCGCACCGGAAGCACCATGACAAACTTTCTGTTTCTCCCGATTTCCATGGGGTTGAATACCTTGTCAATACTCTGGAATTCCACCATGGGGTTTTTATTGAGCCAGTGCATGAGTTTTTTGGATCCCAGGGCATAGGCGGTGAGAGAGCGCCCCCGGAACATGCCCTTTTGCCGGTTGGTCACAGCCCCGCTTTCTGCAAGTTCCATTAGGGCGTCGGTAAAAAACGGGGTATGGATTCCCAGCTCTTTTTTTCTGACAAGATACTTGGGCAGGGCTTCGTAAATGGGGCCGTAGGTAAAGGCGATACAGGAGCCGTCTTCAATGACGGATGCGGTATTTTCTGCAATTTTGTCAAATACCGGTTCCACCGGATACCTGGGAAAATAAAAGGGCGGAACCTTTGACTCTATCACCATGTCAAATTCGTCAATGTGGGCAAAGGTATCTCCCAGGGTAAAGGGAATGTCCTCGTTGATTTCACCGATCACAAGATCGGCATGCTTCATGGCACGCCTTGACACATCAACGCCTAACCCCAGACTGCAGTATCCGTTGTCACTGGGCGGGGTGATCTGGATAAAGGCCACATCAATGGGGATGAGTCCCTCTTTCATCAGGGCGGGGATGGACGAAAACCGGGAGGGGATCATATCCACCCGTCCTGCGGTAATGGCTTCGGCCGAGACCCAGCCTGAAAAAAAGGTTCTCAGCCGGTATCTGTGGGATTCCAGGGCTTTGTAGGAAACCGCATCCCCGAAACTGAGCAGCTGGATCAGGGTCAGGTCTTCCAGGCGGTGGCCTTCGGAACTCATGAGGGCATTGACCAGGGTTCTGGGCTCGGCTGTTCCTGTGCCGATGAAAATATGCATCCCAGGTTCTATTTTTTTAAGGACCGCATCCGTGGAAACGGTATGTTTTTTCCATGAGGGAGTTTTCTTTTTAAACATAAGTATAGGTTATCCTTGGGAATTAAAGGTGTAAAATTTATTGTACACCAGGGTAAGAAAGACAGCCAGCATAACCGAAGACAGGCCGATGACCACGCTAAAATAGGCCGGCGCTGTCAGGGAAAGCCGGATAAGAAGGGTGGCAAGGGCATAGCCTGAGTTTCTGAATACTGCAGGAAACTGGGGCAGAAAGGTCTGGGCCAGGAGCACCATGAGCACATCGGAAAATATCAATACGGTGTAAAAAGAGGGGAAAAAGCTAAATACGGTCTGGCCTGTGAGTTTGAGGCCCAGATTGTAAACACCCATGGCGCAGAAGGTGATCAGCATGCACAGGGCCACATTTTTTTTAGCTGCAATGAACCGGTCCAGGGAGGGGCCTTTTGCCAGAACCCTGTCCAGGTTTTTCTGCATGGCTGTGAACAGCCCGAGCAGGGCGAATATGGCAATGGCCCCGAATCCGTAGGAGAGAATATGCCAGATCACCTCATTGTGGTGGCTCAGGGAGATGGGTTCGGGCAGGATAGACAACTCTTTGAATGTATTTCTCAAGAAGATCAGGGCCAGAATTTCAAACTGCTTGCTAAGGGCCCTGGACATGGATCCTGGAAGGGCAAGGATCATGCCCAAAATTTCCATGATCAATACCAGGAGAAATGCAAGATTAATGGCCATGTAATGGCTTGTTGGAATCTGGTCTGCCATGGACGGGGGCAAAAAGTCCTGGCGGTTGAGTTCAATCACCCCGAGGCTGGCCAGAAAAATCACCAACAGGATGGTTGATACGGTTTTGTGGGTGGACTCCCTGTGCCAGAAGTCCCTAAAGGCATCAAAGAGAATGGCGCCTATTTCCAGGAGTTTATCCATTTTTGAGTTTTTCGATATTATCCCGGGCAAAGTCAATGGAGGGGTCCACTTTTAAGGCCATTTCATAATATTTAAGGGCCAGGGCAATCTCTTTGAGTTCTCTATAGCAGGAGCCGATATTGGCATAATTAATGCCCAGGGAAGGATCAATTTCCAGGGCTTTTTCAAAATACTCAACAGCCGATTCAAATTTTTGGGTCATGAAAAAGCAGGCGCCTGCCGTGTTGAACATGTCCGGACGCTGTTCATCGACCTTGAGCCCCTTGTTGCAGATTTCAATGGCCCTGTCGTATTGTTCAAGATCTTTTAGGCAGGCCCCCATGTGGGAATAGATATCCGGGAGGTTGAGCCGGGCAGGATCCTTTTCAAGGGCGGTTTGAAATTGTTTTATGGCCTCTTTTTGTTCATAGACTGCATTGTGCATCAATCCCTTGTAAAAGCTGGTGTAGTACTTGCCGGGCAGGGCCTTTTCAAGTTCCTCCAATCTTGCCAGAGCCGTCACAGGGTCAACACTTTCCGTGATCAGCCGGGCTGAAAACATACCCACGGAAGCTGCGGCAGCCCGCTCCCTGAAATGGGCCCCGGGAATGATGGAATAAAAGGCCGGAATTTCAAGGCCCGGATGCATGGTGCTCATGGCCAGAATATGAAACCCCTTCTCTTCCAGAGTGCTGATCAGGTTTTCCACTTCTTCCCGGATATTGTCCGAGGAAAGATTGGGCAGGTCAGATGCCTTGACCATGGTCTTGGGGCAGGTAATCAAAGCGGCGTCTTGGATATTTGTGAATTTGGGCAGGCCCGAGGCGATATAGTTGGAGCCGGTGTTAAAATCTCCTGCCAGCTGGGCCACTTCCGTGAGGGCACGGCTCATAGCTTTTTCAGGGTCCGGAGAGGTGCCTGCGGTCCAGACGATTTCACTCATCTGGGGAAAGGTGGCCGGATCCCAGGCCAAAACGGCAATGGTGGGAATCCCCGTATCCAGGGTAAAGTCTGAGGCATATACCTCGATTCCCTGGGTTTTGAATTTTTCCAGCATCTCTTTGACCAGAGGGTCGGTAAACGAGTCCAGCCGGATTCCGGGCACTGCCAGTTTTTTCTGGCTGACCAAAGAGGAGGTATGGCGTTCCACAAGTTCACAGATCCCCTGTGTCAGGGCTTCTTCCGTGCAGTTCCCCGCACTTGGACCGTTAAATTCATTGATCATGTAAAACCAGTTAAAGGGGATATTCACCTCTTTTTGGGCACTAAGATCATACCCCCGGGTCCATTGGAGGGGGAGTTTGTCAAAAATAGGTTTGACCTTTAAGGCATCTGCCTCATTGTCATGAACGGATTTGACAATGAGGCTGTAATCCAGGGCCTTTTTTCCAAGTTCTTCCGGGGTGGCATAAAAGAAATTGTCCTCCTCGTTCATGAACGAGAAAAAACTGAACCGTTCTACCAGCTCCATGACAGCGCTTGCTTCTGATTGTTCCGGTGTCCCGCCTTTACCCATCTGTTTGTTGGTGCCGGTCACCTTTTTGGCATCTGTTCCGCATTCGCTGAAAAACACGGGGATATCCAGCCGGCCATTGTCAATGCGCCGGGTTTGGCTTAAAATATCTAAGTTCAGGCGGGTGGATTTTTGTTTGAAACGCTCCACGGTTTCTTTGGGAGAAATGATTTTATCCTGGTCAAAGGTATAGCCTTTTTGTGCATCTTTTAATTCTATTTTATAACCCATGGGGGCAGAGCCTTTCTTCATTTTTGTTCATCCTGATCTTGGCCGGGGCATTGATTTTTTCCTGGCCCTGGTTTTCTCGGGGGGTGTTAAACTGCGGTCTTTGCCTGTTGTGTCCGGGCTTTGGCCTGCAGATTTATGCCTGTCTAACCTGTCCATATTCTTTGCTTAAATCAAAAACTATATCATAATACCCCATAAAGGTTCAATGTGAAACCAAGAATCCCCAGGGCTCACGCATGTAAATATTGTAAAGTGCCTATAGTTTTGATTGGTTCAAGTATCATCCAAACATAACTTCCTCCAGATATTTGATATCCATAGCAGCATTCAACCTTTTGGTTTTTACACTCCCTTTAAATGTCTTATTGTTCCGTAATAAATTTAATGCAATGTGCCGAATCGCTGCAAAATTCTCAGGAGAGTTCCCCTTTCTGACTCTGCTTTCGTCTTCACGGAACGCAATATCCAATACCCAATGCACTGAATTTTCAATTCCCCAATGCCTCCTGACAGCATTACCAAAAATATTGGGGTCGCTATCCAGGCTCGATATATAATATCGCTTTTCATGACTGATCTGGCCGTCCATTTCCCGGGTGGATTCAATCATTCCAATACTTTTCAAACCTTTCCAACTTTTTTTATCTTCAAACCAATCAATATCAGAGGTTATCACAGCCCTGCGCGTTTCGACTCGACCGTGCCCTCCGTCAACACTGGTCTGTTCATTAAACTGGTACCCCTGATTTTTCATTTCTTCCATTTTATTGAAAAAAAGTACCGCTTCATCATGCAAGGTTTTATGATTTTCTTTCAGGGCAAGGACATAGTCACACCCTTTGTTTATTATGGTTTCAGCGATTTTCTTTTGAGTGCCCATGGCATCAATGGTTATAATGCAGCCCGAGATATCTAAAAGTTTTAAAAGATTTGGAATGGCCGTAATTTCATTTGATTTTTCTTCGGTTTTTAATTGCCCTAAAACCACTTTATTAGACGAAGCCCACGCACTGATCATATGAATGGCTTTCTTATCATTGGAGGTATCGTGTGAACGCCTTAGAGTTTTGCCGTCGATTGCAATGACTTGACCTTTGGTCATCTTTGCAACCGACTGAACCCAGTGCATAAAACTGCTCTGAAATTCATTCGGGTTCATCCTTTCAAAAATTCTGCCAAAGGTGTCATGGGAGGGTATCCCATGGGGAAGGCTTAGAAATTTTGACAACCACCTTTTTCTCTTTTTGCCAAAGTTTTCAATTTGCTCATAAGTGTCTGCGCCAGCAACTACCGCACAAATTGCGATGATGACGACATCAATTAAATTATGAAGCTTATTGTGGTGTCTGGGGTCCTGAATATTGTCAAAAAAAGTTTCAAGAGATTTTTTTTCGTTCATTGGCAACTCCTTGTGTTTATTGCCATATATATCGTATCTGTGCAGCGATGTCTAGGAAAATTTTGTTCGATGCTCATATACTATAGCAAGCCAGGAGAGCCAGGCTGGGATAGGGTGAAGGGGGTGGAGTGGCGTAAATGAGCGGCCCGCCAGGACGGCATAGGTCCGATCATTTCCGCTTCTTAAGCGGTCAGGACGACCGCTTAAGATTTAACGGAATCCCCCTCACCTATTCCAGCCGGGTAAGGACGAATCTTAATAAAAGTTACATGCGATGACCCTGCAAGAATCCCTGATCCACCATCAAAATACCATCTTCTTCGTTGCCTGGGTTTGCTCCTCCCTGGGGCGTATGACTTATACACCTCACTCGTCGCTCGCTTGGCGCCGCAATATGGTACCGCCTGGTGGCCAGGAAAGCACAGAACATCCACATACTTAGCCAAATATGCAATTAGGCGGTGGATTTGGGAAGAATCCAGAAGGTGATTTTCTTTTAATGGATTCCCAGCCTCATGGTTTTGGTCTTTATCTTTATGAATACCTGAAGCGGGTGGGGGGCAGGGGTTAGAGCAGGAGAGAAAAAAAAGAGGAACCAGACCCGGGTAGATCTGCCCGGGTTGAATGGTCCTGATGTCCAGGTTGATTCAGGCGCTTGCCACGGTTCTGAACCGGCTCATCCGTTTTTCCAGCAAAGAGAGGACAAAGATGAATCCGGCGGACAAGAGCATGTAAATACATCCGGCAATAAAAAAGAGTTCAACAGGCATGAAGGTTTCGGCGATGAGGTTCCGGGTAATCCCCGTGATTTCCAGCAGGGCCACGGTGGAGGCCAAAGAGGTGCCTTTCATCATGAGTACAAGTTCATTGGAATATCCAGGGATGGCAATCAGGGAGGCCTGGGGGCCGATGATCCGTTTGTAGATCTGGAACCGGGTCATGCCAAGGGAAACCGCCGCCTCAACCTGTCCTTTGTGGACGGATAAAATGGCGCCTCTGATGATTTCTCCGGCATAGGCGGTCGTGTTCAGGGTAAAGGCAATCACGGAACACCAATAACTGTCCTGTAGAAAGACCCAGAATATGGAATCTCTTATCCACTCAAACTGGGAAAATCCATAATAGATGATAAACAACTGAACCAAAAGGGGAGTGCCCCTGAAAAAATAAATATAGAGGAATGCCGGGAGGCTGAGCAGTTTTGATTTTGCATTTCGTATCAAGGCCAGGGGAATGGCCAGAACCAGCCCGGCCACCATGGTGATTCCGACCAGCTTCAAGGTGATGAATGTGCCGTCAATGAGTTGGGGCAGGCATTCTTTTATCAATTCCATATCCATTATGACACCGTCCCCACACCACGGTTGGCCCGTTGTTCCAGAACGTAAAGGACCAGGGTGGTAATTGTAGTGATTCCAAGATAGATGAGTGCAGCCGTGATATAGAAGGTAAAGGGCTTTCGGGTGTTTGCAACGGCCTGGGAGGCGTTTCGCATCAGTTCGTTCATTCCGATGACCGAGACCAGGGCGGTGTCCTTTTGAAGAATCATGAACAGATTGCCCAGGCCTGGAAGCGCATAGCGCCAGATCTGGGGAAATAAAATTCTGAAAAAGACCTTGGTCCGGCCCATGCCTATGGCCCGGGCCGCCTCTAATTCACCCTTGGCCACGGCCAGAATGGAAACCCTGAACACATCCGTGGCATAGGCCCCGTATACCAGGCCCAGGGTGAATACCGCCGCCACCATGGGATTGATTTCAATATAGAGTTCAAATCCCAACAGGGCCGCCCCTTGTGTGATGATGGCAGATCCGCCGAAATAGACAAATAACACCAAAATGAGCTCTGGCACGCCCCGGATGACGATGGTCCATGTGTCCGTGAGCCAGCTTAAGATCTTTATCCCGGAAAGTTTGGCCCCTGCCCCGGCCATGCCGGAAATCAGTCCCAGCGCCAAAGACATCATCATTATCTTGATGGTGCCGACAGTTCCGGCTGCCAGGGCACCGCCGTATCCGTACAAGTCAATCACAAAAGACCTCTCTTATGAGCTTGTTGAAAGGTACCGGCAGTCTTGCCGGTACCTTGTGTTTAATCCGCCTTTTAACCATACCCCCAATTGGGGTCTTTGGCTGTTGGTTATTTAAACCATTTTGAATAGATACGGTCGTAGGTGCCGTTGGATTTGATTTCGGCCAGGGCTTTGTTGAATGCCGCCAGAAGCGCCTTGTCCTCTTTGCGCAGGGCAATGCCAACGCCGTCACCGATGTAGGCCCGGTCTGTAACGGGGGTGCCCATTTTTTTAACCCCTTTATTTTCCGGGTCTGCAATGGTTTTGTTTACAAAGATGTCAGAGGCAAGCACCAGGTCGATTCTGCCGGATGCCAGATCAAGCACCTGGCTGGCAGGGGTGTCATAGTATTTGATCTCAACGGATTTTCCATAGACCCCTTTGATGTAGTTGGCCCAGGTGGTGGCCCGCTGAACGCCGACTTTTTTGCCCTTGAGTCCTTCGGGGGTGAATTGATAATTTTCCGTTGAACGGCCCATGAACAGGCCTGTTTCATCGTAGTAGGAATCGGAGAAATCAACCACTTTTTTGCGCTTTTCAGTAATGGACATATCCGATATGATGGCATCGAATTTTTTGGACATCAGTCCGGGGATCATTCCGTCCCAGTCCTGGATCACATCCACTTTTTCAACGCCCATAACCTCACACAGGGCCGCTGCGATTTCAACATCAAAGCCCTGGATTTTTCCGTCTCCGTCCACAAAGTTAAAGGGCGGGGTGGCGGTTTCATTGGCGATCCTCACCTTTTCCATGGAAAGGGCGGTTCCTGCCGTCATCAACAGTGCGATCAACAGATAAGCAATGATTTTTTTCATGATCTACTCCTTGTGTCTCGGTTGTGGGTGATTTGTTCTGGTCTCTTATGTTTTCCAGGCTTAACCTGGGGTTTCCTCCGTTAATGTCCCGGGTTCATGGTGACAAACTGTCTGAACCGGTCGGTTTTCGGGTGGGTAAATACCTCTTCCGGGGGGCCGTCTTCGGTGATTTCCCCTTCATCCAGAAAGACGATCCTTGAAGAAACATCCCTTGCAAACTTCATCTCGTGGGTGACAATGAGCATGGTCCGGCCTTCATGGGCCAGGGCCCGGGCAATGGCCACCCGCTGCTGCTGGCCTCCGGATAGCTGGCTGGGGTATGCATCTGCCTTTTCTCCCACCCCGACTTTTTTTAGATATTTTTCAGCAATTTCCCGGGCCATGGCCTTGGATCTGCCCAATACCTGGATTTGTCCTTCCATGACATTCTGGATGATGGTCATGTGGGTCCAGAGGTTAAAATTCTGGAATACCATGCCCAGCTTTGACCGGATGCGATTGATCTGGGAATTATCCGCAGCCTTTCGGCTCTCCTCTTTTCCCTGCATTCGGATCATCTCTCCGTCAATATATACATTGCCCTGTTCAGGGGTTTCCAGAAGATTAATGCTTCGAAGCAGGGTGCTTTTCCCGGATCCTGAACTGCCCAAAATGGAAATCACCTCTCCTTTTCGGGCGGAAAAATTAATGCCCTTGAGGACCTTAATGGATCCAAACCGCTTGTGAAGGTTTTCAACGCATATGGCATAGTCGCTGTGATTCATATCAGCCCTCTCATCTGCCGGCCCCAGGAAAGCCTTTGACCGTTAAGTTGGTGCCGGAACATGGGGCTTGCAAAAAAGAACCGATTTGCCAATGTCCCGGGAATGGCCGGCCCGTTTCATAACGGCGGCATTCTTTTCCCCTCTGGCGGTTTTGCCTTGTAAGGCGTGTCTATTAATTGCCAGGGCGGCCTTAAAAATTAAATTTAAATTAGTACTCAACAGCAATGATTAGCAACGAGCGTGCCAGCCAGCAACGGCCTTTGGGGTAATTCCGCGGAATCCGTTAGCCTGCCTGGAATAATTTTTAGTTTTTCAGATTTAAAACCAGGCGGCCTGGTCCAAATCAAAAAGACATTGGCCCAAACTCAAGTTGCTCTGGCCGGTTCAGGCCTGACTTTGGGGGATGATTTTCTTTAAATTCAAGGGGATGGGTGGATTGTCAAGGTTGTCATTCTCGTGCCAATCTTGACAAAGCATGGGGTTTGCGCCTTTTCATTGACGGACTTGAAAGCCGCTGCTCAATAGGTCAGTGTCATAAAGGGGAGCCGGTCTTTGGAAAGCCCATAGGGAATCAAAAAATCCAGGCTGTCCACGATTTGATGCGTTGACAATTCTTCTGGGCGATAAAGGCCTATGGGTTCGTCTTCTCTTTGTTGAAAATTTAAGAGATCATTTGAATATGCGTAAAAAAGATGGCATTCAAAGGCACGGCCATCTATATTGGTGCCCCTTAAAAGTCCCCTCAGCGTCCAGGTCAACTCCAGGCCTGTTTCTTCAAGACATTCACGTGCCATGGCAGCCTGAGGGCTCTCTTTGGCTTCTATTTTTCCGCCGATTCCGTTGAGCCTCCCCTTTTGCCATGCCGGCCTGTTCTTTTTGACGAGGAGCACCCTGGAATCAGTCTGCTCCTCATCTATGGTAAATCCAAACCCGACAACAAATTTGTCCATTATTTTGGGGGGTATCCTTAAAAATGACTATAATATTAATACCGGGTTTTGGACCGGCTTAGGCCGAGTATGCGGTTTAGGCAAGTCCTCCGCCGTCAACGGTTAAATTAGTGCCCGTGACCCACTGGGACATGGGGCTGGCAAAAAAGAGAACCGCGTTGGCCACATCCCGGGGAGCCCCCACCCGGTTCAGGGGGCGGTCTGCAGCCTCTTCCATAAAGGCGGCATCATCCTCTCCAAGCTGCTTTGCCTCATCATGGAGCAAAGGGGTGTCAATGTCGCCGGGGCTGACAGAATTGACCCGGATATTCTGGGGTCCATGGTCAATGGCCATGGCCCGGGTCATGTTCACAATGCCGCCTTTGGCAGCACAATAGGCCACGGCCTGGTTGCCCCCTTTTAATCCCCAGCCTGAGCCGGTGTTAATGATGCTGCCCCCCCCGTTTTTTGCCATGACGGGAACGCAGTATTTGGACAGAAGAAACGCACCTTTGAGGGTCACGTCAACGACGATATCCCATTCGCTTTCTTCAAGGTCTTCAACGGTTTTTCTCCGGATCACCCCGGCATTGTTGAACAAAATGTCAATTCGTTTGTATTGTGTAACAACCTGGTCAATTGCGGCGCAACACGCCTTGGCTGAAATGACATTGCAGGCGATAAACTCAGCCTTGTGTCCCCTTGCACTAATGGTTTTTACTGCATTTTTACCCTTGACCTCATCAACGTCCAGAATCACGGCCACAGCGCCCTGGGAAGCCAAAAGCTCTGCCGTGCCAAACCCAATGCCCGAAGAACCGCCTGAAATAATGGCCACCTTGCCGCTCAAGTCCAGTATGGAATCTGTATTGCCCGTACACATAAGGGATACTCCTTTATTTGTCTTTTGCCGGACCCTGGCCGGCAGTATTTATAATTTGTCACAGGTCTGTACTGAATAGCAATCTAAAGATTAGCAACTCGTGTGCCAGGCACAACAGGGCCCCAAGGTATAATGATATGGAATTCATTGTCCTGTCTGGGATAGTTAAAATTTTAAAGTGTAAAATATCCGTTCATTTTATTTGTATCAAAGATAAACCGATCCGGTTTAGGAGGGTATGAACCGGCCGGATCTGATACACGAGCCCAGATTGTATTTAAATTCAAACGATTACAAGAATGTCAATTCTGGCATCTTCCTTGTCAATAATGTCAATTTAGGCTCACGGTCGAATTAAAATCTTTCAAAATATGGCTTAAGAATTTTAATCGTATTCAAGGCGGAAGGCAGGGAGCATATTAGACATATGTGCCCAGCCACCCAACGCCGAAGATGATTAAAAAGATAAGATATATGGGAGGTTATATTCTGACCGGTAGCTTTAAGGCCAGCCAGTTGTGATCTTGCTTGATCAAACGGATCTTGGGATTCGGCTGATTAAATCAGCACACGCCCCCATTGACGCCCAGGATCTGGCCTGTGATGTATCTGGCCTCATGGGAACTCAGAAAGGAGACGGCTGCAGCGACCTCTTGGGGTTTTCCCAGCCGGCCTGCCGGGACATCTTTGGCGATCTGTTCAAGGGGCAGGCCCTGGACCATCTCTGTTTCAATGAACCCGGGGGCCACGGCGTTCACAGTGATGTTCCGGCTGGCAACCTCTTTGGCCAGGGCCATGGTCGCACCGATGAGGCCTGCCTTGGATGCCGAGTAGTTAACCTGACCGGGATGTCCCACCTGGCCGGAGGCAGAGGCGATGTTGATCACCCGTCCCCAGCGTTTGGACAGCATTTTTTTGACGACCAATTTTGTCACATTAAAAAAACCGGTCAAATTGGTGTCCATAACCCTTTGCCAGCTTTCATTTTTCATCATGACCATGAGTTTGTCATCCCTGATGCCGGCATTGTTTACCAGAACGTCGATCTGTCCTTTTTCTTTGAAAATAGTTTTCAGTTGGGCCTGGACAGCGTTCTGGTTGGTAACGTCAAAGGGGATCAGGGCGCCGTCGGATCCTGCCTTTCTGACCTGTTCAAGGGTGGTTTGGGCCTCAGTTTTGCTTGAATTGTAATTGATGTAAACAAAACAATTGGTTTGGGCAAGGGTTTTTGCAATTGCCCTGCCGATTCCACGGCTGGCACCGGTAACCAGGGCAATTTTTTTTTGGGATTTCTCATTGGCGTTTTTCATGGAAGCATCCTTAAAATCAGTTCAAATTTGTATTGGATTTATAGAAAGGCTGGGGTTTTTTGTCAAGAAATCATCCGGGGTTAAAAGACCATGGCATATACCTGGTCGTGGTTTTTCCAGACACAGGTTTCACAGCCTTTTATGTGGGTGTTGAACCGGCTGCCCTCGGCCATTGAAAAATCAATGTAATCCGAATTCATGATAAAAAGCGATCCTTTTTTTTGGTCCTGCTCAATCACAAAATAGGCGGCCCTGCATTCCCCTATGGCACAGAGCCGGCCCCCGAGAAGGATGCAGTTAAGGGTCGCAAAATCCGGAAGCAGGACTTTGAAACCGAGTTCTTTTGTGAGCAGGGCCAGGGCCTGGTCCACATCGTCGGCATTAAAATCCATTTGCTGATTCCCTTTAAGGTGAGTGGCTACGGCCTTTAGACTGATTTGATTTAGGTTTTTAAAGGCGGGCGTTTTGGGGGGAACGGTCAGTACAAGGGCCAAAAGAACAATGCAGGCAGCAGCAAGGCCTGTGATGGCCAGTGCGTATTTTTTTACAGAAGTTGTAAAAAAACCGGCATCCTGGTCAAGGCTTGCATTTATACTCTCCTCCAGCCCTCGGGGGGGCGTTTTAAAGGAAATCGCTTGGACAATTGCCTGTTCGAGTTCATTGTCCTTGAGAAATAATGCCTTGCATTCACGGCACTCTTTTATATGTCGGGCAGCCCCATGGGCAAGGATCTGGTCGTGGATATCACGATGGGTCAGCCAATGCTGGAATTCTTTACAATCCATTTTTATTTTACGGCCTGGCGGTTAAAGTTAATGTCCAATATTTTTTCCCCGGACGGTTTGAATTTTTTCAACAACCCTGTTTTAAGGTTTTCCCTGGCCCGGGTCAACCTGGACATCACCGTACCAATGGGGATATCAAGGGCTGCTGCAATTTCTCTGTAACGCATTTCATCCATATAATACAGGATCAGCACCTCCCTGTATTTCACAGGGAGCCTGTCAATGGCAGCGTTGAGCAAAAGGGCATCGGACCGTTCCAATATCTGTTCCTCAGCATCCTTTTGCCGGATCTGCTGCTTAAGAAAGTCAAGATAGTCCTCTTCCTTTAGCCGCTGCCTGGATTTGTTCTTCTGGCAGATTTTCAGAAAATTATTTCTTAAAATTCTGAGCAGCCATGGCTTGCACCTGGACGGATCCTTTAATTGGTGGAACTTGTTAAAGGCCATCAAATACGTTTCTTGAACAATATCCTCGGCATCATACACGTTGCCCGTATACCTCAAGGCAACATTGTACAAAAGCGTCATATGCGGATAGGTCAGGCTCTTGAACTTTTGTTTGGCCCTGTTTTTTTTTAATATCATGGACTCATTTCCCGGCTTGCGCCTCCTTGTCTGTTTAAGGTAATCAGGAAATGAGCCTTTGCAACCAATCCGTGCAAAAGCATTTTTGCAATCTTTACCTTATGAGGCTTTTTCCTGCTTTTTTATTCCAGATTTGGTTTATTGTGCCTGGACTGGCAGTTAAAAGCGCTTTCATGTATTTACCCATTGGTTAGATACCCCCCAGGATTGCATCAAAAAATTAAGATTATGGGTCTATAGATTGATTTTGACAATTAGAAAGGTTACTTTAGGATTATCGTTTTCAATTTAAATTATATATGGGTAAGCCCCGGGCTTTGGGGAATACCGCCCATTGTTTGATCTGTTCACGATCAAAGGCTTTAATGACCTAAGCTGTTGAAAGATTGTATGACCCCATGTGTTTGTGGCCGTATTGAACGGGTTTCAATAAACCTTTTGGCTTTGCAGGAGGGTGCGTCATAAAATTACCTATATGAGATACTCATTCAATCATTTTTTTATCACCATTATAGCCATCGTATCTGCCACCTTTATGGGGTTTCAGGATTTAAGTGCAGAAGAAAAAACTATTACCTTTGCAACCGAAGAATGGAAAGATGCCACAAACCGGGATGGTACGGGGTTGTATTGGGATATTTTACGGGCTGTTTTTGATTCTGAAGGATATCAGGTCACCCCCCTGATAAGATCTTATTCAGGATCGGTCACCCTTGTCAGGAATGGAACCGTAGACGGAATGATTGGTGCTTATATTGATGAAATCAAAGAAGGCCTTTATCCTGAACACCATTTTGCCGTTGATATTGTCCAGGCGCTTTACAAGAAAAAATCAAAAATTAAATGGGATGGCATCGAAACGATTAAAGGCAAAAGACTTGCCTGGATTGAGGGGTATTCATTTAACCAGTATCTTCCCCGGTCTGTAATGTACACAACCTCCCTTAGAAGGGTTGATTCGAGAAAAATAGGGGTGAACCTGCTTCTCTTGTCAAAAAGAGATTTTGTCTTGGATGCTGAAGGTGATATAAAGGATTTTTTCAAAGAAAATCAGGCCTATCAAATCAAAGATTTTGTGATGCAGCCAATTTGCGAATTAAAGCTCTACATTGTTTTTTCAAAAACCGAAAAGGGAAAAAGATTGACTCAAGTCTTTGATCAGAATTTTTCCAAGCTTTTAAAAGCGGGTGTAATAAAAAAGATGTACAAAAAATATTCCGGTAAAAACTTCACCCTTCCCTCGGATTTTTAATTGAATCTTTTTTGGGTTTCCGGCCCGTAAGGTTCAAGGTGAACCATGACGTCAATAATCCTGGTGTTTTTTTCAACAAGCACCTGTTTCACTTTTTCTGCAATATTATGGCCCTGAAATACCGTAAGCTTGCCGTCCACCTCAAGGTGAAGATCCATGTAGAAGGAGCCGGCCAGTTTCCGGGTTCGGATTTTGTGGACTCCGAGCACCCCCGGGGTCTGGGTGATGATTTGTTTTACCACCTCTAGGTCTTGTGAAGACATGCTGGTGTCCAAAAGCTCCCCAATGCTGGAGAAAAGGATGTCCAGGCCGACCTTTACAATGAATACGGAAACAAGAATGGCCCCGACCTGGTCAAGAAAGGCCAGTTTTGGGTTGATCAGGCAGGCGATCACCGCCACCAGAACGGGCAGGGAGGAAAGCGCATCTGTCCTGTGGTGCCATGCATTGGCCTTTACCGAAGATGAATTTGTTTCCACGCCCACTTGATAGGTCAGGCGGAAGAGGATTTCTTTGACTGCAAAGGAAAGCAAGGGGGCGGTGAATGTGATCCAGGACAAGGTGGCCTGTGTCCCCGGGGTCATGAGGGCCAGAACTGCCTTGTACCCGATGGTAACAGCCACACCCAGGAGGATGATTCCGATGCCGATGGTGACAAAAGACTCTATTTTCTGGTGGCCGAAGGGATGGCTTTCGTCTGCCGGGGCGGTCCAGTACTTTACCCCGAAAAGAATCACAAAGTCAGAAGAGGTGTCGGAAAAACTGTGAAGGGCATCTGCCACAACCGCCTGGCTGTTTCCATAGAGACCGATGACCAGTTTAACAATTGAAAGTCCAATGTTTGCAAAAAGCCCTGCCAGGGTAATTTTTCGTATCCTGGCCTTGCCCTGGGAAGTGCTCATAGTCATCCTTAATATTAATTTTTATCTGCAATCAGGGGTATGAATTTCAGGTTGGCCTTTGGAAAGGGATATTGATTCAAATCCTTTATTCTGGCCCATTTATGGTCAATGGGGCCTTTTAAGCAAACCCTGCCGGAAATATAATCGCAGTAAAAGACATCCATTTCAATCTTAAAATGGGTATAGGCATGGCTCACCCGTGTCAAAAAGGTATCTGCCCTGGATTCAATTCCTGTTTCCTCCCTGATTTCCCGGACACAGGCCTGGTCCGGGGATTCTCCTTTTTCAACATGGCCCCCTGGAAATTCCCAGAGTCCGCCCAGCAGGCCGGACAACTTTCTTCGGGTGATCAGGACAAGGTCGTTTTTGCGGACAATCCCCACTGAAATATGATGGGTGGGAATCTTTTTTTTCTTTATTCGAACCGGATAAAAGCTGACCCTGTCTTTTTTAAGGGCGCTGCAGGCTGATGCCAGGGGACAGGCTGTACAGACCGGGTTTTTCGGGGTGCAGACCAGGGCGCCCAGTTCCATCACAGCCTGGTTAAAGCTGCCGGGATCTTGTTTGAAAATGAGGCGGCCAGCCTCAGCCTTGAATTTTTTATGGGCAATATTCGCGTTGATCGGGGTATCCATGCAAAATAGTCTGGCCAGCACTCTTTTTACATTCCCGTCCACCACGGCATGTGCCTGGCCAAATGCAATGCTCAAAACAGCCGAGGCAATATAATCCCCGACCCCTGGAAGGGATAAAAAAGCGTCAAAGCGATCAGGGATGATTCCTTTCATCTCTTTGTTCACGATGCCTGCGGCTTTGTGAAGGTTTCTGGCCCGGGCATAATACCCAAGCCCTTCCCATAATTTTAGCACCTGTTCAAGGTCGGCAGATCCAAGATCCCGGACATCGGGAAAGGCTGCCATGAATTTTTCATAATAGGGAATAACGGTTTTTACCTGGGTTTGCTGAAGCATGACTTCAGAGACCCAGACCCGGTATGGGGAGACCTTGTCCCGCCAGGGCAGTTTGCGGGAATTTGCCCTGTACCAGTCCATGAGTTGGGTTTGAAACGCCAGTATTTGGGGGGATGAAAGACTCACAGGGTTTCCTTTGTTTTAGGCCTGAATCGTTTGACTTGGGACTGGAACTTTTCCAGGCTTGCGTCATCACATTCTTTTGTATACCGAAGACCTGAGTATAAATCCATGATCAATTGAATTTCCAGACAAAGATCCGGTCTTTTTTTGATACAAAGATCTGAGAATGTTTTGGGTCCCTGGCCGGGGGGTGGCACCAGCCCGATTTTGGACAGCTTTTTATAAAATTGATTCATGGTGTGTTTGATCGGGTCCAAAGGGGGGTGGGACCTGGAAAACTGCCATGCCAGAACAGAGAAAACAATCCCTGCAACAGATAGGGTCAACAAGATCAGAACAAGTCCTGTGGCCTGGTTGCCCCGGACTAAACCCAGGGTTGTGAGCCAGGCTTTTTGTTTAAAATAGGAGTATCCGGTAAACCAGGATTCCCATTCAAGGTTGGCGGCATCCATGGCAAATCGGATCCTGGACAAAAGGTTCAGGGCTGAAGCGCCTGATCCTGGACGGACAAGGGAGCCGTCCGGGTTGGTAAACAACCGCTGGGGGGCCACCGCGCCCGTGGGATCCCTCCGTATCCAGTCCTTGTCAAAATATTCCACCCAGGCATGGGCATAGGACTGCCGAACAATGAGATAGTTGCCGTAGGGGTTAAATTCTCCGCCCAGATACCCGCCCACGACCCGGGCTGGAATGCCTGCCTCATTGAGCATAAAGGCTGTGGCTGACGCATAATGACCGCAATATCCTTTTTGGGTGTCAAAGATAAAGCTGTCAATGGGGTGGTCGCCTAAAAGGGGCGGTGTCAGGGAGTAGACAAACTTGTTCTTTTTAAAATAGGCAAGAATTTTAGTGGCCGTATCCCTTGGATTGTCCGTTGTTTTACCCAGGTTTCGGGCCAGCTGACGGGTTCTGGGGTTTAGGGATTTGCCGTTTAAAAGGATTTGTCTTTGCATCTTCGTGACAGGATCAGTTTTTTGGGGTTCAGCAGGTGCTGAATCTGTTTTATACCCTTTTTTCAGGCTGGAAATGTGCCCAGGTTCCAGCCGGTCTGAAAACCCGGATTTTCCCTTGGACGGGTCCTGGAACCCGAAAAGACTGTCCGGCAGCCTGGGGAAAACCATGAACAGCAGAACGGCCAGGGCCCTGGCCAGGATAGAGCCTGCAAGATTTCGGCTCTGTTTAATGCTGGATTCTGGCCAATTGATCTTTACCAGGGATAGGGTGGTGACAAAGACACTGAACAGCATATAAATCATGGTGAACAAAGCATCGGACCGGAACAGGGAGGTGATAATCATAAAATAGGTTAACAGCAGGGTAATCATCCTGTGGCGGTGGGTCGGCATTTCAAAGGGTTTTATGGCGGCCATCAGAGCCATCAGCCCCACAAAAGCGTCTGCTCCGATCCTGAACCTAAAAAAGATTAAAAGCCCTGCAACTGCCGAGAAGGTCAGACAATGACGGATCCAGGCCGGAGGAAGGGGCCACCCGGTTTTGAACCGGACCAGTATATATCCCCACATGGTCAGGCACCAGAGATTGATCCAGACGGGAAGGTCGGGCACATGGGGAACAATAGCGACCACCAGGGCAAAAAGGATGGGCAGGGTCTCCTTTTTTTCTGGGTTCATGGAAATTGCCCGGGTTTTGGGGGTTAGGTTTTTCATGGCAGGACCTGGTCAGGGTCATACAGGGCAAGGGCCTCAAGGCATGAATGAAGATGGGCGTTTCCATTTTTAGGCATTTTGGAAAAGGTTTTGCCAATTTTAAGCCCATACCGTTGGTTTGTTTTTTCAGCATCAAGAATTGCCCCGCAGATCAGGGAGAGTTTTGATTCAATATCCCCTTGCCGGATCAGACTCAGATCAAATAAAATATCCTGGCCGGTCGGGGAGGTGAAATCCTTGACGAACATTCCCCGGCCCCTTGAAAAGGTTTTCCAGGAAATTCGGCCCAGGGGATTTCCAGGGACATAGGGTTTGAGCCCTTGAAAATCGTCAGGTCCTTGGAATGTACTTGGTTTTTGGCCGTCCCGGGTATCGCCGGCCTGGCCCCGGGCAATTTTTTTATGTTCAGGTGCCGGATATACAAGTCCTTTGGTGTCCAAGGAGAGCTTTGCCGAAAGCCTGAACAGGCCAAAGGGATAGACAGAACTCAGGACCAGGTTTTTGGGAACAAGATATCCCCTTTTTCGGGATTTGATTTTAAGATCAAACCAGGGGCTGGTCTTATCTTCTTGTGAAAAGGGCAGAGCGACTTGGCTCGGGGGGGTGAGGAAAAGGGACCGGCCCTGGTTGGCTCCGGCTTTGACCCTGATGGGAAAAATCATAAAACGGCCCATGAATACCGGCTGAACATGGGGCACAAAAAATTTAAGGCCGAGCAGGTTTTGATAGGAATGAAACAATGAGATTACAACCATGGTGCCGAGAAGAAAGACCAGGGTGAATCCTGCATTGTTGTTGTAATTGATGGATCCAAGGAGCATGGCCAAAAGGATAGCAAAAAAAAGACTGCCATGCTGGGTCGGGCACAATGAGAGGTCTTTTTTGTCGATAATCATACTACAGGCCTCTTAACATTTTAACCTGCCTTAAATTGGTATTTCCACCCGGCTGAACAGATCCATGAAATCCTGTCCGGGCAGGTGACCTGGCCCTCTTCCATGGCTTCAAGCAGGGCGCTCTGGCTTTTGGGGGTGGCCCGGTTGATTTCATCCACTAAGAAAACCTGGGTAAAGATGGGGCCTGGATGAAAATTGAATGTCCCGGCATTCTGGTCAAATACGGAGACGCCCAGGATATCTGCTGGCAAAAGATCCGAGGTAAACTGCATCCGCTGGAAGTTCAGGCCCATGCACCGGGCAAGGGCCTTGGCCAGGGTGGTCTTGCCGATCCCTGGAAAATCTTCAATGAGCAGGTGTCCCCGGGCAAACAAACAGGCCAGGGCCAGGCGGATCTGGCTTTTTTTCCCTAAAATGACTTGGGAAACCTGATCCACCATTGATTCCACCTGTTTATTCTGAGTCATGGGCTTACCCCTTTTGGGTTTCCCATTTGCGGATCAGGTTGATAAAGGTTCGTGTGGCTGTCCCCGAAGGCCCTTTGGGGATATAGGTTTTTTCGGTAAAATCCCAGGCCGTACCGGCAATATCCAGATGAGCCCAGGGGGTTTTTTCCACAAAATTGGACAAATAGGCCGCTGCCGTGATCGTTCCTCCGGGCCTGCCCCCGGTATTTTTGATGTCTGCCACCTTGGATTTAATCTGTTTTTGATAATTTTTATCCAAGGGAAGCCGCCATACCGGTTCCCCTGCCCTTTTTCCTGCGGATTCAATCTGGGCTACCAGGTCATCATTGTTGGAGATCAGTCCGGTATAGTGGTGGCCCAAACCAAGGATCACTGCCCCTGTCAGGGTGGCCACATCAACAACGCAGTCAGGCTTATAAGTCTTGATTCCGTAGGCCAGAGCATCCCCGAGTATGAGCCGGCCTTCGGCATCGGTATTGATCACCTCCGAGGTCACCCCGTTGAAATGGCGGATAATATCCCCTGGGTGAACGGCATTGGCCCCTGACATATTGTCTGTGGCAGGCACAATGGCAACCACATTTACATTTGGCTTTTCAATGGCCACCGTCTCCATGGCAGATAGAACCGCGGCACCGCCGCACATATCATACTTCATATCTTCCATTCCTGCCGAGGGCTTGATACTGATGCCGCCGGAGTCAAAGGTCAGGCCCTTGCCCACCAGGAGGATGGTTTGGGCGTTTTGGGGGGCGTGGTATTCCAGGATAACCATTCTCGGCGGAACCGAAGATCCCTGGTTCACGGCCAATATGCCTCCCATACCCATCTGCTCCATCTCTTTTTTTTCAATGCAGCGGTATTCCAGGTCGGTTTTTTTGGCCAAAACCTTGGCATAGCCTGCAAAGTCGGCAGAGGTCCATCCGTTGCCCGGTTCATTGGCCATGTTCCTGGCCGTGCAGGCACTAAAGGCTGCGTTCCGTCCTCGTTGCACCCCTTCTCTTATGGTTGTCAGATTCTGGTCACAGACCAGCCTGATCCCAACAAGCCCTGGATAATCGGTTTTCTTTTTGGTGGTGTTTTTGTATTTAACAAAGCGGTAGTCTCCCAGGACAATCCCTTCTGTCAGGATTTCCGCGGCCGTTGAAAGGTCTTTTACTCCCGGGGCCAGAAAGTCAGGCTCGGGCAGGTGTAAGACCATCTCTTTTGCCTTTGTTTTTTCGCAGGTCTTTGCGATCTCTCCGCCGGCTTGTCTGAGCATGTCCAGGGCTGCGCCTGGATCTTTTTCCCTGTCTACGGGACCAAGGCCCAGGACCAATACCCGTTTGGCGCAGGTCTTTGATCTTGCCGGAGGATAAAAGAGGAGCTGGTCTCCTGGTTTTCCCAGAAAATCTTTTAATTCAAAGGCTTTTTTTACCTGGGCCTGAACTGCCAAAGGACAGAGGGGCATCTTGTTTTTATTTTCAACGGCCAGGTATACCAGCAAATCGGTTTTAAAGGTTTTAGCGGCCTTGGTTGTGGTGGTGATTTGATTTTTATTCATGGGGTCACCTTAAATTTAGAATGGAAGGATCAAATATTCATTCATTACCATAGAAAAGGATCCGGCAAAAGGGGTTTTACAAGGGGGCAGCATGAAATGTATTGACCCGCCCTTTTAATGCCGTTAACAGCCAATGAGGGTGATGCTAATTTCCCGGGTTCTGTTGCAAAAAATTATTAATGTCTGATACAAGTCCGTTTTGGCACTAATTTGTTTGCAGAGAGATAGTATGAAAAATGAAAACCCTTTCAAGTGGCGTCATTATGAAAAAGAAATCATCCTATTGAATGTTCGCTGGTATCTGAGATATCAACTGAGTTACAGGAATCTGGAAGAGATGATGCAAGAACGGGGCTTGTCTGTGGATCACAGTACCATTTACCGATGGGTTCAGCGCTATGCTCCTGAAATGGAAAAGCGAAGCAGGAAGTATCTGCGGCAATCAAATGATTCTTACCGTATTGATGAAACATATATCAAGGTGCGGGGGAAAATGAAGTATCTTTACCGAGCGGTCGATTCCCGTGGAAATACCATCGATTTTCTTCTTCGCAGCAGACGTAATATGGAATCTGCCAAACGATTTTTTAAAAAGATGCTGCGAGCTTCCAATAGCTCCAGACCTCGGGTTCTGAGTGTTGACGGAAATCCTGCATATCCTCCGGCAGTAAAGGCTTTGAAAGAAAAAAAGCTTCTGAATAAGGACTGTATCCTAAGACAGAATAAATATCTGAACAATATTATTGAGCAAGACCACCGGTTTATCAAAAAGCTTGTCAGAGCTGGTATGGGGTTCAAGACATTTCATTCTGCCTGGCGGACGCTAAAAGGCTATGAAATTATGAACATGATCAGAAAAGGACAAGTTAAAAATATTAGGAAGGGAGAAATTTTAAAGCAGAAAGAATTCGTCGAAAATCTGTTTTCTTATGCTGCGTAAATTTTACGCCTGAACGATCTCTTTGTCCTGGAAATATTTTTTGCAACAGAACCGTATGGACGGGCAGCTGCTTTAAAATTTTTGTTGAACAATCCCAGGGCCAGATTCAGGTGATGGGTGATCTCGTGGCGCATCAGGGGGGTGGGGGTGATAAAATCATGGTTAAAGGTGACGTACATGAACAGGAGAATCGACCAGGTAAAGACAATGGGGGTGATGTCAAAGACCACCGGGATCTGGGCAATGACGGTAAACCGGTCGATCACCTTGGTAATATAAAGCAGATTCAAAACCAGGGGCACGACAATGACGGCACTGAAGACCCGGGTGACTATTTTATTTTTCCCTGAAAACTCCCGCTTGAACCGGCGGCTGCAAAAAATAAAGCCGGTAATAATGAACGCGTACTCAACGGCCATATGGATGTAAAATAAAGGGCCGAAACTGTCATCCCAGAAATCATAGCGGCTGTAAAACAAATAGTGCAGGGGGTTGATCAGTATCCACGAGAACTGAACCAGGGCAACCAGGCAAAGCCATCGCCTCAATTTTGAAGACAGGGGCTTTTCCGTTAAATAGGCATATCCAAACTCCACAAAGGCCAACTCCAGCACAAGGGTACAGGCATAATAGCCAAGAATAAACACCCACCGAAGATTAACTTCCGGGGCCACGGTTTTGAAAATCTTAAACACCATCCACATGATCATGGCCACCATCACCACAATAAAGGCATTGGCCGCATGGTCATCCCTGCGGGTTTTCATGGCAAACACCGTCAGGCAGACCACGGACAGAATAATGGCTGCCAGATGCACCAGGCAGATGACAGCAATTTCAAGTTTGAGAACCTCGGGCACAGATCCAGCCCCTATTCAATACCGTTTTCAACGGCGTATACGGCCAGCTCAAGGCGATTGGCAATACCAAGCTTCTCATAAATCCGGCTGACCTTGTTTTTCACGGTACCTTCGGTGTAGTACAAAGATTCACCAATGGTCTTGTTACTTTCCCCCAGAACAATGAGGCGGACGATATTGATCTCTTCCAGGGTCAGAAGATCGGCATAGCTTTTTTTTGTTCCCCCGGTTCTGGTCTTGAACTTTTCAATGATCACGGCCTTGGCCCCGGGGTGGATGACGGTGAGCCCCAGGGCCACGCACTTAATGGTGGCAATGAGTTTTTCATATCCGATGTCCTTGGTGATATATCCGTCGGCATCGCCGAGAAAGGCATCGGTGATATATTCCTGGTTTTCAAAGGTGGTCAGGATGAGTACCTTGATTTTTGGATATTTTTTCTTAATAATTTTCAAGGCGGCCAGTCCGTCTATTTCCGGCATTTCCACGTCCGTGACCACCAGGTCCGGCTGTTGGGCTTCACAAAATTGAATCAATGCCTGGCCGGATCCCACTGAACCCATCACGGTAATTTGGGGATCGCTGTTGATTATCTGTTCTAAAGAATTTCTCAATAACAGCTGATCATCGGCTATGGCCACCTTAATTTTTTGTTCCATAATATCTCCTGTACCTGCCCACGGTATCTCTTACCTCGGCCAGGTTGCGTTTTGCATCTTCAATGAGGGTCTCCACCTGGGAATCAAACCCGCCCCCCTGCTCCATCTGTCCAAGCGCCTTGATCCGCTGCCTGAAAGATTCCATGAATTGTTCCTGGGTCTGGGTGATGTTGGTGACCAGGGATGAGACTTCCTTTTCTTTTTCAAGGTCAAACACGATGTTTGAATATTGGCCCAGCTTCTGGTTGACCGCTTCCAGCCGGGCTTTCTGGTCGGCCTGGAGCGCCAGCATGGAAATAAGGTCTGTGATATCGCAAATGACCAGAGCCCGCCCCACCAGGCGTTTGCCCTGGCGGATCTCCTTGGTTCGGCAGTCCATGTACCGCCCATTGTTAGCTGAGGTAAATGTATTAAACCCATACTTGCGGCAGCGGACCATATCTTTGCTGAAAATCCTCTCAGGCCTTCCTCCGGGTATAGCCACGGCCTCCTGAACCAAAAAATCGGCATCCCGGGCTTGACGGTTGCGGAATATGATATTGTTGCCCGGGTCACAGACCAGAATCGCATCTTTGATAAGATCGTTGATATTGGCAAAGGCCTGGCCGCCGATACGATAGGATTTAAGATCTGCGGAAAAAATATGAATAGAGACCAGCCAGGCCGGGTATAAGGTCAGTAGCCCCCAGTTTCCCAGGCGGTCTGCCCAAATCGCCCCGCCCAGATACAGAGCCGGGGGAAAAAGAAAAAGAACAGAGGAAAAAAGCCTTGATTCTGACATCAGAACAACAGCCGCATATGCCAGCCAGCCGCCCATGATCCACAGGTAAACGGTTCCCAGCCGGACATCGGAAAAAACAAATGACTGAATCAGCCACTGGGGATGGAACCATGCCCCTGCAAGAATACAGCCCGAGATCAGAGAAAGAACAGGGTGAACTAAAACAGCAATTGGCCTTTTTTTGCTGAGCAGCCCGGATATGGCGGCAATGGTAATCAGGATGCAGGCAAGTTCCCCTCCCTTTGCCGCTTGGGCTGTCTCCTGGGAAACCAGCACCTCATGGGCGAATCTGAATATTGATGCCAGGCCCAGGGAAAGATGGGCCAAAAAAACGGGCTTGCCCTTCTGACCGAGGCCCTGGTACACGCACATCACTGTGCTGATGCAGACCCAGATCACGAAAAGGGTCAAAAAAACAATCACAGAAAACTGGTAATTTGTGTAGTAACGGCCGTCTCCCACACGTTCTCCTCGGGCCTAAAGGTTAATCTGCATCCCCCTTTATCATATGGAACATCGGTCCCACAAAAAAGTTTTTTTTAGGAAGGATTTCTCCTATCATTCCCATAAAAACCTTGTCAACCATTTCTTTTTTAAAGGCTTTATCCGCACCCAGATCCCCCCATGGGATAAAAACAAATCTTCCAGATCCCTTTTAAGAGTTTTTAATTTACAATCCTTGATTTGACGTTTATATTCCATTTAATGACTATGGAAAACATTGAAAAAAGCAGGACAAAAAAGAAAAAGCAGGCCCAGGCCCTTCAGAAACTCGGAAAAGAACTGGCCGGTCTGCCCATCCCGCATTTAAAGCGGCTGGACCTTCCAGCAGAATTGTTTGAGGCATTAAAAGCGGGCAAGTCAATCACCTCCAATGTTGCGGCCCGGCGGCAAAGACAATTTGTCGGCGCTTTGATGCGAAATGTGGACCCTGTGCCCATACGGATTGCCCTGGACAGCTTAAAGTCGGAAAACCGCCTTGCCCAGCCCTTGTCTCCCGCCCGAATATGGGTGGACAGGCTCCTAAAACAAGAGCCCGCAGCCATTGAAGAATGTCTTGAGGCCTGCCAGGACCTCACCCGGCAGCGGCTCAGGCAGTTGATCAGAAATATCAACAAGGACAAGCGAGCCCAAAAAAGTTCCAAAGCCCTGAAAACGCTGGAGGAGATTCTTTTAAACGGGATGGATCAAAGGTGAAGCGCCAGGGCAGATATGACCGAATCTACACCCAACTGGATGAATTGATCACAGACAAATCCCCGAATCTCATTGCGGCAATGGCAACCATTGCTGCCCTGCTTCACCATAAAATGCCCCATCATTTCTGGACAGGATTTTATTTTTCAGCCCCCAAAGGAGAGCTGAACATCGGACCTTACCAGGGCACCCTGGCCTGTCAGGTGCTCAAAGAGACCGGGGTCTGCCTTTCTTGTGTGAAGAAAAAAGCGCCGGTGGTGGTAAAAAATGTTGAAGAGTTTCCCGGCCACATTGCCTGTGATGCCAGGTCCAAAAGTGAAATTGTCATCCCCCTGATCAAAAATAAAAAGGTGATGGCTGTTCTGGACATTGATTCTTTGGATTTGTGTCAATTCAGCCGGGCAGATATCAAGCCCCTTGAAAAAATCCTCTCTTTGCTCACCCCTTTTCTTTAACCCTGCCAAGCCCTCTTAATTTAACCAAGATTTGACCCAGCCCAACACCCCCTTTTTTCTGGCCTTTTTAGGGACAGGATCAACCCTTTCTTTTCTGGCGGCCTTCCCGAGTTTGGTCATCTGATGTTTCGATCCTGAAACCAGGGACTGGCCAGGGCCGTTCAAGGTGATGAGAATCTCTTTGACCAAGGCGTCCTGGGTCTCTTTTTTGGCAATGTTCAAGTTTGGATTCTGCCCGAGAAAGGTCTCTGCCAGGCAAAGAGTGCTGCCGTCGCCGCTGGCACCGATTTGGGCCTCACGGGCAATGGCGTAGGCAAACTGGGTCAGACCTGCGATGAGAATATACTCAGGCGGGGCCTGGTCCGGCATCTGGGAAAAACCCACCCCCTCGCAGATATTGACCGGCAACTGCCAGGTCTTGAGCACCTGGGCCGCCACAAGGGCGTCCGTGGTGCCGAACAACTCTCGTTCAACCTCGTACAGGGGGTGTTCAAAGGTTTGGGCCCGGGCAATGGCAAAAGAAAACTGATCCGGAAAATGAATGGCCATCAAAAGCTTGCCCAGGCCCTGGAGCATCCCTGCCATATACAGGTCTCCGGGCAGCACATCCATGCCCAGGATGAGATGGCCCAGCCGCCGGTTGGCAACGGCGCAGGCCCAGGAAAATGCCCAAAAATCAGTATAGGAAAAGCCCTCAATATCCGGAAACCTTGGAAGAAGCTGTTTATAAAACTGAAGGCATACCGTATTCACGGTCTCTTTGAGGCCGATGCGGGTGATGGCAGACCTGAGGGTGACACTTTTTTCCATCCCGCTGTAATATTGGGAATTGGCCAATTGAAGAATCCGGGTAAAAAGGCCGGGGTCAGATTCAACCAGCTTTGCAAATTCAGGAATATCAATCTTGTCCTCGGGCTGGCGGACCATTTTAAAAATCCTGCGGATATTGCCTGGAATGGCAGGGATTTTAACACTTGTGGTGAGAATCTCATGGGCAATACTCAGGGCAATGGTTTTTTCGCTAACCAGGGTATCTTTCATGGGTCACCTTATCCTTATATAAAGTTAAAGCAAAGATGCTGAAAAGATGCCAGAAAAAAAATTTTAAGTGTAATCTTCATTGTTTAGGGATTTTTTTTATTTAAGTCAAACACTTATTGCCTCCCCGGTTCAAGGTTGGGAAAAACGCATAGGCATATCCGTATACAAGGCAAGGCGACACAAATTGTAACAATTTGACCCTATACTTTAGCCCGAACCTGGTATAGCATCAGGGCTCAAAATCATTTGACCCATGAATATAACCCACGAGGTGTGACATGATTTTAAGCGTCCTAAATATCCAAGCCCTTGAAATCATGGAATTTGGAATTAAGATTAAAGCATCTTTTAATGATTAGAGGATTTTTCCATGGAAGCCAAACCAAATCCCAACTCTTTTTCAGCCAAAACCATTCTGCCCAGGATTCTGCGCCTGATCTGGCAATGCATTCCCTTTATCGGGGTGCTGGTGGTCAGTGCCTTGATTCTCCTGCCCCTGATGCTGAAAATCTCTGACAAAAAAGCAGATCTTGCCCAGGCCCAGGCCATGCAGACCAAAGAGAACCGGGCCCTGACCAATGTGGTCACCATGGAGATCAGCCCCCAGGAGGTGGTGGAAAAAATCAGTCTCCCGGGTGTGGCAAAGCCCTGGATTTCCCTGAACCTGGTCACAGAGGTGAGGGGAAAAATCGTCACCAAGCAGGTGGAAGAAGGCATGACGGTTAAAAAAGGGGATGTCCTGGCCATTATTGACACCCGGGATTACCAGCACAACTATGATTCAGCCCTTGCCTCCTATGAAACCGCCCTGACCAATCAAAAGCGGTCCAAGGCCCTGTCTGAAAAACAATTCATCACCCAGTCCCAGCTGGATGATGTCCAGACCCGGGTAAAAACCACAAAAGCCGCGGTCAATCTGGCTCGCCTCAATTTGGACCGATGCACCATCCGTTCGCCCATGGCCGGGGTGGTGGACCGGGTATTTATCGAGTACGGCAATTTTTTAGATGCCGGCGACCCTGTGGCCGCTATCCTGGAGATGGACCGGCTCAAAATCGAGGTGGGCATTCCTGAATCTGATGTGTCGGCCGTACGCAAGCTGAGCCAATTTGACATGCAGTTTGATGCTCTGGACAAAAAAACCGTCACAGGAGACTATCATTACCTGTACAAGACCACAGACTCCATGGCCCGGCTCTACAACCTTGAAATCCGTGTGGACAACCCGGACCTTGAAATCCTTCCGGATATGTTTGCCCGGGTCAGCATCGTAAAAAATCATGAACCCCAGGGCCTGGCCGTTCCCATCTATTCCTTGGTCACCCAGAACAATGAGACCGGGGTGTTTGTTGAAAACAAGGGAGAGGTGGCGTTCAGACCCGTGACCACAGGATTCCAGGACGGATGGAAAATCCTTGTTTCAAAGGGGCTGGAACCCGGGGAACGGGTCGTTGTGGTGGGGCATAAGATCATTGAAAACGGGGAGAGTGTCAAGGTGGCAAGAACGGTTCACACCATGGAGGAGCTGATTCAATGATCCTGTCGGATACAGCCATTAAAAACAGGACCTCGGTGCTGGTGCTGGTCATCATCATTGTGGGCATGGGCCTGTATGCCTATAAGGTCCTGCCCAGGGAGAGCGAGCCTGAAATCACCATTCCCTATGTTTTTGTCCGCACCGAATACCGGGGGGGTTCAGCCTCGGACATTGAGACGGCCATTACCATTAAAATCGAAAAAAAACTCAAGGGGCTGAACAAGGTAAAAAATATTTCATCTGTCTCTTCCCAGGGCCTTTCCCAGATCAATATCGAGTTTCTGCCCGGCACAGATATTGACGAGGTATTAACCCGGGTCAAGGACAAGGTGGATGAGGCCAGGGGGGATTTGCCCACAGACCTTGAAAATGATCCCAGCGTCTTTGAGGTCAATTTTTCGGACATGCCCATTGTAGTCTATTCTTTGGCAGGCCAGGTAGGGCCCAAGGCCCTTAAAAAGATCGCAGATGATCTCAAGGATGATATAGAGGCCGTACCCGGCGTGCTTGAGGCGGATGTCACCGGCGGCCGTGAGCGGGAAATCCGGGTGGAAGTGGATACGGACAAGCTGGCCTATTACCGGATTTCCATTACCGATCTTCAGACGGCCGTGGTCACGGAAAACCAGAACACCTCAGGCGGTGCCATCACACTGGGGGACGGCAGGTACCAGCTGAAAATACCCGGAGAATTTGAAACCCCCGAAGAGATCCTCTCCCTGGTGGTGGCCACCCACGCGGGCAGGCCCATCTATCTTAAAGATGTGGCCAGGGTGGTGGACGGTCTAAAGGACGAGACCTCCAGGTCCCGGCTCAACGGGGTTCCCTCAATTAATATTTCGGTCAAAAAACGGACCGGTGAAAATATCATTGCCATTACGGAAAAAATCCAAACTGTCATTGAACGGGCCCGTCTGTCCTTTCCCCAGAACACCACCATCACAAGGCTCATGGACAAATCAGATGATGTCAGGGCCATGGTGGCAGACCTGGAAAATAATATTATTTCAGGCCTGATCCTGGTGGTGATGGTCTTGTTCGTGGCCCTGGGCATCAGGAATGCCGTTCTTGTCGGGCTTGCCATACCCTTTTCCATGTTTCTCACCTTTGCCGTTCTCCAAGCCCTGGGCATCAGCCTGAACACGGTGGTACTCTTCGCCCTGACCCTGGCCCTGGGCATGCTGGTGGACAATGCCATTGTCATCATTGAAAATATCTACCGGTATATGCAGCAGGGCGTCCCCAGGATCGAGGCGGCCATGAAAGCCACAGGAGAGGTGGCCTGGCCGGTTATCGGCTCCACCCTGACCACCCTGGCAGCATTTGCACCCATGCTCTTCTGGCCGGGCATCATGGGAGAATTCATGGGGTATCTTCCCTTGACCCTTATTGTCACCCTCAGCTCTTCTCTTTTTGTGGCCCTTGTCATCAACCCGGCCATGTGCGCCTTTTTCATGAGAGCCAAGGACCAGACCCAGGGGCCAGGGGCCCAGGAAATCCAAGCCTTGGGAGAGCAGCCCATTGAAATAAAAGGCATGGTTTTAAAAACCTATAAATTCATCCTGGAGCATTCCCTGAACCATAAATTCGCCGTGCTGGTCGGGGCCTTTGCCGTCCTGGTCATCCTTGTCCAGATCTGGATGCTGCGCATCGGCATTGAAAAACCCCTGGAATTTTTCCCTTCCATTGACCCCAGGTCCGCCTATGTCAATATTGACGTGCCCGAAGGGGCGGACATTGAATTCATCGACAGAACCGTCAAAGAGGTGGAAAAAGCCATTGCAGGCAGGCCGGAATCAGACTACGCCCATGCCGTTGCAGGCCAGACCCATGAAAAAGCAGACGGCTCTACTTTCACCGCCCCCTCGGACATCAACAATATTGAACATATCTATACCCGGGTGGTCCAGAACGCAGGGGCCTCAATTTTTGACTCCAACCTGCCCAATCACATCGGCATCCAGTTCATTGATTTTGAGGAGCGCAACACCTCTACCAAACTGGACCTGGAAAAAATCAGAAAACGGGTGGCCCATATCCCCGGGGTCAAGATCACCGTGGACGAGCAAAAAGACGGCCCCCCCACAGGGCCGCCCATCAATATCGAAATCTCAGGAGAGAACTTTGTGGTGTTGAGCCGGATCGCAGAACAGGTCAAACAGATGGTTCAAAACGTTCCCCATGTCAAAGATGTCCGGGATGACTACCAGGGAGGGCTGCCCTCGGTCCAGGTCAAGATCGACCGCCAGAAGACAGCACTTTTCGGCCTGACCACATCGGCCATTGGCATGGCCCTGAAAATCGCCTACAACGGCCTGGATGTCTCCACCTATTACGAGGGGGATGAGGATTATGATATCACCGTGTCCCTGGCTGAATCCGACCGCCAGGTCACCGATATTCTCCACAAGCTCATGATCCCCTCTCCCTCAGGAGAGATGGTGCCCCTGACCACCCTGGCATCCATTTCCTATAAAGGGACCATCGGCGATATTGTCCGGAAAAACCACGAGCGGGTGGTCACGGTCCAGGCAAATGTGGATGAGACCAAGACAACGGGTACGGTTGCCAGGGAACAGGTCATGGCCCTGATGAAAGAGATGAGTCTTCCTCCGGGATACCTTTACAAGTTCACCGGAGAGGATGAAGAGCAAAAAGAATCCCAGGAGTTTCTGACCATGGCCTTTATCGTGGCCCTTTTTCTCATCTTTCTCATTCTGGTAACCCTGTTCAACTCCGTGATCCAGCCGGTCATTATTCTCACCTCGGTAATTCTGTCTCTGGGCGGGGCCTTTTGGGGACTGACCGTGATCAACTCCCCTTTCGGGGTGATCATGACCGGGGTGGGTATTATTTCCCTTGCAGGGGTGGTGGTGAACAATGCCATTGTCCTCATTGACTACACCAATAAACTGCGGGATTCGGGCATGACCATCAGGGCGGCGGTGATCTCTGCCGGGGCCACACGGCTTCGTCCGGTGATGCTCACGGCTGTCACCACCATTCTAGGGCTGCTGCCCATGGTAACAGGGGTCTCCTATGACTTTCACCTCATGGCCATGTCCTGGTCCTCTGAGTCCAGCCAGTGGTGGAGTTCCATGGCCATTGTGGTCATTTTCGGCCTCATGATCGCCACCATCCTCACCCTGGTGGTGGTGCCTGCCCTGTATGCCCTGATAGAGGAGATGAAAGAAACAATATCCAGGGGATATACCCGGGCCAAGGAATTTTTCCCGGGAAATCCCGCACCCGGGTCTGTGAACTAAAAACACTACAGAAGGACAAGGTTAACCCCAGCCGGCCTTGGGTTCGCCTTGTCAAAAATTAGAGAACAAGTGTCTCATTCAGCCCCATGGGTCTGACCTCTATTCCGGGAAAGGCTTTGGCCACCTGGTCTGTAAACGGAGTAATGTCCACGGTCCGGGAAAGGGGCGGGAAAAAATCATCCTGGTGATGGGGAATGACACACCCGGGCCCCAGGGCCTCAACATAGGCCAAGGCCTTTTCACAAATCTTAGAATGCCCCTGGAGCGGCAGAAAAAGAATGTCGCAGGGAGTTGATTTAAGCCGTTGAAGCTCTTTTGCGGTGGACCCGGCAGAACCAAAAAAAAGAAGGCGCTTGTTCTGAATTTCAAACTGCCAGCTTAAAACCTGACCGCAGGGGAAATTGACAAGCAAGGGAAAAAAATCAGGCAGTTTTCTGCCGATCCTGGCCAGGCCCATATCTGACAGGGTATGGGCCGCAGTAGGGCTGCACACCACACAGGCCCCTGTCTTTTCAGCAATTGTTGGAACATCCATAATATGATCAAAATGACCATGGGAAATAAAAATATGGGAGGCTGTTTTCAGATCAGACGGCCTTAGAGTCTGGCTGGGGCTGGCCTGGCGATTCCGGCTCAGGAAAGGGTCGATTAAAAAGCATGCCTCTTGGGTACGAATCTTAAATCCGGCCGTTCCCAGCCATTGAATCTCCATGGAACCCTCCATAAATTCATCCTGTGTTTCATCACAATGACACAGGGAAAAAAGGGTTTCAATCTTTTTTAACCCAACCCAATCACCGTTAAAAGGGATACCCGGATCCAGACCAGAATTAATTTACCCCTGTTTTTTCTTTTTTTATAAAAAAACTTTGACTATTGAACATTAATGACAATTTTTAATTGTTGGATTTATATATTTTTAACTTTTTAGGAGTAAGATAAATGCAAAAAAGAGAACAATGGGGAAGCAGGGCCGGATTTATTCTGGCGGCCATTGGATCGGCCATCGGCCTTGGCAACATCTGGCGGTTTCCCTATGTGGCCTATGAAAACGGGGGAGGCGCTTTTTTTATCCCCTATCTGTTTGCCATGATCACCGCGGGTATTCCATTTATGATACTTGAATTTGGTACGGGCAATAAAATGAGGGGATCTGCCCCCCAGATTTTTTCAAAACTATCCCCCAGGTGGGAATGGCTGGGCTGGTGGCAGATTCTGGTATCCTTTACCATTTCCATTTACTACGTGGCGATTGTGGGATGGTCCATTTCTTATTTTTTTCTGGCCTTTAACCAGGGGTGGGGGACTGACACCAGTGATTTTTTCTATAAATCCTATCTCATGCTCTCGGACTCTCCCCTTGATTTCAAAGGGATTCGCTGGCCCATCTTTGCCTCGGTTGCAGGGGCCTGGGCCATCTGCTGGGTGGTTCTGTTCAACGGGGTGAAAAAAGGAATCGAGACGGCCTCAAAGATTTTTATGCCGGCCCTCTTTATTCTGGTGGTGATTATCACGTCCAGGGCGGTGACCCTGGACGGGGCCTCAGAAGGGCTCAACTGGATGTTCAAGCCTGATTTTTCAGCACTTTTAAACTTTAAGGTCTGGGTGGCAGCCTATGGTCAGATTTTCTTTTCCCTGAGTATCGGCTTTGCCATCATGCTCACCTATTCCAGCTATCTGCCCAAAGATGCGGATATGGCCAACAACGGCTTTATCACCGCCTTTGCCAATTGCGGATTCAGCATCCTCTGCGGTGTTCTGGTCTTCTCAATTCTGGGGAATATGGCGGCCCAGCAGGGGGTGGGTGTGGACAAGGTGGTCAGTTCAGGCGTGGGCCTGGCATTTGTCACCATTCCCAAGGCCATCAACAGCCTTCCCGGACCTGCATTTTTCGGTACCTTGTTCTTCCTGGCCCTGATTTTTGCAGGCTTAAGTTCCATGGTCTCCATCTGCGAGGTGTCAGTGTCCTCCCTCATGGATAAATTCCACATCAGCCGAAAAAAAGCCATGACCCTCTACTGCCTGGTCGGCCTTGTCACAGGGGCGGTTTTCGCCTCCCACAGCGGGCTTCTCGTTCTGGATATCGTGGACCGGTTTATCAATAACTTCGGTGTTCTTGCCGGCGGACTTGTGGAAATTATCTTTCTGACCTGGGTCTGCAAGCTTTCCGTTTTCAAAGATCATATCAACAAAACCAGTGATTTTTATGTGGGCAATTTCTGGACATTCTGCCTGAAGATCGTCACCCCTGGGGTTTTAGGCTATATGAGTGTGGCCAATCTCATTGGTGATCTAAAAACCCCCTATGGCGATTATTCATCCACAGCCCTGTTTTATTTTGGATGGCTGCTGGTGGTGGGTATCGTGGTAATCAGTTTTATTTTCCAGGCCCACAGCCTGGCCCAAAACAGGAGGTAGACCATGACAACATCCGCAATTATTATGATGGTACTTGGCCTTGGGGTGACCTGGGGCGGGGCAGCGGTGTGCATTGCCATTGCCATAAAAAAACAAAAAATTTAAACCACTGTAGCATTCCCCGGAAAAAGACCTCCGGGGAATGTTCTTTTTTTCATCCTGCCCTCCTGCCTTCCTTTTAGGCAAAAATTAACGGCTTCCCGCATTCATTCAAGTGAGCAAAAAGATATCCATTAATAAAAAAATTGCATCAGCATAATTACCTGAAAGACCTGCAGTCTTCAGAAGTCATGTAATTCAAATGATTGTCTAATGTACTGCTCATTTTTTTGCCTATATTGCCCAAAATCTTATTCATCTTAAATAGGCTAAAAAAGGTAAGCTGAAAATGATAACAAATCTATTCAAATCATCCTTGGGAAAATTAAAGGCAGCAGAAATCCATGATTTAAAAACCAAAGGCTTGGGGCTTTCTGTCGGGTTGAAAATGATGCTGAGTGTCGGACTGATTTCAATTTGCTGTATTGGCGTTCTTGTCTATTTGAATGTTAAGGTCTTTTCCCAGATCGGAGCAGAAACCCAAACGCTTTTGGAAATCAATTCATCCATGAACAAAGATCTAAGGGCAAGCATTTTTGATCTTCAAAGAAAATACCTGAATATCCCTAAACGGCTGCACGTGGACGCAGGCAGTGAAATTCAAGAATGGATAAAGACCAATTATGCCGTTGATAAAGAAACCATCATTGAGGGCCGGGAAAATTATCGACAATTTTTCAACCGTTCCCAGAGAAGAGAAATTTCAAAAGGCCATTTTGTTATTCAGCAACGGGAGGGTAAAATTATCCTTTCAAAGGGCATGGTGAATAAGGAAAATGATTTTCTTGAAAAAATCAACCAGATCCATTTAAAGACAGAAAATGGGACAGCCGATGCCCAAACCATAGCGGCATATATTCACAATGCGGTTCAGATGGCTGATGGTGACACTGCCTTAAAAAAAAGGGTGATTGAATTGAGCAATTATCTGGCAGATGAAGCCATTGCCGCTGAAAAATCCAGAAATGCCATTCTCTACAAAGTTGAAGAGATTGAAAGCAAAAAAACCAACCTGATTTCATACCGGAAAAACAAACAGCACACCATTATTTTGATGGCGGTGTTGACGATCTTGATCAATTTGGTATTGCTCCATCTCATGGTCTGGCTTCTGGTGGAAAGACCGCTGACACGCCTGACACGATCCTTGTATCAGATCAACAAGGGAGAGATCTTACATATCCCATATCAGAACAGAAGGGACCGGGTGGGTGTTCTTGCCGGTGCATTGAAAAAATTTGAAGATGTGCTGATTCAGCTTCGGAATGACGATCTGAAAAAGAAAGTCCAAAGACAAACAATCCAGGAATTGATTCAACAGATGTCGTGCATGATTGAGACGATTCAGACCAAAGCCCAGACCATGAAAAAAAATGCCGTTGAGTTAAGTATCCTTGCCGGGAATACAGAAGAACAAACCACAAATGCCAGTGAGTCCGCGTCAAGAACAGTGAAACAAACCAATGCGGTTTCGCATTCGACTCAAAAATTGCAATCAGCGGTACAGGACATCATCGGGCAGTTATCAAAACAAAATAATCTGGTGGGGGATATCAACTCGGTTACCCAGGCCTCACGTGAAGATATGGCACAATTGAATCAGGCATCAAGGGAAATCAGTGAAATTGTGAGCATCGTTAAAAACATTGCCGGACAAACCAAACTGCTTGCATTAAATGCCAGAATAGAAGCGGGCAGAGCCGGGGCAGCCGGCAAAGGGTTTGCCGTTGTGGCAAGAGAGACGAGAGCGCTTTGTATGCAAACCGAAGCTGCGAATGAAAAAATTGAAAACAAGATTACAGCCATCCAAAAAGCCAGCAAAACAATTGTTCAATATACACAGCAGACGGATATGCGAATTGAACGGCTAATGCTGGCCGGTCATAAAATTTCTGCCGCGGCTGAGGAACAGGACACCGTAACCTGTGGTATTTCAAAGAGTGCAGATGCGGCCGCAAGTGATATCAAAAATGTCACCAAGGAAATTGCAAAAGTAAATAAGGCAGCAAGCGCAACCAGCCGGTTTGCAGTCAGTGTACAGTCTTACTCTGAACAGATCGAATCTCAATTGTCCGATTTGCTCAAAGAAACCAGAGAAAAACTTTTAACGGCGGGCTTAACCGAAAATCTCAGCAGCTCAATTGATATGGGCGCTGCAAACGATCAATTGTGAGGGCGTTCAAAATTCTATGTCAGTTGAATGAAAGCTGATATACTCAGCTAAATAAGGAGAACTGACATGACCGAAGAAAACACCTAATTTGATTTTCAAAAAGCCCTTAAAGGCATCCAGGAAGGTAAACCCTTCACAGGTAAGGGCGGCGTCCTTACATCATTAATCAAAAATCTTGCTGAAGCTGCTCTTGAAGGAGAGTTGGCGTCCCATCTCGGGCAGGAAGTTTCTGCCAACCGCCGTAATGGAAAAAGCAAAAAGACCATTAAATCCCTGGATGGTAAATTTGAGCTGGAAACCCCGCGTGACAGGGCCGGAACCTTCTCTCCACAGATCGTCAAAAAACATCAGACAACGCTCAGCGATGAAATTGAAAGAAAGATAATAGCCCTTTACGGCCTGGGCATGAGTTATAATGATATGGCTTCCCATTTACAGGAAATCTATGGACTTGAGATTTCAAATGCCACTCTGAGCACCATTACCGATAAAATCATCCATACCGTCAAAGAATGGCAGGCCAGGCCGTTGGAAAATGTGTACCCAATCGTATGGCTTGATGCCATACATTATAAAGTACGAGAAAACGGAAAGGTCGGCAGCAAAGCCGTTTACACAATTCTTGGGGTGAATATCGAGGGCCGCAAAGAGGTTCTTGGGCTGTACATATCCGAGAATGAGGGTGCGAACTTCTGGCTGCAGGTGTTAACAGACCTTTCAAACCGAGGGGTAAAAGATATCCTGATTGCCTGTGTTGATGGTCTAAAAGGTTTTCCCGAGGCCATTGAGACCATATTCCCGGACACAGAAGTTCAACTCTGCGTAGTCCACCAGATCCGAAATTCATTGAAATACGTTGGTTCCAAAAATAAAAAGGAATTTATGGCAGATCTAAAACGTGTTTATAAAGCGGTCAATAAGGATCTGGCCGAAGAAGAACTGGATATCTTGGAAAATAAATGGAATGACAAATACCCGATTGTGATAAAATCCTGGCGGAACAACTGGGAACGCCTCAGTCATTTCTTTAAATATCCAGAAGAGATTCGACGGATAATATACACCACAAATACCATTGAGGCTGTGCATCGACAGTTTCGAAAACTGACCAAAACAAAGGGATCATTCCCGAACCAGGACAGCCTGTTAAAGCTGCTTTACATGGGGATCCAGAACGCCAGTAAAAAATGGACAATGCCGATTCAAAATTGGTCACTGACAATTTCCCAGTTGGCAATTTTCTTTGAAAGCCGGCTGGATAAAGAGCTGGGAATTTGATAGGGATTTATTTACAGATGGAAAAGATGGTTCCAGGAACTCCACTCCAGCAAAAGTCAACTCCTCCGACGTGGCTGATTGAAGGCCCATTCTCGGACCTGACTTTTACTTCCGCTGGCGCTGAGGCAGATCCGGGAACCGAAACCGTGACACAGAATTCTGAACATTCCCAAGTCAGGCCAAAAAAACTACGTGTGCCGCTTAGTCTGAGCACTTCACGGCAACTTAAAAACAAATCGTATTGCCATTAAATACAGCAAGTAATACTTGCCTGCCAAATCAATTCCAAGGGGTCAAACCGGTTCACCCTTCGGGCGAACCGGTTTGACTTCATCTGCGGTGTTGCATACCGTTCGCAGTACAATCTATCTTATGGCCACATCTAATAATCAGGATTTTGGTTTGAGTTCAAGGCGAAGGCAAATTCTAACCAGAGGAATATATTGAACATTGTAAGCATATGTTTCTCTCCGAGCCGAGGATTCAGATTTGCCTGGTTCTGACCTTTAGGTTGCAACAAAAAAATCGAGCCCAAATACCATTATTAGAAGTGGCCTTATTTTTAATTTCAGGATCTAATATTAAATCGCTTCAACCGTTGTGTCCGTGAGATCTCCCCCGGCATCCCCGGTATTCACCGTGCCCTTGGGTTCAATGGGCATGATGGTGCAAAGATCTTTGCAAACGGGTTTGTGCTCCACATTCTTCGGGATGACCGCCATGTCGCCCCGGGCCAGGGTCAGCCGTTTGTCCCGCAGCTCAATGTCAAATCCGCTCTCCACGGCAAAAAACACCTCGTCGGTCTCGGGATGACGGTGCCAGACAAACTCCCGTTGGGCCTTGACCAGCTTGAACTCATAATCATTCATTTGGGCAATCTGCTTGTAGGCATACAGTTCAGTGATCAGGTCTGCTTTTTCTGGTGTATTCAAAGCAAAGCGCCAGGGATCTGCCAATTAAAACCCTGGTTGCTGCCATCCAGAAACTCTGGTCTGAGACAGCATCAGACACAGGGCTTGAACAGAAGACACTTTAAAAAATTTGACAATAATCACAAAACATATCATATTAGGAAAAACCGTTTGTATTTTTAAAAAGGAATTTTTTTGTTCAAAACCTCATTAGATATTGTGTCAATCGTTGCCGACAAAAGGTAGTATAGATTCGGTCGCCGGTTGATTTTTTAATTTAGTCCAGATTAAGCCTAAGTCTTAGATAAAAAAGACTATATTTTTTCTGGCCCTCTCCGGATAGAGTCTCTCTGAAAATTCCGAATTTATTGATACGCCTTTTGTCTGCAACGCCCCTACACACAAAATGTTAAGACGCTATCCGCTTGCATATTTCACGAATCGTTTATGCCTTGGCAAGCTACCATAACTCACTGTATTTAAAAGTGTTATGATTCAATTTTCATGAAATATCCGGGCAAATCATGGATAAACGGGTATTGAATGCATACAAAAATACCCAAGAACCATATAAAAACAAGGTGATTATCAATGACGATTAAAAACAAAGAGACCCATATATATACCAACAACGTCCGCCAGCCTCTTTTAAAAATGGGTTGGGATTCACATTTCCAGGTTCATCTGGACAATATTTGCAATGACACCCTTTTTCCGGCCAGGGTCGTGGGCGTGCAAAAAAACAGTTTTTTTATCAGCCAGGGAGATTCAGAAAGCCTTGTCACTGTGGCAGGAAAGCTAAATCACCATAAAAAAAGCCTGTTCCCGGTCACAGGAGATTGGGTCCTTGTCAAAGAAAAGGTCATCTCTGCCGTATTGCCAAGGAAAAAAAGTTTGTCCAGAGGGGCAAGCGGTACCCATGGCAAGCAGAAATCCCCGTGGATTAAAGAACAGATCATCGCTGCAAATCTGGATATAGTATTTATCGTTTGCGGTCTTGACAGGGATTATAATATTCGACGAATAGAACGGTATTTGACGCTGGTATATAATTGTGAACTGACCCCTTGTATTATTTTGACCAAGGCAGATCTTCATCAAAATCCTGAGCACTATGTTCAAAGGGTTGAATCCGTAGCGTTTAACGTTCCGGTTCACCTTATCTCGGCAAATGATTCCACTGGATTGGCCTCATTGGAACCCTACCTTTCACAAGGCCGAACCATTGCCATAGTTGGATCATCAGGCGCGGGTAAATCAACCCTTGTAAATCGCCTTGCCGGAAAAACCATACAGCCCACCAACGGGGTCAGTGACCGTCTGGGAAAGGGAAAACATACAACGACCAGCCGCAGCCTTATCATGATGCCCCAAGGGGGTATGGTGATCGACAATCCAGGGATTCGGGAAATAGGATTATGGGATGACGACGGTGGGTTAAAAGGGGCCTTCCCAGAGATAGAAGACCTGGCCAATACATGCCGTTTCCAAGATTGCAGTCATACCCATGAAATTGGCTGTCAAGTGCTTCAGGGGGTATCAATCGGCACAATCACAAAAGAGAGACTGGAGAACTACCAAAAAATGAAACGTGAATTGGCATATTTATCTGACCGGCAAACCAAAAGCGCAGATCGGGTGGAAAAAGAACATTGGAAAAAAATCACCTTAAAAATAAAAGCCATAAATCGCAGAAAAAACACCCATGAATAAAACGAGTATTCGGCTTATGAAAAAAGGATTGAGGTTATAAAAAATCGATCCTCAAAACTTGTCCAGAATCGGTCCCATAAATACAGGGTCATCGCATGTAACTTTTATTAAGATTCGTCCTTACCCGGCTGGAATAGGTGAGGGGGATTCCGTTAAATCTTAAGCGGTCGTCCTGACCGCTTAAGAAGCGGAAATGATCGGACCTATGCCGTCCTGGCGGGCCGCTCATTTACGCCACTCCACCCCCTTCACCCTATCCCAGCCTGGCTCTCCTGGCTTGCTATAGTATATGAGCATCGAACAAAATTTTCCTAGACATCACTGCACAGATACGATATATATGGCAATAAACACAAGGAGTTGCCAATGAACGAAAAAAAATCTCTTGAAACTTTTTTTGACAATATTCAGGACCCCAGACACCACAATAAGCTTCATAATTTAATTGATGTCGTCATCATCGCAATTTGTGCGGTAGTTGCTGGCGCAGACACTTATGAGCAAATTGAAAACTTTGGCAAAAAGAAAAAAGTGGTTGTCAAAATTTCTAAGCCTTCCCCATGGGATACCCTCCCATGACACCTTTGGCAGAATTTTTGAAAGGATGAACCCGAATGAATTTCAGAGCAGTTTTATGCACTGGGTTCAGTCGGTTGCAAAGATGACCAAAGGTCAAGTCATTGCAATCGACGGCAAAACTCTAAGGCGTTCACACGATACCTCCAATGATAAGAAAGCCATTCATATGATCAGTGCGTGGGCTTCGTCTAATAAAATGGTTTTAGGGCAATTAAAAACCGAAGAAAAATCAAATGAAATTACGGCCATTCCAAATCTTTTAAAACTTTTCAGTAGTGTCCGGTTAGGTTGTTGCATATAAAAAGCATCTAAAATCATTGAAAAAACAGTCGGTTTTGTGTTGACAAATGTGCGTAAAAAGGGAATGTTCAGAATTCTGTGTCACGGTTTCGGTTCCCGGATCTGCCTCAGCGCCAGCGGAAGTAAAAGTCAGGTCCGAGAATGGGCCTTCAATCAGCCACGTCGGAGGAGTTGACTTTTGCTGGAGTGGAGTTCCTGGAACCATCTTTTCCATCTGTAAATAAATCCCTATCAAATTCCCAGCTCTTTATCCAGCCGGCCTTCAAAGAAAATTGCCAACTGGGAAATTGTCAGTGACCAATTTTGAATCGGCATTGTCCATTTTTTACTGGCGTTCTGGATCCCCGTGTAAAGCAGCTTTAACAGGCTGTCCTGGTTCGGGAATGATCCCTTTGTTTTGGTCAGTTTTCGAAACTGTCGATGCACAGCCTCAATGGTATTTGTGGTGTATATTATCCGTCGAATCTCTTCTGGATATTTAAAGAAATGACTGAGGCGTTCCCAGTTGTTCCGCCAGGATTTTATCACAATCGGGTATTTGTCATTCCATTTATTTTCCAAGATATCCAGTTCTTCTTCGGCCAGATCCTTATTGACCGCTTTATAAACACGTTTTAGATCTGCCATAAATTTTTTTTATTTTTGGAACCAACGTATTTCAATGAATTTCGGATCTGGTGGACTACGCAGAGTTGAACTTCTGTGTCCGGGAATATGGTCTCAATGGCCTCGGGAAAACCTTTTAGACCATCAACACAGGCAATCAGGATATCTTTTTACCCCTCGGTTTGAAAGGTCTGTTAACACCTGCAGCCAGAAGTTCGCACCCTCATTCTCGGATATGTACAGCCCAAGAACCTCTTTGCGGCCCTCGATATTCACCCCAAGAATTGTGTAAACGGCTTTGCTGCCGACCTTTCCGTTTTCTCGTACTTTATAATGTATGGCATCAAGCCATACGATTGGGTACACATTTTCCAACGGCCTGGCCTGCCATTCTTTGACGGTATGGATGATTTTATCGGTAATGGTGCTCAGAGTGGCATTTGAAATCTCAAGTCCATAGATTTCCTGTAAATGGGAAGCCATATCATTATAACTCATGCCCAGGCCGTAAAGGGCTATTATCTTTCTTTCAATTTCATCGCTGAGCGTTGTCTGATGTTTTTGACGATCTGTGGAGAGAAGGTTCCGGCCCTGTCACGCGGGGTTTCCAGCTCAAATTTACCATCCAGGGATTTAATGGTCTTTTTGCTTTTTCCATTACGGCGGTTGGCAGAAACTTCCTGCCCGAGATGGGACTCCAACTCTCCTTCAAGAGCAGCTTCAGCAAGATTTTTGATTAATGATGTAAGGACGCCGCCCTTACCTGTGAAGGGTTTACCTTCCTGGATGCCTTTAAGGGCTTTTTGAAAATCAAATTAGGTGTTTTCTTCGGTCATGTCAGTTCTCCTTATTTAGCTGAGTATATCAGCTTTCATTCAACTGACACAGAATTTTGAACGCCCTTTGTAAAAATTTTTGTGCGCCTTGAAAACTTAACTCAAGGAGCTCAAATGACGCACATCTCAGTCCCTAAAAAACAACTACGGTCCCTGAACTTTGACAATTTCAGGTGCCCTCTGATAAAGTCACTTTCAAAAGCACCGGAATTACAATCTCGAGGAGACCGCCCTTTAAAAATGACATTCGAAGACCAGATAAATGCTTTGGTTTATTTCCATCTTCAGGAGCACAAGTCTGCCCGACATTTAATTCAGGATCTCAAGGAGAATGTTTTTGCTAAAGAAAATATTGCGCCAGACGGTGGTATCAGCCGTAGTAGTTTCTGTGAAGCCATCAATCACAGGGGACTCGAACAACTGCAATTTATCTTTGAGGATCTTTATAAACAGGCTCTTGAGTGTCATCCGGGTGAACACGCCGAGTTAGGAGAGTTGGTTTCCATTGACGGTAGTCTCATAAATGCAGTCCTTTCAATGCACTGGGCGAACTACAGAAAAGGAAGTAAAAAGCCAAAGTACATTGCGGATTTGACATTAATCACGGAATCCCAAACAAAATCTTTTTGACTGAAGGCAACGGCGCTGAACGCACTTTTGTTCCCAAAATACTTTCCAAGGGGCAAACAGGTGTTATGGATCGTGGATATCAATCCCATAAAGAATTTGACCTGCTTCAGGAGCAAGGCAAACATTTTGTCTGCCGTATAAAAACCAGGACAACAAGAACAATTATTGATAACCACGAGACCCCTTCCGACAGCTACATTTTTTATGATGCACTGGTTAAACTTGGTACTCCGAATCAAAACCAGACGAAAAGGCCTGTTCGGGTTGTTGGCTATAAAATTGCTGGCGTCAAATACTATGTGGCAACTGACAGGCATGATTTAACACAGAAAAAATAGCAACAATTTATAAACTCCGGTGGACCATTGAGGATTTTTTCAAATGGTGGAAAGAACATCTGAAGGTATATCATCTCATTGCCCGCAGTGAATACGGCCTTATGGTTCAGATTCTTGGCGGCCTTATCACTTACCTGTTACTGGCAATCCATTGCCAAAAACAGTTTAATGAAAAGGTCACGATCAAAAGAGTTCGGCAGCTGCGAACCGCCATTCTAAATGACCTGTTTGGCTGCGAGGAGCAGGGCTCTCATAGTTCAAACAGGGACAATATTGTCAAAGATCAAAAAATTATTGAGCAAGCAAAAACCTAACCGGACATCACTGAGTTTGTTTATTTGATCGGTCATTGTCTTAACCGCTTTTTTAGCCCCTGCAGAAGTTCCTTTTCCCCTCAGATTGATTGACCATGCCTTGCTGTCGATCAATTTCATTGAGCACCTCATTTTTTTTGTGAATGTATCAAGAACGATAGGGGCCGCTTCCAATGCGATGTCATACCCGGCAGAGCTTTCAATATCATCTATTAAGCCGAATGTTCCAACCGCCATTTTTGCGGCCTCATAGAAAAAGGAATCACCCTTGCTCAGGTCAAAATTTTCCACTTCCTCTGGGGTAAAGCCCTTAAATAAATTTTTAATTTCCTGAGTGCTATCGCTTGCGATCGCTGATTCAACCCATACCATCATGGACAATAAAAGGATTAAAAAAGAGAGGACCTTTTTATTCATCATATTCACCCCTAAATTCGTATTTGTTTTCAATCATGTTTAAATAATTATTTTGTTCACTTAAAAAGGCTTGTACATTTTATCATCAAACAGCCCCATGTTCCGTCTTTGATATATATTTTTTCAAATGGATATGAACCGTGCAAGGTCTTCCTCGGTTCTTCTGGGCAATATGTGGATGGTCAGGGCAAGCCAGAACATGGCAATACCCATTCCAATTTTCCATTGAAAAAACAATCTTACTTCAATGGTCAGATTCCACTGTTTCCATAAATTTATATGGTCGGGACGTTAGGGCAAAAAAAGTTTGCAATCATAGCTTTTTAAAAGAAAATATGTCAATGATTTCCTATAATAACAGTTTTTATTGGAATAATAAGAATAGAGGCGGGATCTTCGGCTGAAAAAAGACCTCACCCTGTCCTGAAATTATCAGGATGAAATTTTCAGGACAGGGGTCAAAAAAAGGGTTAAAAGGGCCCGAATTTGATGGCCACGGCAATCATGAGAAAAATCATGGACAGACTGGCAATGCCCACCTGCATCTTCCAGGTCCACCGCATCCATCTGGGATAGGAGACCACGGTAAAGGAAAGCCCGATGAGCAGCAGGGCATTGGTGGGAAAGACCATGTTGGAAAACCCGTCCCCCAGATCAAAGGCAAAGACGGCGGTCTGCCGGGTCAGGCCCACAAGATCGGCCAGGGGTGCGATGATGGGCATGACCAAAAAGGCCTTGGCCGAGGCGAATGAGATAAAAAAGTTAAGCGCCAAAGTCAGCAGATAAATATAAAATCCCGCCTGGTAGGGGTTGGTCCCTTCAATGGCATTGGAGGCGTAAAATAAAATCGTATCCATGACATGGCCCCGGGTCATGATATGGGGAACGCTCATGGCCATGAGGATCAGGGCAATTCCGGGCAGCATGTTCATGGCCCCTGAAGAGAGCACCTTCAGCAGTTCGCCCTAGGAATAGCCGATGATCCGTCCGGCACCTGCGCCCCCGATCAAAAAGAGCAGAGCCACGGTTGGAAAGGCCGCATCCGACGGCAGGGCCGGGATCAGGCCGGCCAGAATCATGAAGACAATGGCAATGCCCAGGCAGATGCCGAACTAGATGGCCGCCCGTACCTTGGACGGATCATCCTGGGTACGGCTGCCCAGAACCTGTTCCGCACTAGACCGGTCCCTGATCCTGCAGTCGGCATCGTAGACCGGAGAGAGACTGGGATCTTTTTCTATTTTCCGGGCATATCGGCTGACAAAGAAATAACAAAGGATATAGGTGGCAATGAAAAAAATGATCCTGAACCAGGCGCCTGAAAACAAGGGCAGATCAGAAAGGTCCTGGGCCACGGCAATGGTAAAAGGATTGGTCACGGCCGCTGAAAATCCAAAGGTCAGGGCCAGCATCTCCTGCATCACCCCGCCCTGTTCCAATACGGTAAAAGAGCCCCCCAGAAAAATCATGAACAAAGACAGCACCAGGACCATGAGCCAATTGTCACCCCAGATCACCTCCACCGGGGCGGTGAACCACCGCCAGACCGGATAGCCTGCGTCCTGAAGGTAGTCAAAAGAACCTGCCACCACCGCCATCCGGCCTTCGGTTACCACCCGTTCATAGGCCCCGGCCGGAATCCATCGGGTTAAAAACCCTGAAAAAATAATAAGCAAAAATAAAATCCCAAATGCAGTCAGAAAAGGCTTGAGCCTGATTTTGAGTATGGAATCGTCCTGGGCAGCGGTCTGGTCGGCGGTTTTTTCAGTCATAAAAGTATCCTTATGGGTATTAAAGATGAGAAAAAAGCTGAAGGTAAAAGGCCAGTCCCTGTTCAAGGTTTTCCAGGGAGACCCGTTCATTGACCCCGTGGATGGTGGCCACATCCTCGGGAGTCAGCACCAGGGGGGTAAATCTTAACACCTGGTCTGTCAGATCATGGTAATACTTGGAATCTGTGGACCCGTTGACCAGAAAAGGAACGGCAACCACCCCGGGATGGGTATGGGCAAGCACCTTTTGAATAAGTTTAAACCCTGAACCATCCACAGGACCTGAAGGGATGGGTTCATTTGGGGGCCAGTGCCCGGCATCCCCAATGACGAGACCCGGGTCGGCCAGGGTTTTTCTGTGCCGGGTGCGGATCTGCTCGATGGAATCCCCCGGCATAATCCTGTGGTTGACCAGGCAGGTCGCCTGGCTGGGCAGGACATTTTCCTGTTCCCCTGCCCTGAACACGGTCACGGCCTGGGTGGTCCGGATCAGACTGTCCGTCACCTTGTTCTTTGAAAAAATATAAAGGATCAAGGGCCGGGTCAGCCAGAGGTTGGAAAATACCAGGCCCAACCCCGTGGAGACATGGGGGACAAATCTTTTGAGCATCTGAGATAGCACAGGATCAAGGCCGGTGGGAAACAGATTTTTCTCCAGGCGGGCAATGCCCTGGGCCAGCCGGCCAATGGCGGTTCCCTCTTTTGCGGGCATGGAAGAATGGCCGCTCTCCCCGGATGCTGAAATCTTAAAAGTGACAAATCATTTTTCCGCCATGCCCACCAATGCGGCAGGCCGGCCCTTGAGAAAGGCCAGCTGGCATTTGATGTCCAGGGTGCCCCGGCCCCAGAGGATCCCCTCTTTTACCCGGCCGCTGAACGGGGGTTCATCCCAGGATTCATCCCCTTTTTCCTCGGCAGGCACCACATCGTAATGGGCCAGAAAAAGGACCGGCTTTTTTTGGTCATTTTTCCCCTTCCAATGATAAATCAGGCCAAAATCCCCATGGACTTCACGGGTCATTGTCTTGTGCACCTCAGGATACATTTCAACCAGGCTCTCCTGAAAGGCACGGAACAGGGAAAGATCACGTTTGCTCCGATCGGTCCAGGAGATTGTGGGCAGCTGGATCATTCGGGAAAACCGCTGGATAAACCCGTTAAAATCAGGTTCAGGTAAATCAGGCGCATCCTTGCCCAAATCATCGGGCAGGGTAAATTCGCGTTTTACAGATAAGTACCGGACAAAACAGACAAGCCCCACCCCAGCCAAGAGAATCACGACAATCAAAAATACAGGCATAGAATCAACCGTCCTTTAGATTAAGATGAAATTGACCTATAGGACATGGGCACAGGTTTTGTCAAGTAAGAGCTAATTTATCCCGGGTGCCCATTCATGCCGACCTGATTGAAACAGGCCGGCATGGGTCTAACCAGTATTTTATTGAACCATTTTATCGGGCAGATAGGAGACCACTTCTGGAAACAGGGTCACAAACACCACCATGAGCACCATGATAATGAAAAACGGGAGGGTGGCCTTGAGAATGGTCCCCACCCGTTCATCGGAAATTCCCTGGATCACAAAGATACTGAACCCCACGGGCGGGGTGATCTGGGAGAGTTCCACCATGAACACCAGAAAAATACCGAACCAGAGGGGATCAAACCCCGCCTGGATCACAATGGGGAGAACAATGGGCAGGGTCATGACCACAATGGAAATCCCGTCCAGCATCATGCCCAGAAAAATATACATCAGGCCCACCACAAAGATCAGCACATAGGGGGACAGGTTCAGCCCTGCAATGTAAACGCTCACGGCCCGGGCAATGCCGACAAACCCCACGATCTGGGATAAGAATGAGGCTGCCAGGATAATAAAGCAGATCATGCAGGTGGTTTTGACCGCATTGACCAGGGCTTCTTTAAAATTTTCCCAGGTCAGATTTTTAAAGGCCAAAGCAAGGATGAGGGCGCCGATGACTCCGATGGCAGACGCCTCGGTCGGGGTGGTAATGCCCATGTAGATGCCGCCGAGAACGGCAAAGATCAATCCTAAAATCGGCAGAAGGTCTTTTAGGGCTAAAATTTTCTCTTCCGGGGAATAGCTCTCTGTTTTTTCCGGCACCACCCCGGGATTAACCAGGGAAACAGCCATGATATACAAAGAATAACAGGAGGCCAGGAACAGCCCGGGGATGACCCCGGAGATGAACAGCTTGCCGATGGAGGTGTCGGACAAAATCCCGTAGATGATCATGATCAGGCTGGGGGGGATGAGAAAGCCCAGGGTGCCGGCACCGGCAAGGGAGCCGATGGCCAGATTCTTGGAATAGCCCCGTTTGGAAAGTTCATCCAAAGTGATCTTGCCCACCGTGGCGGTGGTGGCGGCGCTGGAGCCGGAGACCGCGGCAAACAGAGAGCAGGCAAAAACATTGATGTGAAGCAGGCGGCCGGGAATTTTAGAGAGCCAGGGCAGAAGACCGTTGAGCAGTTTGGTGGAGATGGCGGTCCTGTAAAGGATCTCTCCCATGAGAATGAACAAAGGCAGGGCGGTCAGCGACCATGAATTGGTGGAATTATAAATGGAATTGGCCAGGAGCCCCCCGATTTTATCCCAGACCGAAATCACCGGCGGCAGCTTTAAATCAAATACCAGCATTCCGAAAATCCCCGTGCAGAGCAGGGAAAATCCGATCCACAGCCCGGAAAACAGGCAGAAAAACATAAAGCCGAAAAGCACAACCGACATAATCAAGGGATCGGAAATCATATGAGCCTCTTTAATAGCCTTGCCCCAAGCTGGAGATCAAAGAGCAGCAGCCCCAAGGGGATGACCAGCTGGGAAAGGTAGATAGGGGTTTCGGAAATGGTATCCGCCTGCATGCCAAGGGCCCAGGAGTCATAGACCATGAGGGATGCATAATAAAGGGCAAAACTGGTCACTCCAATGGCCACGGCCGTGGTCAACACGTCCAGGACCGCCTGCCCTTTTTCGCCCAATACCGATGTCACCAGGGTGATTTTAATATGCCCGTCTTCTTTAAAGGTAAAGGCAAGCCCGAGAAGCACCACCCCCACAAAAAAATAGGCAGAATATTCGTCCGAGATCAGGGTAGACGTATTAAAGACAGACCTTAACAAAATTTCCACGGCAATGACCAGGACGATGAGCACCATGAACAAAGCGGATAAACAGCCCCCCCCTAAGGAGAGCCTGTCTACTAGATCAATAATTTTTTTCATTTGGTATGGGCTTTAAGCAATGCTTTGGTCTTTGAGTCTGCCTTTTTGGCAAATTCCTCAACGATCAGGGCAGCGGCCTTGTCCATTTCAGCACTGAGCGCATCAGAGGGCTGGGCAATGGTAAACCCGTTTTCCTTGATAATGGCAAGGGCTTCCAGGGTCTTGGTTTCAGAGGCTTTCCACTGGTTGGCTTCGGTCTCTGCCGCGGCCTTGAGAATGGCAGCCTTCTGATTCTTGGACATGGCGTCCCAATAATCCATGTTCACGGTAACCATGTTCAGAGGAAAGGCATAGTTAATATTGGTAAAATGGTTGAGCACTTCCCAGAACTTCCCGTTTTTAGTGGATTCCGCAGAGGTCAGGACAGAATCAATCATCCCGGTTCTCAAAGAGGAGTAGACCTCACCCCAGGGCAGGGAGAGCGGTGCTCCGCCCAGTTCCCTTAAAAAATTGGCCCCGTTTTTATCATAGGTTCTTGTTTTAAGGCCCTTGATATCAGCAGAACCTGCAACCGCTTTCTGGGTAACCAGTCCAGAGGGGGGCCAGGGTGCTGCATAGAGAAATTTCTGGTTCCATTTGGCCGCGGCTTTTTCATAAAGGGGTTTGGAGTCTGCGTACAATGCCTTGGCCTCGGCAAAAGAGGCGGCCAGTCGGGGCAAAGAGGAAAGACCAAACACATGTTCACTGCCGGCCACCACCCCCATGAGAATATCACTCATGGGCAATTGTGCATCTTTGACCGACTTTAAAAGCTCAGGCCCCTTGAATCCGAGGCTGCCGCCGGGATGCACCGTAATCTCCACGCTGTCGTTGGAATAGGTCTTGGCAAGGGCGGCAAAATCCATGGCGCCCATGGTGTGGAAACTTGTGGCCCCGTAGACGGCGTTCAAGTCCAGTTTCATTGTTTTTTCAGCCCATGAGGGAGAGGCCGCAAACCATGCCATGACTGTGATGATCAATGCTTTTTTCAAGGTATTCATAAACACTCCTTTGAAATATATTATTATTATTCCCCGGCCCGACAATCTCACCGGCCAGGGGATATCCAGGTCCGGTTAAATCTGAATCATATACTTTTCCATCCGCTCTCTGAAAACCAAGTGGTCGTAAAAATCCCTGCCCAGGGTTAAAATCGATTTGACCCCAAGGTCGGCATTCTGCAACTTCTGGAAGGCGTTCATCTTTTCTCTGTATATATCATGGGCCTGTTCAAGGGAGACAGGCTCAAACCGGATCTGGTTTCCGGGCACCGCCTGGGCAAGCCTGGGAAGATCCGACGAGATCACCGTGGCAATTTTAGCATACCCGCCCACGGTCTGCTCAGCTAAAAGGATAATGGGCTGGCCGTCCGCCGGGATCTGCACCCCGCCGGGCAGGCTGGGCTCAGAGATGATGCTTTGGGGCATATTTTTTTTCCGGCACACCTTGGCGCCGTCAAGCCGATACCCCATTCGGTTGGATTGGGGGGTCACGGTAAAGGGCTGGGTGAAAAAAGTCTCCATGCCGGAATCAAAATAGGTCTCCTGGGGGCCGGGAACCACCCTCAAGGTAATCTTGGAAGGATATCGGGGAACGAGGGTTTCAGGAATTGTTCTGCTGAACGCCAGTTGTCGGCCCTCTCCCCGTTCAAGAACGTCGCCCGGGGCAAGAATGCGTCCTTTAAATCCCCCGAATTTGGCTCCGATATATGAAGACCGGCTGTTCATGACCACCGGGACATCAATCCCTCCGGTCAGGGCAAGATAGGTCCTGCACCCGGTATTCACCAGGCCCAATTGGATCATATCCCCGGGCCGGACATGGTGGGAGGTCCAGGCAGGGCAGGGATTTTGGTTAATGGACAGCCCCATATCCCCTCCGGTAACGGAAATATCAAATTCATCCAAGGCCTCCATCTGGCCGCCTGAAAAGGTAAATTCGAGCACGGCGGCATCAGGATCATTGCCCACCAGTAAATTGGCCAGATCCCCGGCCTCTTTGTCCAGCATACCGCAGGGCGGTACCCCGAACTGCTGAAACCCGAATCTGCCCCGGTCCTGAACCGTTGTAAAAGGGCCGGGGGCGATGATCTTCAACGCCTTCATGCCGCCCCCGTTTTGATCTCGTTAAACCGGTCCAGAGAGATGGGTGTAAATTTTAACTGGTCTCCGGCCTTGAGCAGAATGGGATTTTCCCTTGCAGGATCAAACAATTTAACCGGGCATTGGCCGATGAGCTGCCATCCCCCGGGACTGTCAATGGGATAAATCCCGGTCTGATTATTGGCAATGCCCACAGAGCCTGCCGGCACATGGGTTCGGGGAGAGCTGAGCCTGGGGGTATGAATCTTTTTTGAAAGGCCGCCCAAATAGGGAAATCCAGGGGTAAACCCGATCATATACACCGGATAAAGCGGGGCCGTATGAATTTCAACCACCGCTTGGGCGGTAAGACCGTTGGTCCGGGCCACATGGGCCATGTCCGGCCCGAGGCTTGGGTGGTAACAGACGGGAAGGTCAACAATATCAGGGGCTGCAAGAACAATGGAATCCAGGGTCTCATAAAGGGAGACAAGCCAGGGAATCAAACGGTCAGGAGAGGTCACCACCGGGTCATACACAAGGATCACGGCGCAATAGGTGGGAATAATTTCATCCACCCCTGAAGCAGGATTTTCTGCCATCCGAGTGGTCATGGCCCTGATCCGTGTATTCACACCAGGATCAATCACATTGCCCAGCTCCATGAGCAGCCCCCTGTCACCGGCAAGTTTGAACCGCGGTGCGGCATATAAAATGTTTGTATTTTGTGTCATTTCCCTAATCTGTCTGAAATTCCTTTCAACCGATGAAAACAATCACTAATAAATATACTTGTCATATATTTTAAAATATTGTCAAGTATATTTAAAATATTTTATACCAAAACCCTTCTCTGGAAAAGCCATGAAGAGGCCGCCAACACTCAGGATTAACCCTTGCCCGGAGCAAACAAAAGACAAGGATCAGACATGGCCGCAGATCAAAGGGCCGCGCCCATGGGGACCACCCCCATCCCCATGGATTCAAGCCCGGTGCGAATCTTTCTGACCAGATCCACGGCACTGGGATTGTCTCCGTGGACGCAGAGGGTTTGAACCTCAAGATCGATGCGGGACCCGTCACTGGCCACCACAAACCCCTGGGCCATATCCATGGCCCTTTGGGCCACCTGTTCTGGATCCGAGATCACGGCATTGGGCTCATTCCTGGGCACCAAAGTGCCCTGGGGGGTATAGGCACGGTCCGGAAAGGCCTCAAACACAACCTTCAGCCCCAAATCATCTCCCATTTTCCGCATGGTCTCTCCTTTTTTTCCGGCCAGGGCCACAAAGCAGAGGTCCGGATCCAGACTGAGGATGGCATTGGCCACGGCCCGGGCTGTTTCCTTGTTTTCCACGGCATCCAGATAAAGCGCCCCATGGGGCTTGACATGCTGAAGCCTGACCTTGTGAACCCGGCAAAAGGCCTGGAGAGCTCCGATCTGGTAGACCAGATAGTCTTTAATTTCTTCGGGGCTCAAACGCATATGCCGGCGGCCGAACCCCATGAGATCGGGGTATCCGGGATGGGCACCGGCCATGACCCCCCAGGCCTTGGCCGATTGAACCGTGGCATCCATGACCTGGGGATCTCCGGCATGCCAGCCGCAGGCAATATTGGCCGAAGAGATATAAGGCATGACCTGGTCATCCAGGCCCAGGGTATAATTTCCAAAACTCTCACCCATGTCGCAATTCAAATCAATTGTTTTCATTTTTCCCCTCTAACCTCAGGACACCATAAATTGAATGATGCGGTTCCTGAACGTTTCTATGTGGTGTTTGAGCAATTCCCTCAGCGGCAGAATGTTTTTGGTTTCAAGGCATGAAATGATTTTATCATGCTCCTTGATCACGCTGGCATAATGACTTTCAAGACTCTGGTCCGAATCAATAATCGTATTATAGGAGAGATAGGAGAGCCGTTTTGCTTCGCTTCGCACATCATGGGTGGCCCGGATAAGGAACTCATTCTGGGACGATCCGGCAAAATCCATGTGGAATTGATGATTGGCTTCAACCATACCCAGGAGGTCCTCCTCCTGGACGGCCCTCTGAATCGCCTGATTATCCGCTTTCATCTTTTCAAGAGCAATGCTGCAATTTTTTGTCAGGGCAATCTCAGCCACCCCGTTTTCAAATATGCGCATGGATTCAAACATGGCCTTGGTGTTCTGGAGGGTGATGGGCCGGACAATCACCCCGCGATTGGGGTGGGACTCTACCATTTTTTCACCCTGAAGCCGGACCAGAGCCTCCCTTACAGGGGTTCTTCCGATGCCCAGATCCGCCATGAGCTGGGTCTCTTCCAAATGCTGGCTGGGCTGATATTCCAGACAGATAATGCGCTGGACAATGGCTTCGTAGGCTGTCACGGCAAGGGGCTGCTTTGATGCTTTTTCCGTCTTTAATTTCATGATCCACCTTTTTTGATTGGTTTGGATCAGGTTATCGAAAGGAAAAATATATTTCAAGTATATTCTATTTAAAATATAAAGAGGCAGTTCTCCATTATCCAGGCTGAAACCGTATCGATCTATACCGGGCCCGAAGCCCTCCTTTGTTCCGGGCAGACTTGAAAAACCGAAGGCAAATTTTTTGCTGGGTCAGGGTCAGGGTCGACGAAATTCCCATTTTCCGGGAATTATCCGTTTTTGCCGAATCCGGCAGATCCCTCCGGCCATGGGGGCGTTGGGTGATGTGGGTATAATAGAGAAGGGCCCGATCCATAAGAACATACAAAAACTGAAGATTTTCATTGGGGCCCACCTGGACCCGGTCCCCTCCAAGCCCTTTGGCTCCCTGGCCGGCCGCTGCCGTGTCCAGAACCGCCCCCATGGTCCCGCCCACCACGGCACCGGCCGTGGCCAGCTGTTTTTGGGTCAGGCCCAGCATTTCCCAGGTCTGGTCAGAAAACAAATCATGTCCAAGGATTGAATACTCAGGCAGAGGATAATCAAAAAGATGATGGCGAAACAGGGACCTAATCCTGTTAAACATCTTTTTTTCCATCTTCCGGATCTCTTGGCGGTACGTAAGGGTCAATTGTTCTTTAAGGTCGGCCGGATCCATGTCCCGGGTCAGTTTTCCGGACAAAGAAAAGCCCACAGCCTGTTCAATTCCATGGGTGATATAGGCACAGGCCAGGCGGTTCCGCTTGTTCCACTCCCCTTTAAAGGCCTGGATTACCCGCTCCAGGCCCGGCTCCCAGTCCTGATCAATGGCCTTAAGGCTTTCCAGCATTCGGATCCGCTCGTAAAAATCTGCCTGGTTGGAGTTAAAAACCCGGATCACGTTAAAATATTTGCCAAATTCTTCTTTCCACAGGTCAGTATAATCCCGGTCCCGGGATTTGGCATTGATCACAGCCATCCTGGGCCGGCCCGTGAGCCTGAGAATTTCCATCTCAGCCAGATCATCCTCCCTCACCGGCCTTGCGCCGTCCACCACATAGATAATGCCTGCCCCCTTGGCCACCGGTGCAAGCAGCTCGCACTCATCTGCGAAAAAAGGGTCTGATTCAAACCTTGAAATAAACCGGTTCAAAAGATCAGGGCCGGGATTTTCCCTGAACCAGGCCAGGGTCTGGCAAGGCACCTGGAAGCCGGGGGTGTCCACGAACCGGATAATCTCGCGCTGGTCTATGTTCACGGTATAGGTGCTGGAAACCGTGGTTTCACCCGGCACCTGGCTGACCATAATTTTGTCATTCTCGGTCAGGGTCGAGACCACCGAGGATTTGCCCTCGTTTGGATGGCCCAGCACTGCAAATTCAGGTATGGATTCCAGGGTCATGACATCCACCTTTCCAAAATAATATCGGGATCATTCATCTGAGCCACAGCCGTTTTCCAGACCTGGTAGTTAATATCCGGTTCATCCGATTAATGCGTACCTTTTATTGTGAAGGTCCAAAAGTTTCAACCTGAAAAACTCCGAATCCCTGTATCCATAAGCTTTCCGTTTCATGGTTTTTATCTTGTTATTTGTCCCTTCTAAAGGACCTGTAGATATCCTGTAATCATAGTATGAAAGGATTCTTTGCCTGTGCACAGCCAAGGTCTTGGCAAATTTCATCAACATTGGAATTTTGGAAATATTGGCCAGATTGATCCAATTGCTGACTATCTTTTCAGCTGTTTCTTTTTTCTTTTGATTCCATATTTGCCTGAGTTCCTCTTTCATGTAGTAGACTACCAATAGCGGCTGATTTATTTTCAATGCTTCTTCTAACCGTTGGGCCTCCTTCTTGTCATCACTGAGGTTTTCGGGATTTTTTAACAAAAGCCACCGGACTCCCTTCAGAAGTTTTTGTTGCCCGGTATTGGCAAGAAGGTTGTAGAGCTTTCGCCTGAAATCCGACAGTTTCTCATTGAACAATTTAACAACATGAAATCTGTCAAAGACAATTGCTGAACCAGAAAGATTTTCAATAACAGCACTCAAGTATGCCGGGGACATATCGATGCTGACGGCTTTGATTTTTGCTTTCGATATTTTCACTTTTGTCCAAAAAGATTTCAAAGCTTCACCACCTTTTCCTTCTCCCACGTGCAGAATTCTACCGGATTCCAGATCCATCACGATGGTCAAGTATTTATGCCCTTTCCCTATGGAAATTTCATCTATGGCAATCTGCCGGACTTTCTCAAGGGGGATATTTCGATAACGCCTCAGCAGGTCTTCTTTCTGGATCTGCTTTATCGTATCCCAGCTGATCCTTAAATGGATGGCAATATCTTTGATTGTCATGAACTGAGACAACTCCAAGACATACCGTTCAAAAGCCCGGGTATAGCTTTTCCCCTCCTGGGCAAAGGATAGTTTGATTTGCCGGACAAATTGACAGAACGAACACCAAATTCTCTGGATAGCCGTCCTGAGAATCACGGGTTTTGAACCTACCGGTATTGTTCTGAGATCTCTTGTCACAATCCCTTTCCTGGTGACGGACCTGGAATTACATTCCGGGCATTTTACCGCCTCCGGTTTTGGTATGAGTTCAAAAGTGATTATTCCACCGATGAAACGTGTTGTTTTATAAAAGTAGTCACGAAGGCCAAAGGCATGGTATATGAAGCTTGTGGACATTAATTCATTCTCCGATTTTGTGCGAATAACACAAAAAAATTAGAACATGATCATGTTCACACCATCATTTCAAGCATAAAAATCCTTACTGTGTTATTGCCTTCCCAGTGATGTTTCTCAGTCCAGGTACGCGATTTTCTGATGAACCTAATATCCTCATTGTCCACACCAGGAGAATCCGCTCCAGGGGTCTGGGTTAAAAATATCCAAAAAGGCCGGTCGGGAAACAGGGATTGCCTGATCTGGACAATATAATGGAGAACTCCCCGGATAGGGGGCTGCCATACTTCTTGAAGCATGATCACAGGTGCTTTGCCATGGCTTGGAACCAGGGGTTCAAGAAAGGATAAATCTTTTTCCAAATCAAGGCTGAGACTGCAGGACTGGGTGACATTTACCCCCAATTGGGCTTCCAGGGCCTGGCAGGCCGATGCCATGGCCGACTCCGGATAAACCCGGGCAGAGCCAATCACCAGCCCGGAAATCTTTTGATACCCGTTAACAGGGACCTTCTCTTTTTTCTCCTCTACCCACCCCTCGTTGCAGGGATTTTCCAAAAAGGGATCAGGCAGGGGCGCCCTGTTTGCGGCAATGCTCCCCCGGGTGTGCCGGACCTTAATATCCATTTGGGGAGACCGCATTCTTGCAACCAGCCGTTTATACCGGGGCAGGCTGAAATCAAACCGGTCCACAGCCCTTTTCCGGGCCACCAGATGTTCCGTGGCCAGGCCCAAGATTCCCTCCTTGAGCAGAATCCGGCTGCCCTCGATCTGTTCAAGGGTCGGCACCCCCATGGATTCGGGCAGAATCCAGGACCAGGGCAGGGCCAGAAAAGAGACCAGGGAATGAATCTGGCTGCCCGACTGAAGCAAGGTGGATTGCCAGCCAAAGGCCAGGTCTGTCACCAGCACACGGAAAAGGGTGCCGCACAAGGCGCCCAAAGAAAAAAACAAGGCTGCCAGAGACGAGAGACTAAAAAAAGGCCAAAATAAAATGCCCTGGTATTCCCGGGTATTCAGCTTGAAAAACCCCTTGGCCTCTGAAATGGACCGTATATTTTCTTTCCCGGGCATCGGGCCAATCCCCTTGGCCAGACGCTTAAATTGTTTTTTGAAAAATTCAAAGATCAGGGCATGAATAAAAAAGGGGCCTGACCGGGTATTTCCCGATGTTTCCCCTTGAATCCGACGGATCATTACCCCGGCTGAGGCCAGGGAAAGCAGGCCCTGGAAAATAACAAAAAAAGCAATAAACAAGGTGACATTCACGGGCCGGCTGCCATGGTAGGCCAAAAAAGAATAGGCCGTAACAAGGCCCAGAACCATCCCTGCCAGGGCCAGGCCCCGACAGGTCCATTGATACAAGGATAAAAACAGGCTGCCCGGAAGCCGGGCCGGGTCTGGATTTTTTGTTTCGTGAAAAAATAAAAGCTTGCGGAATTCAAGCCAGGCAAAGATCAGGCCCCTGTCATCCAGGCCATGGGTGTCAATCTGGTTAAATATATCCCGGTCCCTGGCCCGGACCCGGTTCTGATCCTCTCCTGCCCGGGTGTCATCCAGGCGAATCAGATAGTCCAGATCCATTCAGTGATGTCCGGTTAGGTTTTTGCTTGCTCAATAATTTTTTGATCTTTGACAATATTGTCCCTGTTTGAACTATGAGAGCCCTGCTCCTCGCAGCCAAACAGGTCATTTAGAATGGCGGTTCGCAGCTGCCGAACTCTTTTGATCGTGACCTTTTCATTAAACTGTTTTTGGCAATGGATTGCCAGTAACAGGTAAGTGATAAGGCCGCCAAGAATCTGAACCATAAGGCCGTATTCACTGCGGGCAATGAGATGATATACCTTCAGATGTTCTTTCCACCATTTGAAAAAATCCTCAATGGTCCACCGGAGTTTATAAATTGTTGCTATTTGTTCCGCTGTTAAATCATGCCTGTCAGTTGCCACATAGTATTTGACGCCAGCAATTTTATAGCCAACAACCCGAACAGGCCTTTTCGTCTGGTTTTGATTCGGAGTACCAAGTTTAACCAGTGCATCATAAAAAATGTAGCTGTCGGAAGGGGTCTCGTGGTTATCAATAATTGTTCTTGTTGTCCTGGTTTTTATACGGCAGACAAAATGTTTGCCTTGCTCCTGAAGCAGGTCAAATTCTTTATGGGATTGATATCCACGATCCATAACACCTGTTTGCCCCTTGGAAAGTATTTTGGGAACAAAAGTGCGTTCAGCGCCGTTGCCTTCAGTCAAAAAGATTTTGTTTGGGATTCCGTGATTAATGTCAAATCCGCAATGTACTTTGGCTTTTTTACTTCCTTTTCTGTAGTTCGCCCAGTGCATTGAAAGGACTGCATTTATGAGACTACCGTCAATGGAAACCAACTCTCCTAACTCGGCGTGTTCACCCGGATGACACTCAAGAGCCTGTTTATAAAGATCCTCAAAGATAAATTGCAGTTGTTCGAGTCCCCTGTGATTGATGGCTTCACAGAAACTACTACGGCTGATACCACCGTTTGGCGCAATATTTTCTTTAGCAAAAACATTCTCCTTGAGATCCTGAATTAAATGTCGGGCAGACTTGTGCTCCTGAAGATGGAAATAAACCAAAGCATTTATCTGGTCTTCGAATGTCATTTTTAAAGGGCGGTCTCCTCGAGATTGTAATTCCGGTGCTTTTGAAAGTGACTTTATCAGAGGGCACCTGAAATTGTCAAAGTTCAGGGACCGTAGTTGTTTTTTAGGGACTGAGATGTGCGTCATTTGAGCTCCTTGAGTTAAATTTTCAAGGCGCACAAAAATTTTTACGCACATTTGTCAACACAAAACCGACTGTTTTTTCAATGATTTTAGATGCTTTTTATATGCAACAACCTAACCGGACACTACTGAAAAGTTTTAAAAGATTTGGAATGGCCGTAATTTCATTTGATTTTTCTTCGGTTTTTAATTGCCCTAAAACCATTTTATTAGACGAAGCCCACGCACTGATCATATGAATGGCTTTCTTATCATTGGAGGTATCGTGTGAACGCCTTAGAGTTTTGCCGTCGATTGCAATGACTTGACCTTTGGTCATCTTTGCAACCGACTGAACCCAGTGCATAAAACTGCTCTGAAATTCATTCGGGTTCATCCTTTCAAAAATTCTGCCAAAGGTGTCATGGGAGGGTATCCCATGGGGAAGGCTTAGAAATTTTGACAACCACCTTTTTCTCTTTTTGCCAAAGTTTTCAATTTGCTCATAAGTGTCTGCGCCAGCAACTACCGCACAAATTGCGATGATGACGACATCAATTAAATTATGAAGCTTATTGTGGTGTCTGGGGTCCTAAATATTGTCAAAAAAAGTTTCAAGAGATTTTTTTCGTTCATTGGCAACTCCTTGTGTTTATTGCCATATATATCGTATCTGTGCAGCGATGTCTAGGAAAATTTTGTTCGATGCTCATATACTATAGCAAGCCAAGAGAGCCAGGCTGGGATAGGGTGAAGGGGGTGGAGTGGCGTAAATGAGCGGCCCGCCAGGACGGCATAGGTCCGATCATTTCCGCTTCTTAAGCGGTCAGGACGACCGCTTAAGATTTAACGGAATCCCCCTCACCTATTCCAGCCGGGTAAGGACGAATCTTAATAAAAGTTACATGCGATGACCCTGCATTAAAAGAAAAGAGACCGGATTAAAACAGTCGATTTCACCGGCCCGAGCCAGACCTAACCAGGGTATATTTTGGATGAGCCAACAAGATATCAATATTTCAAATACAAACCAGCCAAACCCATTCAAACTATCAATTTGATTTACCCCGACCAGTTGAACTATTTTTTTTGATTTATTCAAACGAACCTGGCCCTAATCAGATTCATATCAATTGAGGAAGGATATTTTGAACAGAAGCAAAAAAATTATCGTGGTATGCCACTGCATACTCAACGCCAATGCCAAGGTCAGTCCCCTGGCAGTCTATCCCGGGGTGCTGCGCCAAGTCATGGACACCTTTATCGAACAGGGAGTCGGCATTGTTCAGCTTCCCTGCCCTGAATCTTCCTACCTGGGAGTTAACCGCTGGGGCATGTGTTTTGAGCAGTACAACCAGCCCAATTACAGACGTCACTGCCAAAAGATCCTGGCGCCTTCTGTGGACCAGATCGAGGCCTTTACCGCAGCCGGATATGAGATCCTCGGTGTGATCGGCGCCGACGGCAGCCCCAATTGCGGGGTTACCAAAATCCCGTCAGGACTTGTTGGCGGCGTGATCCGGGACAAAGAAATGGTCGAAAACCAGCTTAAAAATTTTACCTATCTCCAGGGCACCGGCGTCTTTTTAACCCAGTTTAAAATCATGCTGGAAAAAAGAGGATTATCCATTAATTTCATGGCGGTGGATGAAAGTGATCCATCCCAATTAATCACAGCAAAATAAGGAAAAACAGATGACTAAAAAAAATATTTTAAACATTGCCGCATGAGTTTTCATGGCTCTGGCCGTGGCAGCAAACGGTTTTTGTGCCGATCTTTCATTACAAAAAGTCCAGGACAAAGGTGAGCTTGTGGTCGGGTTTTGCGCCCAGTATCCCCCGTTTGAATTTAAAACCAAAACAGGGGATTTCCAGGGCTTTGATGTGGACCTTGCCAATGCCATCGGCAAGGAGATGAATATCCCTGTAAAATTCAAGGACGGAGAATGGCAGGGGTTGATTGCCGGCCTGCAAAAAGGGGATTATGACATCCTGATCACCTGCATGGGTAAAAATCCCAAAAGAATGGAGATGGTGGATTTCAGCGATACCTATGTGAATCTCACCGAAGTCCTGGTGGTTCGCAAGGATGAATCCCAAATTCAGGGACAAAACGATCTCAAAGATAAAATTGTCGGCGCCCAGATGGCCACCTCCAGCGAAAAGGCATTGAACAGCATCAAAGACCTGGTTGGCACGGCAAAAACCTATAATTACACCACAGAAGCGTTTTTAGATTTAAAGTTCAAACGAATCGACGCCCTGATCTCGGGAATTGCCTATGCTGCGGTACAGATCCAAAAAGACCCCTCGTTCAAGGTGGTGGGAGATCCTCTGCATTCAACGGAGATCGGCATTGCCCTGCCCAAAAACACCTCTGCCCTGAAATCAGAAATCAACCGGGCCATTGCAAAAATCAAGGCAGACGGAAGTCATCAGCGAATCCACGACAAGTGGCTGACCGTCAACTAAAAATCGGATAAAAACAAATGGACGGGTTTCAGACGAGTCTTATTTTAGAAAACCATGAGGAACTTATTTTCGGGGCCATGATGACCCTGAAAATCACCTCGGTTTCTTTTGTATTTGCCCTGGTTTTAGGGACCATGGTCGGGGTCGCAAGGTCCAGACTCGGCTGGCTGAACCTCATCCTCACCCCCTATGTAGAGGTATTCCGGGGAACCCCCTTGTTGATTCAGCTTTTTTTCATCTATTACGGGCTGCCCTCCCTGGGCATCTCAATGGAAAATTTCACCGCCGCATACCTGGGAATCGGATTATGCGGCGGTGCCTATATTTCTGAGATTATCCGGGGCAGCCTGTATGCGGTGGACAAGGGCCAGCAAGAGGCTGCTGTCTCCCTGGGACTTTCACGGTTTCAGTCCCTTTGGCATATTATTCTGCCCCAGGCCGTGCAGGTGGCCCTTCCTGCGTTGGTAAACTCATTTTCATCCCAGCTCAAAGAGACCTCGCTGGTCTCGGTCCTGGCCATCAACGAACTGACCCGGGCCGGCCAAATGGTCTATTCAAGGACGTTCAGGCCCTTTGAAATTTACCTGGCCGTGGGGCTGATGTATTTTATCATGACCTATACGGTTTCTCTTTTATCCCGGTACCTTGAAAAAAAATTCAAGGTCAGCGGGAAATTCAGCTCAGTTTAGCCGAAGAAAAAAATCAGAAGGTATATCCCATGGAAAAATGAAAGCTGCCACCGCTTTCATCTGGCCGGGGATCCAGTTTCCAGCCGTATAAAAATCCAATGGGGCCAATGGGGGTCTGATACCTGAGCCCAAGGCCGACGGAATCTCTAAAACTTTCGGATCCGCCTCTGCCCTGTGTCTGCCGGATTGCCCCGATATCGTAGAACCCGGAAATCTCAAAGTTCAGCCCCAGGTCATACCGGGCTTCAACCGCGCCAAGGATCACCTCCCGGCCCCCGACGGCCTGGCCGGCAGTGTCATAGGCCAGAAGGTTCTCATCAAACCCCCGAACACTTGAAGTGCCCCCTAAAAAAAACAATTGATCCTCAGGCACTCGGGTGTTGGCGCCATAGGGTTGAATAAACCCGTACCTGCCCCTGAAAGCCATGACCAGAGGTGAAAACAGGGTATAGTAATACCGGGCTTCCAACTGATATTTGATAAAATCATCCACAGAATTGTCAAGCCCGTTTGAGATATCCGCATTAACAGAGGAGACCCATCCCTTTTTGGGCCTGACATGAGAATCCGTAGTATTGTAGAGGATTCCCGGGCTTGCCACCAGCACATGCCTCGGCTCATACGGATCTGTTTCCTCCAGGGTCAACGGCCGGTACCGGGTCAGATATTGTTCTCTGAATTCATAGGACAGGCCCAGGTTCAGAATCAGGGTCCTGGACAGAAAATCCTGATAAAAATCCTGGGAAACCCCATAGGTCCGGGAGCCGAAATCCTTGTTGAACGCCTCTTGTTTTTCACCAAAAACCCGGGTATTGGAACGGATTTGGCTAGTCAAAAGCCGTGGTTCCAACAGGGCCAGGTCTGCTTTATATCCGATCTGGCTCACCTCGGCTTCCAGTTTAAGGTCAAGATTTTGACCTAGAAAATTATGATCCCCAAGTGTTGAATTGAAATATAGATGACGCTCGGTATCATACCCGGTTCCCATTTCAACATAATAGGGTTTTTTCTCCTCTACCTCCACAATGATATCGACCTTTGGCTCCTTGTTTTCCAAGCCGATGGTCCTGAACCGAACCGAATCAAGGGCATTGACATTCATCATATTTTGACGGCTCTCAAGCAGTCGTATAAGGGAAAGGGACTCTCCTTCTGACAATTTCATTTCATTGTCAAGTACAGACGGGCTGGTTCTGAAATTCCCCATATAATAGGTCTGTCCAACCCTTGCATGGGGACCTTCATCCACCAGATAGGTCAGGGTTAACCGGGTCCGGTCAACGCTCAGCACCCTGGCCGAGGTTACCTGGCAATTGGGATACCCCAGTTCAGAAATACTCTGCCTCAGACGATTCTCGTCCGTTTTGATCATATACTCTCTGAAGGGTTGTCCTGGCGTCAAGGAGATCAGATCCACAGCCGCCTCATGAGACAGGGCATACACCCCCTCAAACCGGAGCTGACCGACCTTGGTTTGAATGCCCTCGTCAATGACCAGGCTGATTTCCACCTGCTTGTGCCCGGATCTGCCCGGATCATCCCGCACCCTGACCCGGCGGTCAATATTTGTCCTTTGATACCCCTGCCGGAGATAAAGCGCCCGAATGGCGTTGATATCTTCATCAAGTGTTTTGGACACATAGACACCGCAACGTTGAAACAGCGGTACCCGGGTCAACATCTGTTCAAGGATCGTTTTCTCCGAAAAGACCCGGTTTCCTGTGATCTTAATTTTAGAAACACAATATTGGTCACCTTCATCAATGGCAAGGGTCACCTGCTTTACTGTTGGATTGTCAGGGGGGGGCGCCTTGACCCCGGACTCAACTTTTACATCCGGATATCCTTTGAGACGATATTTTTGTTTCAGGTTCCGGATGCTTTTTCTAAGGGCAAAATCATTTTCATTCCCCTCCCTGGACAGGGTCATCTCCCGGTTCAGGGTATGGTCCCAAAATTGTTCATTTCCCTGAAAGACAAATCCGTATCGGGGTCCCTCTTCAATGTGGAAGACCAGGTCTACCTTTTTTTCTTTTTCATTCCTCAAAACTTGGGCCCGGACCTTGACCTCTGCAAATCCTTTTTCCCGGTAAAACTGAATAAAATTCTTCACATCCTCATCCAAATCCTTTTGGATAAACCGTTTGGCGCTGCCGAACAAAATCGAGGCTTTCCAGGTTTTGATCCTTAACTTCAGGCGTGACGAAGAAAAATGGTCATTCCCCATGATGCGGACCTGGTTCACCTGAAAAAACGCCCCCTTATGAATGTGAACCCAGACCTGAAAATTTCCATCGGCCTCATCCTTTTGGGCGGACAAAGATACCTGAGGATCAATATATCCCTGCCGTTGGAACAGGGTCGTCACCCGTTTGGACTGATCTTCCAATCTCTTTTCTATAAAAACATCCCCAATGGAGATGGTCATCATATTCATCACTTCCCGCTCGAAAAGCGGAAAGGCATTCTTAACATGGATATCCTTGATCCGGCCAAAAGGATGAAGCTCAAACACAATTTTCATGCCCTGGGCGGTTTTTTCCGGATCCGGCACATGAATGGATTGAAACACCTTTGAATCTGAAAGACGGTCAATGGCCCGGGCCACCACTGCAGGATCATAGGGATCCAAAGGCCTTATCTGGATCAGATTCCTGGCAACCGCCTGCCAGACCCCCTTTCTCTCTCCTTGAATTTGGATATCAATCTGAAAAATTTTTTCTAAACCGTCCTGGCCGTGAGGCGTGGTAAACCCGGGCTCAGCAAAAAAAACAAAAAAGGCGCCCATGATAACAGCAAAAAACACCCATGGCCGTAAAGGGCAATTCATTATTTTTCTTTCCCATATCAGCACCTGGCTCACCTGAATTCCAATCGGTATTTTAATTCACCCCCAAAATTTCCACCCGTATCCTGGTATCCCCTCATAAACAGATTCTCAAGCAGTTTATAGTCGGTGGTCACCCGCTGAACCGTCTCACCGTTCCTGACATCCACTCCGTATTTAACACTGATCTTCCGGGACAAATCCGTCCCAATGGTCACCTTTACCCCGGGATTCCCCTGGTCATCGGTATCCTGGGGTTTGATCTCAAAATAATCAAATCCCGTGGCCTCTTTCCCTTTTTTTTCCAGTATATCGGCAACCATCCCGGAGAGAATCCCTTGGGGGGCAAAGCCTCCCCCACCGTCTGCCGAACGCAGTTCCCTTGTGGTCTTGCCAAAGGCTATCAAGGAAAGAATATCTTCATGCTGCTCCGAGGGGTCTGAAGAAAATTGAAAATCCAGATTGTCCGGTGTGCCTGAAACCGCCAGGGTAATGGTCCAGTCCCGAATTTGGGTTTCACCCTCAATCTCAATATCGGGCTCTATCTTATAGGGGTTCAAAAAATCAATGATGCCTTTTTTGACCTCAAATTCAACTTTTTGAAAATTAATAATACCGGAATCCACCTGGGCACGTCCGGCCAATAAGGGCGCATCCAGGCTGCCCTGGATTGTCAGATCCGGACTGACCTGAAGGTAGGCCAGATTATTGTCCACCAGCAAAGGCTTTCGCCGGCTCAGATGAACGTTCAGACCGATATTCCGGAAAAATTCAGGAAAAGACCGCTCTTCCAAAGGCGCAAGTTTCCGTGTCCTCCGGGTGGCCGAAGAGACGAGGTCCAGCTCAACATCCTTATAATATCGGCCCTCAACGAGTACAATTTCACCCACCAGATCAGATCCATCGCCATCCCCCCCAAGGCTCAGATGACCGTTCAGATTCAGGTCTATTACATCCGGGATGTCCAGGTTCAGTTGAAGGGCATTTAAGGTAAGATCAATTGTATTCACCGCCCATTCTTTTAACCCGATACTGCCGCCCAGATCAAAGTGGCCCTGGCCCAGCGCCCCCTTAACCCCAAGGATTTCAACCTGCCCTGGGCTAACATTGATCCGGCCCTCTATCTCCTTGAAATCCTGATCAATTGAATCAATGGATAATCCCAGCCCCTTGAATTGGATCTCCCCGGATACCCGGGGAGATGCGATGCTGCCGTCAATGGCAGCGTTCATACGGATCCTGCCCGAGGCAGATTCAACCGGTTTCACCAGGGGGGAAATAATGTCCAGGGGAATATCTCCCTGGGCCTGAAAATCAAGCGCCCCCCCAAGGCTGCCCTTGCCTTTGACCCAAAGGCGCCCCTTTTCCAGCAGGCGGATATGAACCGGCCCCAGGCGGTATTGCCCGTTTTCAACAAGGATACCCAGATCCTTTATCCCCATAAAAGGCCGGTTTGCAAACTGAATATCCAGTTTAGAAAGATCGGCTGAGCCCTTTACAAGATCCAGCCGGTCCCCCTGGCCCCGGGCCTGGATTCTGCCGAATACCCTCCCGGTGAGCTGGGGCCGGCCCCATAGTTTAAAATAGGGAGACAGGTCAACCCCGTCCATATCAAGGGCGGCTGTATATGCCTGGGTATCCAGATGAAAGGTCCCCTCCATGGGAAATCCCAGATCTCCTTTTATCTCCAAACGCCTGTTTCTCAATTCAACCCCAAAATTGCCAGGCGCTTGTTTTTCCCCTGAAATAACAAGATGTTTTACACCCAGATTCCCTTTAACTTCAGGATCTTTCATGGGGCCCCGGGCGGACAGATCCAGAAACAAGCGCCCGCTGCTGACACCTGTTTTTTTGACCGGGTCCAGACAGGTTAAATCAAAATCATCTGACGCCACCCTGAGATCAAAGGTCTGATCCATTGGCGCGGCCGTTCCTCTGGCCTTGACCACCGAACCGGGTGCGACCTGAATATCCAGTTGGGCAATCTCAAGAACAGACCCCTGAAGGAAAATTTTAGAGGAGAATTCATCAATGGACTGATCTTTAAACCCAAGGGCTTGACCCTCAATATTCAACCGTCCCCCAAGGTTTGAAATCCGGCCCTTGACCTGACCGTCCAGAAAGAGGCTGCCCCGAAGGTCTTTAAAAAAATCTTCCAGAAAGACAGAGTCTCCTGACAGATTTATCTCAACATCGGGGTCTGGTATGGGTGACAGGGTAGAGTCCAATACCCCTGCCCGGCCGGAGACTGAGATTAAAGACCTGCCCCGGGACAATTCCAATAGATCAATATCCAATTGTCCGGAGGGTTCCAGGCCGGCGTTTAATGTCAAATCGCCGAGAAAAATATCATTGAGGGCCAAATTTGAACCCAAAAGGGAGAGGGTCACCCAAGACCCAAAAGGACCGTCAATATCTGCCGTGGCCCTGAGGCGTCCTTTTCCTTGAACACGGCTAAGCCTGTCCAGGGCTCCGAGATCATCCATCTCAAGTTCAAGGCGGCCTAAAATTTCCCGGCTGGCTATGTCCATCCGGCCCTGGCCTGTGAATTCTCCTCCCGGCATGGTCAGACAGATGGAGCTGACCTTGGCCACGGACTGATCAAAATCCGCATCCATGCTGAGGTTGAAATCCATTGGGCCCCCCCCTTCCCGGGATTGAAAAAAACTGGCAATGGATTCGGATTGAATGGCAGCCCTCAGGTTTTCAGGATAAACCCCCTGGCCCTCCAGCCGTATTCTGGAAGATACTTGGCCCTTTGGAAGGGTTGGGGCCATGGCTGACAATTTCACCCCCTCCAGAGCAAGATCCGCTTCATAAGAGACTTCGTTCAAATCAAAGCCTTGTAAAAACCCGTTGGGAAAAGCGGTTTCAAGATCCACCTTCCCGTCCAGGGAAAAGTCTCCCACAGGGGAACCAAGGCAGGCCACCCCCATGGTTGCCTGTCTGTCTGTCATCATCAATCTGAAATCAGAACGGCCAAATGAATATTGATTGACGCCTCCACCTTTAGAAGAGATAAAAATCTTTACCCCAGGATTATCAGGACGGCCTTTAACACTGATCTTAGCTCGGACCCGGCCGTTTAGATCTAAATTCTTTATCCCTGCCGCCCGAACGACAGGTTCCAGTATTATCCCGGAAGCCAGGCTCATATCCAGCACAGGGGTTGTAAAAATATCCTTGATCTGTCCCCGGATCTTCATGTCGACCCCGGAGGATCCGCCCTGAACAAGGATATCAGAGAGTTGGCCCTCCTCAAGATCTGCCTGGACAAGCCAGGGATCAAGAACAAAGAATTGCCCCTTGTATTGGATATCTCCGGTCGCCATCTCCATCTTGAGCCGGGCAGAGGTTTCAAAGAGATCAAATTCTGAAACCCGGATATCCAGCCCTGAACCAACAAGATTCAGATCATTGTCCGGCATCTTAACCTGGACACGGCCTTGATTGAGCTCAAATTCATCGATCAGGATATTAAAGGGAATTTCCAGGGGCCCGGTTGAACGTTCAGGGGGGGAGGACCTGGGCGGAATCAAAGCCGTCAAAAGGTTGGAAGACCCGTCTTCCAAAATGCTGAGCCTGAATTCAGGAGAATCCAGAACAAGCCGGGATAAGGAGATTTCTTTTGACATCAGCCGGGTCCAGGATAAATCCAGGCCCAGTTTTTTGATGCGAACCAGGTCTTTCCCGGCCTCCCCCTGCAAAACAATTCCCTCCAGATCCAGCTGTCCTGCAAAAATACCAAGCCTGACTTTATCAACCAGCAGGTAACCGGGAATGGTCTCATTCATACGGGCAAGCAGAAAATCCCGGGGAAACCGGCTCTCCAAAAACCAGGCCAGGCCCCAGGCAAAGGCCATAAAAAGCCCACAGACAATCCCTGCCCATACATAGATTTTTCTGCCCCGGGCCAACAAGGTTCTCTCCTCCTTTTTCCCCCTAACCAACGCTTTGGGTTGTACTCATCCGGCCTCACCTTTTGCCCGGATATTTCATGACAATTTGAAAAAAACCCAGTAGTGTCCGGTTAGGTTGTTGCATATAAAAAGCATCTAAAATCATTGAAAAAACAGTCGGTTTTGTGTTGACAAATGTGCGTAAAAATTTTTGTGCGCCTTGAAAATTTAACTCAAGGAGCTCAAATGACGCACATCTCAGTCCCTAAAAAACAACTACGGTCCCTGAACTTTGACAATTTCAGGTGCCCTCTGATAAAGTCACTTTCAAAAGCACCGGAATTACAATCTCGAGGAGACCGCCCTTTAAAAATGACATTCGAAGACCAGATAAATGCTTTGGTTTATTTCCATCTTCAGGAGCACAAGTCTGCCCGACATTTAATTCAGGATCTCAAGGAGAATGTTTTTGCTAAAGAAAATATTGCGCCAGACGGTGGTATCAGCCGTAGTAGTTTCTGTGAAGCCATCAATCACAGGGGACTCGAACAACTGCAATTTATCTTTGAGGATCTTTATAAACAGGCTCTTGAGTGTCATCCGGGTGAACACGCCGAGTTAGGAGAGTTGGTTTCCATTGACGGTAGTCTCATAAATGCAGTCCTTTCAATGCACTGGGCGAACTACAGAAAAGGAAGTAAAAAAGCCAAAGTACATTGCGGATTTGACATTAATCACGGAATCCCAAACAAAATCTTTTTGACTGAAGGCAACGGCGCTGAACGCACTTTTGTTCCCAAAATACTTTCCAAGGGGCAAACAGGTGTTATGGATCGTGGATATCAATCCCATAAAGAATTTGACCTGCTTCAGGAGCAAGGCAAACATTTTGTCTGCCGTATAAAAACCAGGACAACAAGAACAATTATTGATAACCACGAGACCCCTTCCGACAGCTACATTTTTTATGATGCACTGGTTAAACTTGGTACTCCGAATCAAAACCAGACGAAAAGGCCTGTTCGGGTTGTTGGCTATAAAATTGCTGGCGTCAAATACTATGTGGCAACTGACAGGCATGATTTAACAGCGGAACAAATAGCAACAATTTATAAACTCCGGTGGACCATTGAGGATTTTTTCAAATGGTGGAAAGAACATCTGAAGGTATATCATCTCATTGCCCGCAGTGAATACGGCCTTATGGTTCAGATTCTTGGCGGCCTTATCACTTACCTGTTACTGGCAATCCATTGCCAAAAACAGTTTAATGAAAAGGTCACGATCAAAAGAGTTCGGCAGCTGCGAACCGCCATTCTAAATGACCTTTTTGGCTGCGAGGAGCAGGGCTCTCATAGTTCAAACAGGGACAATATTGTCAAAGATCAAAAAATTATTGAGCAAGCAAAAACCTAACCGGACATCACTGAAAAAAACCCAATCCTTTGGTGAAATATGCGGCTGAACACCCGGGCGATGATTCCCCGGCCGATCCATTTTTTAGCGGAACACTCTGACCATAATGATCAGGCCGATCAATAGAGCTGAAAATCCAAGCATGGGACGGATCTCAGCCTTTGTCAGTTTGCGCATCTCAGGATATCTCACTGCCATCACCCCGGCAAATCCCAGGGAGATAAAGGGAAGGGCAGGTAAAAAAAGATTTCCCCACCAGGCAGAAAATATGGACAGGCACAATCCAAGGCAGGCTATCGGAAAGTACAAACGCCCCTGTTTTCCAACCAGACTGTCATTCATTTTAAATTTTTCAGCACAGGCACAAAGAAAAACAATCACAACCCAGTCAGAGACCCCGAAAACCGGCAGAAAAAGATCAGATCCGGGCAAAGGCATTTTTAGAAGAAAAAAATCCACCAAAGGGGGAATCCCTTTCATTCCCCCTTCATAATAGCCTGAAATATTCTCTGCAAAATTCCGGGTCGGGCCGGCAAAAACGCTGAACAGATCAGCAAGGGAAACAACCACGCAAACCGGTACAAGCTCGGCAGGACGTTTCAAGGACACGGCCAGCCAGCTTCCCAAAACAGAGGCAAACAAGACCAGGTTAAGGGTTAAAACACAGGTCAGCACATTGGATCGTTCTCCGGTCAAAACAACCCATCCATACCCGGCTGCAAAAATAAAAAAACAGGCGGCCAGCACCTTTGTCCGCAACGCCCCCTGCCCTTGAATCCGGGGGTCAATACGGATCATATACACCCTTGAAACCCAGGCCGCCAACAAGACAAATCCCAGGATAAAGCCATATTCAAAAACCTGGAAGATGAGGCCCTTTTCCGGCAGCACCTGTCCCAGAAAATTCATTCCTGATAAGACCAGGCACCAGGTCAGGCCTATAATAAAAACAGGCTTCAGGTTTCAGCCCCCAGCCCCAGAATATCCGCAATATTTGCCCCGGGATCAATCACAGGCTCAATCAAGGACTTAGGGCAGGTCATGAGGGTAGAAATCCCTGGACCGTGGCCGGCCAGCCGGCAGTCGGAATGAACCAGGATGCCGATGCTCACCGCCCCCTGGACAAAGGCCCGGCCATAGGAGTTGTCATGGTCCATGAGTGCCACAAAATCCCCGAACCGCATCTGGTCCAGGCGATATTTTTCAACCGTGTCAGGATCTGAGGTCATGATGTCATAGTCCCCTGCCCCCACATGGGCCCGGCCAACCCCTGATCCCATGCACGGGGCCGGTACCATGGTGGTGACCCCGACCTTGAGCCGTCCGTTTCCCTGCTCTGAAATCTTCATCTTTTCCAAAAGGTTGGGATCCAGGTTAAACAGCTTGATCTCCGGGTAATCTGTCAGGGCAAGCCCCTGGCCCTTGGCCCGGATGAGAATCTTATCCTCATAGGTCATCTTCTCTTTGACTGCCCGGGGAAAATCCACAATAATATGCTCGGATCCTCCGTGATGGCCGATGACCACACCGGTTCCCCCCTTGGCTTCTCCTGAAATCAGCCGGGCCTCATTTCCCACACAGGACAGAAGCTGGAGGGAATTATTGGGAAATTCATTGGGTTTTTCACCATTGGCCGTACACGAGACCCCGGGTTCGATGTGGTCCCCGGCCAGACCAAAGGCTGAATCCCCGGCCTGGACATTGAGGGTGATTCCGCCGATGGCGGGCAATAAAAAAGGCTCTCCCTGGTGATCCACCTTCCAGCCCAGGCCCACCCGGGGCATTCCGGGTTTGCACGCCAAGAACATTTCCACGACTTTATCTTTGTTGGTCTTTAACATAAATTTTTTCCTTTTATTTTGGATATCTGCCCAGTTTAATTAAAAAAGGAACCGCTGTAAATCCTGTTATTGCAGCGATAATAAACATATAATCCAGTCCGAAGGCATCTCCTAACGCCCCGACCACCACCACGGCAATGGAACGGACCGCAAAAGAAATCATCATGAACAGCCCGTTTGCGGCCGAAGGGTTGTCTTTGGCTGTTTCCTGGATCAACGCCAGCATCACAGGGGTGGTGGACAAGACTGTAAACCCTGTCACCATGAGCATGAGAACCTGGAAAATCCCTGAAGTCAATATAAACAAAAGAATGGAAACCGGGGCAATCACAAGGGCCCAGAACAGCACCCGCTGCCGTCCCAACCGGTCCGAGAGAGTACCGGCGGACAAAATCCCTGCCACGCCCAGGGCCTCGTATGCGGCCAGGGCAGCCCCCCCGTACCATAAACTCTGGGTCTTCTGCTCCACGTAAACGGTTAAAAACATGCCCATGGACCCGTGCATAAAGGCCCGGGCCGCCAGAATGCCGGTCAGGGGCTCCAGAACATGACAGATCTCCCTGTAGGCGGATTTTAAAGATCCCCGCCTTTTAAAGGCAATCTTCTCATCCGAAGGTTCCAGAGTTAAGTATAAAAGTATCGACGTGACCAAAGCTAAAACCAGAATATAGTGAAAATTTGCCAGCCCCAGAACCGTGACGGCGGCCACGGCCACCATGGGTCCGAGTGTTCTGGCAAGTTCCCCGCCGGTCATGAAAAAACTCATGCCCCGGCCCTTGAGATCCCGGCTGTACCTTGCCACCAGCACCGGGGCAGGCACATGGAAAAGGGCCACTGAAATCCCGGCCAAAAAAAACAGGACCAAAAGCATGCCGTAGGACGGGGCGATGCCCATAAAACTCATGGGAATGGCCGTCAAGGTCGGGGCAATAATTACCAGCCACCTGGCAAGCCCGCGATTGTCTGCAAAAAGCCCGATCAGGGGATTGACCAGGGCCGGAATCTGCATCACCGTGGACAAAAGCCCTGCCTTACTCAGGCTCAAAGAAAGCTTTTCAATGATCAAGGGCAGCAGAGGGGAGAGAAAACTGGTGTAAAGGTCATGGACAAAGTGGGCAAAAGAGATCAAAGAGACCCTGGGGCCATCAAATTTTTTTTCCATGGAATTCTAGTATCCTGAGGTCTGAAGCATCTCCATGACCCCATAGGCGGTCATGTCGCATTGGATGGGGGTAATGGATAAAAAATGATCCTGAATAGCCCGATTGTCCGTGTCCCGGCCCGGTGCTGCCGCATCCATCTGGGAATACCAGAAATAGGGTTTTTTCCTGGGATCTTTTTGCCGAACAAAACCAGTGGAAAGGTTGTTGTCTGCCTGGCAGGTGATACGCGCCCCCCTCAATCTGATCCATGGGGATACAGGGTCCGTTAATGTTCAAAAACACCCCCTTGGGCAGGCCCTGGGAACAGACCTTGTCCACCCTGGAGACCAGGTATTTGGCCATGCCCTTAAAATCCATGACCTCTCCGTACTGAATGGAAGCGGCAATGGAGACAATACCGTTCAGGGCCGCCTCCCTTGCCGCACCTGCCGTGCCTGAATAATTAATATTGATCCCGGTATTGGAGCCTGCATTAATGCCTGAAATCACCAGATCCGGACGGCCCTGGCAAAGGGTTGCCAAGGCCAGTTTAACGCAGTCAGCAGGGGTTCCGGTAACCGCATACCCCTGACCGCCGCCGTTAAGATCCACCCGGTCATACCGCAGGGGCTGATTCAGGGTAATGCCGTGTCCAATGGCGCTTCTTTCCCTGTCGGGCGCAGCCAGGATCACCTCATGATCCCGGGTCAATGCCCGGTAAAGGGCCTGAATACCCGGGGCCCGGTATCCATCGTCATTTGTCACTAATATTTTCATATTTTTCTCTGTTTATTTTAATCCGTTGGTTAACCTTTTTATGCCTTAATTGTATTGAGGCGACTCTAGGGGATTTTCAAGTAAAAAGTCAAGCATTGGGTGGTAATTTTAAAATAGACGGCTCCCCGGATCATCCAAGCTGAATATACGACTGCCAGGGGCCGGGCATCTCTGCCATGAAAGCGCCGCGCGGTCAAAGGCCAAGGGGAGGCCTGGGCATGTTGACCCGGCAAGCCTTCGATGACTTTTGCAGCCTTGAGGGGAGACTCACTGAAGGGCAGGGCGCCTGGCCCTTAAACGAGCCTCTACCATGGCCCCCATCCGGTCCAGAGAATAGGGCTTGAACAAACAATTGCCACGGCTCAGGGTGGCAGCATCGGAAAATCCCGTGACAAAAAGAACGGCCTGGTCCGGGGGCTTTTTTAAAATCTGTTCACACACGGCCACCCCGTCCATCCCGGGTTCCATAATAATATCAAGAATCACCAGATCCACCGGGTTCCGGTTTAAAAATTCAAGCCCCTCCTCACCCGAGGCGCAACAGTGGACCCGATATCCCAGCCGCTCCAGGAGCCGGCAGGCAATTTCCAATTGAACGGGGTCGTCATCAACCACCAGCAGGTGTTGGTTCTTCCCTTTTACCAGCCTGTTTTTAACCTCTTTTCCTGATTCACGGGCCTGGACAACGGCGGGAAAATAAATATCCACACAGGTGCCCTGGCCCAGGGTGGATTCAACCTGGATAAATCCCTTGTGGTCATTGACCGCACCCATCACCAGGGCCATGCCAAGGCCTGTTCCGGAACGGCCCATCTGTTTGCTGGTATAAAAGGGTTCAAATATGAATTCAATCTCTTCCGGGGCAATCCCGGCCCCGTTATCTGAAATGGAAAAAAGGATATACTCTCCCTTGGGAATCTTAAAATATCCCTGGACCGGGTAAATAATTTTTTGGGGCTGTGACAACACCTGTTCTCTGACCCGGATCAAAATCTCACCGGTGCCTGAAATGGCTTCCACCCCGTTGGTTAAAAGATTCATCAGGGTTTTGGAAAGATGGACCGGAGATCCGATAACGGTTTTACTGCAGGGTTCAAACTGGGTCCTTATGGATATCGATTTGTGGGCCGCCATAAACTGCCGGTGTTCCGGGCTGCCAAGGTAGGATTCGGCAATCTGCTGAATATCCATGGGAACGGCTGTCACCACCCCCCGACGGGACAGGGTTAAAAGGTCATCCACAATGGCTGCGGCCTTCAATCCCGATGATTTAATGGTTTCAAGGGCATCTTTTAAAGGATCATCCTTGTCCATGGTCGGGATAGGTGACAAGGCCGGAAAGTATATTGTTCAAATCATGGGCCACACCGGAAGCCACCCGGCCAACCGTCTCCATTTTTATGGCATGAAGAAGCTGTTTTTCAACCCGGTCCCTCTGCTGGATCTCTTGGATCAGTTTCCGGCTCTGGGCCCTGTATTTGCGTTCTGATTCCTTGAGTTCAGCCCTGGCTGCAAAAAAACCGGACAAATAACTCCGGCGGACCAACGCCGTCCCCAGGGTCAAAAGGGAAAAAAGGCCCACGGCAATAAAAAACCGGGTCCAATAGGCCTGGTTTGCCCAGAAAACATCCAGGCCGGTGGCCAGAAAACAGAAGATCAGGGCAAAATTAAATGCCAGGGCAATGGACACCCCCAAGCGATCAGGCATCCACAAAGAAAGTAAAAAGAGAAACAAAAATGTCCAGGGGCTGACGTCCGCCTGATGCAAAACGCCCCCCCCCCCCAATATATAAACACCGAAAACAAGGAGCTGGAATCGTAACACATACCGGTAAATCAACATTTTCTTCAAATCCAAAAGCCGGGATTTCATAACCCAAAGAACGAGAATGAATCCCAAAAGCTGGAAATTGAGAACCCAGGATGCCCAGAACCGTCCGGAAAAACCCACATAAATATTAAACAGGGAGATGAACGGCACCAGGACAAATAAAAACCCCTTGAGGGTTGCAGGATGCTCCAACACCTGTTTTTCTACAGGACTGATCATAGTCTCCTGGTATAGATCGCTCATAAAGAATAATTCACTCAAACACAGGCAAGTTTTTTTTAACAGATATGGGAAAAATTTAAAAGATCCCTTGCGAAAAGATTGACTTATCATGGTTTGAGTATTATGGGTTTAGTATTGACGCTTTACTGATTTCTCCAGGAGGTATTTCATGGAAAACACGAAATTTCAGGCCATGGTCGTAAGGGAAACTCAGCCCAAAATCTTTTCCCGCACGGTTGAAGACCGTTTAGTCAAAGACCTGCCCCGAGGGGATGTTCTTATCCAGGTTTTTTATTCATCCCTGAACTACAAGGATGCCCTGTCCGCCACAGGCAACAAAGGGGTCACCCGCAATTTTCCCCACACCCCGGGCATTGACGCGGCAGGCATTGTCCAGGCCAGCAAAACATCCCAATTTTCGCCGGGCGACAAGGTCATCGTCACCTCATACGATCTTGGAATGGATACGGACGGGGGGTTTGGACAATATATCCGGGTGCCTGAAAGCTGGGTGATTCCCCTGCCCCCCGGACTGAGTCTTGAACAGAGCATGGTCCTGGGAACGGCCGGGTTTACAGCAGCCATGTCCGTTGAACGGCTGGTCCCGGAAATTACCCCTGCCCAGGGGCCGGTGCTGGTCACCGGTGCCACCGGCGGTGTGGGCTCCCTGGCCTGTGCCATTCTGTCCAAACTGGGCTATGAGGTGGCAGCCGTATCAGGCAAGCCTGATGACGGATTTCTCTCGTCTCTGGGGGTAGAACGAATTATTTCAAGACAAAATTTTATCAAAGAGACAACACCGCCCCTGCTAAAACCCGTCTGGGCCGGGGTGGTGGATACGGTGGGCGGGGATATCCTGGCCTGCGCCATCAAAGGCACCATGGAAAACGGCAGGGTGACCTGCTGCGGCCTTGTGGCCTCCCCAAATCTGCCCATCACCGTATTCCCCTTTATTCTCAGGGGAATTTCCCTGCACGGCATTGATTCCCAGCACTGCCCCATGGCCTTGAGAAAAAAACTCTGGCATCACCTGGCCTCGGACTGGAAACCCAGCCTGCCCGAGACCCTGATCCAAACGACCGGTTTAAATGATCTGGACCCCTTTATCGACAATATTCTCAAAGGCCGGATCAAAGGCAGAACCCTTGTGGAACTGCAATCATAAAAGACCCTTAAACAAGAAGGAGATCCCCATGAGCACACCTCAACATTGTCCCGGGTTTGAACATTTTAAAGAACTAAAATCATTCACCTGCAAATGTCCCAAGTGCAATGCAACCAAGGAAATTTTTTCAGACGAATTTGACAAAACCCATAAATGCGACCAATGCGGCGAGGAAATTGACTTTACCTCGTGCACCTACGAGGCGGGTTAACCCCTTACCCCTGCCGGTCGGTCCGGCAGGGGTAAAGAATCCCATGAACCCGTTTGACAGCGTAAAAATCACCGCACATGGTACAAACCCCGTCTTTGGACGGCCGGGAGTCTTCTTTATAGGCCCTTGCCTTTTCAGGGTCCAAAGCCGCGTCAAATTGTTTTTCCCAGTCCAGATCCTTTCTGGCCAGCCCCATGGCCTGATCTGCCTGTCCTGCGCCGGAAATCCCCTTGGCCAGATCCCCTGCATGGGCCGCAATTTTTGAGGCCATGATTCCCTCTTTGACATCATCCATTGACGGCAGGCGCAAATGCTCTGCAGGCGTAACATAACAGAGGAAGTCAGCTCCGTGCATGGCGGCCAGGGCCCCGCCAATGGCCGCAGTAATATGATCGTACCCGGGCGCAATATCCGTGACCAGAGGCCCTAGCACATAAAAAGGGGCATTGTGGCAGAGCTTTTTTTCAAGCCTCATATTCATCTCCACCTCGTGAAGGGGCACATGGCCCGGCCCTTCGATCATTACCTGGACATTTTTCTGCCAGGCCCTTTGGGTCAGTTCGCCCAGGGTGATCAGCTCCTGGATCTGGGGGGCATCCGTGCTGTCCTGAATAGCACCGGGCCTGAGGCCGTCGCATAGGCTGATGCAGATATCATGCTGTTGGCAAATGTCTAAAAGCCGGTCAAAATGTTCATAAAACGGATTCTCATTCCCGGTTTTGATCATCCACTCGTAAAGAATGGCACCGCCCCGGCTGACAATCCCGCAGACCCGGGGATTGTTTTTAAGGATGGCCGAGACCTTGAGGTTGAGGCCGGCATGGATGGTGACAAAATCAATCCCGTTTTCCCCGTGGATTTCCACGGTTTTAAACCAGTCATCAATACCAATCTCTTCCACCGGTTTTTGGGTTCGGGTCAGGGTATCGGAGATGGGCACACTGCCGATCATCACCGGCACTTGGGCCACCAATCGTTTTCTGAATCCCAGGGTATCCCCGGAGACGCTCAGGTCCATAATGGCATCGGCCTTGTACTTTAAGGCCAGCTTTGCCTTGTTCATTTCAGACTCAAAGGAACATACATCCTTTGACACCCCTAAGTTCACGTTGATCTTGGTCTTAAGACCCAGCCCCACGCCCGCGGCCCTGAGATTTAAATGATTTTTATTGGCCGGGATCACAATAGATCCGGCGGCCACCCGGTTCATGAGCTCTTTTCTGTCAATCGTTTCATTTTCAGCCACTGTTTCCATCTGGGGGGTGAATATGCCTTTTCTTGCCGCATCCATCTGGGTGGTATAGGTCAGTTTCATTTTTATTCTCCTAAAATTTTACGAATCTCATTTAGCCGGCCCGAAATATCGCTGGCACCGAGAATCTCTGTCACCAGACAGAGGGTTGTGGCACCGCAGTCTGCCACAGATTTTAAATTATGCCGCTTGATCCCGCCAATGGCCACAAAGGGTATGGACAAATTGGCAACCACATGGTCCAGATAGCCCAACCCAACGGCATCACAGACATCCGCCTTGGTCCGGGTGGCAAATATGGGACCCACCCCGATATAGTCTGCCCCGTCGGCCACCGCCTGGGCCGCCTGTTCAGGGGAATGGGTGGAGCAGCCCACCATGAGATGGGGAGCTGTCTGTTTTACCCGGGCCACGGGCAGATCCTCCTGTCCGAGATGGACCCCGTCTGCCTCCGTGATCAGGGCAATGTCCAGAAAATCATTCACAATAAAGGGCACACCGGCATCGGCTGTTATTTTCCGGATCTCCATGCACTCGGCCAGCATATTTTTTCTATCTTTTTCATGGGCCTTTTCCCTGTACTGAAGGATATCGACGCCTCCGTCCACAAGGCGTTGTGCCATTTCTACATTGGTTCGCCCCAAAGAAAAGGACTCGCCTAAAATACCGTAAATTCCCTCCGGAAATTGAATTGGTTTTGTCATTTTAGTTTTCCTTGTTCAAATTTGATTTAGGGTCCCTGGCCCGGTCCATCTCCGTTAAAACAACGGCGGCCATGAGGGCGGCAATCATGGCCACCTTGGGCGGGAATAAAGGCGCGTTTTTCTCGTCTGTTGAAAAATCGCCCACAATGTGACAAATGCCCATTTTTTTTATCCTGACACAGGTCATATCCCTTCCGGCAATACCCGAAGCTGAAACCACAGGGATGCCGGCACCGGCCAGTTCCTCGACCAGCATCTTTTTGGCCTGGGCATTGTCAAGGCCTTCCACCACCAGACTGCAGTCCTTGAAAATACGAGTACAGCCTCCCGGTATTAGCTTTTCACGGACAGGTTCGATGGCCATGGCCGGAAAAATATTTTTCAAATTTTCTTCAAGACAGTCCACCTTGAACCTTCCCACCTGGTCAACCGTATAAAACTGGCGGTTCAAATTTGAAAAATCAACCCGGTCAAAATCCACGGCCTGGATACTTAAAACCCCTGCCTGGGCAAGGTGACGGGCCACATTGGATCCGATGCCGCCCGCACCGGCAATGCCGACGATCATCTTAAAAGATCTCCCAGTCTTTGAACACAGGCTGACACCCGGCCGCCCGTATCATACAGGCCACATCATCCACACTTCTGGTGTCCGTGATCTCAAACTGGACCGTGGTCTCCTGCTCCAGACCAGGGTTCGAAGGGACTGAATACCCGCCCACATCGGTTTTGGACCCGGCGGAATACCGGGTGGCTCCCAGATGGATGAGCTGGTCCCTGAAAGCTGCCGACTCCCTTGTGGATACATTGATTCCCACCCTGGGCATGAACAGACGCCAGGCCAGCATGGTCTGGACAAACCCCGTGTCGGAATGCAGATTTTTCGGGGCAATTCCCCCGTCTGCCCGGGTCATCCTAGGCAGGGAAAGGGAGACTTCCACATAGGGAAACGCCCTTTCCAGAAATCTGGCATGAAGACCGGCCATAAAGGCTTCGGACCGGGGATCCCCAATGCCGAAAAGGGTGCCGATATTCAGGGCCCGGAACCCGGCCCGGGCGCCCCGCTCCGGGGTCAGCAGCCGAAAGGCATAATCCGACTTGGGGCCCTTTGGATGAACCTCCCGGTACAAGTCTCTCTCATACACCTCCTGGTAGACGGTCAAAGAATCTGCCCCGGCCTTGTTCAGTCGACCATAGTCATCCTCGTCCATGGGAAAAAGTTCCAGGGCAACAGAGGAAAAGTATCGGGTCAGCAGGGCCACCGCCTTTTCAAGATAATCCAAAGGGGTCTTTGCCGGCGCCTCTCCTGTAAGAACCAGGATATGACGAATGCCCAAACCAGAGACCGCTTTTGCCTCTTGCTCAATCTGCTCAAGGCTCAGCCGGGTCCTCGGAAAATCGGTTTTTGAATTAAATCCGCAATAGGTGCAGTGGTTAATACAAAAATCCGAGATATACAGGGGGGCGTACAGACCGATGGTCCGCCCAAAATACTGAACGGCCAGCGCACTTGCCTTTTGGGCCATGGGCTCTAAAAAATCCGTTGCCGCAGGCGACAAAAGGTTGAGCAGGTCCCTATGATCCAGGCAATTCATCTGTCCGGCCCGGGCCAGGCTGGCACCCACAGCTTCAGGGGTAACAGAGGCAAAATAGCCCTGAAAATCAAAAGTTTGATACTCGTCTGCCAATTGCATAAAAGACATGATTACCCCCTTAAAAACCCGGTCAAAGGCGAGGAATCCCGGGCCGTGGCGGATTGATCCCCAAGTTTTGAAATATAGGCCATTCGCCCGGCCTTTACGGCCAAGGCAAAGGCCTGGCCGGCCAGGGCCGTATCCTGGGCCGTGGCAATGGCCGTATTGACCAGGACCCCGTCTGCCCCCATTTCCATGGCACAGGCTGCCTGGGAGGGTCTGCCGATACCGGCATCCACAATCACCGGCAGCCGGGAGGTGTCAATGATTCGCTGGATCATGGCCGCCATCTCAAGCCCTTGGTTGGAACCGATGGGCGAGCCCAGGGGCATGACCGCCGACGCCCCTGCATCGTGAAGCTGGCGGGCAATGGTGATATCCGGCATCACATCGGGCAGGACAATAAATCCTTCTTTGGCAAGGATATTCGTGGCCTCAAGGGTTTGATGATTGTCCGGCAGAAGAAACTGCATGTCGGTGATCACTTCGATCTTGATAAAATCTCCGCACCCGGCGGCCCTGGAAATTCTTGCGATGCGGACAGCCTCCCGGGCGGTCCTGGCACCGGAAGTGTTGGGCAGCAGGGTCACGGAATCCAGAATCTTGGCCAGAATATTATCCTGGGCTCTGGCCTTTGGATCCACCCGTCTCAGGGCCACGGTGATCAACTCTGACCCGCTGGCTTCGAGCATGGGGGCAATGAGATCTTTTGAGGCAAACTTGCCGGTCCCTGTGAGCAGACGGCTGGAAAAGGATTGATCCCCTAAAATTAATCGGTCTTCCATGATTCAACCTCCCCCTACAAAATTGAGCAGTTCAACAACATCCCCGTCCTGAATAGGGATATGGGCCCAGCAATCGTGTTTAACCACATTAAAATTATGTTCAATGACCAGGGAAGACGGGTCCAGGCCCATGTCCGTGACAAGGGCGGCAAGATCGGGGATATCCGTATCCAGGTCAGCCCCGTTAAAAACAATTTTCATAACACCTCCAATGAATTAATGGATGTTTTACCGGGGATGGACCATGGGGAATAATACAGGCAGGCATAATACAAGAATGCATTATGGTCATGATACACTTTCCCTACGCCGGTATTAACCGTATCAGGTTCCAAGGGTTGAAGGTTTCCCTTCTCTCAGCAAGGATAGCACCCCCAGTGAACGTTCAGGACCATATATGATTTAAAATACCCTGTCAAACTGAAATATCAGATATCAGCTTCCCAAGAGAGTGGATCATGGAGATAAGGCAGGACAGGTCGCGGAATATGGAGGTTAGACCGCATATTTCACGAATCGATTTTGCTTTAGCTGCCAGGCGTCAGGCCGTGAAGCCCTAGTGACTCTACTGCGAACGGTCTGCAACGCCGCAGATGAGGTAAAATCGGTTCGCCCGAAGGGTAACCACCCTTGGAATTGGCTTGGCAGATAATTATAACCTGCTGTATTTAAAATAATTAATACCCAATTCCTTTAAATTGTCAGTTTCTGACCTTCAGGTTATGAAATATTCGGGTTAGACCAGAGAATAGACCCGGACAGGATCTTCTTTCCCCTTAACAGAGGCCTCGGGCATGGGGGTAAAGCTGTATTTTCCCTTCAGGGCATATCGGATATCTTCGCTGACCAGAATGTCGGTCTTAAACTCCTTGGTCAGATCCTGGATCCTGGAGGCCAGGTTCACGGTGTCACCGATCAATGAATAGGCAGACCTGTAGGTGGATCCGATATTGGCGGCCAGGACAGGTCCTGTATGAATCCCCACCCCGTGGGCGATGGAGGCCATGCCCTTATCTGCAAACCGCCGGTTCAGCAGTTCCAGCCGCCCCCGCATTTCCAGGGCGGTTTTTACGGCGGCCTCTTCATGGCCCTTTCTTGCCACAGGCGCGCCAAACACGGCTTCCACCTCATCCCCGATAAACTGGAGGATCAACCCCCCGTTCTGGTCAATGGCCCGGGAAATTTCATTAAAATAGGAGTTGAGCATATAAATCAGCTCCTTGGCAGGGGTGACCGCCACCAAAGGGGTGAAATTCCTTAAATCGGCAAATAAAATAGTGGCCTCTTTTCTCTCCCCGGCCAAAGGGATTTTGCCGGTGAGAATCTCGTCCCTGATCCGCCGGTCCACGTATTTGCCGAAGGTATCCTTGATCAGCTCCCGTTCCATCAGCCCCTGATTCATTAAGTTGAGCATTTCTCCGGCAAACCCGATCTCATCATTGGTAAATATCTTGACCTTGTGGGAAAAATCGCCGTTTTTTGCATGGGCCATGACCCGGATGATATCTGCCACCGGCTGCCTTAAATGGTGAAGCACCAAAAAGGATAATAAAATGGAAAGAACCATGAAAATGGCGCTTTCCTTGGCAATGGTATTTTCAAGATGCTGGAGCAGGGTGGCCAGGGTCATCTCATCCATCACCTCCATCTGTTTAAACCGGTGGATGGTCAAATGGATAAACGAGAGGGGGACCAGGGAAACGGCAAACAGCAGGGCAATGAACCTCACCCGAAGACTGATGGATCTTGCCCCCTTGACCTTGGACAATCCCCCGTTGGGGAAAAACAGAGGAATCCGGGTATGCTGGGACACATGCTCCACCCAGAAAAAAGCCAGGGTCACGGTAATCAGGCCGGACCCCAAACCGATACGCAATCCCCCGGGAGATCCTGCCGACCAGAACATAAATGATCCCAGGGCCCAGACCACGGTATCCATGATCACCACAAAATAGGGTTCGTTAAGGACCCGGCACCTGGCCCGTTCCAGAACGGCCGGGTCAGGCCGGGTCCCCTGGTGGAATTCGGTCAGGCATTTTCGAATGGACCGCTCATACCCGATGGTCAAAACGGACATGACCACGGCGCAGACCGCGCCATAGGAAATATCCAGGTAACTCACCAGGATCAAAAACTGTTCAGAGGCATTCCCGGCCCGGTTCATGAAAAAAACATTGGTCATCCAGTCCCCCACGAGCAGGGCAAGGGCATTGCCCAGGAGTACCTCATTGGCAACGTAGAATCTGTAGAATTTATTTTTTATCAGCCTGGCAGGATCCATATCATAAGATTTATCGATCACTTCCGGTTGTTTGTAAAGGGATAAGTACAAAAATATTGACCTTTGGCTCTCCCGGGTATAATTTATCCCCTAAAATTGGTTAGAAATTTTCAGCCAACGGAACACGGTGTAATTCCGTGACGGTCCCGCCGCTGTGATGGGAAATATCTGTTCTGCCATGCCACTGGTTTTCCGGGAAGGCGCAGCACAGGTCCAAGGCCCTAAGTCAGAAGACGAGCTGAAAATTTCGTGTGTAAAACTTGATGGTAAAGGGTTTTGTAAGATTCATCTCTTGCAGACCCTTTTTTGGGTTTAGCAAGGAGCTTGTCTTGGCAAACGCACGCAAAGCGATTGTCAACAAGACAGCCAAAACATAGCGAGGAAACTATGGCAACACAATTGGAATCTGCCCGCAAGGGCAAACTCACCCGGGAAATGAAAGCCGTGGCCCAGGCCGAAGGCCTGTCCGAGGCATTTATCCTGAATCATGTGGCCAAGGGGGAGATCGTCATCCCCTGCAATCCAAACCGGAAAAGCCAAAACATCGTGGGCATTGGCACGGGCCTGTCCACCAAGGTCAACGCCTCCATCGGCACCTCTTCGGACATCTGTGATATCGGCCAGGAAGAGGCAAAGGCAAGAGCCGCCCAGGACGAAGGGGCAGACACCCTCATGGAATTGTCCGCGGCCGGGGACATGGACAGGATAAGGCGATCGGTCCTGGCCGCAACAGACCTGCCCGTGGGAAATGTTCCCCTGTACCAGGCCTTTAAAGAGACCATTAAAAAATACAAAAACCCGGCCAAACTCAACCCTGAATATCTTTTTGATCTCATTGAAAAACAGCTGGATGACGGGTTAAGCTTTATGGCCATTCACTGCGGGATCAACCTTTACACCATTGAACGTCTGCGAAGGCAGGGCTTCCGCTACGGCGGGCTTGCCTCCAAAGGCGGCACCTATATGGTGGCCTGGATGGATATCAACAAAAAGGAAAACCCCCTTTACGAACAATTTGACCGGGTCTGCGCGCTCATGAAAAAATATGATGCCGTCCTCTCTTTGGGCAACGGGATCCGGGCAGGGGCCATCCATGACAGCCACGACCGGGCCCAGATGGCTGAGATGATCATCAACTGCGAACTGGCACAAATGGGAAGAGACAAGGGCTGCCAGATGATGGTCGAAGGTCCGGGCCATGTCCCCCTGGACGAAATTGAGGGCAATATCATGCTGGAAAAACGGATGTCCGGCAATGCCCCCTATTATGTGCTGGGCCCCATTCCCTGCGACACTGGCGCAGGCTACGACCATATCACCGCCGCCATCGGGGCGGCCTCCTCCGCCCGCTTCGGGGCAGACCTGGTCTGCTATATCACCCCTGCCGAGCACCTGGCCCTGCCCGGGGTTGAGGACGTGCGAGAAGGGGTCAGGGCCACACGCCTTGCCGCCCGAATCGGGGATATCTCCAAATATCCCCATCGCCGTGAAAATGAAAAACAGGCGGCCATGGCCCGGCGGGACATGCGCTGGGACGATCTTGAAAAATATCTGCTCTTTCCCGAACTTGCCAGAAAAATCCGCGAGGAAAGGGCGCCCGAACAAAAAGAGACCTGCACCATGTGCGGGGATTTTTGCGCCATGAAAAAAGGGATGGAAATATTTGAAAAAGACATCAAAGAAAAGAGGTGAATTATGTCATTACTTGAACAGACCATAAACCAAATTCCCAGCCTGGATCAAAAGGCCCTGGCAGCGGCCAAAGACCGGCTGGCAAACCAGGCCCGTCCTGCCGGCAGCCTCGGGATCATGGAAGAAATTTCAGCCCGGCTGGCCGGTATCAAAGGCACCATAGACGTCCGTCTGACCAACAAACGGATCATCACCTGTGCCGGAGATCACGGGGTGACCCAGGAAGGGGTCAGCCTCTATCCTGCGGAGGTCACGCCCCAGATGGTATTGAATTTTGCCGGTGGCGGGGCATCGGTAAATGTCATCGGGGACCATGCAGGCGCCATTGTCAAGGCAGCCGACATCGGCGTCAACTATGACTTTTCCCCTGACCTGCCCATCTTCCACAAAAAGGTCAGGCACGGCACAGGGAATTTCGCCAAAGAGCCTGCCATGACACGGCAGGAAGCAATCCTGTCCATTGAGGCCGGCATTGAAATTGTTGAAGAACTGAATGCCCAATCCCCTGTGGATCTTTTGGGTACAGGGGACATGGGCATCGGCAACACCACGCCTTCCACAGCCATTATTGCGGCATTTTCCGGCCTGCCCGTCAAAACCCTCACAGGCCGGGGCACAGGCATTGATGATGCCGCCCTGGACCATAAAATCGCCGTGATCCAAAAAGGCCTGGACCTGCACAAGCCCGACCCAAGAGACCCCCTGGATGTATTGTCCAAGGTGGGCGGCCTTGAAATCGGAGGCCTTGCCGGGCTGGTCCTGGGCGCTGCCGCCCGGGGCATCCCTGTGATCTGTGACGGGCTGATCTCCACGGCCGGCGCCTTGATTGCCTGTGAACTGGCCCCGGCGGCAAAACAATATCTCTTTGCCAGCCATAAATCCGTGGAAGCAGGCCATAAATACATGCATGACCGCCTGGGCGTCACCCCGCTCATTGATTTGCAGTTTCGCCTGGGGGAAGGCACGGGCGCGGCCCTGTGTATGGAACTTTTAGATCTTTCCACAAGAATTCTGGCCGACATCAAAACCTTTGAAGAAGTCGGAATCGCCCAGGCAACTGACTGAGCCTTTAAAATTATCTGACATCCAAAGTGCCCCGGCTTCACAGGGGCACTTTGGATTTTTTACCTGAAACCAAAATTTTTCACGTCTTGCTTTTTGAATCAAAGTTTAATATGCCTTAACTCAGGTGTATCCTCGTACCACCAGGGAACAAACCATCTTTCTTCTCTGCATTCTTCTTCCCACAAGTTCCCGCATCTAAATCCATGGAGGTGGAACCATGCTATTTCAATACTGGCTGAAATCCAGGGGCAGGACAGAAGATGCCCTTCAACTGATCCATTACCTCAAGGAAAACAAAATCCTCTTTCCTGAACAGGAAGAGACCTTTGAGGCACTGGCATCTCAAATTGATGCATCAAAAGCGGAGGCATCGGTCAAAACCGAGTTAAAAACCCGTGCAAAAAAGCTCTGGGCCCAATTCAAAGCCGAGCCGGTCGCCCACCCCGAACTGCGCTATTGGCTGGGAAAGATCTTGACCCGGGATGTGGCCTTGTGCGGAATTGTTGTTTTTCTCATCTGGACGGTGGCCTCTTCCATCAGCAATGACTCAAATATCTTAAGCCAACTTGCCGACGTTAAAACCGCAAGGGGGCTGATCACCTTTATTTTTGCCCTTGGCACCATTGGCACGGCCCTGGTCATTACCATTTCTGTGTTTACCTCCAACCGGCTGCCCGAAGAGAGTAAGGAACGATTTTACCGGGCCAAGGAAATTTTGACCATTCTCATCGGCATCCACTCCCGGCCAGGAAGGGATATTAAGCCTTTCCGAACCCCTTGTCTCCCCGGACAAACTCATTGCCGGTAAGGCCTTTACCCTTGTCAGCCAGGCCAAAGGCGGAGCACCGCCCTATGTATACGCCCTGAAAATCACCCAGGACCCGCACCGGGAAATTAAAAAAATATCCGGCCACACCCAGGAGGGTCTGGTGCTGAGCCCCCTGACCCTGGACCAAGGCAGTTATCTCATTTCCCTGACCTTGACGGATGCCCGGAAGGAAAGTACCCAAAAGGATAAAAAAATCATTGTAAACAGTGGGGAGTGACAAGGGGCAGCAGCTATCCCGCCTCTAATAATCAGGATTCAAATTTGCCTGCAAGGCGCCAGAGCGCGAAGCTGTAATAATTTTACTGCCAACGGTCTGTAAGGCTGCAGATCATGAAATATCCAGGCTGAAGAAAGAAGACCATGGCAATACGTTCGGCAGTAAAATCTTTGGGGCAAATCTTAAACCGCACGGTCCGGGTCAGGGGGTTTCAATTTCCCATGTCTGAGCGTAAAGGCCCAAACCACCCAAATGAGGCGATTAAAGAGGGCTGCGAGAATAAGATAAGCAGATCCTTTGAACAAAAAATCACCCCGGCCCACAGAGAAGAAAAGTTTAAATTGGTATTTTTTTCATGGCAGAAAACCGTTCATCATTTATTAAGCTTTAGGACAACAACAAGGAGATCTAAAAATGACAAGCGCACTTAGAGATGCCGTCCAGACCATTGGCAACACCATTGTGGACCTGAGCGAATTAAAGGTCCAGACCATTATCGGGGACGTCAATCTGATTCTGGACAAAAAAAAGCTGGTGGATCTTGAAAGCCTCTTAAAACCGGCAGGTGCGGAAGCCACGGCCCAGGCCAGGCTCCACCTGGTTTTGGATACCACCATCAAATTTGACGGGGATTCCATCAATTTTATTGATCCCCAAAAAGTCAGTCCTGAACTCATAGAACTGCACAAGGGAGCAGTGACCACAGGCCTGCTCCAGCGCCAGGGACTGGTTGAAATGTTCAAAGGCCTGATCCTATGACCCGGGGCCTGCCTCAATATCCAAAAACGGAGGACAAGAATTGGAAAACCCTGGATATCACGGATCAATACGCCCAGTTTGACCGTCTGTTGATTCAGGCCAGAAAAAAATCACTCTTTGAGACCCTGCCGGACAGTCCTGCAGCCGCCATGACCCGCGAGTTTAAAAAACATGGCCAAGCCATGGCTAAACAGCTCTGGCTGCTGGGCTACCTGGAAGCTGAGGATAAACACCAGGCCAGAAAGGCATTTCACCGGGACAGAAAAAATTTTTTAAACTCTGCTGCCCGGTTCCAGAAAGAGGCCGGTCTGAAACCGGATCGATGGACAGGAAAAAAAACAAGGGCGGCCCTGACCGCTCTGGTCAGCTTTGAAACGGACCATCTGGATAAAAGATGGCTGGACGCGCCCCATGAATATCCCGCAGTGATGCGGGCGGCCCAGTGCCGGCTTTTTGTCCTGGGCCTGGCGGCTGAACGGCCGGGCAAATCCTTTTCACTCATCGCCGTCAACGACTTGAACAAATTCAAGCGCCTGGCCATGGCCCTTGGCATGGTTACCCTGGAACAAGACCAGATCAGGCATTTTATGGATACCCGCACCCCAAGCCCTGCCCTCCTGGGGCTCATTCTTGACCAGGACTGCCTGATCAAGGCTGTGGCCCGGTCCTGCCGGCCAGGAGCCTGCGGCCTTGAATTCAATATCCCCTCCAGGAAAAGCCATGGCAGACATTTGCCCCAGGCCTACCAGATCAGACGATTTTTAACCCGCCTGGTCCAGGTGGAGTTCTGGCTCATGGGATATCAAATTCCCCTGGCTCAAATGCTTGAATACCCGGTAAAAGGCATTGACACAAAAAATGACCAGGACTGCAACCCTGAATTAAAAACCTGCCTGGCGGATTTTGCAGGCCTTGCCCAAAAAGCAAAAAAGACCTGGGCCAGAGAAATCACTCCGGAACTGTTCACAGCCTTTGATGACGCCTATGAAAACCAGGATGATGAAAAAGTGTTATCCCAAATCAACTCAAGGCTCCAACGGCCCCGGGAAATTGAACGCGCACTGGAACAGGGGAAAAAGCTCCACCTAAGGCTCTGGGATGGTATCAAACGGGTGTTGCGCTAGATCAGGCAGGCCCTTAAAAAAACCCTTCACACCATCCTGGACCTGGGCAAAAATATTGCCCGGTTTTTTTATGCCCGGGCCCTGGCCTGTTTTGACACGGTAAGGCAGGGGATCAGAATCGTTGTCAATGCCCTGGCCACCCTGGACGGGACCGCTTATCAGGCCCCGGGAATCTCCCTTGATCTTTCCTGCGACGGGGATGTGGTGGTGGGGCTGTCAGATATGACCTGTTTTGCCAAAGCCGACAAGGCCATCACCCTGATCCGCCTCAATGCAGAACGGTTCTGCCTGGCCGTCCGGATCTGCACCATGATTCTTTCAGGACTTGTAAATGCCGTCCTCTCCCAATGGGCGGCCCTGGCCAAGGTCTTGTTTGACAATGCCCTGACCTGTATTGATTTAATTAAAAACATTGATCAACTGGAAGATAAAATCCAGGCATTGTCCCATGCCTAAAGGAGGTTCTCTTGCCCAAAACCATTAAACGATTAGAACCGGATCCGGATGTCATCCGTGTCCAGACCCTTTTGTCCGCCAATGGATATTTTAAAAACCGAATCCCTGAACACGGGATATTTGAACTGATCACCTTTGAAAATGTCCAGCTCTTCCAACTTCAGCATGTGGATAAAAACGGGGCCCCCCTGACCCCGGACGGGGTGGTCGGCCCCAAGACCTGGTGGGCCCTGTCCCATGCCAGCGGGGAATTCCAAAAAAATCATTTCACCCCTACCCCCCCCAGGGGCTAACCCCCGCCCGCTCCCGGCTTATTGAGCTCCTGCTTGAGGAACATGAAAAACCGGTATTTGAGGTGCCGGACGGGTCCAACCGGAGCAAAGATATTGACTTGTACTGGGGCAATTCCGGAATCAGGGGCTATCCCTGGTGCTGCGCCTTTGTCTCCTGGGCCCTCTACCAGATCCTGGGATTTTACCCCATCCAGGGCAAACACCACGTGGGGGTCCAGGCCATGTGGCAGGCTGCCGTCCCGTATCAACCCTGAAATATTTTATTGACTGCATCCAAGACGGTCAGTCCATGGATTTTTCAAAAAAAGAACTTGATCTAGACCCGGTAAACCGTCATACCACAAGGTAAACTAAACATCATTGAATCTGGAGGTTGGATGAAAAAAAGTCTTTTTTCCCTTTTGATCCTCGTTCTTGCCCTGTGTTTCGCAGACCTGGCCATGGCCGGAATGTACACCTGGAAAGATAAAAACGGGGTCACCCATATCAGCGATGCGCCGCCCACAGCAGAACAGGGCAAGGTCAAGATCACCCACCCCGATATTTCCCCAAAACCAGACCCCCGGGTCCGGGTGGAAATCTTTACCACCTCCTGGTGACGGTATTGCAAAGAGGCAGTTGCCTTTCTTCGTTCCAACAATATCAAATTCATTGAATACGATCTTCAAAAACAACCGAGCGCGGCAAAGCGGATGAGATCCTTAGGCGGAGGGCGGGGCGTGCCTTTTGCCCTGATCAACGGCCAGAAAATCCGCGGATTTTCAAAGACAGCCTATCAAAACGCCCTTGGGATTTAAGTCATGATGGTATTGCTCCCAAAGGGATGTTTCTACAAAGTTGACACATCAGTGTTTAAAAAAAATGATACTTTGTATAAACAACTTTTCAACCCAAAACAAAGGATTAAAATATGGAAATAGTCATTAAAAAGTTGGGCAACCGTTTAGCCGCCAGTATCCCGGCAGCCATAGCCAACTCTTTAAAAATTGAAGTGATCACAAAATAAAAATTGAAGCCCAGGGGGGCAAGATCATTTTAACCCCGGTTAAAGACGTAACGTATAATCTTGATGATCTTTTAAAAGACTGCCCAAAGAAGCGGTTACGCCCGAGGAGAAAGACCGGAAGTGGTTAAACAGCCCGCCCATGGAAAAAAAGATATGGTAAAAGAATAAATTCCCCAAAAAGGGGATCTTGTATGAACGAATTTTGATCCGGCATCCGGGCATGAACAAAAAGGCAAAAGGCCCCTGCTGAAGTTTTAGGCAAGGTTAAATCACTCTTAAATTAATTGCCCATCTGCCTGCCCCTATTCCACCGGAGGGGGAATTTCAAGCTCCTCTTTTTCCAAATGCTCCTTGATCCTGGCAATGGAAATCACCTCTTCTTTACGGGCCGAAGGGGTTAAAAAAGACTTGAGTTTCTTGTCCAGCACCCGAGGATGAATATCCGAAGCAATGGAGACCACCCCTTCGGTGATAATACGCTGAAGCAAAAGTTCCTGGCTGGTCCGCTCCCGGATATTGGCGGCAATGGGATAACAGATCATGTTGGCCAGGATGACCCCGTAAAGGGTGGAGGTCAGGGCAATGGGAATGGTGGCCATGAGCGTGGCTGAATCCCCGATGCCCCCGAGCATGCCGATAAGACCCACCACAGATCCCACCAGTCCGAATGCCGGGGCCACGTCTGCCATGGTCTGGAGAAGCCTTAAATTTTCATCCCGGCGTTTGCGAAAAAAATACATCTCCGCATTCAAGGATTCCCTGATCTGTTCCGGGGTGTAATTGTCCACCATCAGCCCAATGGCCCGGCGCAGAAAAAAAATCGTGGTCTCTTCCTCTTCTTTTTCAAGGGATAAAATCCCCTTTATCTTCCGTTTAATGGAAAGATCCACCAGAATCTTGACAATGGTATCTGAATCCACGGCAGGCCGGGTATATGAGGCTGAAATCACCTTGAACAAAATCTTAACCCGCTCCATGCGAAACCCGAGAAGAACTGCGGTGCAGGTACCGCCCACCACAATGATAAGCCCTGCCAGATTCAGATAAAGCCCGATATTGCCGCTGAAAAAGAATCCCAGACAAAAAAGAAGAAAACAAAAAACCACCCCGATGATATTCTGCTTGCCATGGGTCCATACGTCAACTTTTGAGTTCTGTGTTATATCCTGGTAGTCCTGGTCCACCGTGTGTCCCCTTTATTTTAAGTTTTCCAGATAAGGCCTTTGTTTCATGAGTACAATCTCCACCCGTCGGTTCAGACGCCGGTTCAATATGCTGTTATTGGGCCTTACCGGCTGGTGCCAGGCATGGGCACTGATAAAAAACCGCTCTGCCGGTATCCCTGTTTTTTCAATCAAAAACCTGACGGTTTGTGTGGCCCTTGCTGCGGACAACTCCCAGTTGGTGGGATATTTTGCAGAATGATTGGGCATGGAATCTGTGTGCCCGGACACGTTGATGATATAGTTGTTGCTTCTCAAAACAGACGAGATCTGCCAGAGCCGCTCCCTTGCCTAGGGCCGAAGATCTGCAAGCCCTGTATCAAACAAAAGGTCCCCGGCAATGGAGATCCGCACAGCCTTGTCCGAAACCATGTCCACCCGCATGGAATCATCAACAAACTCATCTAAAAAGGCCTGTTTGGCCCGGTCATAAATGTCCGAAGGATTATGCAGGGCATCCACGTCCATAACCTTACCGCCCCCCTCGCCCCCGGAAACCCTGCTGCCCCCGGGCCCCTCTCCCAGAAGCAGTTCCCGGTTGCCGGCCTGGTAAACATAGAGCACGGTAAACAGCACAAACATGGTCATCATCAAATCTGACCAGGAGACCGACCATTTATCCCGTTTGCCCACCACATCATCCACCAGCAGATCCTCTCCATAGGGGTCAAACTGGTCAGACGCAAAAAAACCGGTGGATTCCCTGGTTTTGCCAGGTTCATCACCGGTTTGATTTTTGTCTGCTTCTATTTCATTGATTGCCATGCCATGCTCCAGCCTTTGGGGTAAGACAGCTTAAAAGCCCGTTCCAACCCGGCTTCAAGCCCATGACATGTTTTAGGCCATTAAGCCCATAAAAATCAAGGTTTTATTCAACACCCCCTGATTTTCATTTTGCGACCGTCTCCGGCGCAATCCTGCAAGCCCTATAATTCCGCATCCCATAAGGATTGATGTAGAAGTGATGGGCGTGTGTATGGGGGCTGCTTCGTAGGACAGAAAAAACTTGTGATGTTAAAGTCTTCGACATGGTGCCAGAGAAAATTCTCATGAAACCCGATGTTAAACACCAGGGTATTCTCTCCAGGGTATAAAAGACCTGAACCATCGTAATTCCAAAGCCCGGAGCTGCCCTCATCGACCAGAGGTTCAAAGTTGGTGCCGTTAATGGAAAAATAAGTATCACTATCCCACCTCATTGGACCAAAGTGGTTATAGCTCATATTTATATTGGCCAGCCTGATGCCATTGGGTAAAAGTTACATAAACCTGGGTCTGGTCATTAAAATCAGAACCATCGCTGTTGCCAAATGAGAGTACGCTGCCTGCATTAAAGGCCCCAAGAAGGTCAACGGTTGCAGCACAGGCATTGAGAGCCGCTGCAATTAAGATTAACATTTTTTTTGAACATTCTGCTTTTTCTTATTTTTTCTTTACTGACAAATCACTTTTACAATTCGCTCAGCAGCCCTACCATCCCAAAATTGAGGTTTTTGTCCGGTTTTCCAAAAATTGGACAGTATTTTTTCAAATGATGTGATCATTTTTTCTTTTGACGTCCCCATCAACTCATTGGTTCCCTGGGTCACGGTGATAGGCCTTTCCGTATTCTCACGAATAGTAAGACAGGGGATGCCAAGGGCTGTGGTCTCCTCCTGAAGGCCGCCGGAATCGGTCAGGGCCATACGGCTGTCTTTCCATAGGTTTAAAAACTCCATGTAGGAGAGGGGTTCTGTCAGTTCAATATTGGAGCCCGGGGTGATATTAAAGGCTTCCATGTTTTTCCTTGTTCTGGGGTGGATGGGGAAAATCAGGGGGAGGTTTTCTGAGATCTGATTCAGGGTGTTAAAAATCCTTTCAAGGGTCTTTTTATCATCCACGTTTGAAGGCCGGTGAAGGGTGACCACCCCGTATTCTTTATGTACTTTTTTAAATTCGCTGGTGGGAAAGCTGACCGTATCCATGGATTCCAGTTTTTTCAATTGGAAAAACAGATTGTCTATCATTACATGGCCCACAAAATGGATTTTCTCCTGAGGTTTGCCCTCTTTAACCAGATTTTCCAGTCCCTGTTCTTCGGTGACAAAGAAAAGATCAGATATGGAATCTGTCACCATTCGGTTGATCTCTTCGGGCATGGATAAGTCAAAGGAGCGAAGTCCTGCCCTCAATGCAGAGTTTTTTGGCCACAATGGAGCAAGCCAGGGTGGAGTTAACGTCTCCCACCACGATCACAAGATCGGGCCGGTCTTTTTCACAGATTTCTTCAAAACCGGTCATGATTTTTGCGGTCTGCTGAGCATGGGAGCCGCCGCCGGCACCCAGATGATAATCCGGATTCCGGATGCCAAGCTCTTCAAAAAAAACATTGCTCATGTTGGCATCGTAATGCTGGCCCGTATGAACGATTTTATATTCTATTTGGTCTTGGCAATTATCAAAGGCCCGGGCAATGGGGGCAATTTTCATAAAATTGGGTCTGGCCCCGGCAATGAGAAAAATTTTCATTTAAATGTATCCTTGCTGGCTGAGATAAAGCATAACCTCCTGGGCAGCTTCATCCGGGGTAAGATCGGTGGTGTCGATTCGCAGTTCCGGGGTGGGCGGATTTTCGTAAGGGTCGTCAACTCCGGTAAAATCCTTGATCAGCCCAGCTCTTGCCTTGGCATACATGCCTTTTCGATCCCTTTTCTCGCATTCTTAGATAGGGGTTGCCACATGGACTTCAAAAAATCCGCCATGGGTTTCAATGGCAGATCTGATCCCGGCCCTTGTTTTTTCATATGGGGCAATGGGGGCGCAGATGGCAATGCCGCGGTTTTTCGTGATTTCCTGGGCCACAAAGCCGATGCGCCTTACATTGATGTCCCTATGCTCCCTTAAAAAATTGAGCTCGGATGAAAGGTTACGCCTTACAATATCCCCGTCAAGAAGGGAGACCGGCCGTGTGCCGATTTCAAGGAATTTGGCATATAAGATCTTGGCAATGGTGGATTTTCCAGCGCCGGACAGACCGGTACAAAAAATGGTAACCCCCTGGGAAGACGGCGGGGGATATGATTTTTGAAGTTCCTTGATCACTTGCGGAAAAGAGGCCCAGGAAGGAACTTTTTTCCCGGCCCTGATCCTTTTTTGGATATCTGTGCCGGTAAAAGAAATGGTGTCCACCTTTTGGGGGACTTCATGGGAAAACCTGAACTCGTCCTCAAAGGGAAGATAAACCATTTCATCAAAGGAGATCACCTCTATGCCCAGCTCGTCCGAGGCCTGCCTGGCATATTGGGTGGCCAAATCATACTCGTAGAACGGGGTATCATTACTGTCATTGCCCGGAGAGGCATGGTCATAACCGATGACAAAATGGGTGCACCCGTAATTTTTCCCGATGACCATGTGGAGCAGGGCATCCCTGGGCCCTGCCATTCTCATGGACAGGGGCAGAAGGTTGACCATGCAGGAATCAGGGGGGTAATTGGGCACGACCTTCTGGTAGCAGCGCATCCTTGTATAATGGTCAAAATCCCCCTGTTTGGGGATGCCTGCGGCTGGCAGTAAAAGCAGGTTGGCCTTTGCCCGGCCCATGGCCTGGAGGGTCATTTCAAACTGGGGCCTGTGGATGGGCTGGCGGGTATAAAATCCCACAGTTCTTTTCCAACCCATTTTACGGAGGCGGTCGCGGATCTCAAAATGTGTCTGCCTCATCTGCCTAAAATCAGAATGGATGGGCAGGTTCATTGCACGTATCTCTCCGCCGATATAAAAGTTTCCGGATCGGGTGCAAAGATAATCCACCCCGGGATGGGCCTTGTCTAAGCTGCCATAAATTGATAGGGCCTCTTTTTCAATATCAACGGGCCAGATATCTTCCACAGTCATGATGCCCAAAGGGAACCCTTCTGTATCCCGCAACGCCACGGATTAACCCGTCTCAAGGGTGTCGGCAAAGCTTTGGGTTACATCCAGACAGATGGGAAGGGGCCAGAGTTCTCCTGATTCCAGGCGCATCCGGTCAAAACAGACTCATAATTGATCTGGCCCATAAAACCTGACAAGGGATGAAAGGCCCCTGTGGCAAGCATCTCAAAATCACTGATCTGCCGGTCATTGAGAATGACATCCGGCATGGTTGTGAGCAGGTCCTTGAGCAGGGTGTACTCTTTTTTGCCCACAAGCAGATCCAGTGGGTCTGGGTTTAATTTTGTCAAATTTAGTATTCTCCGGAATATTCTATTAGAGCCGCCAGAAGGTCACCCCTGTTTTTTCAACCGCCTTGAGATCCAGAACCGACTTCACGTCAATGAGGCAGCCTTTAGGAACGAGTTTTTGGGTCAGGCTGTCCAGGGGCTGATCCTTGTACCAGGCATGGGGCACGGCCAGGATGAGGGCGCCCAGGTCTTTAAGTTCTTCCCAGGGGCTTAAGTTCACCCCATAGTAGGCCTCGGCTTCACCAGAATCTGCCATGGGATCATGGACAATGGTTTCGCACCCATAGGATTCAAGTTCCTGGATGATGTCCACCACCCGTGTATTTCTCAGGTCCGGGCAGTCTTCTTTGAAGGTCAAACCCAGAACGCCCACCCGGGTCCCTTTGATGTGCTGGGAAGAGGCTATCATCATTTTAATGGTCTTTTCCACCACAAATTTGCCCATGTCATCGTTGATCCTGCGGCCTGCCAGGATGATCTCGGGATGGTAGCCCTCGGTCTGGGCCTTGTAGGTGAGATAATAGGGATCCACGCCAATGCAGTGGCCCCCGACCAGGCCGGGAAAGAACTTTAAAAAATTCCACTTGGATCCGGCAGCCTCAAGCACATTTTTGGTATCTATGCCCAAACGGTCAAAAATCAGGGCCAGCTCGTTCATCAGAGCGATGTTGAGATCCCGCTGGGTGTTTTCAATGACCTTGGCAGCTTCAGCCTCTTTGATAGTGCAGGTTTTGTGCACCCCTGCCTCTACAATGGATTCATAGAGGTCTGCCACCTTTTCAAGAGTATCCTCGTCATCCCCTGATACCACTTTGACGATCTTGGTCAGGGTGTGCTCCTTGTCTCCTGGATTGATCCGTTCAGGGGAATATCCCACATGAAAGTCTTTTTTCCAGGTGAGATTGGATTCTCGTTCAAGGATGGGCACGCAGATATCTTCGGTCACCCCGGGATAGACCGTGGATTCAAACACGACGATACAGCCTTTTTTCATAACACGCCCCACGGTGGCAGCAGCACTTTCCACGGGAACGAGATCGGGCCGCCTGGCCTGGTCAATGGGAGTGGGTACTGCCACAACGATCATGTCTGCATCAGACATAAGGTTGGGATCTGTGGTGGGGATAAAATATTTTGCCTGTTGAAATTCCTGTGCAGAGACTTCGCCTGTGGGGTCTTGATGGGCCAGACTATTGTCCACAATGGACTGCTTTAAATCAAACCCGACGGTGTTAAATTTCTGTGCAAAATGAACGGCCAAAGGAAGGCCCACATAGCCCAGCCCCACAACGGCAATTTTTGTATCTTTATTCATGGTTTGCGTGTTTCCTTAACTCTTTTTATCCCAGATAATTCATATACCATTCAGAGGCCAGATCCATGCCCTGTTTTACCGAATATTGAGGGTCATACCCCAGAAGATGCCTTGCCTTTGAGATGTCGGCCAAAGAGTGCCTCACATCTCCCGCACGAAACTCCCGGTAAATGGGGGTTGCCTGGGCTGCATGGGCAAACTTTGCAGCCACCCTGGTCTGGATCATGGCAAAAAGATCATTTAGCGAAGTCTTTTCTCCAAAGGCCACATTGTAGACCTGCCCGGCAGACTCTTCCCCTGCCAGACAGGCCATTATGTTGGCCTGGACGCAATTGTCAATATAGCAAAAATCTCTGGAGGTCTCACCATCCCCGTTGATGAACAGGTCCTCTCCTTTGATCAATGCGGAAAACCAGAGGGGAATCACCGCGGCATAGGCCCCGTTGGGATCCTGGCGGCGGCCGAACACGTTAAAATACCTCAAGCCCACAGGGCGCAGCCCGTAGGTTGAGGCAAAGACCCCGGCATAAAGTTCATTCACATACTTGGTCACGGCATAGGGGGATAAAGGGCTGCCAATGGTATCTTCTTGTTTGGGCAAACCAGGATGATCCCCGTAGGTGGACGAGGAGGCCGCATAAACAAAGCGCTTTACCCCTGAAAGCCTTGATGCTTCAAGCATGTTTAAAAAACCTGTGATATTATTTTCATTGGTGATGATGGGGTTTTCAATGGATCTTGGAACCGATCCCAAAGCGGCCTGGTGAAGAATGAAATCAATGCCCTGCACCACTTGTTTACAGGTGCCCAAGGATCTGATGTCCCCTTTTACAAATTCAAACCGTTTCCAGTTCTCCGCTCCCACGCTCGCCTGCACCTGGTCCAGATTATGCTGAAACCCGGTTGAAAAATTATCCAGTCCCCTGACCTGCTGACCGGCCTTGAGCAGGGTTTCGACCAGGTTTGATCCGATAAACCCGGCAGCGCCGGTGACCAGCCAAGAGTATTTTTTGTCTTTAAGTGCTTTAATCATTTGATCCTGTTTTCTTTGTTGTAGTATAAAATCGGGTAAACCACTCATAGGTGGTTTTGATCCCCTGGCCCAGGGGGATGGACGGTTTCCATCCCAAGGCTTTAATCCGGGAAATATCTAAAAGTTTGCGCGGGGTACCGTCCGGCTTGGCCGGATCAAATACAAGCTTTCCCGTGTATCCCACCTGTGTTTTTATGGTCTGGGCAAGCTCATTTATGGTGCAGTCAACCCCTGTGCCCAGGTTGACAAAACAGGGGTCAGGATAATTTATCAGGTGATGATCAATTTTGTCATCGCCAAGCGCCATGAGATGAACACTTGCCGCAGCCATATCATCCACATGAAGAAATTCGCGCATGGGCGTGCCGGTTCCCCAGATTGTAACACATGGAGATGCTGCCATCTTTGCCTCGTGAATTTTACGGATCAGGGCCGGCAGAACATGGGAGGTTTCCAAATCAAAATTATCGTTTGGGCCATAGAGGTTGGTCGGCCTGACCGCCATGAACCGGGTTTTATACTCCCGGTTATAGGCTTCACACATTTTGATGCCGGCAATTTTTGCAATGGCATAGGGTTCATTGGTCGGCTCTAAAAGGCCGGTCAGCAAATGTTCTTCTTTCATGGGCTGGGGCGCGGTTTTGGGATAAATACAGGACGAACCCAGAAAAAGCAGCCGCTTTACATCATGGGTGTAAGACGAATGAATGACATTGGCCTGGATAACCAGGTTGCTGTGGATGAAACGGGCAGGCCAGGTGTTGTTGGCATGGATCCCCCCCACCTGTGCCGCCGCCAGAAACACATGGTCTGGATTTTCCGCCTTAAAAAACGCGTCCACGGCTGCCTGGTCTTTTAAATCAACCCGGACAAGGGTGATGGGCATCTTTTTCTGCTCTTCACGGATTGAAGAGTGATAGGTCCCCACAAGGTTGGTATATCCATTTTCGATCAGATTCCGGACAAGGGCAGACCCCACCATGCCGGATGCGCCGGCAATAAAAATTTTATCTGTTTTATTCATTGCGGTCGTACACCTGGAACCCAGCCCTTTGGCAGAGTTCATCTTTTTTGGTCTCTTCAAGGTCTGACAGGGTCATTTCCCGAACCAGCCGCTCAAACCTGATTTTGGGTTCCCACCCCAGATTCTTCTTTGCTTTGGACGGATCCCCCAACAGGGTTTCCACCTCTGTGGGCCTGAAATACCTTGGATCCACCGGCACAATGGTTTTGCCGTTGGCAGAATTGATGCCTTTTTCGTCAATGCCCTGGCCCTGCCATTCAATGGCCATGCCCAGTTCTTGGGCAGATAATTCCACAAATTCACGGACAGAGTGCTGCTCGCCTGTGGCAATAACGTAATCATCCGGAGCTTCCTGCTGAAGCATGAGCCATTGCATTTCAACATAATCTTGTGCATGACCCCAGTCCCTTAAGGCGTTCATATTCCCCAAAAAGAGACATTTCTGCAGGCCCAAATGAATCCGGCAGAGGGCCCGGGTGATTTTCCGGGTCACAAAGGTCTCGCCCCGGATGGGGGATTCATGGTTGAACAAAATGCCGTTGCAGGCATAAATATTGTACGCCTCCCTGTAATTCACCGTGATCCAATAGGCATACAGCTTGGCGCAGGCATAGGGGGATCTGGGATAAAAGGGGGTATTTTCTGTCTGGGGCACTTCCTGAACCTTGCCGTATAGTTCTGAGGTGGAGGCCTGGTAAAACCGTGTTTTTTTCTCCAACCCTAAAAGACGGATGCCTTCCAATATGCGCATGGTGCCCAGGGCATCGGTATCAGCCGTGTATTCAGGAGATTCAAAAGAGAACTGGACATGACTCTGGGCAGCCAGATTGTACACCTCGTCCGGCCGGACCTGCTGAAGAATCCGAATCAAATTGGTGGCATCTGTCAGATCCCCGTAATGAAGGACCAGTTTCCGGTTGTCTGTGTGGGGGTCTTCGTAAAGATGATCAATCCGGTCTGTATTAAAAAGAGAGGCCCGTCTTTTAATCCCGTGGACCTCATACCCTTTTTTCAGAAGAAACTCTGCCAGGTAAGCCCCGTCCTGACCGGTAATGCCTGTTATTAATGCTTTTTTCATGGTCAAACCTCTAAACTCCTTAACAGCCTGCAAACCTTACTCAACCTCGGATAAATCCGTGAGCCCTTTTGCAATGGCAAATTTGGTAAGGCCTGCAATGGTGTGAATATTTAATTTTTTCTTAATGTTGTTCCTGTGGACATCAACGGTTTTGGAGCTGATGCCCATTTTTTTTGAAATGGTTTTGGAGGTATGACCCTCGGATATCAGCTGAAGAACCTCCCTTTCCCGGGCAGATAAAAGCGCCAGGGTGTCCACAACCTCCCATTCCCTGTTTTTGGCATACTCCACAACCATGTGGGTGATTTCAGGGCTTAAAAAAGTGGTGCCGCCCAAAATGATTTTCAAGGCCTTGAGCACCTCTTCAAAAGAGGCGGTTTTAAGCAGATACCCGGCAGCCCCGGCATTGAGCATGCCCAGAACATAGGGTTTGGCCGAATGCATGGTCAGTGCCACGATCTTAACCTTGGGAAGAAGGGAAAGGATCTGGCGGGTGGCTTCTATGCCGTTCATATCCGGCATGGTGACATCCATGATCACCAGGTCCGGCTTGCAGGCGGTTACAAGATCCAGGGCCACCTTGCCTGAATTGGCCCGGACAACCACTGTAAATTCTTTTTGGGCTTCCAGGGAATTTGACAACCCGTCCCTGACGACCTCATGATCATCAACCACAAGCACTTTTATTTTATTCATTTGATAATCTATTTCAACAAAATCGGGGTCTCGGCCCCGGGGGTTGGCGTGACACCAGGCTGTCATACGCGGCAAAACTTTTGATTAATACTCAACTTTCGGGATTCATTTATTCAAACCCGAGCACAGGTATAACACATTGAAATTATAATTTAAAACATTGAAGGGCCTTTCTGTTTGATATATGTTGAATTCGACAAAAAGAGACCTTTGCACGAGTCAATTATTCTTCCCAGTCCTCCCAATCCGGATATTGCTCAGGATTTTTCCCCTTTGCCTCTATGACCCGGGGGTAAACGACACCAGGCTGCGATTGTTTGTCTTTGTGTCGGGTCTTATTGATCTGGAACAGCCAGTTGTCTCCAAAATCAAATAAATAGAACAGCTTGCAACCTGACGGAAACGGCCAGACACTGGATAACCGAACCTTGCTGTAAGTTTTGACAGGATTAAACATATCCCAGTTGGGTTCTCCACCAACGGTATAGGCCCTGTTTCTATAATTCTTGCCTATATAGAACTCAAATAGGTGATCGTTATCAAATTCTACAATATCTTGTATAGCCTCATGCAATTGTAAAAAAGTTGTTACAGGTTCAACCTCCATCACACGTACCCACTCTGTGTGTGGAAGCTTGATTCGAAGCGTCCAAATAATTTGATTATTATCGTTGAGATTACCCATATCAAACTGAAATTATTGAATATCTATATTATTATTTCCCTATTAATTTAACCTCGGAGAGACATCATGGCATACAAAAAGATCGAATACGGTATTTCATTTGCTGACATTGCTATTTTTACTCTGATAAAAACAAAAACCTCTTGTTCCTTCGTGAAAGAGAAAACACCATTGACTGGCAGCCTTTTCAGGAACTGCTGATAGCTCACTATGAACCTGGCAAAGCCAAAACCGGGGAACTGACTGAGACAGAAGTTGAACGCAATAAAGCAATCCCAAAATATCGGTACATCGTTGAGCAGTACTTTGGCATCAGCCATCAGCATGAAAATGGACAGAGGGCTCTATTCCCCAGGATCATAAAGAATACCATTGATATCATGTTTCGGCAGTTTGCGTCCAATTTAAGAAAGGCGTCAACTTATTAAATTCCATTCCTGTTTAGGTGGATAGGTGCGCCCGGATCACAGAATCCGGGAATTAAAGCCTCCGTCGGAGATAAATTCATGTCGTAAGGCTCGATACCCCGCTGGGCCTCCCTGGCGCCAAAAAAAATTGATCCGGGATGCTAAAATCGAAGAATGTCTTAATCATGCAAAGGTCTCCACCTGCCCAAAAACCCGTCCCAAATGAAAAACAGAGATAGCTCCGCCCTGTCGGTTACATCATTCCCGATTATAGGATTCTAAAAAATGCTCACAATTGCCTTAATACTGGCAAAATACATACCAGACAAAAAAACGGCCGACCAGGAAACCAATCTAAAATACCCTCAACAAAAACTAAATAAAAGTAATTAGGACAAATCTGTCAAAATATAGTTTTTTTCAGTAGTGTCCGGTTAGGTTGTTGCATATAAAAAGCATCTAAAATCATTGAAAAAACAGTCTGTTTTGTGTTGACAAATGTGCGTAAAAATTTTTGTGCGCCTTGAAAATTTAACTCAAGGAACTCAAATGACGCACATCTCAGTCCCTAAAAAACGACTACGGTCCCTGAACTTTGACAATTTCAGGTGCCCTCTGATAAAGTCACTTTCAAAAGCACCGGAATTACAATCTCGAGGAGACCGCCCTTTAAAAATGACATTCGAAGACCAGATAAATGCTTTGGTTTATTTCCATCTTCAGGAGCACAAGTCTGCCCGACATTTAATTCAGGATCTCAAGGAGAATGTTTTTGCTAAAGAAAATATTGCGCCAGACGGTGGTATCAGCCGTAGTAGTTTCTGTGAAGCCATCAATCACAGGGGACTCGAACAACTGCAATTTATCTTTGAGGATCTTTATAAACAGGCTCTTGAGTGTCATCCGGGTGAACACGCCGAGTTAGGAGAGTTGGTTTCCATTGACGGTAGTCTCATAAATGCAGTCCTTTCAATGCACTGGGCGAACTACAGAAAAGGAAGTAAAAAAGCCAAAGTACATTGCGGATTTGACATTAATCACGGAATCCCAAACAAAATCTTTTTGACTGAAGGCAACGGCGCTGAACGCACTTTTGTTCCCAAAATACTTTCCAAGGGGCAAACAGGTGTTATGGATCGTGGATATCAATCCCATAAAGAATTTGACCTGCTTCAGGAGCAAGGCAAACATTTTGTCTGCCGTATAAAAACCAGGACAACAAGAACAATTATTGATAACCACGAGACCCCTTCCGACAGCTACATTTTTTATGATGCACTGGTTAAACTTGGTACTCCGAATCAAAACCAGACGAAAAGGCCTGTTCGGGTTGTTGGCTATAAAATTGCTGGCGTCAAATACTATGTGGCAACTGACAGGCATGATTTAACAGCGGAACAAATAGCAACAATTTATAAACTCCGGTGGACCATTGAGGATTTTTTCAAATGGTGGAAAGAACATCTGAAGGTATATCATCTCATTGCCCGCAGTGAATACGGCCTTATGGTTCAGATTCTTGGCGGCCTTATCACTTACCTGTTACTGGCAATCCATTGCCAAAAACAGTTTAATGAAAAGGTCACGATCAAAAGAGTTCGGCAGCTGCGAACCGCCATTCTAAATGACCTGTTTGGCTGCGAGGAGCAGGGCTCTCATAGTTCAAACAGGGACAAGATTGTCAAAGATCAAAAAATTATTGAGCAAGCAAAAACCTAACCGGACATCACTGGCTCAGAGTGGCATTTGAAATCTCAAGTCCATAGATTTCCTGTAAATGGGAAGCCATATCATTATAACTCATGCCCAGGCCGTAAAGGGCTATTATCTTTCTTTCAATTTCATCGCTGAGCGTTGTCTGATGTTTTTTGACGATCTGTGGAGAGAAGGTTCCGGCCCTGTCACGCGGGGTTTCCAGCTCAAATTTACCATCCAGGGATTTAATGGTCTTTTTGCTTTTTCCATTACGGCGGTTGGCAGAAACTTCCTGCCCGAGATGGGACTCCAACTCTCCTTCAAGAGCAGCTTCAGCAAGATTTTTGATTAATGATGTAAGGACGCCGCCCTTACCTGTGAAGGGTTTACCTTCCTGGATGCCTTTAAGGGCTTTTTGAAAATCAAATTCGGTGTTTTCTTCGGTCATGTCAGTTCTCCTTATTTAGCTGAGTATATCAGCTTTCATTCAACTGACACAGAATTTTGAACGCCTTTATGATACTTGAACCAATCAAAACTATAGGCACTTTACAATATTTACATGCGTGAGCCCTGTACATTTAAAGGGTTTAATTTGCTAAGCAAACCTGGTATAGAGAGGCTGAACTTTTATCTATTTTCAATGCCTCGGAGCCGGTAAATTTGAAAATTAAACTCTCTATTGCCAATAAACTCTTTCTCTTTTCCGTGATTGCACTGACCATTGTCATGATCCCCTTGTTTTTTTTGACAAACCAGGCCCTAAAAGACCTGGGTAATTTTGCAGACAAGGCAAACACCCGTCAAATCAGAGACATCTCCAAGATCTTTCTCATGGAAATCACCCGGGAAAAGGTTAAAAAATTCAATGAAAAAGCCTTGCGCTACCAGGCGTGTATCGCCTTTTTGGCCAAAAAAGCCCAAGAGATATACAACCAGCCAGCATTCTCAGAAAACCTGTCTTTTCAATTTTCTAACCTGGCTTTAAATCAGAAAAATCATATTTTTTACACCCCCGAATCCATGGTTTGCCAGACAGCATACTGGGGTGGAAAAACCATGGATCCAGACATCCTAAAAGAACTTCACCGTCTCTCCTCCCTGGACTCTTTGATGGAGACAGCCAGCGCCTTAACCGGAGATCTGACCCCGGTCCATATCACCACCCTGTCCGGGATCGGGAAATACTACACCCATGACCCTGCAGCACGCGCAAAATACTTTAACCTGCCCATACCCTGTAAAGCCGACCTGAGGGATGAAAAATATATCGGTATTTTTAAAACAGGAAAAACAGAGGATAGGATCGCCAGGATGACCGAGCCTTACCTGGGTATCATTCAGAACAAACCCCAGATCAATGCTGTTGCCCCCTTTTTTGATAAAAAAGGGGTTTTAAGGGGGGGTGCCGGAATAGATCTGCCCATGGACAGAATCTCCAGCGAGCTAAATCCTGCCAGCAGCCCAGAACGATTTTCCTTTATCCTGGACCTTAAAGGCCGGGTGATCGCTTTACCCCGCCAATATACCGCCCTGCTAGGACTGCCCGTTCAAAATCCCGAAAAACTGCCCGGCCCCGCCCTGGCTGATTCATCCATTCCCGGATTTAAAAAAATCGCCCGGGCCATTCAACAAAAAGAGGGCCGGTTTTTCAGAGTTGATACCGGAAAAACCGCCTATTTAATGATGACCGCCCCTTTTGTGGGCAAAGAACACATGCTTGTAGAGGTTGTCAGTGAAAAAACCATTCTTGAATCTGTTGTTAAAACCCGGTTTGCCCTGGGCAAAACCCTTTCCCTGGTGTCTGAAAATTTTTTGATCTTTGCCGAGCTGACCCTGATTTTAGCCTTTTTCTGCATCTACATCTTGCTGGAGACCTTTATTCGGCCCATTAAAAACTCACCGCCATGACCCAAAAAATTACGGAAAAAAAATATGGGGCAAGATCACGGCTGACCAGAACAGACGAAATCGGAAATCTGTCCAGGTCCCTGGATATCATGGCCGAACAGCTGGGGCATTTTGAAACCCAGGAAAAAGCCTTTATGGCCGATCTTGCAAAACAGACCCTGCAGCTAAAACAACTCAACGAATACCTGGTCTACTTTGAAGAGTCAGAACGAAAATCCATTGCCTCAAAGCTTCACGGCACCGTTGCCCAAACCCTGGCCATGGGGGTTTCAAAAATAAAAACCCATATCAACGGCTGCGACATCGGCCGCCATGACGACCTGATTCAGGTTAAAACCTTTCTTGAACATTCGGTCAAAGAGATCAGAACCATTATCTACGAACTGGCACCGCCCATTCTGGATGATTTTGATATTGATGTTGCCATTGAATTTTTAGTGGAAGAGATCAATGAAAAAAACGGCACCGGTTTTGATTTCACAAACCGCATCGGCGGGCCTGTCCCCTTGAACAGGGCGGTGAAGCTGACCTTTTACAGGGCCATTAAAACCATCATCACCAATATCCTGGAATATGCAGATGCGCCAGATGATGAACTGGAACTATACGGACATGAAGATTTTTTGTGCATCCGGGTCCAGACCCGGGGGCTCCGGTTAGGACTTAAACAGGCCACCACAGCCCCCGGTGACAAGGCCGGGCATCAAAATTTCTCAGAACGGATGGAACGGCTCGGAGGATCGATCCTGTTAAAACACTTTGCAGACCGGGGCAGCAAAATCACCCTCAAGGCACCGGTGCTCACACAGGTGGGACAAGAAAACCCGGAGTGATCACATCTGGGACAAGACCTTGACCTCAAGATGTTTCATCCCGAATTCAAGGGCTTTTTCTTTTTCCCCAAGGGGCATGGCAATATCAACCCGATGCTGAAATCTTTGATTCATCCGGTCCGTTACCAGGCATTCGCCAAATCCCTGGACCCAGATTCGGGTACCTAAAGGTACAAAATTAGCGGCACAGCGCTTGAGTCCGTTTTCCAGGGCCAGGCAAATATTTTCACCATTGGCGCTGATGCAGGGGTCATCATCGCATTGTCCCGCATCTCCTTCATTATAGGCGGTCACCCGTCTTTTTGCCCTGGCCTCAACATAGGTCAGCAAAGGAAAAATTTCATCTGAATCAACCGGTTTAAACGATGGGGGTTTCTGGGGCAAAGGATAAAGGACGGGGCAATTTTTCTGGACAACAGGGACGCAGGATTCTGCACCATGATCCATGAATGCACTGAAAACCGCCAGGCCAATGACCGTCATCGTGACCGAAAAAATCCATTTTTGGGTTGCCAGGATCAAATTGAATCTCTTTTTTTCCGATGGGATGTTTCCTCCTTTTTTAAAAAAAAGAATAATAGAAATACTTTGCAGCCCGAGTCAAGCCCCTTTTTATTGCACCCGGATTCACCATACAGCAGCCTTGTTTCGTTGCCTCCAAAAATCCTCCCTGGGGAGTATGGCTTATACACCCAACTCGTCATATCCTTGCGGCCGCAATAGGGTCAGGTTCCCAGGGCGGAGCCGAACCTATTTAAGACTTGGGTTGCCCTGAACTATTGTTCCAGTCTATCCTGACGCAGGAGCCCTTACCCGGACGGGAGTCGATCTTAAGCGCCAGCCAAACCGGGTGCATAGACGGGATACAATACTCAAGCCCAGCCCGAATCCCTGGCGTTTTTCCCCTTTGATATGGGAGCGGGTCACAAGGGCAAGTCTTTCCGGCTCAATTCCCATGCCCGTATCTTCAATGGTAATCAGTAGTGTCCGGTTAGGTTGTTGCATATAAAAAGCATCTAAAATCATTGAAAAAACAGTCTGTTTTGTGTTGACAAATGTGCGTAAAAATTTTTGTGCGCCTTGAAAATTTAACTCAAGGAGCTCAAATGACGCACATCTCAGTCCCTAAAAAACAACTACGGTCCCTGAACTTTGACAATTTCAGGTGCTCTCTGATAAAGTCACTTTCAAAAGCACCGGAATTACAATCTCGAGGAGACCGCCCTTTAAAAATGACATTCGAAGACCAGATAAATGCTTTGGTTTATTTCCATCTTCAGGAGCACAAGTCTGCCCGACATTTAATTCAGGATCTCAAGGAGAATGTTTTTGCTAAAGAAAATATTGCGCCAGACGGTGGTATCAGCCGTAGTAGTTTCTGTGAAGCCATCAATCACAGGGGACTCGAACAACTGCAATTTATCTTTGAGGATCTTTATAAACAGGCTCTTGAGTGTCATCCGGGTGAACACGCCGAGTTAGGAGAGTTGGTTTCCATTGACGGTAGTCTCATAAATGCAGTCCTTTCAATGCACTGGGCGAACTACAGAAAAGGAAGTAAAAAAGCCAAAGTACATTGCGGATTTGACATTAATCACGGAATCCCAAACAAAATCTTTTTGACTGAAGGCAACGGCGCTGAACGCACTTTTGTTCCCAAAATACTTTCCAAGGGGCAAACAGGTGTTATGGATCGTGGATATCAATCCCATAAAGAATTTGACCTGCTTCAGGAGCAAGGCAAACATTTTGTCTGCCGTATAAAAACCAGGACAACAAGAACAATTATTGATAACCACGAGACCCCTTCCGACAGCTACATTTTTTATGATGCACTGGTTAAACTTGGTACTCCGAATCAAAACCAGACGAAAAGGCCTGTTCGGGTTGTTGGCTATAAAATTGCTGGCGTCAAATACTATGTGGCAACTGACAGGCATGATTTAACAGCGGAACAAATAGCAACAATTTATAAACTCCGGTGGACCATTGAGGATTTTTTCAAATGGTGGAAAGAACATCTGAAGGTATATCATCTCATTGCCCGCAGTGAATACGGCCTTATGGTTCAGATTCTTGGCGGCCTTATCACTTACCTGTTACTGACAATCCATTGCCAAAAACAGTTTAATGAAAAGGTCACGATCAAAAGAGTTCGGCAGCTGCGAACCGCCATTCTAAATGACCTGTTTGGCTGCGAGGAGCAGGGCTCTCATAGTTCAAACAGGGACAATATTGTCAAAGATCAAAAAATTATTGAGCAAGCAAAAACCTAACCGGACATCACTGAATGGTAATACAATTTTTTTCAGATATGATGATCACAGATCCTTTGGAGGTATACAAAAACGCATTGCGCAAAAGATTGGTCACCGCAATATACAAAATTTCTTCTCTCACCCCAAGAACAGGATTATCACGAAAATCCAGATTCACCACCAGATCTTTCTTTTCAATAAGGTGTCTGGTATTGGCAAAGGCTTTTTCCACGGCAGGCCTGACCTCACAGGACTCATTGACATCTGTTTCCTCCCGGGCCAGCCATAAAAAGGTTTCAACCGTGGTTTCCATCTCCTTCACAGACATAGAAATTCTGTTCAAGGGTTTTTTAAGCAGGGGATTGGTCAAAACTTCCGGCTGGGTTTCCATGATCTCAACTGCCCCTTTGACTACGGTCAAAGAGGTTCTCAACTCATGGCTGGCATCCCGGGTAAACGGTTTCTCCCTTTGGACAAACTCCCGGATCCGGTTCATGCCCGACTCAATGGTGGCGGTGAGCATCCCGATTTCATTGGATTGTTTTTTTTCTGTCCAATGGTCCGGAATATTTTCCGGATTCAACCCCTGAATTTTATCCATCAAGGATTTCACGGGCTGAAACATCACTTTGGAGGTGATGCCCCCGATAATGGCGCCCGAAATCAAAAGCAGGGCCAGGGAAATCAAAAGGATCTGCCTGGATTTTAAGAATTCATTTTCCTGAAAAAATGCCCGCCCGTGGAATCTAAAATAATAGAACGCCCCTGTATCGGGAAGTTGAATCACACCCACATGGACGGGGTGCTTTTTTTCCCCGTGGATGCAGGATGTGAACTCCGGGTTCAAGCCACTGAAAGGAGTCCTGAAAAGGTTCAGGCACCTGGTCAATCCCTTTAAAGGCGTTGCTATATTTTGAATGGGGTAAAGGGGCGGTCCGGTCTTGTTCAAACTGGTAGAGGAAATAATCAATTTCCGTTCCCAGAAGATTTATGACCAGACGGTCCAGGGTTTTTCCCATAAGCATGAAGGTGATGACCCCGTTGATGAGAACCAGGACCTTTCCGAACAATAAAATGGCCGCAACAATACGGAACCGGATACTCTGGTAAAATGTCATGCCGGTTCCTTCAGCTTGAACCCCAGCCCGTGGACTGTCTATATCTGGACGCAGTCAAAGGGTTTATCCACTTTTTTTCAAAGATTATACTCAATGGCTCCTGAGCACATCCGACCCCGGGGGCAGATCTCCCCACAGGGCTGTCTCCATCTCTTTTCTGGAAACCGGGTTGGGACTGGCCTCCATGAGAAGTTTTAAAATATAAAAACAGGCATTGTTCAGATCCATTTTCCGGCCTTGGCGGACCACCTCAAAGGTGCCCAGATCCAGGGTCAGACCCGCCATCCTCAGGATCTTTTCTCCCTGGACTTTCGTTTGGCCAATGCCCTTATCCTGGCCTCCAGCTCTTTTAAGGCAAAGGGTTTTACCAGATAGTCGTCAGCGCTTGAATCAAACCCCACAAGCTTGTCGTCCAGTGTGTCCCTGGCCGTGAGCATGATGACCGGCACCTGTTTATCCGCCTGCCTGCGCAATTTTTTACACAGGGTGATCCCGTCCATTCCCGGAAGCATGAGATCCAGAACGATCACGTCATACGCCTGGGTCAGGGCCAGGTGATGCCCGCCAATGATGAAAACACAGGCCAGGGCCATGGAAATGGGGATTTAAAAAGGGTATCGCTGGTAAAGAAAAAAGGCTGGACAAAACAAGAGTGATTTAAAGCACATTCCGGATAAAATCTGAGATTCTCTCATTTTTGAGACAATCGCCAAAAAAACGATCTGGGGGTGCCTGGGCCACAAAGGCCCCTTTTTCCATAAAAATGACCTGGTCGGCCACTTCCCTGGCAAAGCCCATCTGATGGGTGACAATAATCATTGTCATCCCTTCCTGGGCCAGGGTTTTAATGGTGTTGAACACCTCGCCCACAAGTTCGGGATCAAGGGCTGATGTGGGTTCGTCAAAGAGCATGATATCCGGTTTCATGGCAAGGGCCCGGGCAATGGCCACCCGCTGCTGCTGCCCCCCGGACAGGGTAGCCGGAAAGACATCAGACTTGTCCAGAAGCCCTACTTTTTCAAGCATGGCATGGGCTGTTTTACCGGCGGCTTTCTTTTTCTCCTTTAAAACGGTAAGGGGACCTTCCATGACATTTTCCAGAACCGTCATATGGGGGAAAAGATTAAAATTCTGAAACACCATCCCGATTTTCGCGCGCAGGGCACAGACCTTCTGGGGATGATCCAGAACCTGTTTTCCCTTTTTTTCCACATATCCTGATGGCTTGCCCTTGAAAATAATCCGGCCCTCATCAATCTCTTCCAGGATATTAATTGCCCTGAGCAGGGTGGATTTGCCCGAACCCGAAGGCCCTACAATGACAATTTTCTCTCCTTTTTGAACACAAAGGCTGACATTGTCCACGGCCAGGGTCTGGCCAAACCGCTTGGTCATATTTTCAAGTTTGAAGATGCAGGCATCATCTGTTTTCATAGGCCCCGACCTTTCGCTCGACGCGTTCAAACACCAGGGTAAACACGGTTGTAAACCCAAGATAAATCATGGCGGCAATGATGAGCACATTGACATTAAAATAGGTATTGAAAATCTGGTCCGCCGACCTCATGAGTTCCACCATGGCAATGGTGGAGACCAGGGCGGTATCCTTTATCAGGGCAATAAATTCATTGCCCACGGGCGGCAGAATCCGCTTATAGGTCTGGGGAACAATGATCCGCCTCATGGCCTGAGCATAGTTCATGCCCAGGGCCTTGGCCGCTTCCATCTGTCCCTGGCCGATACTCTGGATCCCGGCCCTGATAATCTCGGCAAGGTAGGCAGAATAATTAAGGCTCAGGCCGATAACAGCTGCAGTCACAGGAGAGAGGGTAATGCCCAGGGAAGGCAGGCCGTAATAAATGAAAAAAAGCTGAAGCAGCAAAGGGGTGCCCCTGAAAAACCAGATAATGAACCAGCAAAGACCGGCCAGGGGAGAAAAGGAGGAAATCCGCCCAAGGGCTATAAAAAGTCCGCCCAAAGGAGAGACCATCATGGTGCAAAGGGTCAGACAAAGGGTCATGACCGCCCCTTTGAGCAGGGCGGGCAGAAACCGTTTACAATCTCTGTAAAAGGCCTGGTAAAACGGGAGTTGTTCTTGGGCCAGGGAGGACAAAAAGTTTTTTGCCTCAACATGATCGGGAAAAACCGCCAGCACCTGTTCACATGCGGCCCTGGCCCTTGGAATATCTTCAAGGGCATGAAAAAGGGAGGCGGCCAGCATCCGGGAGCGGGAAAAATCAGCGCCGCTGAGCCCGGGTCCGGGCTCAGGCACGGTCATCACAAGATCAATGGCTGTCTGGTATTCTCCTGCCGCGATCAGGTTGTTGGCCGTTACAAAGATGGGATCCGGCTCTTGTGCAGGCGCCGTGGCCGGAAAAAAGGCCAGGCAGACCAGAATGAATAGTATCCCGGCTGCCCGGCGTTTCATCATGTAGATTCGGTTTACCATTTTTCAGGATTGGTAATATCCTCGGCAAACCATTTTTTTGAAATTTTGGCCATGGTGCCGTCTGCGATCATCTCATCAATGGTCTTTTGAACCGCGTTCAGCAGATCTGCGTCGGCCTTGCGAAAGGCAATGCCGAAGGGTTCTTTGCTGATATTTCCGGGAAGGGCTTTAAACTTGCCGATCCGTTTGGAAATGGCATGGCGGCCGGCCACATTGTCAATGACCACGGCGTCTGTACGGCCTGCTTCAAGGTCCAGAAGGGCCTTGGGATTGTCTGCGTATTCCTTGACCTCTTTGGGTTGATTCTCCATTTTCCCAATGGCCTTGATGGCTGAAGAATCCTTCTGTGCGCCGATAATGGTATTGCCCAGGTCTTTATGGGTTTTGAAACGCTTTTCAGCAAACCTGACCACGGCAATCTGTCCGTCCATGATATAGGGTTTGGTAAAGGCCACCTTTTCCTGGCGTTCCGGAGTAATGGTCATCCCGTTCCAGATGCAGTCAAACATCTTTGAGTTCAGGGAGTGAACCACTCCGGACCAGGCCGTGGGTTTCCAGACAATTTCAAGACCTAAGCGCTTGCCCACTTCCTGGGCTGCATCCACATCAAATCCCACCAAGGTGCCGTCGGCAACCCGATATCCCATGGGCGGGAAAGAGTCATCCAGACCGATCACCAGTTTTTTGCTCTCTTTTATGCGGTCAAGGGAACCATCCCCTGCATAACAAACCGAGGACAGGGCAAACAGGCAGGCCAATAAAACTAAAATCTTTTTCATTTTTATCTCCAAAGTAAATTAAAAAACCCACTTCGAATATCGGAAAATCTTTATAATTTCAAGTAAATTATGGACATTTATAAAATCCTCTCTTGACCAACAGGCAAATTTTCAGGGCCGGTTAAAGATCTTTCTGCTTTTTTTGCGCTTTGTGAGACCAAAGTGAGATCTGCCTTTGTATATAAAATCATGATAAAATTTTAAGAATAGAATAAAGGATTATGCCAAAGAGAGGAGGATATAAAATAAAAAGCAACACCCTGGTTTACAAAACCAGCGGGGTTAATTGGCCCTCGGCAACACCGGCACAGCCGGGTGGGGCAATATTTTTTAAAAATCTTTTTTTTAATGCCGCCCCGGGGATGACTCGGGATAGAGGATTTCAGACAAATGGCGCACCTTGATCTGCCGGCCCTGTTTCATGGCCCCTCCCCGGAGCTGCATCACACAGCCCGGGCATTCCGTGGCCAGAATCTCGGCATTGCCGGCGGCCACATCCTCGAGCTTCCGGGTCATGATTTCATTGGACACACCGGGAAAATCAAGGGAAAAACTGCCCCCGAACCCGCAGCAGGTCTCTTCTTCTTGGGTGGGCAGATAAATATTGCCGGAACCTTCAATCACCTGCCGTGGAGCGCGTCTCTCCCCAAGGCCCCGGCAGAGATGACAGGGGGAATGAAAGGCGATCTTTTTGCCCGGGCAGGTTTGGGGCAAAAGGTGCGGGACACGAACCAGAAGCTGGCTGTAGGAAAGAACTTTTTTTGAAAATGCCTTGGCCCTGTCCAAAAGATCTTCCTTGAATAATTTTAACACCCCGTGCTTGAGATGGGAGGCGCAGGAAGCGCAGAGGGTGACAATATAATCCACCTCTTCCTCCGGAAAAGCGTCCCAGTTTTGAATGGCCACATCCCGGGCCGCTGCCACCTCTCCCATGCTCACGGCAGGCAGGCCGCAGCAGGTCTGGTCCATGGGAAAGATCACCTTTACCCCGGCCTGTTCAAACCCTTTCATGGCAGCCTCCAATTGTTCAGGATATACAAAATCCTGGACACAGCCTGAAAACAGGGCGATTTTACAAACAGGCCGGTCCACCGGTGTGTTAAGTGCATCAAACCGGTCCCGGAAGGGGACTTTTGCAATGGCCGGAAGCCGCCTGAAATTATGGTCAGAAGAAAAAACCATGGGCAAATGGCGCAGATAATCACCTGTTTTTTCTTTTGTCGTCCAAGGGGCCTGGGCCAGGCTGGCGGTCCGCAGCAGGGAATGAAAAAGGGTTCTGTTTTTCAATACCCTGGCCAGAACCAAACTTTTAAGGGGATGGCCCTCTTCATCCTGAATCCTTGCATGGACCGCCTTGATCAGGGCGGGCAAATCAATGCCCGCTGCACAGACCTGCCGGCATGCCCCGCAGTTGATGCAGTTTTTAACCAGGTTTCTGGCATTTTCACGGCCGTGGAAAAAATAGGTGGTCACAAGGCCCATGGCCCCGATATAAATATGGCCCAGGCCGTGTCCGCCCACCATGCGGTAAACCGGACAGACATTGGCACAGGCCCCGCAGCGCACGCATTGAAGGATGGGAGCAAACACAGGATCCCGGGCAATCCGGGTTCTGCCGTTGTCAAGGAAAATGAGGTGCATCTAAGGGGCGTTCCGGTCACCGCTCCTGGATTCCAAAGGCCCTGTGATCCAGGTGACATAGGAGGTAATGGCCTGGCCCGTGGCATTCCGGGGCAACACCTGGTTAACAGCCAGGGCCTCATAAAGGGTGGGCAGCACCTTTTCTATCCCGGCCAGAACCACGTGAACCCGGGGCAGGGTCGTCACCAGGCGGGCATTGCCCTCGTTGGTGACAAAGCCGACAGATCCTGTTTCTGCAATCAGATAATTGGCCCCGGTAATGCCCATGTCTGCTTTAACAAATTTTTGTCTGAGCTCTTTTCTGGCCACCTTGACCAGATCCTGGATCTGAGGTGCTTGTTCTTTTCCAGTGACCTTGGAAAAAAGATCTGCCACCTGAAGTTTTGACAAATGGATGGCCGGCAGAACCATGTGAGACGGCCCCTCTTTTCTCAGCTGGACGATCCATTCCCCAAGATCGGTTTCCGTGACCTCAAGCCCCTGGCTTTCCAGCCAGGGATTGAGTTGAATCTCTTCTGCGGTCATGGATTTGGATTTAACAATATGGCGGGACCCGGTATCTTTTGCAATCTGTGCAATTAATTGATTGGCCTCTCGTCCTGTGGCAGCCGGATGAACATGAATACCCAGCGCCCTGGCCTTGGCAGAAAATGTCTCCAGCAATTGAGTATTTTCGGCCAGGGCATGGGCCTTGATTTCAGCCACATCACAGATCATCTGCTCTTTATCCATGCCGGCAAAGGCTTTTTTTCGGGACGATTTATAGCCAAGGGCAAAAGCATCCATGGCCTGGCGGAGAAAGGTATTTGAAAGTGCGTTATCCAGGCGGGCCTTGTAGGTGTTCATCTTTTCTTTTTTGTGCATGGCTAATCTTCCACCAGAATAATGTGACGTTCCAAAGGCCCATGAACCCCAACGGCAAGCACCCGTTCGATATCGGCTGTCCTGCTGGCCCCGGTGATAAAGGCGGTATAGGAACCTGAACCGCTTACCAATTCATTGAGTTCTCCGGCCATTTCAAGGGCGGTGGACCGGATTTTTGAAGTGTGGAGAATGGCCAGGTGGACTTCAGGAAGCATGGTGGAAAGCCGTGTCTCTTCTTTATTGGAGTTCAAGACCAGGGTGCCGGTGCTGGCAATACCAAAATCCATGAGGGTAATCCCCATATCAATGCCCCAAGGATAGTTACCAAGGCCCTCTTTGATCAGAACAATGCCAGGGTGAGCGCGGCATTTTGTTTCCAGAAGATGAAAGCTGGGCTCATCCAGGTTGGGTGCAGCCAAAATTTTAGTGGTTCCGGGATCCAGATCACCCGGTATATCCATGAGAGGGACTAGCAGGGGTTTGGCCAGACAGATCTCCACAGCTTTTTCAAATCCTTGATCAAGGCAATCCGCCTGATAGACACAGGTCCCGACCTGGCCGGCATTTTCTTTAAAAAGTTTGATCAGGTCCCTCATTTTCATCTGCCCTGTTCTGCGTCCGAAAGGGCAAAGACCCTTTCGGACAAGAGTGTTTAATTGGGACCTAATTTATCATATTTTTTTTCCTATGACCCGAAAAATATGGCGGGCAGCCAGGTCACAAGACCGGGGAAAAGGCAGAGCAGCCCGATACTGACCACCTGGAGAAAAACAAAGGGAAGAATTCCCTTATAAATATGCATCATGGTATAGCCTTCAGGGGCCACCCCTTTGAAATAAAACAGGGCATACCCAAAGGGCGGGGTCAGAAAAGAGGTTTGAAGATTCACACACATGAGTATGGAAAACCAGAGGGGATTAAACCCAAGCTCCATGGCAATGGGCATGAAAATGGGCACGGTAACCAAAAGAATGGCAGCCCAGTCAATGAACATACCCATGAGAAAAACAATGGCCATCATCACGGCCAGGATAAACCAGCGGTTCATGCCCGATCCGATGAGCAGGTCCGCCACCACATCCCCCCCGCCCATGCTCAAAAATACCGTGGAAAAAAATTTTCCGCCGATAAAAAGCATCATGACCATGGCGGTGGTCCTGAGGGTGGCATAGGCAGATTCCTTGAGCACGGTAAGGGTCAGTTTTTTATTGCAGAACGCCAGAATAATGGAGCCCAACGCACCGAGCCCGGCCGCTTCCGTGGGCGTTGCCACCCCTGCCAGGATAGTGCCCATAACCGCCAGAATCAATGCCAGAGGCGGCACTAAAGATTTAAGGGTCATGGACCATTTCTGGGCAGGGGTATAGACTGCAGCCTCCTGCTTTGAAATGGGAGGACCCAGGGTTGGGTTGAAGTTGCACCGGATAAAAATATAGGTAAAATAAAGCCCTGCCAGGACCAGACCCGGCAAAATCGCACCGGCAAAAAGATTTCCCACCGAGGTTTCCTTCATACCGGTGAGCCCGCCGTAAACCACCATCATGATCGAGGGGGGAATCAGGATTCCCAGGGTGCCCGATGCACAGATGATACCCGCGGTCAGCTCTTTTTGGTATCCTTTGTTGATCAGGGCAGGGGTTGCCAGAAGCCCCATGGCCACAACCGATGCCCCGATAATCCCGGTGGTGGCGGCAAATACCGTGCAGACCACCACAACAGCCAGGCCGAGTCCGCCTTTAATCCCTCCCAGCACCACGTACAAAGATTCAAACAACGCATCCGAGACCTTGGACCGGTCCAGCAACTGTGCCATGAGAATAAACAGAGGAATCGCCACCAGGGTATAATTATTCATCAGTCCCCAGGCATTGTTGACAAACATGTCAAAGAGCATGGGAAGGGAAAATCCATTATCGATAAGGCCGAACAGGGTGGCCACTGCTACCAGGGTATAGGCCAGAGGGTGGCCAAAAATAATGGCCAGGATAAGGGTGGCAAACATGGCCACAGTCATGAATTCAAGACTCATGGAAAATTTCCTTAATTTTTAAACGCATTGATATCTTTAAACAAATTCGCGATGCCCTGGATGAGCAGAAGGGCAAAGCAAAGGGCCATGAGGATCTTCAGGGGCCAGATGGGCGGGGCCCAGGAGGTGGGATTCACTTCTAGGCCGGAAAAGGAGACATATGCATACTTGACCGACCAGAAGGTCATGCACAAAAAGACCGGCATGAAAAAAACCAGGTTGGTCAAAATCCTCAAAAAAATCTGGATCTTTTCAGGGGCAAGTGCCGTAAAAATATCAACCTTGACATGGCCGTCATATGCATCGGTATAGGCCAGCCCGAACATGTAATGAAGACCGTATAAAAAGGTAGTAGCCTCAAATCCCCAGGTGGTGGGGGCGTTAAACGCATAACGCATAAACACCTCATATACCACCACAATGAGCAGGGGATAGATGAGCAGGGAGGTGAGGTCTCCCTCTTTTTTGATCATGCGTTCCAAGCGGTTTGACAGGGTTTCCAACATGGGTATGTCCTTTATCGGAAATTTAATTCTTTAAGTTAGTCAAAATTTAAATGGCGGCCCGGCAGCCTGTGTTATACCGGGATGGTTTATGTTAAAGGCTGCCGGGCCGTGCAGGCCGTTAAAGCCAGGCGGGCCTGAACTCCAGGCCTGCCTGGGCAAACTGCCTGTTATTCGTGGGTTTTTCCGCCCACATAGGTCTCATAGGGCCAGGGGGCGACCCCGCCCCTTGCCTCTCTCCAGTCTGCGTAATCCTTGATAAAGGCCTCCTGTGAATCCAGGGCCTTTTTCACGTCAGGATATTTGGCCTTGACCGAATCCAGGTATTGTTTGGTAATTTTTCTAAACTCAATCCGGGTGGCCTTGTCCATGGTGACAAACTCTACCTTTTCCTTGAACAGACGGATGGCTTTTGCATTCAGGCCGTTGATCCAGTTGTAGCTCCAAAGCTGGGTTTCCTTGGCACAAATCTGGACAATCCATTTAAGATCCTGGGGAAGCGCGTTCCAGGCTTTTTGGTTGAAAATCACATCACATTGAAAGGCGGGCTGATGAACCCCCGGCTGGATGGCGTATTTGGTAATCTCATCAAACCCCATGGGATAATTAATGGCAGGGGTGGAATATTCCGCCGCATCAATAACGCCCCGCTCAAGGGCCAGGTAGACCTCGCCTCCGGGAAGGGGAGAGACCGATGCACCCAGGGTGTTCATGATATCCATGTACCAGCCCGGGGTCCTGATGCGCATGCCTTTGAAATCTTCCATTTTCACGGCTTTTTTATTGGAAAACAAGCCCATTTCCTGGCCGGTCTGCCCTGCGGGCAGTGCATAGAGGCCATGCTGGGCATAGAGTTCTTGAAGCATCTCAAGACCGCCCCGTTCATAAAGCCAGATATTATACCCTTCTGCATCCAGGCCAAAGGGGACTGAACCATAGGCGACAAAGGCCTCGTTTTTTCCCTTCCAGTACAAAGGAGAGCCGTGGGCCAGCTGGGCAGACCCCATGGACACGGAATCAAAGGTCTGGTTGGCCGGAACCAGTTCTCCGGCGGAAAAGGGCTTGATATCCAGGCGGCCGGCAGATGCCAGGCGGACAGAGTCGGCAAAATGGACGGCGATATCGTAAAAGAGCAGTCCCTTGGACCAGGGCATGACCATTTTCCATCGGATCTTTTCATCAGAGGTCTTAAAGCTTACCCGTTTTGCTGATTTATGGCGGGGGTCTTCTCCGAATTTCTCACGTTTGCCGGCATGGGCATTGCCGCAGATAAAAACAAATGCCATCAGGCAGGCTGCCAGAATCGTCAATCCTTTTTTCATCTTTTCCTCCATCTTAAAATTGCCTCAAGGTAAACCGTTAAATTATGGTGTATCCATCTTTATAAACCTGTTGCGCGTCTAACCCTGCAGCCTCCTTTCCCGGATCCTTGCCAAAGAATTCCAGCAAACCAATTTTCAGAAAACAAAAAAAAATACAATCAATCACTTTGGTATGACCAATATTAAAAGCCTGGAATATTATTTGTCAAGAAAAAAATAATATTCGGTTTGTTTTTTTGTACGGCTTTTGATATATAAAAGTTTATCCTATAATTTCAATTGGTTTTAATGGTCAGTACTGTACCCAGCCAGGAAAGGTAAGACCATGATAGGTTGTACCGAAAAACAATAGACCCCATTGGTTTTGCAATTGGTAATACCAATATTAAAAAGGACAAAAACATGATCAGTCAACCCATCATCAACAAATTAAGAGAAGTGCTTGGCCCGCAAAATGTTATGACAGAAAAAGAGGACATGCTCACCTATTCCTATGATGCAACGGTTCTTGATGCCCAGATGCCCGGAGCCGTTGTCATACCGGCCAACACAGAAGAAATCGGCCAAATTGTTCTTGTCTGCCATGAAAATAAGATCCCCTTAACGGTCCGGGGATCCGGGACCAATCTATCCGGGGGCACCATTCCGGAACGATCCGGCATTGTCATGCTCACAGGACGGCTGAACAAGATCATAGACATCAATGAAACAGATATGTATGCTGTGGTCCAGCCCGGGGTGGTCACGGCAGACCTTGCAGCGGCGGTGGAGGCAAAAGGACTTTTCTACCCTCCGGACCCCGGCTCCCAGGCCGTGTCCACCTTGGGGGGAAATGTGGCGGAAAATGCAGGCGGACTGCGGGGGCTTAAATACGGGGTAACCAAAGATTATGTCATGGGGTTAAAATTCTTTGATGCCCAGGGCAACTATGTGAAAACAGGATCAAGAACGGTGAAGTGTGCAACCGGGTATAATTTAACAGGGCTGATGGTGGGTTCAGAAGGCACGCTCGGGGTGCTGAATGAAATCGTTTTAAAACTCATCCCCCTGCCCAGGGCCAGAAAATCAATGGTGGCGGTTTATGACACCATTGAAAAGGCATCTGAAACCGTGGCGGCCATCATTGCGGCCAGGATCGTTCCGGCCACCCTTGAAATCCTGGACAATTTTACCATCCGGGCGGTTGAAGATTTTTCCAGGGCAGGCCTTCCCGTGGATGCGGCTGCCCTGCTCCTCATTGAAGTGGACGGTCACCCGGCCGTGGTTGAAGAAGAAGGGGAAAAAGTGGAAATCCTGTGTAAAAAACAGGGAGCCAAAAGTATTGATGTGGCCCGGACCGATGCCCAGCGTGATAAAATCTGGGCGGCCAGACGGTCTGCACTGTCAGCCTTGGCCAAACTCAAACCCACCCTGGTGCTCGAGGACGCCACCGTGCCCCGAAGTAAAATCCCGGAGATGGTAAGATCTCTCCAAACGATTGCATCCAAGTACAAAATTGATATCGGCACATTCGGCCATGCAGGGGATGGGAACCTTCACCCCACCATTCTTACGGACAAGCGGAATACAGAGGAATTTTCAAGGGTGGAAGCCGCCATTGAAGAAATTTTCGATAACGCCCTGGCCCTTGGGGGCACCCTGTCCGGGGAGCACGGCACAGGCATTGCCAAGGCCCCGTTCCTGGAAAAAGAATCTGGATACTCTTCCATTCTTTTTTCCAGAAAACTAAGATCTGCCCTGGACCCGAACAACATACTCAACCCGGGAAAAATCACGGGTGTGTCAGATTAAAAACGTGGCATAAAAAAATAATCTTCTCAGATTTAGGTATAAATATTATGGCAAATATGAGTGAACTGGCAAATTCAGTTAAAGAACTTGAAGAACAATTGGTGACCTGTATCAGGTGCGGTATGTGTCAGTCGGTCTGCCCCCTGTTTGAACAAACCCGCAAAGAAGCGGATGTGGCAAGGGGAAAGCTGGCCCTGCTCACAGGGCTTATGGAAAATGTTTTTTCCGATCCCGACGGGGTAGACCAGCGCCTGAATCAGTGTCTTCTCTGCGGGTCCTGCGCTGCAAACTGCCCCTCAGGGGTGAATGTCCTGGAAATTTTCATCAAGGCCCGGGCCATTTTAACCGAGTACAGGGGGCTGTCCCCGGCCAAAAAACTGATATTCAAAAAAATGCTGGCCCACCCGGGCAGGTTTGACACCCTGGTGGAATGGGCAGGTAAATTCCAGGGACTGTTTACCAAATCAGACGCCAATGCCCAGGGGACCTCCTGTGCCCGGCTGGTATCCCCCCTTCTGGCCCATCGGCATTTTCTGCCCCTGGCTGACACCCCCTTTCACAAAGAACTCCCGAACCAGGGTCTGAAAACAAAGGAAAAACAGATCAGGGCAGCCCTATTTACCGGCTGCCTCATTGACAAGGTCTTTCCCAACATTGCCCGGTCCGTGATTCAGGTTCTCGATCACCATGGGGTGGGGATTACCATCCCGTCCGGCCAGGGATGCTGCGGAATTCCAGCTCTGGCCTCGGGGGACAGGGATACCTTTACACGGCTTGTGGACCACCATCTTGCCCTGTTTGAAAAAGAAAATTTTAATATCTTGGTCACGGCCTGTGCCACCTGCACATCCACCATTAAAAAATTATGGCCCGCGATATACAAAAATCCGGATTCAGGGATCAAAAAAAGACTGGACGACCTGGCCGCCAAAACCATGGACATCACCCAGTTTCTCGTGGACCGGGTGGCGCCTGATGTTTTCTCAAAACCCCATTTGAACCCCACCGGAGAGGTCGTTACCTATCATGATCCCTGCCATCTGAAAAAATCCCTGGGCGTGGCATCCCAGCCCAGAACGCTGATCAAGGCAGCAGGCCACACCCTTGTGGAGATGAACGGATCGGATAAATGCTGCGGCATGGGAGGCAGCTTTAATGTATACCACTATGATCTTTCAGCTGCCATCGGCAAGCTCAAACAGGAGAATATCGTTGATACGAACTGCACCACCCTTGCCACAGGCTGCCCTGCCTGCATGATGCAAATCTCGGACATGCTGGCAAAACACAAGGCCGAGGTCAGGGTCTGTCATCCCATTGAACTCTACTCCCAGGCGCTGAACAAGAAAAAACCTTGATATCGATAATTGAATGTTTAATACTGTCAATTTTAAAGTTAAATGCCAAACTTGCACCGGAAAAATTATAAAAGACCAATGCCTTTGCCCATAAAACCCATAAAACCCAAACGGATTTCAGACCAGGTCTTTGACCAGGTCAGGGAGCTGATTTACCGGGGCACCCTCAAACCCGGAGAAAAGCTCATGCCCGAACGGGACCTGGCCCAAGCCATGGATGTCAGCCGGACCACGATCCGGGATGCCATTCAGCGACTGGCCGCCATGGGGCTGATTGTCCAGAAACAGGGCCAGGGCACCTTTGTTAAATCCATTGACGACACCCAAAACCCCCTTGTCAAAGCCATGGAAACCCAGGAGGCCTCTTTGAACGACCTGCTGGAGGTCCGCATGGGACTTGAGTGCAATGCCGCATTTCTGGCAGCCCAAAGGGCCGATGAAACCGATATTACGGCCCTGGACCAGAGCATTGGGGAAATGGAGACCGAGGTCAATTCAGGACGGCTGGGCACAGAGGCAGACACAGGATTTCACATGGCCATTGCCTATGCGGCAAAAAACCCTTTGCATATCCTGATCATGCGCAACTTCTACGATTACCTTTCCCATAATATTGGTGAAAATCTGGCCAGCCTCTACAAAGAACCGGACAATACCCAAATCATTTTCAACCAGCACAAAAATATATTGACGGCCATCAAGGCCCGGAGTTCTTCCCAGGCCCGGGCGGCCATGGAAGAGCACATCCGCTTTGTCATGGAATATTTTAAACATTCCGGGCATTAACCCGCTCCCGGTCCCCCCCCCTATTTTCCGGCTTGCGGGGAAAATATTCATCCGGCTCAGAAAATCCTTTTAACTCTTTTCTCACGGCAGCCGTAACAAAGGAATTCAGCCACCACATCACATCCCGGGTTCTGACATCTTCTCTCAGGTTGTGCATACGAGCGGCTTTTTCCCGGTCAGACATCTCAAAGGCCCTGAGTATGGCATCTGCGGTTTTGTCGGTATCATGGGGATTGACCAGAAGGGCATCCGTATAAAACTGCTGGGCAGCCCCTGCAAACTCACTTAAAATCAAGACACCGGTTTCATCGACATTGCAGGTACAATACTCCTTGGCAACCAGATTCATCCCGTCCTTTAACGGGGTGACAAAGGCAATGTCACTGGCGCGGTACAAGGCAACAAGCTCCTTCCGGTCCAATGACCTGAACATGTACCGGATGGGCAGCCAGTCATGGGTATTGAACACCCCGTTGATCTCTCCCACCAATTGCTCGATCTCAAGTTTCAGATCTTTATAGGCTAAAATCCCCCTCCGGCTGGGCACCACCACCTGAATAAAGCAGGCTTTTTTATGAAACTCGGGAAACCGGGTTAAAAACCGTTTAAAGGCCCTCAGCTTTTCAGGAATTCCCTTGGTATAATCCAGGCGGTCAACCCCGAGAATAATTTTGGCATCAGGGGCATTGTTCCGGATGGCCACGGACCGCTGCTTCACCCGTTTATCCCTGGCGGCAAATAAGAATTCATCATAGTCAATGCTGATGGGAAACACACCGATACGTTTGACCCGATTCTTGATTTTAAACTCGGTAATGGTCTGGTCAAAGGCGGCCCTGGCGTCTATATTGACCTCCTGGATCAATTTATTGATGCACCCGATGAAATTGCGTTTATGCTGGATGGTGTGAAAGCCCACAAGATCGTATTCAAGCATGGCTGACAGGAGTTCATACCGCCAGGGGCACCTGGAAAAAATTTCCACCGACGGAAAGGGAATGTGAAGAAAAAAGCCGATCCGGTTTTTTTTAACGGTTTTGCCCAGCAGCTGACCTAAAAGCAGCAGCTGATAATCATGGACCCAGATCAAATCATTGTCCTGGATATTATCCGAAACGATTTGGGCAAATTTTTCATTCACCTGCCGGTAGGCATCCCAGTATTCAGGCCGGAACAGGCAGGGCCCTGTAAATCCGTGGAAAAGCGGCCATAAAACAGAGTTGGAAAAGCCCTCATAGTAATTTTTAATCTCGCTGGCATCCAGGGGGACAGGCCTTATGTCATATCCGGCGGAGTTTGATTCAAGGGCCGTAACCGCATGGTCTTTGGCACCTTTTTCCAGGGTATACCCAGGCCATCCCACCCAGGTCCCTTGTTTTTGTTCAAGCACCGGAGCCATTGCCGTGACCAGCCCGCCCGCGCCTTTTTCAAAAATAATTTTCCCATGCTCATCCTTTCGAATGACCAGGGGAAGCCGGTTGGACACGATGATGATACGGCTTTTTTCAGAATAATATTCGAGCATGGTGCACCTCCTTCTTTTTTTAGCCTGGCAGAACAAATCTCAGATATCCACCACCGCCATATTGCCGGGATATAACTTTATAATCTCGTCTTTGACCATCATTGTAAACGGGATCGCCCTGTTTGTAAGGCTTTTCACAATGATCCGGCTCTGGGTAATTTCCAGATCAAGCCAGTGTTTTCTGTACCGAAGATGAAACTGGACCTTTTTAACCCGGTTGGGAAGAAGTGGATTTAAAATCAGAATATCGCTGCGAATTTCCAGGCCGGCATAGCCCCTCTGGAGAATATCAATGCACCCGGCCATGGCTGCCAGATGGATGCCTTCACGGATGCTGCCGGTATGATCCTGAAACATGTCGGTTTCAAGTGCCTGGCTGAAAAGGGACCAAGACCGTTCCCTGTCCTGGCGGGCCTCAATCCAGGCGTGGATCACCAGAGCCAGGGAAGACCCGTTGGTGGTCCTTTTTAAATAATAATTAATGTTTTTCCGGATAAAATCATTGTCAAACCCGTAGTCCAGCTGCTTGAACATCTTTTTTAAGGTTTCAGCACTGAACAGGTAAAAAAGCATGAGCACATCCGGCTGTTTGCTCAGCTTATACCGGTTTGGGGTATCCCCCTCTTTTTCAAGTATCCTGTCCAGCCTGCGGATATTACCGTATTTCTGGCGATACCCCTCCCAGTCAAACTCCTTGAGGGTTTCATATCCTTCAAACTGGCTCAGGACCCCATCCTCGTGGAAAATCAGCTTCATCCGCCGGCTCATGTGCTTCCAGCGGGCAAGCTCTTTGTCTTTAATTTTCAGTTTTCTGCGCAAAGCTTCCCAGTCCTGCCGAGGCAGGACATGGGTAATATTCAGGGCCTGATTCATGACAAACATGACCATGATATTGGTGTAGGCATTGTTGTTGATCCCTGGAGAGGTAGCCCCTGGATAGCCGTCATGGTATTCATCCGGTCCCATGATGCCAAAAATTTCATACCGGTCAAGGCAGGGGTCATAGCTGGCCTTGCTGGCCCAGAACCTTGCGATTTCAATGATAATTTCCCCCCCGTAAAAGCAGAGGAACTGGATGTCCTGGGTGGTCTGAAAATATTGCCAGATATTATAGACAATGGCATTGTTCACATGGTGCTGAAGGCGGGTATTATCCTCAATCCACCGGCCGGATTCAGGATTTAAATGCACAAGCTGAGTCTCCTCACGCCCGCTGCTTCCGCTCTGCCAGGGATACATGGCCCCGGTATCCCTCTCCGTGCCATCCCCTGGCCAGCATACCCACATCAATATCCAAAGAGTGAAAAGAAGAACTCTGGAGCAGATGAAACATATAAAGCCGGGTAATTTTCCCGGTGGACTGCTCAAGCCTGGCATTGTCCAGGGAAATATTAAAGTCAAACTCCCGCCATAACAAGGACCAGGCCGTGACATGGGAATTGAGCAGGGTTGTAAATTTTGTTTTAAACGTTGACACCGCAGCCTGGGCTTCCCACAGGCATTCATAAATGCCGCTGTCCTTTGAGGTGTATACGGACACTTGTTTTTCAACCACAAGACGGTCTGATCTTCCCACCTTTACCCGAAAGTATTTACCAATATACCCGTAGGGTTTATTCACCGGCAAAGGCTCAACCTTGACCCGTTTACTGCCCACAAATACATGGGTATAGGCCCCAAGAGCAATGTCAATACCCGAATTTCTCGTCCTCACTTTCAAGGCCACGGTTTGATCATCCACATGCCTTGCCTCCACAAGGTCAAGGTGACGGTTTTCCAAGTCCTTGTAACGTTCCACCCCTCGGTTGGTCACCCGGCCATCCAGGGCCGAACAGATGACAACTTCCCCTCCCCAGTTCAAAGGGGTCAGCTCCATTTTCATCCCGGCCAGATGCATCTGCTCTCCGTGGACAAAGGAGATCTGGGACAAAAGGGTGAGTCTTCCCCTTTCATCCCTGAAACTCAGATCCCGGTTCAATATTCCTTTTTTCATGTCCAAAGACTGTCTATAAAAAATCAAGGTGACATCTTTGAGGGAAAACCAGGGGTCTTTTCCAATACGAAAATTCAGGCATCTCCAATTGGGAATATTCACCAGGTCCTCATTTTCAACAATTCTCCCCTGAATATTGGTTTTCAGCCGGTTATAGCATCCGGCCAAATAGGTGCCGGGATAATGAACCTCGTCTGCGATCGCTTCGAGCGCCGTTCCCCGGGTCACAAAATAGCCGTTGCCCATGGCGCAGAGGGTTTCTCTTTTTCCCTCGTCTTCAGGGTCAAATCCCGTATACACATGTTCCCAACCGGAATCCTGGCCTGACCAGCGCCCCGCACTCACCTGTGACAGATCCTTGACCACCACATGGGCGCCGCGGGCTCTCAATTGCCCGGCCCTGTTGTTCCGGTCCACCCCGATGACCAGGCCGAACCCGCCCTGTTGACCTGCTTCTACCCCGGAAAGGGCATCCTCCACCACCACGCACCGTTCTTTTTAAGGGCGTTCAAAATTCTGTGTCAGTTGAATGAAAGCTGATATACTCAGCTAAATAAGGAGAACTGACATGACCGAAGAAAACACCGAATTTGATTTTCAAAAAGCCCTTAAAGGCATCCAGGAAGGTAAACCCTTCACAGGTAAGGGCGGCGTCCTTACATCATTAATCAAAAATCTTGCTGAAGCTGCTCTTGAAGGAGAGTTGGAGTCCCATCTCGGGCAGGAAGTTTCTGCCAACCGCCGTAATGGAAAAAGCAAAAAGACCATTAAATCCCTGGATGGTAAATTTGAGCTAAAAACCCCGCGTGACAGGGCCGGAACCTTCTCTCCACAGATCGTCAAAAAACATCAGACAACGCTCAGCGATGAAATTGAAAGAAAGATAATAGCCCTTTACGGCCTGGGCATGAGTTATAATGATATGGCTTCCCATTTACAGGAAATCTATGGACTTGAGATTTCAAATGCCACTCTGAGCACCATTACCGATAAAATCATCCATACCGTCAAAGAATGGCAGGCCAGGCCGTTGGAAAATGTGTACCCAATCGTATGGCTTGATGCCATACATTATAAAGTACGAGAAAACGGAAAGGTCGGCAGCAAAGCCGTTTACACAATTCTTGGGGTGAATATCGAGGGCCGCAAAGAGGTTCTTGGGCTGTACATATCCGAGAATGAGGGTGCGAACTTCTGGCTGCAGGTGTTAACAGACCTTTCAAACCGAGGGGTAAAAGATATCCTGATTGCCTGTGTTGATGGTCTAAAAGGTTTTCCCGAGGCCATTGAGACCATATTCCCGGACACAGAAGTTCAACTCTGCGTAGTCCACCAGATCCGAAATTCATTGAAATACGTTGGTTCCAAAAATAAAAAAGAATTTATGGCAGATCTAAAACGTGTTTATAAAGCGGTCAATAAGGATCTGGCCGAAGAAGAACTGGATATCTTGGAAAATAAATGGAATGACAAATACCCGATTGTGATAAAATCCTGGCGGAACAACTGGGAACGCCTCAGTCATTTCTTTAAATATCCAGAAGAGATTCGACGGATAATATACACCACAAATACCATTGAGGCTGTGCATCGACAGTTTCGAAAACTGACCAAAACAAAGGGATCATTCCCGAACCAGGACAGCCTGTTAAAGCTGCTTTACATGGGGATCCAGAACGCCAGTAAAAAATGGACAATGCCGATTCAAAATTGGTCACTGACAATTTCCCAGTTAGCAATTTTCTTTGAAGGCCGGCTGGATAAAGAGCTGGGAATTTGATAGGGATTTATTTACAGATGGAAAAGATGGTTCCAGGAACTCCACTCCAGCAAAAGTCAACTCCTCCGACGTGGCTGATTGAAGGCCCATTCTCGGACCTGACTTTTACTTCCGCTGGCGCTGAGGCAGATCCGGGAACCGAAACCGTGACACAGAATTCTGAACATTCCTTTCTTTTTCCACCCCCAACTGCCGGGCCGCTTCAAGAAAGGTCTGGGGAGAGGGTTTGCCCAAAAGGCCCATCTTTTGGGCCACAACCCCGTCCACCCGGACATCGAACAGGGTCTCAATTTTAGCCGATTTCAAAATTTGAACACAATTTTCACTTGAACTGACCACCCCTGTTTTAAACCCGTTTTTTTTCAACTCATCCACCAGATCAAGGGTGGACGGGTATACCTTTACCCCCTGTTTTTCCAACAGGTCTAAAAACAGCTTGTTTTTTCTCCTGCCCAAATCTTCCAGGGTATGGCCGATGTTTCGATCATCATCCCTTGCCGGGTCAAGCACAATATTCCTGGAGGCCAAAAAATCTTCAATTCCCTTGATCCTGGGTTTTCCATCCACGTACAAGGGGTAGTCCGTTTCCAGGTCAAAGGGAACAAACGCCTGACTGCCGGCCATCTTTTTTAAAACCCCATCAAACATCAATTTCCATGCAGCCCCGTGGACAGATGCGGTTTTTGTCACCACACCGTCGAGGTCAAAAAGCACCCCGTCAAAATTTCGGGGATGAATAATAGTTTTTGCATTTGGCATGGGCATCATCCTTTTTTCTTGGGATTCATATCCTCGGCCAGGGCAGACAGATATACGGTGTGTGAAGTCAGATAAAAAGAAAGGGTCCGGGAAAAATTTCTCCCAAGGATGCCGTCCACAAACAGGCGGCTGATATGCTGCTCCTGGGTCAAAAGGTTCTGGGACAAAGAAAAAATATGCGTTTCTTCAAAGGAAAGATGCATCACCATATCCGCCATGACCTGCCGTGCCCGGGGCAGGAACATAAAAAAATACAAGAGGTCAAGACAATTGATCACAATCATAATGGTCAAGTCCCTGACCTCTGAATTTTTACTGTGAAACAGGGCCTCGGGATTTTCCAGGATGGAAAGCTCCTCTGTTTCAGGAAATAAAAGGGCCAGTTTGGAATAAATGGCAAACAGATCTGAAAATTTTTGTTTGATCTCCCTTTGCCTGAGCCGCATATTGTGAAACCTGTCTGCAAGCCCTTCGATCACCCCGGCCATGGTGTCAGAGGCAGCCTTGGAAATAATGGCAGCCCATTTTTGGAGAATATCATCTATCCCGGGCACCTGGAAAAAGCCCAGCCCAAGGCCGATCAGGGTATTGAACACCAGGGCAATGGGAATGGATAAAATACTGCGAAAAAAATTACCCGTGCCCGTTCCCCTGGGCAGTCCCCTGAAAATATTGTGGGTTAAAAGATAAATGCCGTTGGCCAGGGCCATGAATGAATAGAGGGCCAAGGGGCTGGATTTGACATTGATGCCACACCATTGGTCCAGAACCAGGGTTTTCATAAGATAATCCAAGAGCGGCACTGAAAACCCGGTGAATAAAAGGGAATCGGCAAGCCTGTCCCAGCTCAGATGGTCATTCCACCTCACCTGGGAGGAGCGCTTAAAGCCCACCCCCCCCGAGGAACGACTGAAGCACATTTCTGACGCCGGTAATCCCGAACCAGATAAAGGCCCCAAACCAGGCCAAAACCCACCACTCCTTGGTCAGGGCAAAGCATAAAAATGCCGGAATAAAACCCAGAACACATTTTAAAAAATTTTTCACCTTGGAATTGAGATTGTTCCATGATTTTTCATGGACTGCTTTTTTAGGATGGGCCTGGGGATTTTCACCTCTGGTTTGGTCTGGGTTAAAAATTTTACCCAGGGTCAGTAGTGTCCGGTTAGGTTGTTGCATATAAAAAGCATCTAAAATCATTGAAAAAACAGTCTGTTTTGTGTTGACAAATGTGCGTAAAAATTTTTGTGCGCCTTGAAAATTTAACTCAAGGAGCTCAAATGACGCACATCTCAGTCCCTAAAAAACAACTACGGTCCCTGAACTTTGACAATTTCAGGTGCCCTCTGATAAAGTCACTTTCAAAAGCACCGGAATTACAATCTCGAGGAGACCGCCCTTTAAAAATGACATTCGAAGACCAGATAAATGCTTTGGTTTATTTCCATCTTCAGGAGCACAAGTCTGCCCGACATTTAATTCAGGATCTCAAGGAGAATGTTTTTGCTAAAGAAAATATTGCGCCAGACGGTGGTATCAGCCGTAGTAGTTTCTGTGAAGCCATCAATCACAGGGGACTCGAACAACTGCAATTTATCTTTGAGGATCTTTATAAACAGGCTCTTGAGTGTCATCCGGGTGAACACGCCGAGTTAGGAGAGTTGGTTTCCATTGACGGTAGTCTCATAAATGCAGTCCTTTCAATGCACTGGGCGAACTACAGAAAAGGAAGTAAAAAAGCCAAAGTACATTGCGGATTTGACATTAATCACGGAATCCCAAACAAAATCTTTTTGACTGAAGGCAACGGCGCTGAACGCACTTTTGTTCCCAAAATACTTTCCAAGGGGCAAACAGGTGTTATGGATCGTGGATATCAATCCCATAAAGAATTTGACCTGCTTCAGGAGCAAGGCAAACATTTTGTCTGCCGTATAAAAACCAGGACAACAAGAACAATTATTGATAACCACGAGACCCCTTCCGACAGCTACATTTTTTATGATGCACTGGTTAAACTTGGTACTCCGAATCAAAACCAGACGAAAAGGCCTGTTCGGGTTGTTGGCTATAAAATTGCTGGCGTCAAATACTATGTGGCAACTGACAGGCATGATTTAACAGCGGAACAAATAGCAACAATTTATAAACTCCGGTGGACCATTGAGGATTTTTTCAAATGGTGGAAAGAACATCTGAAGGTATATCATCTCATTGCCCGCAGTGAATACGGCCTTATGGTTCAGATTCTTGGCGGCCTTATCACTTACCTGTTACTGGCAATCCATTGCCAAAAACAGTTTAATGAAAAGGTCACGATCAAAAGAGTTCGGCAGCTGCGAACCGCCATTCTAAATGACCTGTTTGGCTGCGAGGAGCAGGGCTCTCATAGTTCAAACAGGGACAATATTGTCAAAGATCAAAAAATTATTGAGCAAGCAAAAACCTAACCGAACATCACTGACCCAGGGTGACAATATTGCCCTTTTCTTCCATATTCAACGAGTAGGACTCAAAGGCCCAATCCTGTTTTTCCTTTAAAAAAAGAGGATAAAATCCGGGAAGATACCGGGCCAGGCGGCCGTTGACATGAACGGTGGTGATCTGTTTCAAGACCCGGGCTTTTACCGGCAGCACCAGCCGGGTAGAGGCCTGGGCCGCCACCTTTGCCCCGGCTCTCGGCCCCAAGGTTTCCAGGACGCCGAACCCCATCCCAAATGCCCGGTGGGGTTTTCCAATGGAATGACTCCCGATTCTGGATTTCAAGGGATGAATGGAATACATGGACCTCAGCCCGTCAATATCATGGAGGATCTCCATGAATCTTTCCATCCGTTCCCCACTTGCCCGGCCTGAGTCTTGGGCCCTGCGGATAATTTCCCTGACCACCTGTTTGAGTTTGAGCAGACTGCCCTCGTTGATGCTTTTTTGAAGTTCATTAACCCCAGTAATCTTTTTAATCTTCTGGTCATTAAAATCCTTTAAATTCAAAATCTCGATCCGGGTAATCAATCCCCTTGATTCATAGAGTAGTTCAAGCACATCTTCGGGCTCAAGCCGGTCCAGGTTCAGGGTAATCCTGAATTCATGGTGCAGGCTCTGGATCTGACCCAGCAAGGGTAAAAACCCCTTTTTCAGCCGGTCGGGAATTGAGGGGGAATGCTGATCAATAAAATATCTGAACACGTCTGAACCACATGAAGGGCAAAGGTATTGGGACATAATGTCCATGACGCCCAGGGCTTTGATTCTTTCAGATTTTTCAGGATCGGCTTTTTTACCCCTTTTGGCTGCAGCCTCAAGAACCATGGCATGAATATACTCGGCAAGGTAAAGGGCGGATGCCTGGCCCGGATGGGCAAATTCCAAAAAGGTTCCCGCATGGATCTCGTCCATTTGAATGTCCAGATCTTTGCACAATTGTTTCAGGCAAGAGGTGTTAAACCGTTCTAAAAGCGCCAGCACACAGTCTTCCTGAAATTTAACCACCGCCTTTCCCTGGGCCATGAAATCCACCACATGGGGTTCGGATAAAAAGCAGAGAAAGGCCTGAACATCCGGAAGCCCCCGTGAAACCCAGACAAAACAAATATACTCATCCCTGAATTCAATGCCGATTCTCAAATCAATTTCCATTATCCTGGCCGCGTCAATAAGTTCAGCGGCAAATTTAGGCTCAATATAGTGATAATAGATCACCCTCAACCGGCGGATGCCTTTGATCCATGCATCCATGATCAAATGGGTCGGGGTTTTCCGGCCGGCAGTGTTGGCATCGTGGACATGGTCGTCAAAGGTGATCTGATTCCACTCTTCGGGCATTTCAAGAAGATGATAATGATCCAGAAACTGCCGGACCACCCGAGGCTTTCCAAATGCCGCCATCCTGAAATCATGTGCCAGCTGAAGCTGGTATGGATAATTTCCCCTGGCACGGACCAGTTCCTTCATGATCTGCAGCATCACCCGGGCCGTATTCATGGGCATGGAACCGTCAATGGCGCTGAAAATATCATCTTTTAAGCCCTTAAGGGCCTGAAGGCGGTTGTCAAATCCCCCTCTTTCCATTGAGGCCAGAAGGTTGACAATGGCATAGGCCGTTCTCAGCCCCTTTGACTCAGCCAGCTCCTTAATGCCCAGAGGGTGAAAAAACGGATAGTACAGGCTCCTGACATATTCGGGAATCGCAGGGGTATTGTAGACCTGTTCCACAATCTGGATCATTTCATGATCCCGTTGGTCAAAAAACATAGCTGTCATTTTTTAAGGCACCATCCAGACGGTCATCTTCCGGGCCCCGTTGACCACTTTCCAGGGAACCCGGCCAATGTTGAAATCAGAGACTCTTGATTTACCTTTTCTCCCGAAAACAATGGTATCGCACCCCTCTTCCATGGCCATTTCAACAATGGCCCCGGATCTGCTTTTCGCGCCTTTCATTGTCCTTTTGGCAATCTGGGCCTGGTTAAATCCTGCATTTAAAAGAATGTCTGAGGCTTTACTCAACGCCTTTTCAATCATTTCCAGGCCGGGGCTGGTCCATATGCCTGATTCATCAACCAATCTCTCTGCACTTGGCCCGTAAAAATCTCTGATCACACTGCCCAGAACAAAGCGGCAGTCAGATCCTTTGAGGGTGTCGGCAACAAACTCAACAGCCCGGTCCGCCCCTTTTGAACCGTCAATGGCCCAAAAAAGGGAGTGGGAGACCTTTAAGATACCGGCCAGAATCAGGGGAACATCCGTGGCTTTTTCAATCAGTTTTGAGGAGACACTGCCCATGGCAACAGGTAAAACAGACTTTGCGATTCCCCGCCGCCTGAGAACCAGGGCATGGTAGCCCTTTTGTGCCTCATCCAGAATATCCCTGGCAATGCCGCGGTTCCGCTCACAGATCACCAGGTCCACATGGTTGGCAGAAAACCCCTGGGCCAGCAATTTTGTCCTGGCCTGATTCATGAATTCATCCATTTGCTTGCGGCAGCTGTACTCCCAGGCATGCCCCCGGGATATAACATTCTGGCTGAAATCCTGGGTCCCCAGATCATAATAATATTCAGGGACCTTGTTCATCACGTTAAAAAGGACAAGGTGCCTGTCCCGGAAGGGCTTGAACGCACATAGATATTGAATGGTTTTAAATGACTTTTCTTCTCCGTCAAGGGCCACAAGTATTTTATCCTTGGCTTCAGTCATGGGACCTCCTTACGGTTAATGTAAAATAAACCCAGGCATGCACCTGGCTCACACTCCCCTGACAATCAGAGCAACAGATGTGCCATGGGACCGAACAAAAGACATAACACCGTGGTATAGGGATATTGGCTGTTAAAGGATTAAATAAGACATGAAAACAATGAAAAGGGATTTGCCAAGGTGTAAAGAATCTTGACACGGTTTGAAAAGGGGACAAGGTCACGCCTGCCTCTGCCCATTCGGGCAGAAACAAAGGGATGATCATAGATGATTGACGATTTTACATATTCCAGAATATGGTTTACATTTTGGGTCCATTTAAAAACCAAAGATCTTGGAGGAATTTAATGCCTTTAACTTCACACTTCCGCGCCCTTGAAAACATGTATGCCTCAGCCCCCATCAATGAAATCTACAAACCGGTTCTGAGCGTGTCCAAGGGAAAAGCTGAAATCAAAATGGCCTTGTCAGAACAATTTTTCCATTCAGCAGGGGCGGTCCACGGATCAGTCTATTTTAAAATGCTGGACGATGCCGCCTTTTTTGCGGCCAACTCCTATGAGACAAAGGTCTTTGTCCTGACCACCTCTTTTACCACCTATCTGACCCGCCCGGTTTCAAAGGGGCGTCTTAAAGCCGTGGGAAAAGTGGTTAATAAAAATAAATCCCAATTTATTGCCCAATCCGTGGTCTATGATGAAAAGAGCAATGAAATCGGCCGGGGCAGCGGGGTGTTTGTCAAAAGCAAAATGGCCCTTGCCCAGGCCAAGGGGTATAAAAACCCGATGTAAACTTCAGATTAAAAGCAAGGGACTGCTCATCGGGCAGGGTTTTACAAGATCACAAATCCAGCCTGTAAAAATGTCAGTTTTTGCTTGGCGGATCAAATGGGTTTAAAGCTGAACTTTTGTCCGCCAATGGCCGCTTCATACATCAGCCCGCCCTTTGCATGGACAAAGACGGCCATGCCTTTGTGATAGCTTGTTTTGGCCTGCCCGCCTGTGGCAGGACCTGCGCTGGCACCGGCAGTCGCCCCTTCTGTCCCTGCTTTTGCCTGGACACCGGCCGTGATGGCCACGGCCGATGCAGAGGCATCAAACTCAAATTCCCCGCTGGTGAACTCTCCACAGGATCGTTTGTCCTGGAAAAAAATAATCTGACTGAATGCCTGACCTCCCAGCTGGAAACCAATGCTCAATTTTGCAAGGGAGGTGGTCCCGGTCACTTTCCCGCCTTTGTAAACCTTACCTTCTCCATAGGCACCCCCGATTCCGATCCCCCCTTTTCCAATGGTTGGAAAAATAGCATACCCGTAGCAGGATTTGAAAAAGGGCTGTACCGCTTCTGATTTTTTAAAAACCGAAATGGTTTTTGAATAGGCGTCTGCATTGGCTATGCCGCCAAGGCAGAATACAAAAACAACACCTGCAATAAACAGCTGAATAAAAATTTTCAAGGATAACCTCCTCTGTCTGGGTTTAAAATTTACTTGGCATTGGATCATAACTGATATTATCTGATTATTTTACCCCAATATTGCACAAAACTTTGATAAAAAAAATCTTCTTTTCCCATTAAATTTCTGCTCTTGGGAAAAATCAAAAAGGCACCACCTCCCAGGTTATCAGAGCGTCACGATAAATTACGACGATTTTAACCCTGAATGCCCTGAAGCTGAAGCCCTTTGTGATTTTTGCAACCCTGGGGTTAGTCTGCCAATTGAAGATCTCCGGGTTTCCATGTTTTATCAAACCATGGATCAAGGGTACCATAGAGCCGCAGCAGGACATTGTAGCTTTTGCCGGGCAGGGTTTGAATCCAGTTGTCCTCCCGGCCTTCTGGGGCTTGGGGGCCGAACCAGACCGTATAAGAGTTATCCTTGTTTGGTTTAACCGAGGGGCTGTTGCTGTCAAGACCGGCTGATTTCTGGTCGGTCTCCAGCATTGAGCGGTGTTGGCCGGAATAGACCATGAATGACCAGAAGTTGTTGACCGGAATCGGCGCAGGCAGGGTCACCTTGTAGGTTTTACCCCCATCAAGAAAATTTCCCTCGGCATCATGGGGGATAAACGCATAGGCAGATCCGGTTCCCACTTTGGGCATGGCCATGGCCGGTGTAATACCGGTGGCGGCATAGTGAAACATAATACGGTCATCAAGAACCAGCTCACCCTTGTCCATAAAATCATGGCCGCCGGCAAAGGAGGTGTACCACTGGCGGTCCGGATAAAAATAGGCAGCCTTGTGACGTGGTCTGAAAACAATGGCCCTTGCCGTGGCATTGCCGATGGCAGCCGCATCTTTCAGAATTTTTTTCATTCGTGCATCCGGTGCAAACGGGCTTCCTTTCTTGATGCCGATGGAGGCAAACAGCCCCACAAGCTCAGGGTTAAAGGCATTGGCAGGTTCATATTGAACCACGGCGTTAAGCTCTTCATAAAAATGTGCATCATTGGCATGAATGGTGTTGAATCGTTTGCCGGAAAGGTCGTAGATTTTTTGCTCTGGCGGCTGGTCTGCCTGTGCGAACGGATAACAGCGAAATCCTTCTCTCAACTCTTTTGTGGATGCCTCCAAATCCCCGTCTTTTACAAAAACGCGCATGAACAGCCAGTTACGGTAGGTCGCAGACCTTGCAACAAAGTAGCCTTCGGGGATATCCCCCTTGTCGTCAGGTCCTAGGAACAGGTATTTTCCCCCCTTGCCCTGATCGGGACCGGTCAGGCCGAGATCACTGACAAAACGGAAAAATGCGTCATTAAGAGAGCCCAGAACAGGGCCGGTGATCTCTACGACAACCGGGCCATTTTTCAAGTCAACCTCTGCAAAGGCATATGGCGTGGTTGATTGGGCAGTCAAAAACAGGGTGCGGGCATCCATCAGCCCTTGGAAAAGCGCCAGATCCCCCGGTTTTAAGCCAGCCTCTTTGAGCCCCTCTAACATGGCATACAAGGAGGCTGCGGGCATGCCATTAAGGAACGCATCTACGCCCCGGGACAGGTCCAGAAAATCATAGGCTTTTTCCACCGTAGATTCGCCGGGCATACCATCAAAAAATTCGAGATCCCCGAGAAGTTCAGTCTCCACCTTGTCCGGGGTAAGCAAAAATTGGGGGACATCAGCCGATGTATTTCGGTTTTTGGGCATCTTGGGCATGAGCGTAAAATGTTGCGATCAATATGGGGGTTAATGCAATGATAATAAGGCGGATTATTTTTTGAGTGTTCATAGGTTCTCTCCTGAGTATTTTCCTATCCATATCAGTTTACAAGTTTGGGATCTCCGGGCCGCCAGGTTTTGTCAAAATAAGTTTCCAAAGGTCCGTAGAGCCTGAGATATACGAAAAATCCCACCCCGGGTTTTGTCTGAATCCAATTGGCTTCAGGAACACCCTCAGGACATTGAGGTCCATAATAGGTGTCAAAAGACCCGTCAGCGTTTGGTTCTGCCCCGTGTACGGTGCCGATGGTGGCATGATCCTGATCATTTTGGACAAGAGAGCGGGAGTGGTTGTCATAGACAGAGAGGGACCAGAAATTTGCGGCAGGAATATCCTTTGGCAGATGAATACGAAAGGTGTTATCTCCGGTAAGCCACCGACCCTTATCATCCTGATAAACGCCAATGTATTGTGATCCCTGCCCAGGAGCCGCAATTGTCATGGATTTCGATGTTCCAATGGCTTCAAAACCGTATCGCGTCCGCTGATCAATTGCCAGATAATTTGAGGCGTGAAAGCTTGGATCCTCAGATATGAATATTTTTTTCCACGGACTTTTATCGTACGGATACAGGTCCTTCTCCGGTACCCGCGGATGCCAGGACACAACTTCGGCCATGGCGCGCCCCCTCTTTGCCGCCGCCGTCAAAATGCCCTGCATCCGCGGGTCTGAATTAAATTTGCGACCATGGGCAATGCCAAGGGTCTCCAGAAGACCCAGCATGGCCATATCCTGAGGGCGCGGCGGGTTGTCATTGATGTAACGGGCAAGGGATTTATAAAACTCGAACCCCTCGTGGGTAAGAAAATCAGCCTTTTTTCCTATCATGGATATGAATGTCATTTCAGGCGGATTTTTGGCTTCCTCCAACCGGTACTGGCGGAAGGTGCGGACCAGTTTATTCAGCCTGGGTAAATCCTCTTTTGACTGGGGAATGGCCCGCAAGTAAAACACCACCGTATTGGTATCCGATTGGACCAGATGGTACGCCACCGAAGGCATTGGCCCCTTGTAACCCGGAGGAAGAACGAGAAAGCGGCCCCCCCGGTTCTGCTCGGGAGAAAAAGGTCCGCCGATATCCACCAACGGCTGTTGCCAGATATTATTCATTGTACCCAGAAGCCCTGCAGGGACATCAATGACCATGGGCCCTTTTCCAAGGTCTAATACGCCGGACAGATAAATGGTGTCCTGGTTGGCCGTGAGGATCAATTGCTGGGATTCAGCGGCCTTGTCAACCATGAGAACGGCATGATCCCCGGCCCCAAACTTGTGATGGGCGTCGGCCATGGCTCCATAAGAGGCCATGGGCAAGGCCCATAAATAAGCTTCCACGGCCCGCTGTAAATCAAGCTCGTCATAAAACTTTTTTGCGGTTTCTTTAGTGGGATATCCACCGATATATTCAACCGGCCCGATGCTTGACTCTCTTATTTCGGCCTGTGAAACCGATAAGACGAAAAAAATGCTGACAACGGCGCATAATGCCAGGCTTAAAGTTTTTTTATCCACTCTCATTTTACCTTCCTTTCTAAATCATTTATTTACACATTTTTTCTTTATTCGCATTATTGAGGGGGTACAGGAACCAGGACCATGAAAGCGTTTTTTTAATCTTTTAAACAAGAATTATCCTAAGTCTCCGGTATCAATTTTTTTGTTCGCACGGATGCGCTCCTTTATCTCATTTTTTAGGCCTTTCATCATCTCCCGGTACTCCTGTGATCTCTCCTGCGCCTGACCGCCCTTTGACTGCGCCCAGTATTCATGGGCCTCAACGCATTTATGATAGTCATCACAAAGAATTTGAAAGGACCGGCTGCCAAAGTACATCCGGCGCAGCAGATTTTTATGACAGGGACATTGCTGCATGATCAAAAAAAGCCCCGGTTTGATTATTGTCATCTTGCCTTCCTTTTTGGGGGGATGCCCGTATTGACTTTGATTGGGGCGTATGTAATATTCCAGACGTCCTTTTGGCTACCTATTATAGGTTAAAATAGGCTATCTGAAACCAATCATATAAATTTTCAAAAAATCGGACAAACTAATTTTGAACATAGAATTCGAGAATCCATCCGATCCATCTCAATTTCCGTCTTCAAAGATAAACCAACAGATGGACAGAGTTTTGAACTCGCCCGAGTTCCGCGTCACAGATGCCCAAAAATCCTTTCTTACCTACGTGGTAAACAAAACGCTTGCGGGCCGGGGGGATGAGATTAAAGGATATACCTTGGCCACAGAGGTGTTTGGCCGGGGGGAGGATTTTGACCAATCCATCGACTCTGTGGTCAGCATCCATGCCAACAAGCTCAGGCGCGCATTGGAGCGGTATTACCTGGTGGCAGGGCAGACTGATCCCATCCGCATCGATATCCCCAAAGGAACATATGTACCGATTTTCATGGCACAAACCTGTCCGGTCCCCTCTCCTGTCCGGGAAAAACCCAGCGCCAGAGACAAACAAAAACCGGGCTGGCCGGGTCTGGTGGTTCAAAATCTTGAAAACCTTACCGGAGATCCTGGGTTCGACCATGTGGGCATTGCCATTGCCACTGAAATTGCAGCAGAAATAACCCGGTATCAGGAGATCCGTGTACTGCTTCAGCCCCGGGATAAAAACAAACAGCGGGCCTCGGACAGCGGCGCCCGGTTTGCCTTGACCGGGAGTCTGTTTAAAGGGCTGTCCCACCTCAAAGTCAATATCGTATTAACGGACCTGAACAAAGGCTGCCAAGCCTGGGCAGACACCCACACAACCCAGACAACCCCTGCCCGGCTCATGCCTTTTACAGAGACGGTGAGCAGGGCCGTGACCAGCAAAATCTGTGCTGAACATGGCATTATTGCCAAACAACTGGCCATTGAATCAAAGGGTATACCCATTTCAAAACTCACCTCTTACGAGGCAGTGTTGAGATATCATAGATTTACTGCCCTATACACCCGCCAATCTTTTGAAGATGCTCTGGAAAGCCTTTTGTCGGCTGCTCAAGCAGAGCCCGAATGCGGACTGGTCTGGAGCATGATCGCCCGTTTGTATGCAGTGAATTACAGCATGGAATTATTTGAACACGATACTCCCATTGATAAGGCCATAGAGTTTGCCCAAAGGGGGGTAAGACTTGATCCGGGCAGCCAGCGGGCCAGAATCGTCCTGGCATTTGCCCTGATGATTGACAATAAACTCTCTTCTGCAAGGGCTGAAGCCAAAAACGCCCTGGCCCTGAACCCCGAGTCCATCATTTTTCTTGACAACATCGGTTATTTATTCACCCTTTTAGGTGAATGGCAGCAGGGCACCGCCCTTATCAAAAAAGCTGTCCGCATCAATCCCTATTACGACCCTATTGTCCATTTTGCCCTGTGGCTGGACATGTTTCAACAGGGAAACTTTCGGCAGGCCCAGGTGGAATCACTGAGCGTCAGGGCCCCTTATCTTTTCTGGTATCACCTGGCAAACGCTTCAAACCTCGGGCAATTAGGACGCATCCCTGAAGGCCGCAAGTCCGCAGACGCACTGCTCAAACTCAAGCCGGATTTTTCCCAAAGCGGCAGACAGCTCATTCGTCATTATGTAAAATTTGAGGACATTGTTGAACGATTGATTGACGGGCTGGGCGCTGTGGGAATTGATACCCTCTGATACCCGCCTTATTGTAGTCAAATCGATCCCGGGGAATGGTTTTCGGTCCGGTACTGCTGCACCCGGCAAGCAAGATAATGAGATCCATAAAAATCAAACAGGGTCTGAATTCAAAAAGGGGGATGATCATACCCTCTGTTTATGGTAACCCATTGCCTCTGTTCTGATTATTTCCTAAAACCGCCAGGATCCCCCCAGGATAATACCCTCCTGTGACACATCATATACAAACCCATCTTCATCGTAATCCACTTTCATATACCGGTACCCAATGGTGGTTGAAAAACCTTCGGTCCATTGGTAGCCTATGTTGGCCATCATGTCCCAGATGAAATCTGACCCCACCTTGAAACCGCCGGCAACCATGGATGTGCTGAGGAAAAACTTGGATTCTCCCAGGGGAATCAGCCCTTTAAAGCCGATTAACGGGTCGACCCAATCTTGTTTGTTGGAGCGCTCAGTCCCGGGCAGTAAGCCTGCACCAAACGTCAAAGAGGCGTCCACAGACCAGTACCGGAGCCCGGCCATGAGATCCAGAAACCCTTGATCTTTCTGAACCACTCGATAAAAACCGGCGGTTGAAAAGATCCAGGTTTTTGTCCGGCTGTTGAGGGTGGAGTAAAAAGGCCCGGGGGTTGGATCCTCAACCTCAATATCAGTATAGGCGATGTCGGCCACAATACCGTATCTGCCCTTTCGGGCCTCCCCAACCAGAAAAACGGCACCGTTGATGCCGCATAGGATGTCATCATAGAAGTCAAGATCAACATCTGCGGGCGGCAATCCCGGCTGGGTGGCAATCCGTCCTTTCTGGCCGGACAGCCAGGCATAGGGCGCCAATTGAAACTGCCACCCCTCCCGGGTCTCTGTTTTGCCATGGATTGGAAAGGCCAAAAAAAAAACCAAAGGATAAATCCGATCATCCCTGTAATATTTCTGATACTCATCTTATTTCCTTCTTGTTTTGACGATAGGAAAAAACACAAATCCCCCAGCCCGGATTGAGAGTCCATGTCCGTTCCCGATTCAGTTCGGCCAGGTTCAAGGACTCATCGCTATTGGTTTTCACCAGAATCTATTTAGTAATACCCAAAGGGGGTTTAACACCTATTATAGGATAAAATAGGGTGGAGATATCAAAGGTAAAAACGGATCAATTATGGTCTTTAAGCCCAAGGTATACCCCGCCGGGACAAAGCTATAAACCGGTTGCAATGCCGGGGGATCAGCCTGGAAAACCCCCACCTGTGATCCGGGCCGGGTCTATTTGTTTTTCATGGGCCAGACCCCGTCCCAGTCCTTGGGCGGGGATGCCATGTATTAACGGCAAATCCGGGCATATGCGTCTGCGGCAGGGTCTTGTTCTTTTATCCGGGAAAAGACCTTAAATGCCGAATGAAAATCGCCCTTGTTATACAGACAAAGCCCCTGGTCAAAGGTCTTGAACAGGTCTTTTCTGGGGTCTGCTTTTTGAAGGTCCATGGGCTCATAAATTTTTACAGCCCTGGCCCGTCCCTTGACCCGGATCCGGCCCAGGGGCCGCCAGAACAGCCCTGAGCGTGATGCCTGTCTTGTCTCGCCGGAAACCATGGTATAGGTGCCCAATTCCTTGTTGGCAGATTCCAGGCGGGCCGCCAGGTTAACACTATCCCCGATCATGGTATAGTCAAACCGGGTATTGGATCCCAGGTTCCCCACAACAGCCTCCCCCGTGTTGATGCCGATGCGCATCTTCACCTCTTTTCCGGTCTGGCGCCTGAATTCAGACCGCATCTTTCCAAGCCGGGCCTGGCAGTCCAGGGCAGCCCTGACAGCAAGGTCTGCATGGTCCGGTGTATCCAAAGGGGCATTCCAAAACGCAATGATGGCATCCCCTTCATACTTGTCAATGGTGCCCCCAAGGCCCTGGATGATATCTGTCATGGCGGTAAGGTATTGGTTTAAAAAACGGGTCAGCTCTTCAGGCTCAAGGGTTTCAGAAAAACTGGTAAAGGATTCCAGGTCTGAAAAAAATATGGACAATCTCCTTCGTTCGCCGCCCAGACGCAACCGGTCCGGGTTCTGGAGAATCTGGTCAATGACCTGGGCACTTAAATAATGGTGAAAGGCGGTTTTAATGAATCTGCGGCGCCGACCTTCTGTGGCGTAATTCACCACCAGACAAAGCCCGATGGTCATGGACACAGAGACCAGAGGCAGGGCCATGGGCAGCCAGACCCCGTAAGGGTACGCCAGAATGCCTGCGGCCACAGGCAGAACTAAAAACCCAGCGATCAATGAAAACATGGGAAGCGCCCGAGTATTGACCGAAGTGAGCATGCCGCAGCAAATCACCAGAATTCCTGAAAATACCAGGGTCAAGCCAAAGGGCAGTTGGGTCATGAAATCCTGGGACAAAAAATTATCCAACAGCGTAGCATGAATTTCCACCCCGGGAAACTGGCTGTCCACAGGGGTGGAATGAATGTCAAACAGGCCGGGCGCTGAAAACCCGAAAAATATATACTTGTCCTTAAATGCAGAATCCGCACGAGCGGCCTCTCCCTGGCCGGTTCTCAGCCGAAGTTCCGATTGCAGGACCCAGGCTGCGGAGTATGTCTCATGGGTGCCCGAAGGCCCCCTGTAGTTTAAAATCACACGGCCCTGGTTGTCCATGGGAACAGATCTCTGGCCAACCATGAAATTCCCGTTTTCAATACGGGCCCTGGCATTGGGGTGGGCCGCCAGGTAAAGGCAGAGCCCCATGCTGGGAACGGCCTGGTTTTCAAAGATGGAAAACAAGGGTATGGGCCTGTAGATCCCGTCTTTACCCGGTGCCAGATTAACATTGCAGAACAGGGCAGAGGCCTTTGCCAATTCGGGAACGGGCAGGGTAAGGCCGGTAAACGGCTTGACCTTGGATGTTTTAAGCCAGGCCTCCAGCCCTTCAACTGTAACTTTTTGGCTGTCAAGATTTTGGGGCCAGGTGCGGCCCTGGCCTGAAGACTGTCCCAGAATAAGGGAGTTGGCGACATTTCCGGCCTTTTCCATGGTCTCTGCAAACCCTGCATCATCAGCCACCCCATAGGATGAAGGCTCAGAATAAATCACGTCAAACCCAAGGCTTTTGGCCTGATTCCGCCGGCAGAAAGAGACAATGACCCCGTAAATTTCCCGGGGCCAGGGCCAGGTCAGCCCCAAGGTATTTTTTGCCCACTCAAGGCTGTTTTGATCCAGGAGAATAAGAACAATCTCTTTGGAGGGGTTTTGGGCGGCAATCCCTGTTTTTGCACGAAAATCCCAGGATTTATTTTCCAGGGTAGACAGCCCGCCCATCTGAAAAATCACCAGGGCAATGCCCAGGGATAAAAGGCCCAGCAGACCTCCCCTCAGCATTTTTTTATTTTTTTTGCTCCGAAAGTCCATTGCGCTTGGGCTTAAACCTTGGACAATTGCTGGAAAAATCTTGTTCGCCGCTGTTCAGGCGTTGTATAGGGTTTATACGGTCCTACAACCCGTTTGAGCACGGCCATCCGGTCCTGGGGAGACGGATGGGTCCTTGCAAAATCCCGGGCATTGGGCTCAAGCCTGGAGGACATCTGGTCAAGCATCCGCATCAGGCCCTGGGGATTATACCCAACCCGGTCCACAAGTTCGGCGGCGGCAAGGTCTGCCTCTTTTTCCTGCCCCCTTGAATACCCGCTGACCACCAGGGTGTGGGTGATGTCGGAAATGGTATCGGAAAAAGCAGCGGTTAGGTTCTTGACTTCCCCAGAACCGAAATGCTTTGTTCCTTCCTGGCCCAGGATGGTGACCGCCTTGGTAATCCTGGACTGCTGAATGGCCCCAAGTCCGTGTTTTTTTTCGACATGGCTGATTTCATGGGCCAGAACCCCGGCCAGGGAATCTTCATCCGGACAGCAGTGGATCAGCCCCCGGGTCACAAAGATAAACCCGCCGGGGGCGGCAAAAGCATTGATCTCATTTGAATTTTGTATCATGAACCTGTACCCGGCATAGGTCTCTGGCCGGTCAGAGGCCGTTGCCAGGGTCTGGCCCAACCGGTTGAGATAGGCATTGGCAACCGGGTTGTTATAGGGGGGATAGGTTTCCAATACCATGGCACCGATGGTTCTGCCGATATAGTATTCCTGTTCCGGGGTAAAGCTTTCAAAGCTTTTGCCCACGGCAGTTCCCACCCGGTTCAAAGACGCTGCCTGGGAATCAGAGATAAGATTGCTCTCCTTCATGGCCTGGGTAACCGTGTCCATGGTCTTGCATCCGGCCATAAAAAAGCCTGCGGCCCCAAGTGATAGGGCTGAACTTAAAAATTCTCTGCGGGTATTGGATTTCATGAAATTCCCCCTTGAGGCGAAAGCTTGCCCTGGATCAGAAACTGCCTGATCTGACTCTGGGAGACTTTATAGGTTTCCATTCTGTCTATGGCTGAAAAATCAAGCCTTGGATTCCGGGCCCGGAACTGGCCCTCGACCTGGGAGTTGAATCCCTTTCCGGCCAGGGCATACTCATCAGAGGAGGCTGCCATCTGTACATCTTTTTTCCCAGGATTGAGAATAACCTGCCTTGGGGTCAGGGCAGACCCGTGGACAAAGCCTGTGCCCCTTAAGGTGCTCACCTTTACCCACCCATTATCCTCGGATAAAACCGTCACCCGTTGTCCATAGGCCAGGACAATAATTACCGGGGAAAAAAAAGAGGGCCGTTGTCTGATATGGCTCTCTTTGACCTGAACGCTCATTGATTGGTCCATGATGATGTCTTTCCTTTACACATTTTACCCAATAGGTTTTAAGTATATGCAACAAAGGCTTTTAAATCAAGTTCTTACCCCATCTTACATATTTGCCCGCCACCCCCAGTCCGTTCTTTACTAAAATCGCAAATCCTGGTATTCAAAATATCATGCATGACTTAAAAATGAGCACCCATACCATAACCTGCGATATGGAGACCGGGGTGGACATCTGCGATATTACAGATGAACTCAACGCCCTGGTGTCCGGGGCCGGTATTGTCACCGGCATGGCCCATGTTTTTGTTCCAGGCTCCACAGGGGCTGCCACCACCATTGAGTATGAACCCGGGGTGGTAAATGACCTGAAACGGGCAATCAATGAACTGGCCGCCCCGGGCAGGCTCTATGACCACGAACTTGCCTGGCATGACGGCAACGACCACAGCCACGTCCAGGCCGCCCTTTTAGGCCCTTCCATCTCTATTCCAATCCGGGAGGCAAGGCTGGCCCTGGGCGACTGGCAGCAGACCGTGGTCATCAACCATGACAACAGCCCGAGAACCCGGGAAATGGTTCTGTTGCAAAAAATATTTCCAGGACAAAGAGATCGTTCAGGCGTAAAATTTACGCAGCATAAGAAAACAGATTTTCGACGAATTCTTTCTGCTTTAAAATTTCTCCCTTCCTAATATTTTTAACTTGTCCTTTTCTGATCATGTTCATAATTTCATAGCCTTTTAGCGTCCGCCAGGCAGAATGAAATGTCTTGAACCCCATACCAGCTCTGACAAGCTTTTTGATAAACCGGTGGTCTTGCTCAATAATATTGTTCAGATATTTATTCTGTCTTAGGATACAGTCCTTATTCAGAAGCTTTTTTTCTTTCAAAGCCTTTACTGCCGGAGGATATGCAGGATTTCCGTCAACACTCAGAACCCGAGGTCTGGAGCTATTGGAAGCTCGCAGCATCTTTTTAAAAAATCGTTTGGCAGATTCCATATTACGTCTGCTGCGAAGAAGAAAATCGATGGTATTTCCACGGGAATCGACCGCTCGGTAAAGATACTTCATTTTCCCCCGCACCTTGATATATGTTTCATCAATACGGTAAGAATCATTTGATTGCCGCAGATACTTCCTGCTTCGCTTTTCCATTTCAGGAGCATAGCGCTGAACCCATCGGTAAATGGTACTGTGATCCACAGACAAGCCCCGTTCTTGCATCATCTCTTCCAGATTCCTGTAACTCAGTTGATATCTCAGATACCAGCGAACATTCAATAGGATGATTTCTTTTTCATAATGACGCCACTTGAAAGGGTTTTCATTTTTCATACTATCTCTCTGCAAACAAATTAGTGCCAAAACGGACTTGTATCAGACATTAATAATTTTTTGCAACAGAACCCTTTGTTGTAATATCTAAAAAAATCCTGGCAAAAGGTTCTTGCATCCTCAATCGAACCAAAATGATTTGGAAATTTTGGACAATATGTCAATGTTTTAAATTGAGCTTCAGAGTAAGGGTTATCATTGCTGACGTGCGGTCTGCTGTGGGTTTTGGTTACCCCTAAATCGACAAGAAGCTGGGCAACCCCTTTGGATTTCATACTGGCTCCCCGATCTGCATGAAGTCCAAGCTGACCGGGTAATATATTTTGGTTTTCACAGGACTTCTCAATAAGCCTTTTGGCCAATGCTGTTTGTTCCCTATGGGCGACCATCCAGCCGACAACATACCTGCTGAAAATATCCATGATTACATACAGATAGAAATAAGTCCATTTTGTGACGCTTTTCAACTTGGTAATATCCCAGGACCAGACCTGATTCGGTCCGGTTGCCAGCAATTCAGGTTTTTTATATTTCGGGCGATTTACCTGCCGTCTTCGTTCCGGCACAGAACCATGTTCTTTGTGAAGAAGCCGATACATCGTTCTGATGGAGCAATAGTATTTTCCTTGGCATAGACCTGGTATGGGGCCTGGTCTCGATACGTGTCCGAGTGAAAAATATCCAAAACCGTTTGTTGTTCATCAGGATTCAAAGAAAGAGGAGAGCTGCCCCGCTTTGATTTCACCTGTTTTTTCGGAGAATAAAACCTATAAAAAGATGAGCGAGGGACACCGAAAGCCTCACATGAAGGCTTTTTCCCAAGATCGTGACTTAACGTTAGGGCGGCATTCATCAGTCGTCTCCTTTGAGGTCGTCCAGATTTTGTTGGATTCCCAGGATCTGAGAAATTTTTTTTTGGGCTTCAATGATGAGTTCCGCCTGTTTTAACTTATGCTCTAATTTAGATTTTTCTTTTTGAAGTCTGGCGACCTCTGTTGCCAATGGGTTCTTCTCTTTGGATTTCCTCCCTCGCTTTCGAGGTGCCATGGCGTTGAGAAGTCCTTTATTCCGGGCTTTGCGCCAATCGGCTAAATTTGAAGAATAGAGGCCCTCTCTTCGAAGTATCCTACCTATTCCTCCGGATTCATTGCAGTTTTCAACCTCTTGGAGAATACGCAGTTTATAAGAAGCAGTGAAATTACGCCGGGGCTTTTTCTCAGGAACTTCAGGATCAGGGATTGAATCCTGTCCCCCCAAGGAGGCACCAATTCCAGTCGCCCTATGGGCTCCTTCCATTGGTGCCTCCTTGGGGGCTGCCTGTTTTTCGGACTCTGGTAGTGGGTTCATTTTTATCGGTTTCATATAAGTATTGCCTTACCCGCCCTACACTAATTTATCAAGGGGTAAGTGTCTCACTTATATTGTCACAGAGGGGATGGTGTATTAACAGCTTTCGGTATTGGTCTTGAAAACTCAGAAGGTCTTTCTATTGGCTACAGAGATGTAGAAGATTAATAACAAAATTCGCATAACAACAGCATAAACGCGGACGGCTATAGCGCCCTTGATGGAGTCTTTTCCCAAAGCTCCGAAAAAAGGTACCCTGAACCCGGCCGTAACGAAGAGGGCTTCCAGCTAAACTTCCGCGGATCTTCCTGATCCGCTACACAGCGGGCGTACAACCGGATTTGTCGTCCTGACATCCGGTTTGTACTCACGCCGCTGGCAAGCTCTCCCCGCCACAGCCTGGAGACCCTGGTTTACGAACGCCGTTTATTAAAATTTGCTGATTGCCATTTCTCAAAACCCCTTGTTTTGTCTGGGGTCCTAAAATTTTTTTGGAGAATTTACAGCCGTGAAAGTTTACCAGGGAAATCAGGCGGGGTGCGGGTGGGATGCTGAACCGGCGTGAGCTCTATAATGATTGCAGGACAGCAAATCATCAGAGCGTCCGCTGCATTTCCGGTCAGGACGACCGGGAATGCTTTAGGTGAAGTCCCCACCCGTGCCCCGCCGGGTTAGGGCACAGATCTTTTTTAAACCAAGTACCAGGGAAAGGGCAATACCGGATAAAATTAATATCCGGCAAATCAATAAAACACATATTACCCGGCCTTTATAAGAGGGTCTCAAAAGGCAAGGGTGTCATATTCATTTTTTGTCTGGGTTGCGGGATGATTTTAAAAATTATTTGGTATGATCAAAAAGAAGAACTTTCCAAGGGCAGCCAGGAAGATGGAGATTTGATGGTGGAAAGACACAGGTTTTCTGAATTGACATCGGTCCGGGTTTTGGCTAAAAGTATTTTGGATAAAAAGCCATTTTAGATTCAGCCTGACCCAAGAGGATCTCTTGGCCAGGCTGAATCCATTAATATAGAAAAGGAAAATTACGATGATCAAGGCCAATGAAAATTATAATAAGCTACAGGCGTCTTACCTGTTTTCGGATATTGCAAAGCGGGTGGAGGCTTTCCAGGCAGCCAACCCTGAAAAAAATGTGATCCGCCTGGGGATCGGGGATGTGACCCGGGCCCTGGCACCGGCCATTGTTGACGGATTCCGTCAAGGGGTTGAAGAGATGGCCCAAGATGCCTCTTTCAGGGGGTACGGTCCTGAGCAGGGGTATGATTTTTTGAGAAAGGCCATTGCGGTCAATGATTTCCAGGCCCGGGGGGCGGATATCCAGCCCGATGAGATTTTTGTCAGTGACGGTGCCAAGTGCGATACGGGCAATTTCCAGGAGCTGTTTGCCAATGATATTAAAATTGCCATTCCCGACCCGGTCTATCCGGTTTATCTGGATACCAATGTCATGGGCGGCAGGACCGGCAACTGTGTGGACGGCCGTTACCAGGGCATTGTCTATATGGACTGCCTAAAAGAGAACCATTTTATGCCTGAACTGCCCAAAGAACCTGTGGATTTGATCTATCTTTGCTTTCCCAACAATCCCACAGGTGCCACGGCAACCAAAGAACAGCTTGGGGTCTGGGTGGATTATGTCCAAAAGAACAAGGCGCTCATTCTTTTTGATGCGGCCTATGAATCGTTTATCCGGGATGAAAAATTGCCTAGAAGCATTTATGAGATTGAGGGTGCAAAAGAGGTGGCGGTGGAGTTTAGAAGCTTTTCAAAAACCGCAGGATTCACCGGAACACGCTGCGGATTCACCGTGGTGCCCAAGGCCTGCAAGGTCTATGGGGCTGACGGTTCCCCCCTTTCCCTCCATGCCATGTGGAACCGGAGGCATACCACCAAATTCAACGGGGTCTCCTATCCGGTGCAAAAGGCGGCAGAAGCGGTGTATTCAGAGGCGGGCCAGGTCCAGGTCAAGGCCTATGTTGACGATTATCTGGCCAATGCCCAGGTGGTGAGAAAGACCATGACCGATCTGGGCTTTGACCATGTGGGTGGTGAAAATTCACCCTATATCTGGATTGACGGCCAGGGCCGTGATTCCTGGGATTTCTTTGATCTTCTGCTCAACAAGGCCGGTGTGGTCTGCACCCCGGGCGGGGGATTTGGCGGCTGCGGAAATAAATATATCCGGATTTCCGCCTTTAACAGTCTTGAAAATGTGACCTTGGCCATGGAACGGGTGAAAGATGCCTTAAAATGAATCATTTTTTCAATGTAAAGTCCCTGGAAGAGGTATTGTCCATGGCCGAGACCTTTTTCCCGGTGGATACCGAGACCATTGCCACAAAAGAGACCCTGGACAGGGTCTTGGCCAGGGATATTCTGGCCAGGGAGAATATGCCCGGATTTATGAGAGCCACCATGGACGGCTATGCTGTCCAGGCCTCTTCAACCTTTGGGGCCTCTGAATCCGGCCCGGCCTGGCTGGAAATTGCAGGGAGCATTGCCATGGGGCAAATTCCGGATTTCAAGCTGACCCATGGCCAGGCCGCCCGGATCGCCACCGGCGGTATGCTGCCCCCTGGCGCCGATGCCGTGGTCATGGTGGAGCACACCGAGGCGGTGGACGATCATTCCGTGGAAATTTACAAGAGCGTGGCCCCGCTTCAGCATGTGATTGATGCATCTGAAGATTTTGCCCGAGACCAGGTGGTATTGAAAAAAGGCACCCAAGTCCGGCCCCAGGAGCAGGGGCTGGCTGCAGGCCTTGGATACTCAAGCCTTGAGGTCTTTAAAATCCCACGGGTGGGCATTATCTCCACAGGGGATGAGGTCATTCCCATTGACCAGACCCCGCGGCCGGGTCAGATCCGGGATATTAATTCCTATTCTCTGTCCGCCCTTGTTGAAGAGGCCGGGGCAAAGGCCATGAGGTACGGCATCGTCAAAGACGATCCTGATGCATTAAAACAGGTGTGTGAAAAAGCCCTCTTGGAAACAGATATGGTCTTGATTTCAGGGGGCAGTTCCGTGGGAACCCGGGATTATACTGTGGAGGTATTGTCAGGGCTGGAAGATACCCATATCCTTGTCCACGGCATGTCCGTAAGTCCGGGCAAGCCCACCATTCTGGCCCGATCCGGCAACACCCCGGTTTGGGGTCTGCCCGGCCAGGTGGTCTCTGCCATGGTGGTCCTTAAAATTGCCGTGATCCCCTTTCTGGAACATATCCAGGGAAAAACCGGGACGAACCGCCGGATACGGGTGCCGGCCAGGCTGACCCGGAACCTGGCATCCGCCCAGGGCCGGAGGGATTTTATCCGGGTCTCCCTTGAACAGGGGGAAAAGGGGCTTGAGGCAAGGCCCGTATTGGGGAAATCAGGTCTCATCCGGACCATGGTCCATGCGGACGGTCTGCTGGACATCGGGGAAAATATAGAAGGTCTGGAAAAAAACAGCCCGGTTGAGGTCATACTTTTATAATAAGAAAAATGGTGCCAAATGAATGCCAAGCGAAATATCTACCTGGACATGAAAAGCATTGAAGAGGCAAAAGACTGTCTTTTTACTGAATTTAAAAAAAATATAACAGGGGTTGAGACTCTGGATGTGGTCAATGCCAAAGGCCGGATACTGTCCAAACAGGCGGTTGCCGCGATTTCCTCACCCAATTTTCATGCGGCTGCCATGGACGGGATTGCCCTGGATGCCCAGGTTTCGTTCGGGGCAAGTGAAGATGCGCCCAAGACCCTTGAAATCGGTAAAACCGCTTTTTGGGTCAATACCGGCCATGTGCTGCCCAAAGAGACCAATGCCGTGATCATGATCGAAAATCTTAACATTTTGGACAAGGAAATCATTGAAATTGAGGCCCCGGCCTTTCCCTGGCAGTATGTGCGAAAGATGGGAGAGGATATTGTGGCCACCCAATTGCTTTTCCCCAGGGACCATGAGATCAACGCTTACTCCATGGGGGCGCTGATTGCAGGAGGGGTGTTCAGGGTTGAGGTCAGGCAACAGCCCCGGGTATTGATCATCCCAACGGGTTCAGAGCTTAAACCATGGCAGGAGGCTGCCCCTGAAACCATGGTGCCCGGAGATGTGATAGAGTCCAACTCAGTTGTGCTCGGGGCGCTCTGCCGGGACTACGGGGCCTTGCCTGAGGTTCATTCCATGCTCAAGGATGATCTGCCGACCATTCAAAAGGCGGTTGCCGACGGGGTGGCAAAGGGGTATGACATGGTCATGATTATCGGCGGGTCCTCTGCCGGATCCATGGATTTTGCCAAGCCTGTGATTTCCGCCTTGGGAGAGGTCTTTGTCCATGGGGTGACCATGATGCCGGGCAAGCCTGTGATGTTCGGCAGGGTGGACAGCACCCCGGTCTTCGGCATACCCGGATATCCGGTATCCGCCATTGTGGCCTTTGAAGAATTTGCAGGCCCTTTGCTCGCCAAAATGCAGCATCTGCCCAAGGTCAAAAGAGAGATGGCTGAGGTGGCCCCTGCAAGGAAGGTGGCCTCCAAACTGGGCCAGGAAGAGTTTTTGCGGGTGAAGATCGGATCTGTGGACGGTAAACTCATCTCTTCTCAACTGCCCAGGGGGGCCGGCAGCATCACCACCCTGACCGAAGCCGACGGAATTATCCGGATTCCCAGGCAGGTGGAGGGAATTGCGGAGGCCCAAAAAGTTGAGGTCCATCTCTTAAGGCCTTTGGATGCCATTGAAAAGACCGTGGTTATCACAGGGTCCCATGACAATACCTTGGATCTTCTGGCCGACCAGATCCGGTTCAACACCCCGGGGGTGGGGATCTCTTCAAGCCACGTGGGCAGCATGGGCGGACTGATGGCCATCAAAAAAGGGGCCTGCCATATGGCCGGGTCCCATCTTCTGGATCCGAAGGACGGCAGTTACAACGTCTCTTATATTGAAAAATACCTTTCCGGCATCCCGGTGCGCCTGGTCAACCTGGTCATGCGGGAGCAGGGCCTGATCCTGCCAAAGGGCAATCCGGAAAATATCACAGGTCTTAAAGATATATCACAGGCCGGCATCCCGTTTATCAATCGCCAGCCAGGTTCGGGCACCCGGATTCTTTTGGATTACAAGCTCAAGGAACTGGGCATTGATCCACAGGATATTCCTGGATATGAAAATGACGAATATACCCATATGTCAGTGGCGGTTGCCGTGTTGTCCGGCCGGGCCAGGGCCGGGCTGGGCATAAAGGCGGCTGCCCTGGCACTGAATCTTGACTTTCTGCTCGTGGTCACGGAATCCTACGATCTGGTCATTCCTGAAAAATTTTTCCACCTGCGAAAAATCCAGACCCTGGTGAAAACCATCCAAACCCGCGAGTTTAAGGAAAGGGTATTGGCGCTTGGAGGATACGGGGTGGAGAAAACAGGAGAGACCCTATATCAATCTGCCTGAATCTGATCCATTGTTTTTTCTGCCCCGGAACCTGTTTCCGGGGCAGGGCCTCATTTTTTTCTAATTTAGTTACAATCTGTTTTTAATCCCGCCCTGTTAAACCATGTGCCAGTATTTTTCAGTAGTGTCCGGTTAGGTTGTTGCATATAAAAAGCATCTAAAATCATTGAAAAAACAGTCGGTTTTGTGTTGACAAATGTGCGTAAAAATTTTTGTGCGCCTTGAAAATTTAACTCAAGGAGCTCAAATGACGCACATCTCAGTCCCTAAAAAACAACTACGGTCCCTGAACTTTGACAATTTCAGGTGCCCTCTGATAAAGTCACTTTCAAAAGCACCGGAATTACAATCTCGAGGAGACCGCCCTTTAAAAATGACATTCGAAGACCAGATAAATGCTTTAGTTTATTTCCATCTTCAGGAGCACAAGTCTGCCCGACATTTAATTCAGGATCTCAAGGAGAATGTTTTTGCTAAAGAAAATATTGCGCCAAACGGTGGTATCAGCCGTAGTAGTTTCTGTGAAGCCATCAATCACAGGGGACTCGAACAACTGCAATTTATCTTTGAGGATCTTTATAAACAGGCTCTTGAGTGTCATCCGGGTGAACACGCCGAGTTAGGAGAGTTGGTTTCCATTGACGGTAGTCTCATAAATGCAGTCCTTTCAATGCACTGGGCGAACTACAGAAAAGGAAGTAAAAAAGCCAAAGTACATTGCGGATTTGACATTAATCACGGAATCCCAAACAAAATCTTTTTGACTGAAGGCAACGGCGCTGAACGCACTTTTGTTCCCAAAATACTTTCCAAGGGGCAAACAGGTGTTATGGATCGTGGATATCAATCCCATAAAGAATTTGACCTGCTTCAGGAGCAAGGCAAACATTTTGTCTGCCGTATAAAAACCAGGACAACAAGAACAATTATTGATAACCACGAGACCCCTTCCGACAGCTACATTTTTTATGATGCACTGGTTAAACTTGGTACTCCGAATCAAAACCAGACGAAAAGGCCTGTTCGGGTTGTTGGCTATAAAATTGCTGGCGTCAAATACTATGTGGCAACTGACAGGCATGATTTAACAGCGGAACAAATAGCAACAATTTATAAACTCCGGTGGACCATTGAGGATTTTTTCAAATGGTGGAAAGAACATCTGAAGGTATATCATCTCATTGCCCGCAGTGAATACGGCCTTATGGTTCAGATTCTTGGCGGCCTTATCACTTACCTGTTACTGGCAATCCATTGCCAAAAACAGTTTAATGAAAAGGTCACGATCAAAAGAGTTCGGCAGCTGCGAACCGCCATTCTAAATGACCTGTTTGGCTGCGAGGAGCAGGGCTCTCATAGTTCAAACAGGGACAATATTGTCAAAGATCAAAAAATTATTGAGCAAGCAAAAACCTAACCGGACATCACTGAGTATTTTTAAGTTTTTTTAGATAATCATACTATGGAGGCCAGGTCATGACAGGTGTGCGTGCAGGCGGATATGTTCCCAGTGAAAATGAACCCTATATGAGTGACTCCCAGATTCATTATTTTAAAGAGAAATTAATAAGGCGAAAACAGGCGTTGAGTCGGAAAATCGCAGAGACCATTGAAAAAATTAAAACCCTTGAATCTGTTCAGGCCGATATCCTTGACCGGAGCAATGCCTATGTCGGGCTTGATTTTGAGGTGAAAACCTTTGAGCGTTGCTCCCATATGATGGATCAGGTGGACCGCGCCCTTGGGCGGATGGATCAGGGCTGTTTTGGATATTGCGAACTCACGGGCAGTGAAATCGGATTGGGCCGTCTGGAGGCTATTCCCTTTGCTGCCATGTCCGTCCATGCCGTGGCAGAGGCTGAGGCTGGCCAGGCGTTTATTTTTCCGGGCAGATTGTCTTCCTGATCAGAAAGGAATCAGGAAAAAAAGGCCCGGAGTAATAGACTCCGGGCCTTTTGATTTTGTCGTCAATTTTCCCCTTGGGGGATTAGAGACTAATAGGGATGAATTTCAACCCTTCGGTTGAGTGAACGTCCGAAATCCGTACCGTTCAGGGCAACCGGTTTGGTGAACCCGAAGCCTGTCGTGGCCATGCGGTTTCTGAGAATCCCTTTGTCCACGAGATACTGGGTAACGGCATTGGACCGTCTCAAAGAGAGGGCCATATTGTACTCTTTGGTGCCGACATTGTCGGTGTGCCCCTGAAGTTCAACGCTCATGGCAGGATTTTTTTCAAGGATGACAACCACATCGTCAAGCATGGGATAGGCCGCAGGCTTGATCTCGGATTTGTCATAGTCAAACAATACATGGTCAAGGGTCCAGCAGCCCACTGCATTGACTTTGGCGCCCTGGGGGGTGCCTGGGCATTGATCTTCATTGTCATAGACCCCGTCCCCGTCACTGTCTTTCATGGCCATTTTTTTGGCCGCAGTCTTTTCCACAAAAACTTTTTCAACAAATGCGGCCATGGCATTGCTGCTCATCATGGCATTTGCATTTGAAAGAAAGCCGCAATTTCCGATCCGGGCGACTTCCGAGAGGAATGCTGTGCCTTTGGGATCGCTTCCCACCTGGATGGGGTAAAAGCAGATAGATGATCCGTATTTGTCTTTCAGGGCCTGAACCTGCGCGATTTTGGGTTCCATATCCAGGCCGTCTGAAATGATAACAACGGCATTGTTCGTGCCGGCGGTGCTTTCAAGGTCTGTGGCCACAGCGGTGAGGGCGGTTCCCAGAGGGCTCCAGCCGCCAGGTTCGGTTACCAGGGCAAGCTTGTTCGCAAGGGCGGCAGAATTGTACTCAGTCATCCCGTAAAATCGTTCAGTCAGGTTTTTGGAGACTGAATCGGCATGGCCAAAGGTTGTCAGCCCGGCGGTCTGACCCAGTTCCGGGATGGTCATATTCAGTCGTTCGGCAATGGCCTTGGCAGTGACAAATTTAGAATGGCCTTTGTCTCCATGCCTCATGGAACTTGAGGCGTCCAGCACGATCACAAAGGTATCCACCTTGGATTTGTACATGGCTGCATCAAATTTTTTGGCTGAAAATGAGGGGTGTTCTACGGTTTTTTTGGTCGCGCATCCAAATAAGAAAAGGAAGGCGATTATGGACAATAAACTTTGGACCAACAATTTCTTGTTCATTTTTTCTCCTTTTTGAATTTTTAACTACTGCTATTGATTTCGGTCTGGGGTTAGATTTAACCATTACTTGAAACGTTAGACAAATTTATCAAGTATAGTACATGAGAAAATAAATGAAATCAACCGTTCTTTTTTCAATTTTACGACAATTTAATTGGGGTTTGGACTTTAAATCGTTTGGTTCGTCACCCATGAAAAAACAGTGTTCGCCGAAGAATTTCACGGGGTCATCCCATTTTTTAAATCTTGCAATTTAGGGCCAGGAATTATATACGAATGCCAGGCTGGCCCCGGGGCCAATAGCGCAAATATTTAGAGCGGGAAACGAATGGAAATATATCAGGGAATTATTCTCGGCATCCTCCAGGGGCTGACCGAATTTTTGCCGGTAAGCAGTTCAGGACATCTGGTTTTGGGGCAGATCTATTTTAATATCACGGAATCGGCCCTTACCTTTGACATTGCCGTGCACATGGGCACCCTGGCGGCAGTCCTGGTGGTCTATTTTTCAGATATCAAAGATATCCTTGTGGCGGTGTTTCAATTTTTAGGGGGCAGGCTGGCCAAGGAAAACCGGGAAAACCTCAACTTTGCCGGGTGTATTATAGCAGGATCTGTACCCACGGCCCTGATCGGGTTTGGACTTAAGCAGTTTGAAGAGATTCTTTTTACCTCTTCTTTTCTGGTGGGGGCCATGCTCATGGTCACCGGCATTCTTTTATGGATATCCAGAAAATATTACCGGGATACCAATGCCAATGCCGGGCTTACCATCAAACGATCCTTATTTATTGGGGTGGTTCAGGGACTTGCCGTGATACCGGGGATTTCCCGGTCAGGCTCCACCATTGCCGCCGGCATGTTTTCAGGCCTGGACAGAATCCGGGCGGCTAAATTTTCCTTTCTTTTGTCCGTGCCTGCCATCTGCGGCGCCCAGGTAATCAGCATAAAGGATGTACTGGAAACAGGGGACGGGATTGACCCTGCCATGATTTATGGTACAATTGTATCGTTTATCGTCGGCCTGGCCGCATTGAAGTTTTTGTTAAAATTGGTTCATACCGGCAAATTTCATTTTTTTGCACCCTATTGCTGGCTGGTCGGTATCCTGGCACTTATATCGAATTTTGTTTAAGGAGGACCCATGCATCTTGGTATTTTCAGGGAATATGACATCCGCGGCATAGTCGGGGATGAGATTTTAGAACAGGACGCCGAGGCCATCGGCAGGGCCTATGGCACGCTGTTAGCCCAGCAGAACAGGAAAAAAGTCTCGGTGGGCCGGGACTGCCGCAATACATCCCAAGCCTTTTCAAAGGCGTTTATCCAGGGCATTTTATCCACAGGCTGCAATGTCATAGATATCGGCACCTGCCCCACCCCTGTGCTCTATTTTTCCATTCACCACCTGAACCTTGACGGCGGGGCCATGGTGACGGCCAGCCATAATCCTCCGGAATATAACGGGTTCAAACTCATGAGCGGCCTGGACTCCATCCACAGCCAGGGGTTGCAGGATATCAGGAGAATCATTGAACAGGGAAAGTTTGTTCAGGGCAAAGGAGAGCTTGAACAGGCCGATTTGATCACCCCGTACAAGGCCATGATTCTGGACAATATCAATCTGACCCAAAAAATCAGGGTGGGCATTGATGCGGGCAACGGCACCGGGGGCATTACCGCCCTGCCGGTGCTCAAGGCTCTGGGATGCGAAGTCCGCGATCTTTATTGCGATCTGGACGGCTCGTTTCCCAACCACGAGGCAGACCCCACCCAGAAAAAAAACCTTGTTGACCTCATTGATCTGGTTAAAAAAGAAAATCTCGACCTGGGCGTGGGGTATGACGGGGATGCCGACCGTATCGGGGTGGTGGACAAATACGGGAATGTCATTTATGGCGATCAGCTTATGATCATTTTTGCCAGGGAGATTTTAAAACGAAAACCCGGATCTACTTTTATCTCCGAAGTTAAATGCTCCATGGTCATGTACGATGAGATCAAAAAACTTGGCGGCATTGCCGTGATGTGGAGAACCGGCCATTCCCTGATCAAGAAAAAAATGAAAGAGGCAGGCGCCGCGCTTGCAGGAGAGATGAGCGGCCATATGTTTTTCAAGGACCGGTATTTTGGATTTGACGATGCCCTGTACGCCACCTGCCGGCTGCTGGAAATTATAGCAGATACGGGGTTGGGGGTGGACGAACTCATATCGGATCTTCCCACAACCTATACCACCCCTGAGATCCGTGTGGAATGTCCGGATGAGATCAAGTTTGATGTGGTGGCAAAAATTGTGGCCCTGTATAAGATCAAGCAGGATGTCATTGACATTGACGGGATGCGGGCCCTTTATCCTGACGGATGGGGGCTTGTGCGGGCCTCCAATACCCAGCCTGCCCTGGTGCTTCGGTTTGAGGCCCTGACCCAGTCCCGGCTGGAAGAGATCAAAGGCGAAATTGAAGCGGATTTGAAAATTATTATTGAGGAGACCCACTAACGCCGGGCATGCCCGGGGTGAGTAAAATTTATGCTCTTATCCCAACCCCAAAAAGAAGCCGTTCATCATACCGGCTCTCCGGCCCTCGTGGTTGCGGGAGCCGGTTCAGGTAAGACCAGAACCCTGACGGCCAAGTTTTCCCATCTTGCCGCCGCCGGCTATGATCCCAAACGGATTCTGGCCATCACCTTTACCAACAAGGCAGCCCAGGAAATGAAATCCAGGCTCATGGAGATGACAGGGCTTTCTGCCCAAAGTTTTGAATGGGTTCGAACCTATCATTCCGCCTGTCTTATGATATTGAAAAAGCATTGCCAGATCATGGGGTATACATCGCCTGTCCAGGTCTTTTCCGTGTACCAGCAGGACAAGCTGGTCAAGGAACTCTGCGTGAAAAACAATATTGAGAAAAAATATGCCGGAAGGATTCTTTCCGCCATTTCCCGGGCCAAAAATTTCGGGGACCCAGGCAAATATTTTGATCTTCACCCGGGATTCTACAATATCCGTATGGCAGATATATTTGACCAGTACGAGGAGAGGCTGGCCCAGATGAACTGTGTGGATTTTGATAATATTCTTTTAAAGACAAGGGATCTGCTCAGGGACAACAAAGAGATCTGCAACAGCTACAGGGAATATTTCACCTATCTTCTGGTGGATGAATACCAGGACACCAACAACCTTCAGGAGGATCTGACAGGGCTTTTACTGGGCAGCCATCGCAATTTATTCTGTGTGGGGGATGACTGGCAGGCGGTTTACGGGTTCCGGGGGTCCAACGTAAATCATTTTTTAGGATTTTCAGATAAATATCCGGATGCAAAGATTTTCAGGCTTGAGGAAAATTACCGGTCTGCCGACGAAATTGTCCAGGCCGCCAATGACATGATCGACTACAACCCGGACAAGATGGAAAAACGCTGTTTTTCACAGAAAAAGGGCGGGGTGGTGGAGATTTATGATTTTATGTCCGATTCCCATGAGGCAGAATGGTCGGCCAAGCGGATCAAGGCCCTTCACCGGCAGGGCCAGGGCATCCCCTATGACCGGATGGCCATTGTCTACCGAACCAAGTTTTGCTCTCTGCCCTTTGAAAAAATTTTCAGGGCCTTCCGGGTGCCCTACCGGCTTATGGGTGCCCAGGGATTTTTTGAGCGCATGGAAATTTTAGACATCAACTCCTATTTAAGCGCCTCTTATTTCCCCAATGACGACCTTTCCTTTGAACGGATCGTCAATACGCCCAAGCGGGGAATCGGGCCGTCCATGATCAAGAAAATTTCAGGGGTGCGCACGGGAAATGACAGCCTCCAGGATGCCGCAAGGACCATGGTCAAGGATCGGGTCCTCACCCCCAAGGTCCATGAAAACCTTAGCGATGTGATCGATATTTTAGAGACCATCCATGACATGGCCCCTGCCATGGCCATGGAGACGGTGCTGGATCGGACCGGGTATTATGACTATCTCAAGAAAAAGACCAAAACCGATGCAGAGTATATTTCCAAAAAAGAAAATATCGAGCAGCTTGTCTACACGGCCAGGTCCAAGGAGACCATGCTTGAATACCTGGAAGAGGCGGCCTTGATCCGGGAGGACAAGGATGAGGACGACGCCCAGGACGAAAACGGGGTGGCCCTGCTCACCATCCATTCGGCCAAGGGGCTGGAGTTTGACACGGTGTTTATCGTGGGGTGTGAAGAACGGCTTTTTCCCCATTGGCGGTCCATTGATGAAGGGGACAAGGCCTTGTTTGAAGAGCGCCGCCTCATGTACGTGGCCATGACCCGGGCGGAACGCTTTTTATATCTGAGCCATGCCAATTATCGCAAAGGGGAGTTTTCCACCCGCAGCCGGTTTATAGATAATATCAGGGAGTGTCTGGCCTGATGCCGGGCCGGACAGGACCTTAAATGGATCTTTTTTATGCCATAAAAGAGCCTGTTTCCCAGGCCCTGTCCAGGATTGCAGGCAGGGGGTATAAAATTATTCCCTCTGCCCATAAAGGGGTGTTTGTCACCTTGTTTTTTATCATATTCACCACGGTTACCGGGGTGGGTATTGTGGTGCCTTTGCTGCCCATCTATGCCCATGATCTGGGGGCGGCAGGGATTTATGTGGCCATGATTTTCGGTTCTTTTTCCCTTTCAAGGACCTTTTTGCTGCCGTTGTTCGGCAGGCTCTCCGATCAAAAGGGCAGAAAACCCTTTATCCTGGCAGGCCTTGTTTCCTATATCATGGTTTCCCTGGCCTTTGTCTGGTCGTCCTCTGTGGAAGAGTTGATCGTTATTCGGTTTATCCAGGGGGCGGGTTCGGCCATGATCATGCCCGTGGTCCAGGCCTATGTAGGAGAAATTACCCCCGAGGGTACAGAGGGGTACTCCATGGGGCTGTTTAATCTGTCCATGTTTTTAAGCCTGTCCATCGGCCCGTTCATGGGGGGCACCATCCTTGATTTATGGTCCATGGACGGGGCCTTTTACTGCATGGCAGGACTCTCGTTGGCCGGTCTTTTGCTCTGCCTTGTCTTTTTGCCTCCCCTGTCCATGGAGACCATTCGTTTAAGAAACAGAACGTCACTTCCTTTTTCCTCGGTAATCAGGGATTGGGAGCTTGCAGGGCTTTTGGTCTTCCGTTATGCCTATACTGCCTGTATCGGGATTATCTGGTGTTTTCTGCCCTTGTATGCCAGCAAGACGTTTAACCTTTCAGGTTCCCAAATAGGGTTTCTGGTCATGCTCGGGGTCTTTGTTTCGGGTCTGCTTCAACTGCCCATGGGGTATGCAGCAGACCGGCTCAATAAAACCCGGATGATTATCATCGGGGGAATGCTGTCGGCCCTTGGCATCATTTTGCCCTTTTGGGCGGCCTCTTTTACCGATCTTTTGGCGGGGGTCTTTATTTTTGGTATTGGCGGGGGGATTTCCATGCCTGCCCTTTCTGCTCTGGCCGTGGTCAAAGGGGATGAAAAAAAAGCCATGGGATCGGTGATGTCGGTGATGACGGTGGCCCATTCTCTGGGCATGTTCACAGGGGCCATCCTGGCCGGACTGTCCATGGATTTTTTTACCCTTGCCTATGCCTTTCCCTGCGGATTTGTCATCATGATTTCAGGCACCTTTGGGTTTCCCCTTCTCTATGGTTTAGGCCGTAAAAGGGGAATGGGATGAGAACAGGCCTCCTTGTCGGGATTTTGGTTTTATTCGGGGTTTTTTTGCTTCTGGCGGTTATTGGATGGGTCTATTCGGTTTTGCGCAGAAAACTTGAGCGGGAAATCAAAGAAAGATTTGACAAAGACCAGGTGCTCGGGGCCACCATTCGTGCCAATTTTTTCGGACAACGATCAAAGGGGAGAAAACAGGTCAGGGGCAACGGAGCCCTGGTATTGACCCGGAACGAATTGTTTTTTAAGCTGGCCGTGCCGGCCCGGGAGTATCTCATCCCCATGACCTCCGTAAAAGAGGTCTCCATGCCCAGGTCTTTTAACGGCAAATCCATATTGACTCGGCTTTTGTGTGTGGAATTTGAGGTCAACAACCAACGGGACGCCATTGCCTGGGCCGTTAAGGCGCCTGAATCATGGAAGGCCGCCATTGACCGCCTGTTAGAAGAACAAGGCCTGTAAAGGGATTTGCCCCGTTCGGATCTCATGATGGCAATGGCCTTGTCCAGGGGCATGGCTTTGCGGTAGGACCGGTGGGAGGTAATGGCATCCCAGCAGTCTGCAATGGAGGCAATCCTGGCCTCCAGGGGGATAGCCTTGCCCCGGGTGCCGTTGGGATAGCCGTTGCCGTCCCAGCGTTCATGGTGGCAATAGGCAATGTTTACCGCAATGGGGGCGATTTTCAGTTTGGATAAGATATTCTTACCGATCACAGGATGCTTTTTGATATGGTCAAATTCTTGGTCAGTGAGTTTGCCCGGTTTGTTCAGGACCTCGTCCCGGATACCGATTTTCCCCACATCATGGACAATGGCACCTCTGTATATGTCTTTGACCCGTTCCTGGGAAAGCTCTTTTTTTTCAGCCAGACCCCTGGCATAGCTGGCCACCCGCTCTACATGGCCCCCGGTATAGGTGTCTTTGGATTCAATGGTTGAGGCCAATACCATGAGAAAGACTTCCAGCTGCTCCCGTTTTGTTTTTTCCCGTTCAAGGGTATGCAGGGAAATCACATTTTTGACCCGGGCCTGGAGTTCAAGGTGGTGAAAGGGTTTGGTCAGAAAATCGTCTGCACCCAGCTGAAGGCTTTTAATACGGTCATCCGGCTCTGACAACGAGGTGATGATGATCACGGGAACGGATGTGATTTTCTTTTCAGCCCTGATCTTTTTGAGCAGGGAAAACCCGTCCATTCTGGGCATTATGATATCGGATATCACAAGATCCGGCATGACCTGGCTGATGGTCTCCCAGGCCAGTCGGCCGTCACTGGCAAGGTAGAGGGTATACCCTTTAAGTGCGCTGGACAGAAAATCTAAAATACCTGGATTATCTTCGGCAATCACAATGCTTCCCTGGGGATTTTTGGCCTCGATCTTCCGGATCTGACCATGGGCATTTTTATTTAAATCCAGCAGATTGATCTGAACAAGATCCGAGGCATCAATCTGGGCCAGGTCTGCCGCCCTCCGGTCAACGGCCCTGCGTTCTGAATGGGGAATGGGCAGGTGGTTTTCGCGCCGTTCTTTTCTGCGCCGTTCACTGACCGCATCAGGCTCTCTCTTTTCAAGATCCCGGGGCAGGGTGAGGGTAAAACAGGTCCATTCGTGTTCTAAAGACGTCACTGAGACGGTTCCATACATGCGTTCCACAGACTCTTTGACAATGGCAAGACCTAAACCTGCCCCTTCGTACATCCGGGTCAAAGAAGTGTCCCCCTGCTGGAACCGGTTGAATACGGTTGCGATCACCTCTGATGACATACCCACGCCGGTATCTTTGACCTTGATGATGATCTCTTTGTCCGTATTGGAAAGGGTGACTGAAATTTCACCTTTTTGGGTGAATTTATAGGCATTTCTGATCAGGTTGTTGAGGATGTCCTTGAGTTTTTCCTTGTCCAGAAAAATTTTGTTTACCGACGCCTCGGAATAATAGTTGAGGTCCACCTGATTGGCCTCGATCAATCCCCTGAAACTTGAGACAATCTGGAAGATACAATTGTCCACATTCATCCGGGTGAGGGATAATTTGTCAATGCCGGCGTCAAACTTGGAGATTTTAAGCAGCTGATTGATTTTATGGGTCAAAGAGAGGGTCTGCACCTTTATTTTATCGATGATGCTTTTTTGTTTCCGGCCAAGGGTTCCGGCCTGGCCTTCATCCATATAATCGGTCCATCCCCGGATCAGGGTCAGGGGCGTTCGAAGTTCATGGGTGATGTTGGCGATAAAATTTTTCTTTACCGAGGCGGCCTTTTCAAGATCTTTTACCGACTGCCGCAATTGCCGGGTCTGATGGTGCACCCGTTTTTCAAGGGTCATGTTGAGTATGACAAAATGACAGAGGATGAGAATAAAAATGGAAAACGAGATGAAAAAAAACCCAAAAGGATAGAGATCAATGTTTAACGAATTGACCAGGCCCGGGTAGTTGAGCAGATAATCCGTGCTGGACATGGAAAAGACCAGGGTGGACAATAAAAAATATTTGGCCCGGGTTCTTTTTATGGCTTGTTTTTCCCGTTGATAGACCCGGGTCAGGGAAATGGTGATCCTGATGACACAATAGACCACGGTCAAAAGATAAATTTGGTGTAAAATTCCAGCCGCGGGATAGAACCCGAACCAATAATTGTAGGGCCCCTGGACAAAGAGGTCGGTTGTCCAGAGGCTGACAAGAAACCCCGTATTAAGCCCGTAAAGCCAGGGGATTTCTTTGCGAGGTTCCTCAAGATAGCGGTAAAGGGTTTCATAGCAGGCCAGGGGAAGAAAAATAATGCCTGAATAACCGATTCTGCAGATCAGGTCTGCCCGTGCAGGATCTGAAGTCAAAAATAAGATCACCCAGGAAAATTGCCAGTGCACTGTGATGGCGCAGATTTTTAAAAAACTGTTTCTGATTTTTTTTGGGAGAGGTAAAAGGCGGTAACACCCATTCCCAGAGAGACAACGCTTGCAAACAGGGGCAGGAGGGCACTGAGATAGGGCATGGTTATTCCTTTATTTCATGGTAAAAATTTAAAGGACCCAGAAAGGTCTCGGGTATCCGGATGACCTTTCCTTTGTTGCTGACCACACAGAAGCGCTGGTATCCCTCTCCAAACAGCTTGCCTGTGACCTTGTCCCTAAAAGAAATGTCCAGGCGGCAGGTGGCGGCCTTGATATCCGAGGTGGTTAATTCCACCACCAGGGTATCCCCGAAATAGGCATTGGCCAGGAACCGGTTATAGGTATCCACGGTCACCAGGCGGATGCTCTGGTTGGCCATGAGCTCATGGAGGTCAGGCACATTGGCCAGGAGAAATTTTTCCTGGACCACCCCCTGGTATTCAATGAAATTTGAGAAATAAACATTGCCAAAGGCATTGGTGTTTTTAAGGGTGACCATGATTTCGGTGCGGAAGATCCTGTCCTGCCCATAGATTTTAAGGGCCTTGAGCTGTTTTTCAACATAGCTTGTAAACAGGTCTTCTTTTGCCTGCTCAACTTCAAGCACCTTGAATCCCACCCCTTCTTGGTTCTGCCATTGGGGATCGCAAATCATTTTAACGGTTTTAAATTCAGAAAGTTTGAGTTCAAGCTGGAATCGGGTGGTTGGAATGTCTCCGTCAAGTTTAAGAAACCCGCCCGAAGTGGAAATATTCTCAATAATTCCCGTACTTTTTTCCAGAACGGCCTTTATCTTTTTGTCCACCCGGGGGGCCCTGCTCATTTTCGATTTCGTCATTTTCGCACCATACTCCAAATAAGATGAGATCAGCAAAATCCATTTTGATTAACAGGTATCCCTTCCCTATCAGTTTTGGTTAAATCAGAATTTGTTAAAAAAGTAAAGTTATAGAAAATAATTATCCATTAAAAATGAGGGTTTATACCAGGGAGGGCCATTGCAAAAGGTCAACTGTATTGAAAATTTCGGAGGCATTTTCAATTCAATTATACTGGGAACGGCAAACCAGGGGGTATATTTTTCTGGAAAATTCCTTGAGGCGTGCAAATTCTAAAATGAGTCTGCCCAAAAGCGAATCCAGGTTTTTTTCTTTTTAGATTTACTCATTTTTTTCATCGCAGAGGCAGCCCGGGTCAGATCTTTGGCCCAAAGGTTGGCTGCGCTGCCCTTGATGGCATGGGTGTTCTTTTCAAGGACTTGATACGCTTGGGTATGGTTGCATTTTCCATAATCTGAAACTGATCGGGCAGCAAAAATAAAAATTCATTGAGCACCTCCGTGAAGAACGCCCGGTCATGGTCAAATTCTGCAAGCACCATATCCAGGTCAATGGGGGGGCTCATGGGCAGGTTTTGAGTCCTGGGTTCCAATCCCCTTTTTTTGGGGGGATCAGCCCGGCCACTCCATGTTTACCGGCCGTTTCGGGGCAATCAGCCAGATGCCGCATCCTGGGGTGACCGGTTCTTTTGCCATGGGGTTGACCAATATGCTTTTGTCCGGGCGTTGAAGGGCAAAGCTGAGGTATTCGTATTTTTGTTTGAGAAAATGATGCAGGTCCCACCAGGTTTGACCTTTTTTGATCTCAGGAACACTGACATAATAAATCTCTTCATTGGCATCATTTTTAAGCAGGATCTGCAGCGGGATATGAACCTTGTCCTGCATGGCTTGAACCATCATTTCCGCGGTCATTTGCATAATGGTTTCAAAGTGTCCCGGTACAGAGGTAAAGGTCTCCAGACTTTGGCTGGACAGGCAGCGCACCGTGATGTCACAGTCGCTTTTTTTCAATTTCAACCCATTGATCAGGGCAAAGAGGCTGACCTCGTCATTGCCCGTATGGATTATGATCTGGTCGGCCTGGCCCGTATTGGCCCGGTTCAGGGCGGTAATGGTGTCTGGCCGGCCTTTGACAAAGTAAAGGTTTTTTTGTTCGGGCATGGGATGCCGGGGCAGGTCTGCCAGCAGCACTATGTCCTGATGTGAATAGGTCTCATCTTCCCGGATCTGCTGGGCCAGGTATTCGGTTTCATCGGTATGGCCGACCAGGAGGATATGGCCGTTGCCGGTATAGGGTTTTTCCCCGTGCATTTTTTGGTCTCTCCTTTCAATGAGGTAGGATGCCACATGTGTGATAAAGGCGGCTCCAAGCCCTATTCCCATGAACATGGGAAGGATAACGGCAATAACTTTGCCTGCGGTGGATACGGGATACAAATCTCCGTACCCCACAGTGGTTGAGGTGACAATGCTCCACCATAGGGCCTGGTCCATATGGGTTAAGGCCGTGCCTTGGGGCTCTGCCAGGGTGATGAGAACGCTTGAAACGCCAAGCAGGCCCATATAGGCTGAAATAAGAACCACGCCTCTGTATTGAAGTCCGGTCCGGATAAGGGATTTAATCAAATGGAACAATGGCCCAACCTTTAAAAAAATCTGTCCGAAATCATGGTTAAAATGGTCTTAAATTACCCTATCCTGCCAAGATTTGCACGGACTATTTCCCCTGGGGAGACCTCCCCAAAAAAAGAGGGTCACCCAACCAGGCATGCCTGGAGGAGGATGGGGCTTGGTCAGGTGAATTGGGCTCTTTTTAATGGGTTTTATTTTTCCTGCCACTCGGGGGATCGTTTTTCGAAAAAGGCCTTGACCCCCTCTTTGGCATCCTGAGTGGTGCACAACCTTGCAAAAGCTTCATTCATATGGGCAAATTGTTTGTCGTAACTCATATCTTCGGAGGCATAAAAAGCTGTTTTTGCGATGCCAACGGCAAGGGGGCTTTTTTTCGCAAGTTCTTCCGCCCATGCCAGGGCTTGTTCGTCCAGATCATCCCTGGGAACGATGCGGTTGATCAGCCCCATGTCCTGGGCTTGTTCAGCCTTGATCAGATCGCCGTAAAGCAGCAGTTCCAACGCTTTTTTCCTGCCCACACATCTTGCCACCGGAATGACCGGACCCACGCAGTTTAAGCCCACATTAATGGCCGTCAGCCCCATGCGGGCATTGTCTCCGGCAATGACCAGGTCCGAGGCTGCAATCAGTCCCATTCCGTTGGCGGCAGCCACTCCCTGGAGCTGTGAAATCGCAGGGGTTTTGAGTTTGGAGATGGTCACCAGTGGGGCTTCCATTTTTTCTATCCATTCTTTGTATTCAACCGCTGTTTTTCCGGCCAGTTCATTCACATCAATGCCGGCACAAAAGGTCTTGCCTGATCCTTTTAAGAGAATGACCCGAACCTTGGGATCCTCGTCCAGTTCAACAAGGGCCTGGTTCAACTCCCCTGCCATCTGGCTTGAAAAGGTATTCATGCTTTTGGGGCGGTTCAGGGTTAAAATGCCGACAAAATTCTTGGTTTTTTCCAGAATAATGGTGTCAAATGCCATGGGAATCTCCTTTATATGTGATGAAGGTCAGATGAACGGGAAATATGGGTCCTCCTTACGATCCGAATTGGTTTGCCCTGCAGGTCCCATAGGGGGGCAGCACCAAAGACTTGCCATGATGGGAATGGTTCCATAGGCCATGGGGTATCCCTTAATGGTTGCAAATTAAATACTTGAGCATACCATGGCATAGCCCCTGACTGATTTTGAGTCAAGTTTTTTTAACGGGTTTGATCTGATGGGAGCCTATGGGAACAACGCCCTTGTCCCTATACTTTCCGGCTGAACCTTTTGGGGCGGTACATGGACAATTGGTCCATGTTCAGGGTGCCCAGGGTGATTTTAAGCCCCTGGCGGGTTTTTCCGGCCAGGCGGAACCAGTTTTCAAGTTCTGATTTTAAATCTTCCTCCCCCACTTTTTTGCTTCCGTTTTCTCCGGAAATATTATGGTCCATATCCCCTGAGTTGATGAAGGTCCACTGCTCTTTTTGTCGGGAAATTACCCCGGTATGGCCTTTGTTCCGCATTGAAAAGGAGAGAACCTGGCCCTCGGCCAGGAGGCTGCTCATGTCTTTCATCAGGTCTGCGGCCTGGGTGGACGGGTTGGTAACCTTGAAGATGGTTTTTTTAAACACGGAATTTCCTGACTCTGATACCAGGCCTTCTCCGTTGAGGTAATGGTTTTGGGGCAGCCCCTTTTCCAGGGCCTGGTTCATGAGATGGCGGCCAAGACCGCCTTTGCCCTGGTATTGGACTCCTAATTCCTTGAGTCCGCCCACCAGCAGTTCATAGCAGTCCATGCCTTCATAGTCTTGTCCGATGAAATTTTTCACGGCCCTGGACAATTGGGCTGGTTGATTGTCCGGGTCAAATTCGGGCAGATCTGTTTTAGCCTGCCGCTGCCAGGCCTTTTTTTCAGGTGCAGTTTCGTTCTGGGCCATAAAGGCGGTCAGCTCTTTTCCCCAGAGCAGTTCCCCGGAGGCCGGGTCGAACATCACCTGGGTCCCCGGCCGTATTTTGTGAAAGGCTTTGTCTGAGTTGATTTTATCGTAGATGATGTTCCAGCATTTTTCTTTTAGGGGGCTGTTGTACAAAAGCTGAGAAACCGTGGGGGTCTTCTGGGTGATCCTACCCAAATCCACAGGGGGGGGCTGATTTTTTCCATTTTGCGCTTTGGACAGGGCCCGGGAAAAGACCCGGTCAAATTCAGGCTTGCCTGGGGTGGCATAAGCCCGGGCCTTGATGGCCTGGCCTATCGTGTTTCTGGCTGGTTCCTGGATTTTCACATCATCCTCCTGGTGAGTCATCTGCCGGACCCTTTAAAGTGTGGATCGCGTTGGGTATCATTGGATACAAAGACAGCATTTTTTATGCCAAAAATAAAGAGAGGGGCGTGAATGGCCTCAGGGCAGGCCTTTTGCCCAAATATAGCCGTAAAAGGCAAGGGAAGAACAAAGCAAATCTGTCAATTTTCTGACAGGGTTTTACAGGGGCTCAGGTTTTTGACACCTTGGGAAAGAATATAGCAATGCCGATAATTATTTATACATCCTGATAATTTCATCAATCGTTTCGTTTTCATTGTATTCACGGATGGTTTTTAGGGCCGCAAAATCGTGTTCAATCGGATTGAGATCCGGTGAATACGGGGGCAAAAACAAAAGAGCTGCACCAGTTCTTTCGATCAAATATTTGGTTTCTTCGCCCTTGTGGAAGGATGCGTTATCCATCACAACGACATGATTATCGTTCAGATGTGGACTCAACTGGTGTTCGATCCAAGCATTAAAGATATCCGCATTGCATGTTCCCTGAAACAAAAATGGTTCTTCAAAACTATATTCGATGCGGGCAGCAATCAAAGACGTTCGAGGGTGCTTTGTTCCTGCAATCAAACCATGAACACGCTGCCCTTTGAGAGCATATCCATAGCGACGGGTTGTATAAGGCGAAAAGCCGCTTTCATCAACATAAACAAACGTTTTGCAACGACGTACATAACGTTCACGAAGACGAAGATATGCCTTTCTTTTGCTGTCGCGAGGGCGTTCAAAATTCTGTGTCAGTTGAATGAAAGCTGATATACTCAGCTAAATAAGGAGAACTGACATGACCGAAGAAAACACCGAATTTGATTTTCAAAAAGCCCTTAAAGGCATCCAGGAAGGTAAACCCTTCACAGGTAAGGGCGGCGTCCTTACATCATTAATCAAAAATCTTGCTGAAGCTGCTCTTGAAGGAGAGTTGGAGTCCCATCTCGGGCAGGAAGTTTCTGCCAACCGCCGTAATGGAAAAAGCAAAAAGACCATTAAATCCCTGGATGGTAAATTTGAGCTAAAAACCCCGCGTGACAGGGCCGGAACCTTCTCTCCACAGATCGTCAAAAAACATCAGACAACGCTCAGCGATGAAATTGAAAGAAAGATAATAGCCCTTTACGGCCTGGGCATGAGTTATAATGATATGGCTTCCCATTTACAGGAAATCTATGGACTTGAGATTTCAAATGCCACTCTGAGCACCATTACCGATAAAATCATCCATACCGTCAAAGAATGGCAGGCCAGGCCGTTGGAAAATGTGTACCCAATCGTATGGCTTGATGCCATACATTATAAAGTACGAGAAAACGGAAAGGTCGGCAGCAAAGCCGTTTACACAATTCTTGGGGTGAATATCGAGGGCCGCAAAGAGGTTCTTGGGCTGTACATATCCGAGAATGAGGGTGCGAACTTCTGGCTGCAGGTGTTAACAGACCTTTCAAACCGAGGGGTAAAAGATATCCTGATTGCCTGTGTTGATGGTCTAAAAGGTTTTCCCGAGGCCATTGAGACCATATTCCCGGACACAGAAGTTCAACTCTGCGTAGTCCACCAGATCCGAAATTCATTGAAATACGTTGGTTCCAAAAATAAAAAGGAATTTATGGCAGATCTAAAACGTGTTTATAAAGCGGTCAATAAGGATCTGGCCGAAGAAGAACTGGATATCTTGGAAAATAAATGGAATGACAAATACCCGATTGTGATAAAATCCTGGCGGAACAACTGGGAACGCCTCAGTCATTTCTTTAAATATCCAGAAGAGATTCGACGGATAATATACACCACAAATACCATTGAGGCTGTGCATCGACAGTTTCGAAAACTGACCAAAACAAAGGGATCATTCCCGAACCAGGACAGCCTGTTAAAACTGCTTTACATGGGGATCCAGAACGCCAGTAAAAAATGGACAATGCCGATTCAAAATTGGTCACTGACAATTTCCCAGTTGGCAATTTTCTTTGAAGGCCGGCTGGATAAAGAGCTGGGAATTTGATAGGGATTTATTTACAGATGGAAAAGATGGTTCCAGGAACTCCACTCCAGCAAAAGTCAACTCCTCCGACGTGGCTGATTGAAGGCCCATTCTCGGACCTGACTTTTACTTCCGCTGGCGCTGAGGCAGATCCGGGAACCGAAACCGTGACACAGAATTCTGAACATTCCCGCTGTCGCTTCGCTCCCTGTATCCCGTCATCTTTTTTTTCGAGTGATTCCGAGTTGTTTCATATTATACCAGATACAGGCACGGGATACTCCGAAATGCTGCGCCCTTTCCGATTGTGTCATGTCATCATTTGTCTCCACATGGAGGCGCAAAGCTTCCAGATCCAAACTTCGTGGTCCTTTTGGACCGGGTTTCTTGTATGACAAACCATCTTCGGCAGACGTCCAGTTGTGAACACTTCCACGGGATACATTAAACTGACTGGCAGCTTCCGTCTTGCTTCCTCCATTTTCTACAAAATCTATAACGCGTTTGCGTAAATCTGATGAATATCTCATGGGGAAAATATAAGTTGTATAAATCCTTGTTCAAGTAATTGTTTGCTCTGCTATAACAGCCTATCCTTAGGGGGATAAAGATCAGAACGGATTCCGCACCCAGGCAGTAAGGTTTTGCAACCCTGGGGGTAAGACTATTCTAAAAGCCAGGACTCATTGTTGTACAGGGTGAGGAGCACAGGAAAGAGCAGGGTATTGATCTCTTTTCTGTCGGTTGTCAGCATGCCTTTGCCAAAAATCCTCTGGCGGGAAAAAACCTCTGGTGTGAGAAATCGGGTCTTAATTTTGAAATTCAGGTTTGAAATCCGCTGTTCAAGCATGGTCTTGTTCACCTTGGGGTGAACGCCCATATACCAGCCCCAGTCTCCGAAAGAGGGAACGTTTTCATGGTAGGGAATCGTATAAAATCCCGCAGCTTTAAGGGTTCTTCCGATGCACAGATAACTTTGCTTGGCAAGATAGGGGGAGGTGGCCTGGACCGCCATGATGCCGTTGGCAGAAAGATGTCTTTTGACTTTTGAGTAAAATTCTTTTGAGTAGAGTTTGGTCAGTTCAGGGGTGGAGGGGTCTGGCATGTCCACGAGGATCACATCCCAGAATCCTTTGACCCGGCCAAGAAATTTATCCGCGTCAATATTCATCACCCTGACCTCTGCCAGCATCTGGAGGGTCTCTTTTTGATTCTGCCGTCGGGAATCAGGGCCTTGCTGGTAAATTTGCCTTGCAGGACCGGAAAAGACCCCGGAGGGCGGAGGGAGGGTGACCCGGGCATCTGAAAAGGCATTCTGGTTTATCCGGGTCAGCAGGGGATGGGTGGCGGCAAGTCGGGTCATGGCCGGGTCCAGATCCACCAGGGTGATTTCTTTGACGGTTTGGTATTTAAGGACTTCCCGCAGGGCCGCCCCGTCCCCGCCGCCCAGGATCAGCACCCGTTCCGGCGCACGGGCCATGGCCATGGGCGGATGGACCAAAGATTCATGGTATCGGGCTTCGTCAATGCTGCACATCTGGAGATTGCCGTTGAGAAAGAGGCGGATTTCATCCAGAGGGGTATAGTGGGTGATGACAATGTGCTGGTACTGGCTGGTTTTAGAATAAACAATGGGATCATCATACAGGGGTTGTTCATTTTTGATCTGCCAGTCCTGGTTGTTGATATACCCGTAGATCAGGGCTGCGAAGGTGGCCGCCATGACCAGTGAGAGCACAGGGCTTTTGGCAATGAGTTTTTTTCGGGTAAAATAGGCAAAGGTGGCCAGGGCCAGAAAAAAATTCATCCCAGCGGTGAGAAAGGCGGCCTGGGTAATGGGAAAAAACCGTAAAAGGATAAACACATAGATCAGGGCCCCTGCCAGGCTGCCGATATAGTCTGCAGACAGAATATTGCCCAGATTGGTGGACAGCTCTTTTGAAAAGTCATTGTTGATTCTGATGATGACCGGGATTTCAAGACCGATGAGGATGCCGATCACAGAGACAAAAAAATAGAGGACCAGGCTGTAGTGGCCGGTGAACCCGTAGGAAAGATAGGTGAGGCTGGGCGAGAACCCGCCTGCCAGGGCCAGGGCGATTTCAATACCGATAAAGGCATGGATGAGTCTTTTTTTGGAGACCTGGGCCTGGATCAAACTGCCGAATCCCATCCAGAACATCATCAGCCCGATGACCATGGCCCATTGTTCAAAGGCGTTGCCCAGAATCATTGAGGCCAGGCTGGCCTGGATATATTCCAGGATAATGCCGCAGGCCCCGGATGCGAACATGCAGGCGCAGAGCAGGGCCGAGGCAAAGTTAAAAGAAGACTGCCTTGGGGCGTCTTCTGTGTTAGATGGCAAAGGCAATGATGAGAGCCACGGCAATGACGGCGCTGTCTACAACGACCAGGGCGGCCACGTTCTGGTCTTCCTTGATTTCAGTTGCCAGGTTGGTGGTGGGCAAAAGCAGACGGTCCACAAGGGTTCTGAATCCCAAAAGCAGGACAATGCCGAACAGGGTGTAAATGGCAAACCCTGCAAGATCGGTCATCCAGCCGGTAAAGGGGCCTGACAGGCTGGACATGAGGATAATGCCCAGGGCAATGAGAATGCCGGCCAGGCTGATGCCTGCTGCCAGATTGTTCTTTTTAATCTCTTCTCTGACATTATACGGGGTGATCAGTTCATAGACAAATCCGAAAAACAAGAGGACCATCTGTCCTAAGATAAAAAAGAGGACCGCGGAAAAAAGGGACTGGAAAAAACTGCCCCCCCCGCCGGAAAGGCTGCCGTTGAGAATAAATCCCGTGGCAATGTACATGCCTGCTTCAACCATGCCCAAAGCAGTATTGCCGGTTACCGTCCTGCCGTCGGCCAGGGTAAATTCTTTGATGCATTCCTTGTCATTTTCCAGATGGCCCATCATGATAAAATCGTTGAGAAACCGTGCGGAAAATAAGAACCCTGTGATGATCAGCCCGTCCACCATGAGCTGGATAAGATCTGTCCAAAAGCCAGATGATGATCCTGACAATGCCCCTGCCATGGCAATGGCAATTCCGAGGTAAAGCCCGGCCCTTCGAAGGCCCACGGCCACATTGCCGTCGTCAATATGGCGGTCGTCGTCAAAGTCCCGGGTCCGCCAGTCATCCAGCCGCTTGGCCAGAAAAATAAAGAAAATACCGACCAGGGCAAAGGAAAATCCCTGGACCAGGCCTAAAAGAATTGCAGTGATATTCATTCTAACTCTCCTTGGAATTTATTCGTCTCTGAGCCCTTGTTTTTCTGTGCAAAGAAAAACACCTCTGGTTGGGGGCGATCCATTATTTACCTTTTGCCTTGGGGCCGCCGCCCCTTATCGATGCGCTGCCGCCCCGGACCGAGGCCGGCCTTGATTTGAACCCCCCTGTTTTGGCAAAGGTGGTGTTCTGGTATCGTGGGGACTGCTTGACTTTACTTCCCCGGGTGCCATAGGTGTAGGCACCGGTCTGGGTCCTGCCGTAGTAGGGCTTTTGATGCCTGTATCTGGTATGCCACCTATTCCATGATCCATAGGAATAATAGGAGGGGGGGAAAAGAAAAGGCTGGAGAAAAAGGCATACCGTCCGTACCAGGACCAGAAGCTTTCCCCTTTTTCATCCTTTTTCCATTCCCCGTATTGGGGATTGCCCACATAGGCCATCCCGGGCGGGGCTGCCTGGGGATCGGGTTCAAACTCACCGTAGGGCTTGGACAATATGGCCATGCCCAGGTTGTCCAGGTTTTTTTCATAAAAGGAGGGGTTTACCTTGACCCAGCCGGTTTCACTGGTCTCTCCATTTTCTTCTTTTATATATTTATGAAAATAGGTCTCTTTTGTGGCTTCCACCCAAAAGGAGGCGGCATTATGGCTCCGATCGGGCCAGTTTTCCGTTGGGTTGATGTTCAGGGTTGCCCAGGCAGGACCGATGTTGTTTTTTAGACTCATCCCCCTGAATCCAGGGGTGATTTCGGCCAGGGTCTCCAAATCCGACTCACCAACGCTCTGGTAGACGGCCGGGGTCACCTGCCGGTTAAAAGAGACAAATCCAGGGTTGTAATAGTCGGATCTTTCATTCCAGGATTCCCTTTTTATGGTCAGCTGATAGTTGACCTTCATATCCTGAAGTACCTTGGTATAGCTCTGGTAGAGAAGGGCCAGCTGTTTTTCCAGGTTGGGTTTTTTGGTTGTCAGGGTTTTTAGGTCCTGTTCAATGGCGTCGGCAGCCGTAATAAAGGCGCCATAGTCTGTCTGGCCAGCACCCAAATGGATGTTGTACTCTTTTTCAACCACCTTTAAATGGTCCCGGGTCTCTTTGGCCATTTTTGCAAAAAGGGCTGTCCTTGAATCAATTTCAGAGACTGCATCTGGAAATTTTTCTCTGGCCTCTGACACAGGACCTTGTTCAAGGGCCTGGATGGAGGACAAAATTTTCTGGCCCGACCTGGCGGCAAGGTCATGAACAGATTGGGGCTGATTCATTGCCGCGCGTATCCTGTCCATTCGGGCAAAGGGAGCTTGGGCTGTTTTCCGGGCCTCCTGAACCACCTCTTTGATCTGGAGCATCTTTACCCGGGCCAGGCCTGAATCCTCCGGGCTGTTTTTTTTGATAACAGGGGCAAGTTCATTCTCATACAGTCCCTGGGCCCTGGACAAAACAGCCTTTGCATCGTCAAAATACGTTGTCCAGTTTTCTTTTTGGGCATAGGGAGCCATGGGTTTAAACGGGGCAGAGGCGGCAAGGCCCTGGTATTTTGATTGTTGGTTCTGGATGTGGGTCTGGGCCGTCTTAAGCTCCCGGGCCAGGTTTTTTGCATCATCCCTGACGGCCTCTGGCAGGCCTTGGCCGCATCCGGCAATGCTTAAAAACATAAGTCCCATGAACAACAGGGCCATGGGCAGGATACCTGGAATCCGGCTGTTATTGGTCTTGTCCGTTTTCATCCCCGGCAACTCCTTTAGTCATAATGGTGATTTCTTCAGGGACAATGGGTTTGGAAATATAGATTTTGTACTCGTCCTTTGCTGATCCTTTCCACTCTTCAATGGTGATGGACAGAGTGCCGGAATCATTTTCAAACTCATACATATAGACCTGTTCTTGTTTGTTGTCCCGTTGATAAACCGCTGCCCAGTCATCCTCATAAAAGAATTTTTCTCCGGCATAAACAATAGTGTCTTCATCCTCAACGATCTGGTCAAGGTCATCCTCATCAATGGCTTGTCCTTCTTCATCTGCAAGCCGTTTGAATTTGGTCTGATTCAGGGTGATGGAGACGGACAATTCGTCATCGTACTCCCATTCAAAATGCCCGGTATGACCGTTTTCCAGGCAAAGGCAGGTCAGCTCGGTCATGGAATAGTCCTGGGGCGTTGCAAAATCCTCTGAGGTCTCCTGGTAGATAGTTTTTTCCTTGATATAATAGGTATCCCCAAAACAGTTAAAAAAATCTCCCTTCTGAGCATCCATGATGGTCAGTTCAGACGCTTCCTGCTGCGAGACCAGCCGTTCCGGACTCAGGGTCCGGATGAGTGAGAACCGTTGGTCAAAGGATTTTGTATCGATAATGCTTAGCATATCCCCTCTCTGATTTTATGATTGAACCTAAAATATCCTGCCTGGCCAAAGGCGCTTTGGCTTTCAGCCAGGGATTTAAGGCGCTTTGAGGTCTGTTAATCCTGGCGCCTGGAGGTCAGGGCATCGGTCCTGGCCCTGAATCGTTCATTCATTTCTCCCAGTGCATTTGAACTTTGGGAGGCAATGGAGATGGTCTCTTTGGAAATCAGGGCATAGGTTTCAAACGCCTGTTCATAGGAGTTGCATGCCTCTTCCAATGCCTGGATATTCACGGTCATACTCTGGCTCATCTTGGCCCCTTTGATTGCGGCATCTCCAATGACCTTTGCCGTATCTTTCATGGTTTCCGCGGCCGCCTGCTGAACCATGTCCAGGTGTTTGAGGGTTTCCATCTGCTGTTCGGCCGCCACCCTTACGGCCAGAGCATTTTTTACAGCCGTTGACAGGATCATGTCGGTTCTTTGCACCAGGCGCTGGACCAGGTGGGAGTTTCTCACCATCATTTCACCGCCGAACCGGGTCTGGAGATTGGAGTTGTCAATGGTCTGGAGATCCACAACTGCCATGGCCAGGTCCGAGGTCAGGGTGGTCAGGGCCTCTTTGATTCTGGGATCATCAACGGTTTTGGTATGGGCAACCAGTTTCTCCCAGATGATCTGTCCGAGAAAGATCTGCTCCTGGAGTTTGGGCTGGATGGACTTGAGGGCATCACATATCTGGGAAAGCTCGGCTGCATCAAAGGCCACCTGGTCCGCCTCGTTGCGCAGGTGGTTTCTTATCCCGTCAATGGTGGAATTGACGGTTTCCCGCCGTTCGGCAATGATGCTCAAGATTTCATCACCCTTGGGCAGCCGGTTCACGGTCCTTGTAAACAGGCCCATCATTTTTTTGGGCAGGGGCATCTGTGTTTTTGCCACGGTTGTGGGGTTGACCTTGTCCAGCTCTGTTTTGATGGCCAAGATGTTTTTTCCCACAGGGGAACTGTCGTTGGAGGCCACATTTTTCAGGACAGAGCCCATTTTGCGGTCATAAAGGGAGACCTGGGTCTGGGTCTCCTCCATGATTTCCCGGCCCAGGGAGAATACAAAATTTCCCAGCTGCCAGTCCGAGGGCTCTGCCTTGACTTGTTCAAGAAAATCCTGGGCCTGTGCCTCAAGGGCCTGGACATCTTCAACCGCCAGGTGTTTGGGCTGGACCGGTATGAGTTCATTGGGGGCCTGAACCGGGGTCAGGGCCCCCTGGCCGCCGGCTTCGGCTACCTCTGCGAGTACCGGGGCTTTGGCCTGCTGGCCGACCTTGGCAAGTTCCTGGGACAGACTGCTCATGGGTTCCTCCTTTATGAAAATTTGCCCTCAAGAAAATGGGCCATGGTTTTAAATTCAGCGGTTTCATTTTTTTCCACAATTTCCCTGGAACGGTGGCAGACATCGTGAAGGTTCTGGATGGCCAGTTCAAATACGGTCATTTGCGTCTTGCGGCTTTCCAGGGACAGGTCTAAAAATTCTTTAACGGTTTTATTTAAATGGGTTTTGCCTATTTTTTTCAATTCATAGGTCAGGGTCTCCCCGGGGTAACGCTCCATCATGGCAGGAATGACCGCCTTGAGATCATCAATGATCTGTTCAATGTGTAAAACCATGGACGTTGTAACCTCCCTGTCCTTGCGTATTATGAGGTTGAGCTTGAGCAGGGTTTCTAAAATTTCTTTAAATTCATCTTCTTTAGATTTTTCCTGGGCTTTTGGAGGTGCCTGCACAGGGTTTTCCTTGGCCTTGAATCCGGCTTGCCGCAGATGATTCATGAGCAGGCCGAATCCGATTACCGACACAAGAAAAAGAGTGACAATGATGATGGTGGTCATGGGCGCATCCTTTGGGTTGAAACTTAGGTTAATATTGACCAAAAATAATGTTAAGAAGAATAATGCAGGGGATTCTCCTTTACAAGGGCAAGCCTTGTTAATTTTATTCATACATATACAATAAATTGTATATGTATGAAGTATGGGCGGGTTTGTCTATTTCCCTGACTTGACTTTGGGTGCTTAATGTTTACTTCATATACCACCTGCAGCATGCATAAAAAGAATAATAAAATAATTTAGGGGAAAAAATATGGGTAAAACAGGATGTATTATCAGGGTGGTTTTGTCTATACTTGCGCTTGTCATTCTGGGTACCGGATGCGGGCCCAGCAAATCATCCAATGTCTATACCAGTGACCAGGCCCAAAGGGCGCACACCGTGGAGGCCGGCACGGTGGAATCCATCAAGGCGGTGACCATTGAGCCGGGCAAGGCGCCCGGGGCAGGAACGGTGATCGGCGGCGTTGCCGGCGGTGTGCTCGGATCCACCATTGGCAGCGGGAGCGGAAGAACCGTGGCCACTGTGGCAGGAGCCCTTGCAGGGGCCGCGGGCGGGGCTGCAGCCCAGAAGAAAATGGGCACAACCCAGGGCCTTGAAATTGTGGTGACCCAGGACAACGGCCGGAAAATTGTTGTGGTTCAGAAGGCTGATGTTCAATTTGCACCGGGGGACCGGGTCAGGGTGCTGACCTCCCCGGACGGTACTACCCGGATTTCAAAATAAGGATCATCAAGGCGGATCTTTATCATTTGCTTTTGCAAAATGGGTTATGATCCGGAGCGCAGTACAATTGTCTTATCTTTCTTGGCGGTTTTTTCCAAGGCAGATGATCAGTGATTTAAACGATTTATATAAACTTAGAAAAATGAAAACAGGGAATTTATCATCGCATAGGTATACCCCAGGAGATTATGAAAAAAAACAGCGCAAAAAATGAAAAATTAAGAAATGTTGCCATCATTGCCCATGTTGACCATGGGAAAACAACCCTAGTGGATGCCATGTTCAAGCAGAGCGGGCTTTTTAGAGAGGGCCAGCAGGTGGATGACAGACTCATGGACTCCATGGATCTGGAGCGGGAACGGGGAATCACCATTTCCGCTAAAAACTGTTCTGTGACCTGCAAGGGGGTGAAGATCAATATTATTGATACCCCGGGCCATGCTGATTTCGGCGGTGAGGTGGAACGTGCCCTGTCCATGGCAGACTCGGCCATCCTTTTGGTGGATGCCTCTGAAGGGCCTCTGCCCCAGACCCGGTTTGTATTGAAAAAAACCTTTGAAGCCAACCTGCCCGTGCTGGTGATCATCAACAAGATCGACAGAAAAGATGCACGGACCGACGAGGTTCTGGACATGGTCTATGATTTGTTTATTGACCTGGACGCCACGGAAGAACAGCTGGATTTTACCTATCTGTATGCCATTGGCCGGGACGGGATTGTAAAGCGGGAGCTGGAAGATGAGGTGGACAACCTCAAGGTGCTCTTTGATATCATCCTTGATGAAATGCCGGCCCCTTCCTATGATCCTGATGCCCCGTTTCAGATGCTGGTATCGGATCTGGGGTATTCGGATTATCTGGGGCGGCTTGCCATCGGCAAGGTGTTTAACGGGTCCGCCGCCTCCAATGCCAGCCTGGTCTGTATTGATGAGTCTGACAAACAAAATGCCCTAAAGGTCTCCAAACTCCAGTCCTATGACGGGATGACCCTTGGTCCGGTGGACCAGGCAGATACAGGGGATATTGTTGTTCTGTCCGGGATCGAGGATGTCAAGATCGGGGACACCATCTGCACCCGGGAAGCGCCTCTGGCCCTGCCCAGGATCACCGTGGACGAGCCCACGGTATTCATGCGCTTTTCCATCAACACCTCTCCTTTTGCCGGAAGAGAGGGCAAATATGTCCAGTCCAGAAAGATCAGGGAACGGCTGCTCAAAGAGACCCTGCTCAACGTGGCCATAGAGGTGGAGGAAAGCAGTGAAGATGATTCCTTTGTGGTCAAGGGCCGGGGCGAACTCCAGCTGGCCATTCTCATCGAGACCATGCGGCGTGAAAATTTTGAAATTTGTGTGGGCCGTCCCCGGGTGATATACAAGGAAGAAGACGGCCAGGTTTTAGAACCCATTGAACATTTGTTCGTGGACTGTGACGAGGATTTCATGGGGGTGGTCACTGAGAAATTGTCCATCCGCAAGGGAAAGATGCTCAATCTGGTCAACAACGGCAAGGGCCGTGTCCGGGTGGAATTTTCAATTCCTTCCAGGTCTTTGATCGGGTACAGGGATGAATTCATGACCGACACAAGGGGAACAGGAATTTTGAACTCCTATCTGTCCGGGTATGAACCCCACAGGGGAGAATTCCCGGTGCGGTACACCGGATCCATTGTCTGCGACCGCCAGGGAAAGGCCGTGCCCTATGCCCTGTTTAACCTGGAACCTCGGGGCCAGTTGTTTATTGCCCCTGGAACCCCGGTTTACGAAGGCATGGTGGTGGGCGAGCACAACCGCCATTCTGATATTGATGTCAACCCCTGCAAAGAAAAGAAACTGACCAATATGAGGGCGTCGGGCAAAGATGATGCGACCACCTGCTCCCCTGTCAAGCCCATGACCCTGGAACAGGCCATCCATTTTATCCGGGATGATGAGATGGTGGAAGTTACCCCAGAGTCCATCCGTATCCGGAAAACAGAACTCAATGCGGGAAAACGTCACATTCTCTGGGGAAAACAAAAGAAAAAAGAGCAAAAATAGCCGATTCACCAAAGGGGTGGTAAATTTTTTTTGCTCTTTTAAATGATTGCTGTACTGTCCAACCACCCCATGGAATCGATCCATGGGGTGGTTTTATATTTTTTTGTTGATACGATCTTGCCAATTCTCCTTTTTGGGCCGTTTTGATCATTCTGGGGTCAATCGTTGGTATAGGTATATCCAATAGCACCCCCTTTGTTTGATCGGGGATATCAATTTGAGTTGTCTGTTTTTTTTATATAAAAGAGAGAACCGATTATCAAAATTTGAATACTATTGAATATTTGCGATCAGGAATTAAAAAATGACCCCGATAGCCCTTAGATTACATCCTGGCCAGGACCTTTATGCTGAACTGGAACGCCTGGTGAACAGCCGCAAGATTAATGCCGCCTGCATCCTGACCTGTGTGGGGAGCTTAACCTGCGCCGTGCTTCGGTTTGCAAATCAGGAAAAGCCAGAAACCCTTTTGGGGCATTTTGAAATTGTTTCCCTTACCGGGGTATTGTCCAACAAGGGGGCTCACTGCCATATTGCCATTGCAGATGAACAGGGCAGAACCTATGGGGCCCATCTCATGCCCGGGTGCAAAATTTATACAACCGCTGAGATTGTGGTGGGCATCATTCCCCATTACCGTTTTGACCGGACCTTTGATCCGGATACCGGATATCCTGAGCTTGAGGTCAAATATTGCTCACAAAAATAAGGAGAAAGCATCATGAGTTTTAAAGAAAGCATCAAAAAAGATTTTACCACAACAACCATGGTGCTCATGGCTGTGGCCATTGTTATCAATATTGCGGTGGGCCAGCTGGTCTCCATACTCAAACTTCCCATTTTTCTGGATTCCATCGGTACCGTCCTGGTCGGCATCATGGCAGGGCCCTGGGCCGGTGGTTTGACCGGATTGCTCACCAACCTGATCTGGGGGATGATTTCCTCTCCTGTGGCTGCGGCCTTTGCCCCCGTCGCCATGGCCATCGGCATTGCTGCCGGTCTTTGTGCCAGATTCGGGCTTTTTAACGTCTGGTGGCTGGCCATTGTCAGCGGGGTGATCATTACGGTGTTCAATGCCGTTGTTGCCGTTCCCATCAAATTGTATATGTTTGGGGGAATCTCGGGAACAGGGGCGGATTTTTTAACCTCGTACCTGCTTGCCCTGGGCAAAAATCTTTTTGGTTCAGTGGTGGTCACTGTTTTTGTGTCCAACCTTCTGGATAAGGTAGTGACTGCCCTGTTGTGCTGGGGGATTGTGATTGCCCTGCCCCAAAGAACCGCAGCCCGGTTGCCCGGCCTTAACAAAGCCGGTTTAAAAAAATAAAGCGTCTTGAAGATCTCTTGTGCCAAACCCCAGGGTGACCTGCCGACAGACGCCCTGCCCGGGCCTTGTCCCGGCTTGCTGATCCCGGGGAGGTCTTGGCTTCATCAACTGCATCCGTTTACCAAGCTGAGTTATTTTTTTTTTTTGCCCTGGCATGGGTGTATCTGCTGCCGGGGGGATGGCAGCCTGATCTGATCCTGCTGGCTGTCAATACAGGGGCTGCGGTCAGTGCGAAAATTTTTAAACCCGCCTGGAAAATTGTCTGGAAAACCATGCTTCCCCTTGGGCTTTTCATGGTGCCCATCCATGGGATGTTTTATCCGGAAAATCATACCTTGTTGATTCCGCTGGGTCCGTTTAGCGTCTACCGGGAGGGTTTGGTGTTTGCCCTGAACACCCTGGCACCGATTTTGGTTTTATTATTTGTCTCTTTGTTTTTTGTGCTCACAACCCATCCGGCAGACCTGATCACCGTCATATCTCAGACCGCCAAATCTCCCTGGCTGGCCTATCTTCTCGGCAGCCCTCTGCTCTTGCTTCCGGCCATGCGGGACCGGATTGTCACCATTCAATCGGCCCAGAGGGCAAGGGGGCGGGAGACTGACGGACATTTGTTAAAACGGTTTTTGGGGCTGGCCCCCCTGGTGATGGGCTCGCTCGTTGAAATTGAACAGAGGGCAACAGCCCTGGAACTGAGAGGATTTAAGTCGGAAAATGATAAAACATCGGTCCGAATCGTTTCTGATTTAACAAGGCAAAAACAGTTCCGGCGGCTGATGCTGGCCGCGGCATTCGTTATTGTCCTCTATGGCTTAAGGAAGGTGATGGTTGCCTGAAATCCAGATAGACTGCTTTACCTACTATTATCCCGAAGCTGAAAGTCCTGCCTTGGAAAAACTCTCCCTTGGGATTTCAAAAGGAGAATTTGTCGGAATTATCGGCGCAAACAATTCCGGCAAGTCAAGTCTTTGCTATGCCTTGTCCGGAATTATTCCCCATCTGTATCAGGGCAGGGTAGAGGGACGAATTACAATCCATAAAAAAGATACCGCAGGCATGAGTGTCAGTGAGATTGCCCAAGACCTGGGCATGGTCATGCAGAACCCTGTGAACCAATTGTCAGGGGTTCGGTATTCGGTTTTTGAGGAAGTGGCCTTTGGGCTTGAAAATCAGGGCATCAAACGAGAGGCGATCATGGATCGGGTGAATCAGGTGCTCACTTATACTGGCCTTGAAGCCTTTGCCGACAGATCCCCGTTTCACCTGTCGGGCGGTCAGCAGCAGCGCCTGGCCCTGGCCTGCGCCCTTGGGACAGAACCCGGCATCCTGGTTCTGGATGAACCCACCACTTTTCTGGATCCCCAGGGCAGCCAACAGGTGTTTGAAATTTTGCACAGACTCAATCAACAGGGTACAACCCTTATCATTGCAGAGCAGAACCTTGGGTGGATTGCCGAATATGCAGACCGGGTCGTGGCCCTGAAAAACGGGGCGGTTGTCATGGACGGTCGGCCTGAAGCGGTTTTAACCTCTTCTGTGCTAAAAGAGATCCGGCTTGAGTGGACACGGTATACAAAGGTGGCCCGGCTGGCCAGGGAGAAAGGCTTCTGGATGTCGGGTGCCCGTTTGTCCGCTTCTTTTGGCACCACCATTGAAAGATTTAAAAAATGACCCTGCCTTGTTTGGCCATTCATATGGAAGATCTTTGTTTTGATTATTCTCCCCAGATAAGTGCCTTGAAAAATATTTCACTTGAAATCTGCCAGGGGGAGCAGGTTGCCCTGGTCGGGCACAATGGGTCGGGAAAGACCACCCTGGTCCGGCAGTTGAACGGGTTGCTCCGGCCGTGTTCCGGCCGGCTGCGGGTACAGGGAATGGACACGGCCGCCCATCCGGTCTCTCAATTGGCAAAACAAACGGCATTGTTGTTCCAGAACCCGGACGACCAGATTTGCAAATCCCGGGTATGGGATGAGGTTGCATTCGGCCCTAAAAATCTGGGGTATGCCAGGCAAAAAGTCCGGGTGCTGTTCAACGAGGCTCTGGCCTTGTTTGATTTATTGCCCCTTGAGGCGGCAAACCCCCATGATCTGGGGTATAGCGAGCGCAAACGGGTGGCAATATCATCTGTTATTGCAATGGATACACCTGTGATTGTGCTTGACGAGCCCACAGCAGGCCTTGACGCCTATGAAATTACCCTTTTGGATCAAATGCTTGAAAAGCTGAAACAAGAAGGCAAAACAGTGATTATCATTTCCCATGATATGGATTTTGTCGCGGAAAAACTTTCAAGAGTCGTCTGTCTGGCACAGGGGGAAAAAACCTTTGACGGCAATTGCCGAAATTTTTTTTCCGATGACCAGCTGCTTTCAGAGTGCGGATTGTTTGCCCCCCAGGTGGTCCGCCTCAGCACTCATTTTCAGCAAAAAAAAATGGCCTTGACCCCAGAGGCGTTCATTGCTGGATTCTAATCTTTTGTCTCATCTGTGATGAGGGTGCCCCCCCCATGGCGTTGATCCATGGGGGGGACCCCAAGTCCCGTGTTCGTTTACAACCTTTACTTTTCATACACCTGGGGCTCACTTAAAGCGTCCAATTCGTCCTCGCTAAAGGCTTCGGCATACACAGCCATTTGAATCATGGGAGGCTTTTTAGGCGTGAATTCCACCCATTTGCCGTTTTGTTTCTCCAGAAAAGGCCATTTTAAAAGGTCTGGCACCAGAGGGATCACCCCTTTGTAGAATTCCAGTTTCCCGTTTTTAAATTTTGCCGGCTGAAAGCCTTTGCCCGCAGCCAGGGTGTCAACCGCCTTTGTGCCATGGCAGTCCTGCATTTTCTGGCACTCTTGGTGACAGAATAGGTAAAATAGGGAACATAACAGATAAAGGGTTCATTGTTTTTTCCCACCAGGGTCTGAAGGGTGCCGCTGGTGATTTTGCCCTTGTATTTTACCAGCAGAAGAAAGTCTTTTACTTTTGTGGTAAAGCTTTTGGCTTGCTTTTGGTCTTTGCCAATTCACCAAAATGGCAATTGTAGCCTGCCATGGTATTTTGAACATGGCAGGCATTGCAGGCCAGAGCGTCCATATGAATTTCATGGGATTCGGTCTGGGGAATGGAGGGGAATTCTCCGGGCTTTTCAATATGGCAGTCCGTGCAGGAGGCACCCATGGCGCCGGTTTCCCTCATGCTTTTATGTTCAGTGCCGTTTCCGTGAATTTCCTGGTGGGTGTGGCAGTCAACACATGTCAGATAGCTGCTCCGGTGCACATCCTTGCAATTTGTCATAATATCAATGGAAATGGTTGCCTTTTCCCGGGCATGGCATTTAAGGCAGGTTTTGGCGCTGCTGGCCTTTTTAACGGAATAGATGGGGCACTGTTCTGTCTGCTTGAGATGACAGGTCCCGCATCCTTTGGCATGGCAGTTCTTACACCCGAGCTGGTCATATGGCACTTTTGTGATCTGCATGAACCCGTCCTTGGCTTCGTACCAATGCTTCATTCCCCTGCCTGTATGATGAAGACTTTTGGTAAAGCTTTCCTGTGCTTGTTCTGCCCCAAACGAAAGGCTCAAGGCAGCCAGCAACAGGATAATGGTTAACACGCCTCCGGATAAAAATTTCATACGGATTCCTCCTGTTTGAATTTAAAATGGGTGTTTAAAAGGTTAAGTTCGAGAATCGGCAGTCCCTAGCACCCTGAACTAGAAAGCCTTTGAAAAAGAAACAAGCGGTTGATTTGGGTGGGTGACGACCGCACCTTCTAATTTAAGAGCAAAATATATGCCGCAGTTTTAAGGGTGTTGGCAGTTGCGCCATCTGCCTGATCAGGGCGGGAAAGACAAAAAATTGATCCGGGGGTCGGCGAGGGTATATTTGCAGTATTGCAATGTTTTCAAATACAAAAGGTGCATTGAAATTTGGGCAGGCAAAAAAGGGAAAGGGTGTTCAAGGCCAAGCGGTTTGATGCTTTTTTTGTTCTGCGGCGGCCTTTTTGGCGATTTGAGTTGGCAGGGGTGAGAATAAATAAAAGGGGTGAATGATCACCCCTTTTATTATGGATTTGGTTATTTGTCTGCTGATTTGTTGGGGATCAGATGCCGAAATCCTTTCCATAGTTTTCAATGACAAAATCAATGTCCTTGTCCCCACGTCCTGAAAGGTTCACCAGGATGGTTTTTCCGGGGCCGGCTGTTTTGGCCAGCTTGGCGGCGTAGGCCATGGCATGGGCGCTTTCAATGGCCGGAATAATGCCGTCGGTGCGAGAGAGTTCAAAAAAGGCATTAATGGCCTCATCATCGGAAGCTGTGACATAGTTGACCCGGCCAAGGTCCTTGAGCAGGCTGTGCTGGGGGCCGACACCCGGATAATCCAGACCTGAAGCCACGGAATAGACAGGCAGGGGGTCGCCCGCCTCATCCTGAAGCAAATAGGAGGAAAATCCGTGAAGGACGCCGGGCTTGCCCAGGCTCAGGGTGGCCGCATGGTCTCCGTCCTTGAACCCTCTGCCAGAAGGTTCAACCCCGTAAATATCCACATCCGAGTCGTTGAGAAAGGCTGTGAACAGGCCCATGGCATTGGAACCACCGCCCACGCAGGCCACAAGGTTGTCCGGCAGTTTACCGGTCATGGTTTTGAACTGCTCTCTTGCCTCTATGCCTACGATCTGCTGAAAATCCCTGACCATCACGGGAAAGGGGTGGGGGCCCACCACAGACCCAATGGCATACAGCTGGGTAACAGGATCTTGAAGGTAGGCTTCAAATGCTGCGTCAACCGCATCTTTCAAGGTTTGGGTGCCCCGGGTTACCGGTACGACCCTCGCCCCTAAAATTTTCATTCTGACCACGTTGGGGTGTTCTTTTTTAATGTCCACGATTCCCATGTAGATATCGCATTCCAGCCCGACCAGGGTGGCAGCCGTGGCCAGGGCCACCCCGTGCTGTCCAGCCCCTGTCTCTGCAATGATTTTTTTCTTGCCCATGCGCTTGGCTAAAAGGGCTTCACCCAAGCAGTGGTTGATCTTGTGTGCGCCTGTATGGTTAAGGTCTTCGCGTTTGAGATAGATATCAGCCTCGCCGATTTTTTCGGATAAATTTTTGCAATGAAATATCGGGGAGGGCCGCCCTGTAAAATGGGTGTTCAGCTCCGAGAGTTCCTGGATAAAGCCCGGATCTTTTTTTATCTTTTCATAGCTCTGGGTGATCTCGTCCAGAACCGCCTGTAGCTGTTCGGGCACATAGGACCCCCCGTATTTGCCAAATCGGCCGTCTTTGTCCGGAAGCGGGGTATTTTCAAGGGGGGGAATATTTTCACTCATTGCAACTCCTTATGCGTTTATATGTTTCTAAAGATAGAAACATATAGCCCCAAAGAATTTAAAAATCAATGGTTTTTTTAATAAAAACGTCAGCCATGGAAAAATGATCCACAGCTGACGTTTAAGATACCGGTCTAAGCTTATGCCTGAGTTTAAAGATCTATGAATGAATGATTTTAAAATCAGATCCGTTGGGATGATCCTGGGCAAATTGAGCCAGTCGGTTTTCAAGTTCAACGAACCGCTCTTTTCCGGTCAGGGAAACACAGGCGCGCAGTCCTTCGTGACGGTCACTACCCGTGGTGGTCAAAGAGATGGCGCTGATGCCGTAGTAGAGCAATTCTTCCACAAGTTCTTCGCCGGAAAATCCCTCGTAGGCAATGGTAAAGTAAAATCCGTCGGCAATTTCCCTGTCTTCGTCCCTGTCATAGACAATGTGAAATCCGTTTTCCAGAAACAAGGCTTTCATGGCCTTTGCCCGCTCCCCGTATTCTTTTACCCCGTCCACGAAATTGTACTCGCCCTGGTTTACAGCCTTGAGCAGGCCTAAAAGTCCGTATTGGTTGGAGTGGGATACCCCTGAGCTTAGGGCATACATGGCTCCGAAGATATAGGCATACCCAAAATTATCTGTGCCGAACCATTGTTTGAGGTTGTTCCCTTTGGAGTTGAACAGCTTGTCTGGAATTGCGGTCATGCCGATGCGCTGGCCTGCCAGGGAAAAGGATTTGGAGCTGGAGATGAGCAAAATATAGTTTTCGGTGTATTGGGCCACCGTGGGGATAAATGGGGCCTTTGCCGGGACGGAATAATCCTGCCTGAAATCCATGCCGAAATAGGCCAGATCCTCAAGCACGAGGCAGTCATATTTTGTGGCAAGCTCGCCGATGATTTCAAGCTCCTGTTCGGTAAAGCAGATCCAGGCCGGGTTGTTGGGGTTAGAATACATCAGGGCGGCGATATCCCCTTTTTCAAGGTAGGATTCCAGCTTGGCCCTCAGCTTTTCACCCCTGAACTCATAGACATCGAAATTCTCAAAGGGCACGCCCAGAACCATGGCCTGGTTTTTGTTCACCGGAAATCCCGGATCAATAAAGAGCAGTTTGTCTTTGCCTTTTATCCTGCGGCAGGCACACATCATGGCCATGTAGCAGCCCTGCATGGATCCCACCGTGGGAAAGCAGGAAACAGGGTCTATTTCTTTGTCCATATAATTTTTTACAAAGGCTGAGATTTCTTTTTTGAGTTCGGGAATCCCGTCAAAGGGCGGATATTTGGAGCCCACCCCTTTTTTAAGGGCTTCGATTTCGGCATCCACGGCAATCTGGGGCGGTTCAAGTCCGGGCACTCCCATTTCCATGCGGATAAACTGCTGGCCCGAGGCCGTCTCTATATTGTTGACAATGCGGTTGAGTTCCCGGATGGAGGCCAGTCCCACAGACGCCAGTCCCATGGCGTTTATTTCCTGTTTTACAATATCCATGTCAATGGGAGGGTTTGCCATTTTGTTTTTCTCCTGAAAAAGATTAAATATTGATATATTTTTGAATCAAAAGATAGTAGGGGGAAACAGGGGAATTTTCAAGACTTATCTATGGATATTTTATCAACCCGCATATTTCACGAATGCCTTTGTGAATATCATTCCCAAGGCCCCCTCAAAAAGCGGCGGCCTGGACATTTGCGTGCCTGCCTTGACGGAAAAGATTTGTCCTGTGACGTATCCTTTTTAAAGGGCCTGTTTTTTGGGGGCCTGTTATAGCAGAGCAAACAATTACTTGAACAAGGATTTATACAACTTATATTTTCCCCATGAGATATTCATCAGATTTACGCAAACGCGTTATAGATTTTGTAGAAAATGGAGGAAGCAAGACGGAAGCTGCCAGTCAGTTTAATGTATCCCGTGGAAGTGTTCACAACTGGACGTCTGCCGAAGATGGTTTGTCATACAAGAAACCCGGTCCAAAAGGACCACGAAGTTTGGATCTGGAAGCTTTGCGCCTCCATGTGGAGACAAATGATGACATGACACAATCGGAAAGGGCGCAGCATTTCGGAGTATCCCGTGCCTGTATCTGGTATAATATAGAGGGCGTTCAAAATTCTGTGTCAGTTGAATGAAAGCTGATATACTCAGCTAAATAAGGAGAACTGACATGACCGAAGAAAACACCGAATTTGATTTTCAAAAAGCCCTTAAAGGCATCCAGGAAGGTAAACCCTTCACAGGTAAGGGCGGCGTCCTTACATCATTAATCAAAAATCTTGCTGAAGCTGCTCTTGAAGGAGAGTTGGAGTCCCATCTCGGGCAGGAAGTTTCTGCCAACCGCCGTAATGGAAAAAGCAAAAAGACCATTAAATCCCTGGATGGTAAATTTGAGCTAAAAACCCCGCGTGACAGGGCCGGAACCTTCTCTCCACAGATCGTCAAAAAACATCAGACAACGCTCAGCGATGAAATTGAAAGAAAGATAATAGCCCTTTACGGCCTGGGCATGAGTTATAATGATATGGCTTCCCATTTACAGGAAATCTATGGACTTGAGATTTCAAATGCCACTCTGAGCACCATTACCGATAAAATCATCCATACCGTCAAAGAATGGCAGGCCAGGCCGTTGGAAAATGTGTACCCAATCGTATGGCTTGATGCCATACATTATAAAGTACGAGAAAACGGAAAGGTCGGCAGCAAGGCCGTTTACACAATTCTTGGGGTGAATATCGAGGGCCGCAAAGAGGTTCTTGGGCTGTACATATCCGAGAATGAGGGTGCGAACTTCTGGCTGCAGGTGTTAACAGACCTTTCAAACCGAGGGGTAAAAGATATCCTGATTGCCTGTGTTGATGGTCTAAAAGGTTTTCCCGAGGCCATTGAGACCATATTCCCGGACACAGAAGTTCAACTCTGCGTAGTCCACCAGATCCGAAATTCATTGAAATACGTTGGTTCCAAAAATAAAAAGGAATTTATGGCAGATCTAAAACGTGTTTATAAAGCGGTCAATAAGGATCTGGCCGAAGAAGAACTGGATATCTTGGAAAATAAATGGAATGACAAATACCCGATTGTGATAAAATCCTGGCGGAACAACTGGGAACGCCTCAGTCATTTCTTTAAATATCCAGAAGAGATTCGACGGATAATATACACCACAAATACCATTGAGGCTGTGCATCGACAGTTTCGAAAACTGACCAAAACAAAGGGATCATTCCCGAACCAGGACAGCCTGTTAAAGCTGCTTTACATGGGGATCCAGAACGCCAGTAAAAAATGGACAATGCCGATTCAAAATTGGTCACTGACAATTTCCCAGTTGGCAATTTTCTTTGAAGGCCGGCTGGATAAAGAGCTGGGAATTTGATAGGGATTTATTTACAGATGGAAAAGATGGTTCCAGGAACTCCACTCCAGCAAAAGTCAACTCCTCCGACGTGGCTGATTGAAGGCCCATTCTCGGACCTGACTTTTACTTCCGCTGGCGCTGAGGCAGATCCGGGAACCGAAACCGTGACACAGAATTCTGAACATTCCCATAATATGAAACAACTCGGAATCACTCGAAAAAAAAGATGACGGGATACAGGGAGCGAAGCGACAGCAAAAGAAAGGCATATCTTCGTCTTCGTGAACGTTATGTACGTCGTTGCAAAACGTTTGTTTATGTTGATGAAAGCGGCTTTTCGCCTTATACAACCCGTCGCTATGGATATGCTCTCAAAGGGCAGCGTGTTCATGGTTTGATTGCAGGAACAAAGCACCCTCGAACGTCTTTGATTGCTGCCCGCATCGAATATAGTTTTGAAGAACCATTTTTGTTTCAGGGAACATGCAATGCGGATATCTTTAATGCTTGGATCGAACACCAGTTGAGTCCACATCTGAACGATAATCATGTCGTTGTGATGGATAACGCATCCTTCCACAAGGGCGAAGAAACCAAATATTTGATAGAAAGAACTGGTGCAGCTCTTTTGTTTTTGCCCCCGTATTCACCGGATCTCAATCCGATTGAACACGATTTTGCGGCCCTAAAAACCATCCGTGAATACAATGAAAACGAAACGATTGATGAAATTATCAGGATGTATAAATAATTATCGGCATTGCTATAATCTTAAAAGAGACTTTTTGCCAGATCACAGGGGCGGTAAATTGGCTCCAGCCCCATTTGAGAATACCGACCAGCCAGAATGAGATTCAGAGGGCCCAGGCCAGCATGGCAATTCTGTAGGCCAGCATGGGTATTGAGATCACCCATGCCTGGGGAAGAACAGGGAGGCTGACGTCATGGTACCATCTGAGCAGGCCGGCACTGGATCCGTTTCCCCTGATGTTCATGTCCGGATGGCCTAAAAGCCCGTTGGAAATGGCAAAGACCAGGGCAGCGGCAGACAGGAATGTCAGAAGGACGATGCCGACCTGGACCAGGTTAAAGCTTCCCCCTTTCATCTGGTTGGCCTTTTTTCTGAAATCCAGGGCAATGAGCCAGCCGATCACAAGGATGCCTGCCCCAAGGTTACTCATGGACATGCCAAGGCACAAGAGGAACCAGTGGAAAAAATGCAGCCCGGCCCATTGGGTGCGCGAGAGGCCCAGGGCAATGATAAAAACAATGATGAGCACGGACCAGAACAGGACTGCCGGTCCGACGAGCTGGTCTCCGCCGACTAACAATGGCCAGCGGTTCCGGGGAAGGCGGATATCCACACTTGCATTGGCACTGGGAAGGCCAAGATCAATTTTCGGGCTTTTAAAACGGGTGGAAATCCCATTGGCATCCATCCATTTAAGCTCTATTTCCTGTTTGCCCGGGGCAATGGGAAGGACCACCCGGGTGCCGTCCTGGCGGATGGGCTGGATTTTTCCCTTGATTTTTACCTCCTGAAGTCTTGCCCCGGGCACAAGTTGGATGGCGTGGTGACCGCCCTGGCTGCTTTTCAGGGAAAGAAACAGCTGGGCCGTGGTGGTGTTTTGTCCGGGGGCAAGTTTGAGCAGGCTTTTTTCAATGGTCAGGGTCTGACCGTCAATTCCCTGGGGCCGTGATATTGTGAGATTTACAGATTCTCCAGGCCAGGGGTACCAGGTGGGATACCAGAGGTTGGCGTTTTTGTGAAAAATTACGGGAATGCCCTCATAGGCCATGTGGAATACAGGTCTGACATCCACCTTCCAGACCTCTGTCCAGTCACAGGGTTTGACATGGGTCAGCCTGATTTCACCGGCAGGTTCCAGAAAAGACTCCCAGGTCAGGGATCTCTGGTCGGACCTTAAATTAATTTTGGCTCTATTGTCTTGCACCCGGATGCCCTTGGTGGTCACAGATTCCCCCTTGATCAAAGGGATATCCATGACCATGCCGGCTCCAAACGGACCGATCCGGGTCACCCGGGTCTGGATCTTCCAGACCAGGCCCAGAAGAAGGGTGCGCTCAACCCGGGCAAAGGGCGGGAGCACCCCTGTTTCAAGCACCTCTTTTTCCCGGGCGGTCTGTTTTGCCTTTTGTTTGAATTGAAGCTGTCCATCAAACCGGCCGTCTGCGTGGACCCCTTCAACAGACCAGCCCTCTGCTCGGACATCCAGGCGCCGGGGTTTGAGATGGAAGGTCAGCTGGAAGGTGTTCTGATTTCGGATCGGGCCTTGAAGGTTTATCCTGTGTCTGCCTTTGGGAATCATGAGCCAGAGTCGGTTGTCTTTTCGAATCAGCCCTTTGGCCGGTGAATTGTCAATGCTGACCTGGGTGGGCAGCCATTGTTTTTCATGGCCGGGAACAGGGATGGCCACATCTGTCTGGGCCTGGACAAGGCCTGTAATTTTCAGGTCAAGGGCGTTGATCCTCACCGAGATTTCTGATATGTCGGCACAGTTTGGAAAACAATCCTCTTTTTCAAGCAGCCGTTTTTCAAGTTCTTCAAGCATCTGGTTTGACGGGATCTCCGAGGCCTGGGCAAGGGTCGGGACATGGACCATGCATATTATCAAAAGGGCAAGACAAGGGGCAAAGGATTTGAGCGCCCGGATATGAACACCTTTGCCCGGTTTGAATTCCATACCAAACATGCCCATGGCAAGGACGATGATCAATCCCACCCGGATAAAGGAGAGTACCCGGTTGATTTTAGGACCGACAAGGGTGAATGAGACTTGTTGATCCCGGGTCACCGGTCCTGACCAGGAAAAGTTTATTGTCTTAAACGGGCGCCATAATGGTATGCCCGGACCTGTCTGGGTCAGGGCTTTGGGATCGTACTGCATCACCCGCTGTCCTGAATCGTAAGGCTCGGCCATGGAGGAAAAGAGCATGCGTTCTCCTTTTTCTTTGATGGCGCGGCCTGCCTTTATGGGTGCTTTTGCCGCGGGCGCCATCTTTTGGACCGCATCCATGGCCCTGGGCAAGGATCGGTTTTTGTTGATTTGTTTTTGGGCATATTCGGTCATGGAGGTCCATGGCTGGGCCAGTTGGGGATATATCCCGATGCGAAGGGCCTGGATGGAATAGGGAATGACAATGGCCACAAAGGCCAGAACCGCGGCGCCCTGAAAGAGCTTGATCAGGTTTTTGAACCTGCCTTTGGGCAGGAATTTTAACAGGGCAAATCCCACGAGCATGACCAGCCAGACATACCGGGGGGCATTGGGTTCATGAAATATGAGTACCATGGTGATAAAGGCAATCGGGGCCAGTTTTTTTGAATAGAGCTTTGCCAGGGCAATGGTGAAAATAAGGACCATAAAAAAATCCAGCAAGGTCCATTTTTTGATCCAGGTATGGGGGATATTGTCCATGCCGGAGGCATGTACTAAGGTCCATCCCGGCGGCAGGTGGAGCCGGCCTGACACCCGTTGGAAATCATGGTCCCATCCGGTTGCAGGCATTGGGGAGATTTTTCCTTTGAAAATACTGTCGGCAACAAGGTTGATCTGACCGTTGCGAAGTTCAATTCCGGCGTTGTCACTCTTTTTTTGCCGGGTGATCAATTGTTCTTTTCCATCCACAATGACCTGGCCCAGAGAGGTGGCAGGATCCATTTCCAGACGCCAGTTTGTATTTTTCTTCCCTTTGATTTTATCCTGGATAAAATATCCTGATCCGTCAAACCGCAGCCAGAGTGTCCGGTCTAAAGAGAGCTGGTCAGGTGCCGGCCGAGGGTCCCCCCGTTTGATTTCCTTGAATTTTAAGTTGGTGTTTGCTTTCATCAGATAGGCTGGATAATTTTGCCAGGCTTTGGGCATAGATGTCTGGAGGGGATCAATGGCCGGCACGCCAAAAATTTCAACAAGCCTCAGATCCGGCCGTGCCTTGAAGGACCAGGTCTCCTGGCTTGGCCAGACCCCTTTTTCAAGGGGAGTGAACCCCAGTTCGTCCAGGGGACCTGAATGTCTCAGATCCAGGTGAAGCCTGTACTTTCCGGGCCTGACCTGGATTTTAATGGTGGCATCCTTTTCAAGTCTTGCCGGCAAGGGGCTTTTCAAAGAAATGGGGGTAAATGCGTTGGGGGCATATACAGGTCCTATGGTGACCTGCCTTGCAGCGCCTGCCACATCAAGGGAAACCCTCGGGGGAATGGCATCGTCAATGAGTCTGAAACATTCTATTTTGAGCCGGTCTTCAATCCGTTTTTCTTTGTGGATATGTCTGAGCCACAGCCGTCCCCGGGTATCCAGGTTGGGGAAATTTAATTTTTTATCGTTTATGGTCAGGGACAAGAGCCCTGATTCTCGTGGCACCTGGATATATTCGGGAAGGCTGTTCCAGGCGAACCGACCTGTGACCACGTGGGAGCCGGGCAAAAGCATGACCCTGGGAAGGTCATTGTTTCCCAGGACCACCTTGGGCCTGCTGTCCACCCGGATATCCATGGGCCAATGCCGGCTGTTTCCGGGAAGGGCCACCCAGGTCCGTGAATTGATCAGCCAGGTCTGTCTGAAATCTCCGCCCCTGTCATCCAGGCTGATTTCAAGAGAGGAGGGCCAGGCGCACTGGTATTTATCTGCGGTATTAAAAAGGGGCACGCATTCCATCTGCTTTTCTTTTCCGTGGAGCACCCATTCTTTCCAGGGTTCGAGTACCTGGGGAATTTTTGCCTGGGGCTTTGCATGGCAGGGCTGGACCAGGGCAAAAAGACAAATAATGACAAACAGCCATGACCCTGTGATTTTAATTGGATTTTTTGAGTTTTTCACAATATGCTCCATTGGAATGGGATAGAGGTTCAGTCTGTTTTTGTTTGGTTGGTTCATGGATCTTGGACACCATTCATGGCATAATAAATTATCCTGCAAAAAGCAATCAGGAAAACCCTCAGGGCTCACGCATGTAAATATTGTAAAGTGCCTATAGTTTTGATTGGTTCAAGTATCATCCAAACATAACTTCCTCCAGATATTTGATATCCATAGCAGCATTCAACCTTTTGGTTTTTACACTCCCTTTAAATGTCTTATTGTTCCGTAATAAATTTAATGCAATGTGCCGAATCGCTGCAAAATTCTCAGGAGAGTTCCCCTTTCTGACTCTGCTTTCGTCTTCACGGAACGCAATATCCAATACCCAATGCACTGAATTTTCAATTCCCCAATGCCTCCTGACAGCATTACCAAAAATATTGGGGTCGCTATCCAGGCTCGATATATAATATCGCTTTTCATGACTGATCTGGCCGTCCATTTCCCGGGTGGATTCAATCATTCCAATACTTTTCAAACCTTTCCAACTTTTTTTATCTTCAAACCAATCAATATCAGAGGTTATCACAGCCCTGCGCGTTTCGACTCGACCGTGCCCTCCGTCAACACTGGTCTGTTCATTAAACTGGTACCCCTGATTTTTCATTTCTTCCATTTTATTGAAAAAAAGTACCGCTTCATCATGCAAGGTTTTATGATTTTCTTTCAGGGCAAGGACATAGTCACACCCTTTGTTTATTATGGTTTCAGCGATTTTCTTTTGAGTGCCCATGGCATCAATGGTTATAATGCAGCCCGAGATATCTAAAAGTTTTAAAAGATTTGGAATGGCCGTAATTTCATTTGATTTTTCTTCGGTTTTTAATTGCCCTAAAACCACTTTATTAGACGAAGCCCACGAACTGATCATATGAATGGCTTTCTTATCATTGGAGGTATCGTGTGAACGCCTTAGAGTTTTGCCGTCGATTGCAATGACTTGACCTTTGGTCATCTTTGCAACCGACTGAACCCAGTGCATAAAACTGCTCTGAAATTCATTCGGGTTCATCCTTTCAAAAATTCTGCCAAAGGTGTCATGGGAGGGTATCCCATGGGGAAGGCTTAGAAATTTTGACAACCACCTTTTTCTCTTTTTGCCAAAGTTTTCAATTTGCTCATAAGTGTCTGCGCCAGCAACTACCGCACAAATTGCGATGATGACGACATCAATTAAATTATGAAGCTTATTGTGGTGTCTGGGGTCCTGAATATTGTCAAAAAAAGTTTCAAGAGATTTTTTTTCGTTCATTGGCAACTCCTTGTGTTTATTGCCATATATATCGTATCTGTGCAGCGATGTCTAGGAAAATTTTGTTCGATGCTCATATACTATAACAAGCCAGGAGAGCCAGGCTGGGATAGGGTGAAGGGGGTGGAGTGGCGTAAATGAGCGGCCCGCCAGGACGGCATAGGTCCGATCATTTCCGCTTCTTAAGCGGTCAGGACGACCGCTTAAGATTTAACGGAATCCCCCTCACCTATTCCAGCCGGGTAAGGACGAATCTTAATAAAAGTTACATGTGATGACCCTGGGAAAACCCTGATCCACCATCAAAATACCATCTTCTTCGTTGCCTGGGTTTGCTCCTCCCTGCGGAGTATGACTTATACACCTCACTCGTCGCTCGCTTGGCGCCGCAATATGGTACTTTGCTGGTGGCCAGGAAAGCACAGAACATCCCAATATTTAAACAAATATGAAATTAGGCGGTGGATTTGGGAAAAAATCCGGGGGTGGGTTTCATGGGAGAGGCGCCAGGGAAAAAATTCAAATTATGGACGAATCCGGGTGAAGATGATAAAACCCCTGGAATTGAGACGGTAGCTGCACCTGAGGTGGTGCAATAAAACAAGAGAGTAAAAATAGAGGCATACAATGGAAAGACTTTTGTTGATCTCGGCTTCAGCTGCCTTGGGAACCATTTTTTTTATCTGGTTTTCCCAGGTGGTTAAAAAGAAGTACATGCAAAATTTTATCCTGTCACACCTGTGGCTGATGCATCCCAATGCAATTTGTTATTGGCGGACCGCCATGGCTCTTTTGGGGTTTGTCCTTTATTTTTTTACGGCCTATCAAGCGGTTGCCATTTTTATTTTCAGCTTTGCCGCCATCCTTGACGGAGCCGACGGTGTGGTGGCAAGACAGCTTAACCTGGTCTCCAGGTTGGGGGAGTGGCTGGATCCGTTGTGCGATAAACTCACCTATCTGCCCCCCATGATCGGGTTTGCCTATACCGGGATTTTATCGATTGATCTGGTTTGGGTGCTGGTGATCATAGAGCTGGTTGGTCAGTTTTTTGCCCGGAAAATCCTCGGCTGGCTCAATGTCTCGGGTGCGGCCAATAACTTTGGGAAAATCAAGGCCATGATCTGTTTTTCCCTTGTTATTTTTTCTGCCCTGGTGGATGCCAACCCGGAGATGCTCAACATTGCAGACGGGGTGCTCATGGGCTGCATTATTCTTTCCGCCACCTCCATGGTGTTTAAATTTATTCCCAACCGTCTCTATGCCGATATCCTGTCCATGCTCAACTTCTGCTGCGGTGCCATTGCCCTGGTCTTAACCTATTATCACTCTTTTGCCTGGGCCATTTGTATTGTCATCATGGGACAGCTGTTTGATCTTTTTGACGGGCGGATGGCCCTCAAGCACGGGGGGACCAAATACGGTCCCTATCTGGATGATATTGCTGATTTTGTCAGTTTTGGACTGGCCCCTGCCTATGTGGTCTTTCAAAAGGGGGGGGAGTTTGCCTGGGTCTTTGCCCTGGTCTTTATTTTTGCCGTGGCCTTCCGCCTGGTCCGGTTTGTGGTCAAGGATAAACATCAGACCGATCTGCCCACAGGTATTTTTAACGGGCTGCCCAGCCCTGCCGGTGCTCTGATTGTCCTTGGGGCCTCTCTTGTGGCCAATACCCTTTTTTTATGGATATTTACCGGGGTGTCAACCCTGCTGATGGTCAGTCATATCCGGTTTGCCCATTTTGGACGGGTGATTTTAAAACAGATTCCCAAACCGGTATTTTTTCTTATTTCAGCCTCAATCATTGTTGCCCTGGCCTTTATTTTTAAAACCCAGAATGTCCAGATGTTTGGGTATTTGATTTTAGGATCCATTCTTTTTTATCTGGTGGCCGGCCGGATTTGGGCCCAGAGAAACTGATCCCGTATCTTTATGGTATAAAATTTACAGGCTCCATGGCAAATGGAGTCATCATTTGCAATCAGATCAGAAATAAAATTTGAAATACCTAAAAAAGCTGTAGATTTTCATGGATTTAATGGTAGTCTTATTTTCGCAGTGAATTGACGCTGATCTATCATAAGGAGATAAAATGAGCTTTCGTCTGTCTGTTTTCTTGTTTGTTTCTCTGTTCTTATTTGTCTTCGGCCTTTGTGCGAATGGTTTTGCATCTGACAACAGTCATTGGTCCAGGCAATTTTCAAAACCTGCTGCCACCACCAAAATGTCCGGGTCCACAGGGATGAGCGACTCGATAGGCAAGCCCACTATTAAAATGGCCTGGTGGAATTCTGCTGTAGATTTCAGTTCTCAAGAGGCTCCCCTGCCCGAAGGTGCGGACAAGCCCTTTGATATTGTTGAGCCCGCCGTGGATTTTACCTGATCGGGGTACTGTGATCTGGTATTCAAAACAAAGGACTGGGTTTAAAAAAATCGGACAGGGCTTGTCCTGCAATACCAGTCTCCGTGTGAAAAAGGGCATGGAACCGCCTGCGTTCTATGCGGCGGTGAAAACAAGCCGCGGCGTTCAAGGCAGTAAAATTCCTGTGGTTCTTGAGGTTGAAAACCAATAACCCATATGGCCACGCGGGTATGGCCGAAACCAGGTTTTTCTGGTTTTGGCCATTTTTAAGGATATCCAAGACAGAATCGAGGCAGACCAAAAATAAGGAAAAAATAAAGGATGCGGATCTGCAAATCATATGAGTTTGGAGAAAAGATCAAGGGATATCACCTGGGCTGGTCTCTGGCGGGCCCGCCTTTGATGTCGGTTTATTTTTATGCGTTTGACCATCTTTTTTTGGATACGGGACAGGCCCATATGGGACAGGAGGTCCTTGAAATTGCAGGGTCACAACAGGTGGAAACCATATTTTTAACCCACCACCATGAAGATCATTCCGGCAATGCCGCCCTGATTCAAAAGGCCACAGTCGCCCGGGTCTATGGTCATCCATATACAAGAAAGAAGCTGAAAAAAGGGTATAAAATTCTGCCCTACCAGAAATATGTCTGGGGCAGGAGCTCGCCTGTGCCTGTCCTTGACTTGCCCAGGACCATTGATACGAGTTTGGGCCCCATGATTCCCGTTCCCACGCCCGGGCACAGCCGGGATCATACCGCCTATTTTCTGCCAGACCAGGGCATTGTCTTTTCAGGGGATCTTTACCTGGGGGACCGGATTAAATTTTTCAGGGCAGATGAAGATATCAAGGCCCAGATTGGGTCTTTGAAAAAATTGCTGGAACTGGATTTTGACCAGCTGTTGTGCTGTCACAATCCCAGGTCCCAAAAAGGGCAGTCCCATTTGAAAGCCAAGTTGGAATTTTTAGAAAATTTTTATGGCGGGGTGATTGAATTGTTTCTCAAGGGGGCTGGCGAAAAAGAGATTTTTTCAAGACTCTGCCTTGAAGAGGATTGGTTTACCAAGCTTTTTTGTTTTGGAAACGTGAGTATGATGAACGGGGTGAAATCCTGCATCCGCCATTACCAGGGACATTGATGCAAAATGTGCTTGGGCTAAATTTTTTTGGTCATTTTTTTATTAAAGCGCTGAACATGGTCCATGATCTGGATGGATGCGGTTTTACCATCCCTGGCCTTGATGGATGCGATGATTTTTTTAAAATCTTTTAGATTTTCCAGGGTCCTTTCCTGGTTCATGGGCAGATAATACTCATAATAGTTATGGATATTGTCATGGACACTCTGCTGGAGAAATTGGAACATCGGGTTCCTGGACATGGTGCCCAGATAGGCGTGCATGGCTTCGTCTGTTTTTAGGAAAATTTCCCAATCTCCCTGTTCATAGTTGGCTTTGGCCTGGCGGTAAAGGTCTTCCATGGCCTGGATATCTTGTTTTGTGGCCCGTTGGGCGGCAAGCTCCACAATGCTGCCCTCGATTTTGATTCGAAATTCAGCCAGATGGTCCAAAGAGACATCCCCGGACCGGATCAGCAGGGCCAGGGACTGCATCACAGGTTCTGCATCAATTTGTTTGACAATGGCACCGCCTGCCACACCTAACTTAATTTCGATGAGTCCTTTTTGTTCAAGCACCCGCAAGGCTTCCCTCAGAGTTCCCCTGCTGGTGTTGAAGGTATCCTTGAGCTCCCGTTCTGCCGGCAGCCGGGTGCCGGGTTCAAGTTTCCCGCTTAGAATCGCATCCTGAATCTGTTCAACCACATCCTGGAATACCCTGCTTTGCTTTGCTTTTTTAAACATGGAGTGCCTTTGTTGTTGATCCTGTCTTCTGAATAACAATGGTAAAATCGTTAGTGTTTTAAAACATCTAAATCGTTTTATGTCAATTCATAAGTGGTTTGGCTTCCAATCAGGCCCGCCTTTATCTTTTTTGGGGTTTTTTCCAAGGGGGGTGGGGTGGGTGTGTTTCTTTTTCGGCCCGGTATACCGTTTGGGTTTTGCCGTGATCACCTGTTTTTGTTTCTCCTTGGCCCTTGGATCTTTTTCCACAAAAAGGGGATCCATTGTAAAGGGATTTTTTTCAGTGTAATACATGAGAGTGGAAAAGGTAGAGGGGGTCGGGGTGAAGATCTGGACCTGTTCCGGACTGGTTTTAAGTTTTTCCCGGGTGAATTTTTTCAAAAGCCTCATATCCTCTGCTGTGCATCCGGGATGGGCCGCAATGAGGTAATAGGTGAGAAATTGTTTTTTCCCAAGGGATGAATTGATCTGGTAAAATTCATCTTTAAAGGCCAGAAGATCATTGACGGTCTGTTTGCCCATGAGGGAAAGCACCCGGGGCTGGGTATGTTCTGGCGCGATTTTCATCTGGCCTGAAACATGGGATTGAACCAATTGTTTTAAATAGGCATGCCCTTTTTTTGTATCCTGAAGGATAAGATCGTACCGGATACCTGAGTTGATAAACACCTTTTTGATTTTCGGCAGGCGTTCAATGGCTGAAAGCAGCGCCATCTGGGGTGTGTGATCCGGTTTAAGCGAAGGACAGGGGGAGGGAAACAGGCACCGCCGGTCCGAACATGCCCCCTTTTTCAGCTTTTTTTTGCACTCATATCCGTACATGTTTGCCGTGGGCCCGCCAAGATCAAAGATGTATCCTTTAAAATCTTTGTCTTCTGTCATTTTTTTGGCTTCGGCTAGAATGGATGCCTTGCTTCGAAAGCTTACCGTTCTGCCTTGGTGGACGGTGATGGCGCAGAAGTTACACTCTCCGTAACATCCGTAGTGGGTGGGGATGGAAAACCGGATGGTTTCCAGGGCCCTGACGCTGCCCTGGGCCTTGTAGTAGGGGTGAAGATCCCTTTGGAATTTAAGGTCATGCATGGCATCCATCTCTTGGGTGGAAGAGACCTGGGCCGGGGGATTGAGGACGATGAACCGGTTTGCATGGGCCTGGCTTATGGTCATGGCGGTTGAGGGCTCAGTGTTGGCATAAAAGGTCATAAAACTTTGAATATAAAGATCCTTGTCTGCTGACACCTCTTCAAAGGAGGGCAGGCAAATGCCTTCGGGGGTGTTGCTGACATACCCGATCCCGGGGATTTCTCTGATTTCATCTTCAATTTGTAAATCAGGGGTATGGTCTGCCTCAGCTTTTCGTTTCAATGCCCGGGCCAGGCTGACAATGCCCTTGTGAGCCATTCCAAATAAAAGATAGTCTGCCTTGGTATCCAATAAAATAGAGCGCCTTATTTTATTGGACCAGAAATCATAGTGGGCAATCCGGCGCAGACTTGCCTCAATACCGCCGAGCACAATGGGTGCGGTGGGTTTGAAATAGTGTCTGACCAGGTTGGTATATACAATGGTGGCCCTGTCAGGACGCTTGTTGTTGGTTCCTCCGGGGGTGTAATCATCTTGTTTGCGTCTTTTTTTGGATGCCGTATAATTGGCCACCATGGAATCCACGGCACCTGCCGTGATTCCCCAGAACAGCCGGGGTTCTCCCAGTCGGGAAATATCTTTGTCCGTATCAAGGCAGGGCTGGGCAATAATGCCCACGGAAAATCCCTTTGATTCGAGCATCCGCCCCACAAGGCTGACACCCATAAAGGGCGAGTCAATATAGGCATCCCCTGTAACCAGAATAATATCCAGCTGGTCAATGCCTGATTTTTGCAGTTCTTCAGAAGTGGTGGGAAGGAACATGACACTCTTAAGGTTTAGTTTGGGTTGAATTTAAGCTGTCATCATAACAGGAAAAACTGTGGAATACAATGTATTGCGGGCCATGGGAAGAAAACAGGTGTTGCTTTTTGATATGGGTATGTTTAGAATGGGCCAACTTCAATTTAAGTGCACCAATACCGGAAAACAGCACCATGCAACCAAAAAAAGACGGGCTCAGCCTGAGAAGTCTTTCAGTTCAGTTCAGTCTGATTATTCTTGGAATTCCTACCCTGGTCCTCATGGGGTTTGGGCTGTATCAGATTAAAACCAACACCATTGCCCTGGAAGCTGAGCTGAATAAGAAACTGGCAAATGAAGCCGCCCAATTGTCTGCAAGCCTTTCCACGGCGTTGTTTAATTTCGACGATGAAACCTGCCAGGTGATTGTCAAGGCGGCCTTGAACAAACCCGAAATCATCAAGATCATTATCCGGGACCTGAATGAACCCTATATGAGCGCCGGCAAGGGGTACAAGCTTAAGGATGTTGAGTCCAAAGTGGTCCAGTACCCATTCTTTTTAAAAAGGAACAGATCGGCCAGCTTGAACTCATTGCCATAACCCGGCTGCTCAAAACCCGGCAGGCCCTGTTAAAGCAGTCCATTCTCTGGCAAATTTTGGTTCTGGACCTTATTTTGGCCTTTGTCATGTCATTTGTTCTTGTTTTACGGTTTGTCCGTCCCTTAAAAGAGCTTCAAAAAGGATCAGAACAGATTGCCAGAGGAGATCTGGATTATCCTATTTCTGTCCGGCGAAAAGATGAACTTGGGGCTTTGGCTGTGAACCTTCTTACGATGCGGGATGCGGTCAGGGAAAAGGTCAACTCCCTTGAGTCTGAAATCAAGCGCCATGAAAAAACATCTGTTAGGTTGAAAACCACCAAAGAATATATGGATACCATTATCAACTCCATGCCTTCCATGGTGGTCAGCCTGGATTCGGATTTAAACATTATCCATTGGAATGATAGAGCCCGGGAGTTGACCCGTGTGTCAGCAAATCAAGCCGTGGGAAAACGGTTGCTTGACGTGATTCCGGCGTTTGAGCCGCTCAGAAAAAATATTCTGGCCGCCATTGAGGATCGGCAGATTTATCTTCAGCCCAGACAGCCCAGATCCATTGGCACGGTCATGGTATATGAGGATATCGCGGTTTATCCTTTAATTTCAAAGTACGTGGAAGGCGCTGTGATCCGGGTGGATGACGTGACCGAGCATGTGAAGATGGAACAGATGGTGGTTCAGTCGGAAAAAATGATGTCCGTGGGCGGGCTGGCTGCCGGCATGGCCCATGAAATCAATAACCCCTTGGCCGGGATGATGCAGAATGCTTAAGTTGTGCTTCAACGGATTACCCAGGATATACCGGCCAGTGTTGAGGCGGCCAGGGCCGTGGGAACCAACCTTGAGGCCATCCGGACCTTTATGTCGGACAGGGGGATTACCCGCCAGTTGGAATCCATCCATCATGCCGGGGTCAGGGCCTCCCAGATTGTCCAGAACATGCTTAGCTTTTCGCGAAAAGATTATGCGGGCAAATCCTTTCATGATATTTCAGACATCCTGGACCTTTCCGTTGAATTGGCCAAAAGTGATTATGATCTCAAGAAAAAGTATGATTTTAAACGGATAGAAATTGAACGGGTCTATGACCAGGATCTGCCCCGGGTTTCGTGTGAAGCCAGTAAAATCCAGCAGTTTTTTTTCAATATTCTTAAAAATTGTGCCGAGGCCATTCAGGAGATTCGCACAGATGAAGACCGGCCGGCTCCCAAGCTGATTCTCAGGATATTCAAAGGACAATCCGAAGTTGTCGTGGAAATTCAGGACAACGGGCCTGGCATGGAAGAGGGGGGCCGCAAACGCATTTTTGAACCCTTTTATACCACCAAACCTGTGGGCAAAGGCGCACGGTTTATCATCCACCTTCCCGCCGCCTGACACTTTCCCTTTTTGATTTTTCCAAGCTTGGGGTTGACATTATCTGTTTCTAAATATAGAAACAAAGCAGGGGCAATCCCCTGGAATCTCTAACCTTGAGGGAGAGCGAAATCATGCAGACGAAAATTTTTTTAAGCGAAGATGAAATTCCCCGCCAATGGTACAATTTAGCCGCAGACCTGCCCGGGACGATCAATCCGCCTCTGGGCCAGGACGGTAATCCCATCAGCCCGGAGATGCTGGCGGCTGTATTTCCCATGAACCTCATTGAACAGGAAATGTCCCAGGACAGATGGATTGATATTCCCGAAGGCATTCTTGATCTTTTGTACCGGTGGCGGACCTCTCCCCTTCACAGGGCCTTTGCCCTGGAAAAGGCCTTGGACACCCCGGCAAAGATATTTTATAAAAACGAAAGTGTTTCCCCTGTCGGAAGTCACAAGCCCAATACCGCTGTGGCCCAGGCCTGGTATAACAAGGAGTTCGGTATCAAACGGTTGACCACCGAAACCGGTGCCGGCCAATGGGGATCTGCCCTTTCCTATTCATGCGCCCTTTTGGGGATGGAGTGCAAGGTTTTCATGGTCAGGGTCAGCTTTGACCAAAAACCCTTTAGAAAGGTGCTCATGCAGACCTGGGGCGGAGAGTGTGTGCCAAGTCCCTCCCCTGACACCCAGGTGGGCAGAGAGATTTTAGAACGTATGCCCGACACCCCGGGATCCCTGGGCATTGCCATTTCAGAGGCCATTGAGGCGGCCGTGGGGGATGAAACCGGTCTGACCCGGTATTCGTTGGGATCTGTGCTCAACCATGTGATGCTTCACCAGACCATCATCGGCCTGGAAACCAAAAAGCAGCTCAAAAAGGCGGGGATTGACTAGGTGGATACCATTATCGGCTGTGCCGGCGGGGGCTCTAATTTTGCCGGCCTTGCCTTTCCCTTTGTCTACGACAAGATTCACGGGGCGGACATTGAGATTATACCGGTGGAACCGGCCTCCTGTCCCACGCTCACGGCCACACCTTTTTCCTATGACCACGGGGATGTGGCCAAGATGACCCCCATGCTGCCCATGCATTCTCTGGGACATAAATTTATCCCGGCCCCCATCCATGCGGGCGGTCTGCGTTACCACGGCATGGCGCCTTTGGTTTCCCATGCGGTGGAGGCAGGGCTCATGGATCCCATTGCCGTTAAACAGCTTGAATGCTATGAGGCCGGGCTTCTCTTTGCCCGGACCGAAGGATTGCTGGTGGCCTCTGAAACCTGCCATGCCGTGGCAGCGGCCATACGAAGCGCCAACCAGGCCAAACAAGAGGGCAAAAAAAAGACCATTGTGTTCAACCTTTCCGGCCACGGCCTCATGGACCTTAACGGGTATGAAAAATTCATGGCAGGCGAGCTTCAGGATATTGCCCTCTCTGCCCAGGATGTGGAGGAATCCAGGAAGGTCAGTCTTGAGGGCCATCCCATACCCAAAATTTAATCCACCAGCCCGTTTTTATTTCCGGCCGGTCACATGGGGGGCTGGCCGGGTCTTTTTTCAGGATCCCATTAATAGCCCGATGCCTGCAACAGCAATCACAGCGCCTGCAAATGCCCGCAAAGAGACCTTTTCCTTGTGGATGTAAATGGAAAAGGGAATAATACAGACCGGGCTCATGGATAAAAAGGTGGAGGCCACCCCGGTGGTGAGGTAGTGGAGCACTAAAAGGGAGAGGGAGACCCCGAGAAAAGGGCCGATGATTGAGCCTGTGAGAGTATAGGTGAACGCTTTTTTATCCTTTAATGCCATGCTGACCCGTCCCCATTCTCGGGTCAGGGTAAAGAGGAGGGCAGAACAGGCAAAGGCGGCAATGGCACGGACCTGGGTGGCGGCAAAAGGATCTAAAAAACCCTCCTGGGTCTGCATGCCGGTTTTGCTCAACACATATCCGACTGCCTGGCCCAGCATGGCGCCGAGACCCCAAAATATTCCTTTTACATTGATTTTTGGGTCATTGGTTTTTTCGGGGTCCTTTTTTTCAAGGATCACCATACCGACCCCGGCCAGGGTGATGAGTATTCCAATCCATTGAAGGGGCAGGTAGATATCTGATAAAAATGCCCAGCCGAGAATGGCTGCCATGGGAGCGGCAAGGCTGAACAAGAGCAGGGCAAGTCTCGGCCCTAATTCCACCAGGGCCTTGAACAGGCAGATATCTCCCAAAAAAAAGCCCACCACTCCCGACAGGCTCAAATAGATCCAGGCGCGTTCAGGAAAATTGCAGGGAATAATATTTCCGGTCTTAAAAAACTGATAGGCCCCGAACAAGACCAGGGCCGCGAAGATCCTGACAATATTGACAGGGGTGGAGCCTACCCGCTTGGAGGCAGCACCGAACAATTGGGCGCTGATGGTCCAGCAGACAACCGTGGCAATGGCAATCATTTCGCCTGTATATGGCATGTCAGACTCCAGGCAAAAATTTGATTCTTCTCAAACAATGCAGAAAAGGGGCTTTCCCCATGGTTAAGACAAATTTCAAACCGTTCATTGTTAGATGAGAATGTGTCAGATTACAAGAACAAAGATTTCAGATCCTATTTACAAGCCCTTTTTTTATTCAAAAACGGTCACCGGTTTCAAGGGCGTGGGCGGATAAATCTGTCCTGCATTGGGGGGCATGGAGTTGTATACCCAGTCAATGTCAACCTCTCCTGTTTTGATTCCGTGTTTTTGTTTCATGCCTGTAAATTTTCCCCGTACCAGAACAGATTCCAGGGTGGTTTTCAGCCCGAATACGGCCACCTCTGTATGTTCAGGGATGCTTTTTTTTCCCAGGGCTCCGGCCGGGAAAAGAAGTTTACTCAGACCCTCAACTCGGCAGGGGATAAATGGAATCAGGCATGGGAACCCGTCTTCTTCAATGATGGACAAGAATTTAAGACTCAAGGGGCTGGTAAGCATTTTTTTGCCATAAGAGGTTAAGGGGGCATCCATGGGGGTGGCTGGGGATTGGCCTTTTAAAAAGGGGGTGAGCAGGGAATACCATCCAAGTTTTAATACCGGCAGGGAGGTTGCAGCCGTGGTTTCAACAAGATCAAAATAATGCACCCGGTGGATGGGGAAATAGGCGTTATATCGTTGCAGGGGGAAATTTTTATAGGTTTCAAGTTCAGGCCCCTGGTCTTTTTTGCCTGTCCAGCACATCTTTCCGGTCCAGAATTTTTTAGCCTGCCCTGCGAGAATAAAAAATGCCGCTTTGGGATTTTTTGTAAGATAATACTTGCTGTTTCCCCTGATAAATTGTCCAAGGGTCATGCAGGTGTCGTCCATGGCCATCAGAGAATTGATAAAGGTGATATGGGGTTTGCCTTCAAGGGTTTGGGTGGCGCAGAGCCCGATTTTCTCCATGGGGGCCATGGTGTTCATGTCAAAGGCATTAAAGCGATGTTTCATTCCATAATCTCCTCTTTATTCTGGGTTTCTCCCATGGGTCCTGTGGAAAATACTATTTTTTTGTTTATCCCGGACTGGATAGCCGTTTCTTTAAGTTTTTTCATTCTGGTTTTTTCAATGGGCAGGCTGTTTTCATAGATCCAGGATCGCCCCAGCGCTTTATACTTGCTTTTGCCCAGGGGATTAAAGGCGCATAATTCCCACCTGGAAACCGCACCGCCCAGGTGATTCATGATAAATTGGCCGATGCCTTGGATGTTTTCTTCCCTGTCTGTGGTTTCGGGAATAATCGGGGTTCTGATCCAAAGATCTGTATTTGTTCTCTGCAAAAGATCCGGTAATCGTCTGAGATTCCCAAGAATTTTTTTGTTGTCTGTTCCGGTGAATTTTTTGTGCAGAACAGGATCAATCTCTTTGATGTCAAAAAGCAGAAGATCAATATGGTCCATCAATCGTTCCAGAATATCAAAAGAGACCTGGCCGCAGGTATCCAATGCCGTATGAATTCCCCGGGCCTGAAGCTGCTCCAGCAGATTTCCAAGGAATTTATGCTGAAACGTGGCCTTTCCTCCCGAAAGGGTGACCCCTCCATCGGAGGTTTCAAAATAGGCCCTGTCCTTGACCAGTTCAGCCACCAGGTCATGGGCTCTCCAGTCTTTGCCCAGAATCTCCATGGAAAGGGTGGGGCAATGTTCGGCACATTCACCGCAGGAGAGACAACGTTCGCGGTTGATGACCATGCCGTCAGGGTCTAAGGCCAATGCATTCTGCCGGCAGGTCTCCACGCAGATCTTACAGCCGATACAGCCTGAAGAATGCCAGACGATCTGGGGGGCGGGTGAAATGCTTTCCGGGTTATGGCACCAGCGGCAGGCCAGGGGGCATCCCTTGAGAAAGACCGTGGTGCGCAGGCCAGGACCGTCTTCCGTGGACATTCTCTGGATTTCGAGCACCCGCCCTAAAATGCCTAGGCTCTTTTTTTCCAGGGATTGTTTTGGGGCGGTATTAGAATTGACCATGGCTGATCCGTTTGATGACCTCGTCCTGAAGCTCTTTCCCGATGCTGGTGAAATAGGCATTATACCCTGTGATCCTGACCAGAAGGTGGCGGTGATCCTTGGGGTTTTTCTGGGCATCCTTGAGCATTTCAGGATCCAGCATATTGATCTGAAGGGCCGTGCCCCCGTTTTTATTATATCCCTTTAAAAAGGCTTTGAATTTTTTCTTGTGGTCCGGATCTTTTAAAAGGGAGGGGTTAAAGGTGATGGTGTGGGAGGCCCCGTTGGGCAGGTCGTTGACAAAGGCTTAGAAATCGTTTTTTGTACCTTTTTTTTACCGCCCAGCACCTTGCCCACTGAATTTGAATTGGCTGTGGGGCCGTTGATGTCCGCCCCGTTTGAAGGACAGATGGCATTGGAGAGAAATTGTCCTTGTTTTCTTCCGTCTGCACTGGCCGCCATAACATGGCTGTCCCCTGCCCAGTAATTCCAGGAGAGCATGCCCGGCCGGAACTGCCGGTGGGTGGAAAGGGTTTTATGCTTCCAGGTCTCTTTGCAGAAGATTTTCATGACCTGTCTTGCCAAATCATCTGCCTTGTCATCATCCCGGCCGTATTTCGGGGCCCGGTTTTTGGCCTTGGCCTGGAGGACTTCATACCCCTTCCAATTGGCTTTTAAGGCCTGGACCATCTGGGACATGGTGCATTCTTTTTTATTAAAGACCAGGTGTTTTATGGCTAAAAGAGAGTCCACAGTGGTGGCATAGGTCACGGCCTCCATGGTGGTAAAACTGATCTGTGCTCCCCCTCTTGTGATGTCTGTGGCTTTTTCCATACAGCCTTGAACCAGGCAGGATAAATAAGGGGTGGCAAAATAATCGTGGCGCAGGGATTCTGATAATTCATAAAGATCGACACATTGGCTGACAATATGGGCCATCTGGGTTTCAAAGGCCTCCATAAATTGTTCAAAGCTGTGAAACGAGTTTGGGTCTCCCGTGTCAGGTCCGTCCTGTTTGATTTTTTCTGTTTTCCCGGTCACAGGATCGATATAGGCAATCAGATCTTTTCCCCGGGCCAGGACAAGCTCCACTGCCTTGAGCAGGTTTAAATTGTTGTCCACGGTGCCGGACCTGTCATTGCCCACCATGGTGTTTTCAAGACACCCGACCGGGGCATAGTCATGGACATTTTTATCATGGATGAGATTTGGGATCCTTCCTTTTTGTCCCTGGAGGAGCATCCCGGCCATGGACCGTTCGTCAAAGTTTAAAAGAAAGGGGGCGCCCTGGCTTTTGCTGATCATGTCAATGCATTGGTCATAGAGCTTTTCAGAACTGTTTTGGTGGAGCCTGACATTGGGTTTGGGCTCTAAAATGGGGGACATCTCGTCAATGACCTCAAGGATCATGAAGGTCAGTTCATTGGTCATATCCCGGCCGTTTTGGCCCATGCCGCCCAGGGTGACCAGCTGGCCGTAGCCTGCGGTAATTCCCTGGTTGCCGCAGCGGATGGTGGCGTCATAGGCTGTGTTGCAGTGGATCCAGAAGCATTTGAGGATTTCCTTTGCAAATTCCCTGTCCATGCCCGCAGCCTTTGATATTTCCCAATAGGGGAGCAGGTATTGGTCCATCCGGCCCAAAGAGACTCCGGGGCCGGGATAGTTTTCGTCGCTCATGATGAGCATATGGTTCATCCACAGGGCCTGGACCGCTTCCCAGAAATTCTGAGCAGGTACCCAGGGCACCTGGCAAAGATTTTCTGCCATCTGGACAAGTTCTGTTTTGCGGCTTTCTTTTTTTTCTTTTTCGGCAAGATCCATGCAGAGGGCGCTGTATTTTTGGGCCAACTCCTTTGGCATCAGGCTTGCGGTTTTCATGGCCCGAAGCTGGGCGGCTGCCGGACCGGATTTTTGGGCCGGAGGGATCTGGTCCAACCGGGTGGATATTTCCTGGTGAATGCCCTTCCATCCCAGTTTCAAGGCTTTTTCATGGCCGGGTACAAGATGGCCGCTGGTCGCGCCGGCATTGCCGTATCCATGATCATGAAACCACTTGACCTTTGCCCTGATCCCGTTTTTGCCAAGGATTCGTTTATTATAGGCGGTTTGTTCTTTTTGGGTCAGGCACATGGAGGTCATGATATTAAACCGGCCCCCTGCAATGAGATCGCCCGGCAAAATTTCCTGGGGCAGGTGATTGACCATCACCTCTTTGACAAAAAGGGCCCGCCGTTCGGCAATGCTTTTGTCAAAAAAGTTTTTTCCAAGGGGAACCGGCCTTGAGGCCTGGGCATAGCCCCCCTTCATAACGTCAAACATCAAATAGGTCTCCGGCACAATATAATAGGTAAACTCATGGTATTGGAGGTCCCAGGGCGTGCCCGTGGTCCAGGCCGTATACTCGTTATTCCATTTTCTTTGGTTCCCTTTGAAGTAATAGTCTTTCAGCCATTGGATCCTCTGTGAATTTTGTTTTGTTTTCCGGTTCTTTTTTTTAATTGGATTCATGGGCCCCCGCTTTTGATTGGTCTATGAATTTTCGAAGATGGCTTTCCCCGTGGCTGAGCATATCCTTCATAATGGTTTTGGCCTTGTCCTCGTTTTGATCTGCAATGGCCCGGACCAGGCGGGTATGGAATCCGAAGACCTCGGGCACAAGGCTATGGTCTGAAAAGAATTTTACAGAGATGCTGATGTAAAATTGTTTCATGGAATTGAGAAGCAGGGGGTAGATCAGGTTGTCCGATGCCATGGCCAACAGATGGTGAAATTCAAAATCCAGTTGGGCCACCCTTTGTTTTTCTTTTGGGTTCATCTTTTTTTCCCGGTCAAGCAGGGCCTCAAATTGAGATAAATGGTCCTGGTTCCTTTTTTGGGCGGCCAGGCTTGCATTTTCCACCTCAAAGAGCAGGCGCATGTCCAGAACCGAATTTAATAGTTTTTCAGAGACCTGGCCCTCTCCGTATTCAAACAAGGTGGTCAAAACAAACAAGGAGCCTTGTTTTCGGTAGTCGTTAATGACAGACCCTTTTCTCGGGACCATGGTGACAAGCCCTTTGGATACAAGGTCCACAAGTCCCTCGTGAACCACCGGACGGCTCACCCCCATCTTTTGGGCAAGCTCTCTTTCCGGAGGCAGTTTTTCACCAATTTTAAAGTATCCTGAAAATATCAGTTTTTCAAAATCCTGGATAAAAAGATCTCGAAGGCTTGAACTCTGAATGGGTTTGATCATGATTTTTTCCTATAAATTTTGGCTGGTGGTAATACCACTATGAGAAATACGGTCTTAAAAGTCAAGAAAAAACTTCAGGTCTCTGCCTTTGAAAGAGAACTTCCGGCAATGGTTTTTTGGGGTATCTTGATAGAAATTCTCTTAAATGGTATATTCATTCGATTTTTCAACTTTTAACAGCGGAAATTACAAGGGCGTGAAGAAAAAGGATAAAACCATATACCGGTGCCGGTCTTGCGGGGGGCAGACCCCTAAATGGCTGGGCCAGTGCCCGGAATGCGGGGACTGGGATTCTCTGGTCGAAGAAAAGATTCTGCCGAGGACACCGGGCAAAGCCGGCGCTGCAAGACCTGCTTTTGCGGCAAAGCCGGTGCCCATTGATTCTGTGGATGTGACCCAGTCCTTGCGCTTGAAAACTTCGATCACCGAGTTTGACCGGGTGCTTGGGGGGGGGATTGTGGACGGGTCTCTTGTGCTTATCGGCGGGGATCCGGGCATTGGTAAATCCACCCTCATGCTTCAGGTTTTGTCCACCCTGTCAAAGGCCGGAAAAAAATGCCTCTATGTTTCGGGTGAGGAATCCGTCAGCCAGCTTTCCATGCGGGGGCAGCGTCTGGACTCCTCTTGTTCCTCCTTGTTTGTGGTCTCTGAGACGGATTTGGATGCCATTCTGGCCATGGCGGACAAGGATGCCTACGATGCGGTGGTCATTGATTCAATCCAGACCGTATTCCATCCGGATATCACCTCCACCCCGGGAAGCGTGGCCCAGATCAGGGAAGCAGCCATGCAGTTCATGCGCCTGGCCAAAACTTCTGGAACGCCCATTTTCCTGGTGGGTCATGTGACCAAGGTCGGGGCCATTGCAGGTCCCAGAATCATGGAGCATATGGTGGATACCGTGCTCTATTTTGAGGGGGACAAAAGCCATATTTTCAGGATACTTCGGGCGGTAAAAAACAGGTTCGGGTCTACCAACGAGATCGGGGTGTTTGAAATGAGAGAGCAGGGTCTCACCCAGGTGCCCAATCCCTCTGCCGTGTTTTTGTCAGAACGGTCTGCCATTGCGCCGGGATCCGTGGTCACGGCCAGTATGGAAGGCAGCCGGCCCATTCTCGTGGAAATCCAGGGCCTGGTCTCCACCACAGGGTTGGGTACGCCTAGAAGGACCGTGTTAGGGCTTGACAACCACAGGGTGGCCCTGATCGTGGCGGTCATGGAAAAACGCCTTGGCATGAACCTTTCAGGACTTGATATTTTCATGAATGTCACCGGCGGGGTCAGGATTGCAGAACCTTGTGCAGACCTTGCCATTGCGGCAGCTTTGGCCTCAAGTTTTCTGGACAGGCCCGTGCACAAGGAGACCACTTTGATCGGGGAAGTCGGGCTTACAGGGGAAATTCGGGCGGTGAGCCATGCCCAGGCAAGGATCAAGGAAGCGGCAAAAATGGGATTTACGAGGTGTCTGGTGCCGGCCTCAACCCTAAAGCAGTTGTCAAAGGTAAAGGGCATGACCATTGAGAGTATTCGTTATTTAAAAGATGCTGTGGAGGTATTGTTTGAAGGGTAAGGGGAAAAAGGGCGGTAAAGGGGGGCAGTGGGCAGATCATCTGACCCAGAAGGCCAAATCCCAAGGATATCCGGCAAGATCGATTTTCAAGCTTGAAGAGATTCAAAAAAAGTTTTGTGTGATGAAAAAGAAAGATCGGATTCTGGATTTGGGGTGTGCACCTGGCTCGTGGATGCTTTACGCGGCAAAACAGGTGGGAGATCATGGCCAAGTGTTGGGCATTGATTTAAAGGCCATTGAAATTAAGCTTCCCAAAAATGTCACAGCGGTCCAGGACAATATCCTGGCATTGGCAGATCCGCAATTTTTAGGGCAGGCTCAAGGCTTTGATCTGGTGATGAGTGATATGGCACCGGCCACCACAGGGCGTAAGGACGTGGATGCATTAAGGTCTTTTGAACTGTGTCGTATGGCATTGGACACGGCCTTGAAAACGCTTTGGGCAAAGGGACATTTTGTTTGTAAAATTTTCCAGGGCAATGAATTCAAGGCGTTCGAGAAAGAGGTGAAAGCCTCTTTCAGGGAATGTAAAATATTTAAGCCGGAAAGTTGCAGAAAACAGAGTAAAGAAATATATATTATAGCAAAAGGTAAAAAATAAGGAGGATCCATGTCAGGACATAGTAAATGGTCGACCATCAAGCACAAAAAAGGGGCGGCAGATAAAAAACGGGGAAAAATCTTTACCAAATTGATCAAGGAGATTACCGTGGCAGCCCGCATGGGCGGAGGGGATCCCGAGGCTAATCCGCGCTTAAGACATGCCTTGAATGCGGCCAAGGCCCAGAACATGCCCAAGGATAATTTTGACCGGGCCATTAAAAAGGGAACCGGAGATCTAGAAGGGGTCAACTACGAAGAAATTGTATATGAAGGTTATGGCCCGGGCGGGGTTGCCGTGCTTGTGGAATGTCTTACCGACAATAAAAACAGGACCATTGCCGATGTCCGTTATATTTTTAACAAGGCCGGAGGGAATGTGGGAACTGACGGCTGTGTGGCCTGGATGTTTGATAAAAAAGGGCTGATCTGCGTGTCCAAGGAAGATTCCGACGAAGATACCCTCATGGAAGTTGCCCTGGAAGCCGGTGCCGAAGATATCAAAGATGAGGGGGATGTGTTTGAGATTATCACCGAGCCCGATGATTTTGACGGGGTAAAAGATGCGGTTGATGGTGCTGAAATACCCTGCCAGATGGCCGAAATCACCATGCTGCCCCAGAACATGACAGAAGTCGCGGGCAAGGAAGCCGAACAGATGATCCGGTTTATGGATGCTCTGGACGATTGTGATGATATCCAGAAATTTTATACCAATGCAGATATTCCTGATGAGGCCTTTGAGGCCATCTAGATAAAGAAAATTTACATTTGGCATAAAAAAAGGAGCTGATTTTTCAGCTCCTTTTTTTGTTTCCAGGCGATTTTGTTTGAATTCAGGTGCGTTTATCTCAAAGGGGTGTTGCAGCCTTGGCGGAAAAATTGACACCAGGGTATTTCAATTTTAACGGTTTGGGTTTTCCTGGTGGCCAGGAGCAATACCATGATTTGTCCCTTATTTCATATGGATCATTTTTTGAACGGCGCCCAGGGCCTTGACCCGGATATCTTTGGGCACAATGATCGTTCCTGTGAGATTTTCCAGGCTGTTTAAAATATCTTTAAGGCTGATTTTTTTCATATCCGTGCACAGCAGCTTTTCTGACACCGGGAAAAATTGTTTTTTAGGATGGGCCTTGGAAATGGGATGGAGCAGGCCGACTTCAGTGCCGAGGATAAACTGCTCTGCACGGCTCTGTCCTGCAAACCGGATCATGCCCGAGGTGGACTGGATGCTGTCGGCCAGCGTCAGAACCTTTGGCGTGCATTCGGGGTGGGCCACAAACAGGGCATGGGGGTGGGCTTTTTTGGCTGCCATGACCTCTTCCACGGTCAAATCGTTGTGAAAGGGGCAGAACCCTTCCCAGAGATGGACTTTTTTATCCGTATGTGCAGCAGCATATTGTGCCAGGTTCCTGTCCGGGGTCATCAAGACTTGGTCGGCATCCATGGCATTGACCACCTGGACCACATTGGCCGAGGTGCAGCAGATATCCGAGGCGGCCTTGACTGCGGCAGACGAGTTGACATAGGTGATCACCGGGATATTGCCCAGCTCCTTTTTCCTGGCGGTCAAAGCCTCTGGGGTGACCATGTCGGCCATGGGGCAGCCGGCATCGGGGTTGGGCATGAGCACGGTTTTATCGGGGCAGAGAATGGCCGCGGTTTCGGCCATGAACCTCACCCCGCAGCAGATGATGATTTTGGCATTGGTGGCTGCCGCACGGATGCTCATTTCCAGACTGTCCCCGCAAAGGTCGGCAATGTCCTGAATCTCTTGGGGCTGGTAGTTATGGGCCAGGATAATGGCATTTTTTTCCCGGGCCAGCTGTTTGATTTTTGTTTCCATGGTCTGTCCTATTTTTGTGTCAATCAATCAGTTCATTTCAATGATGCTGACCCCCTCTGGAAGGGTAAAGGAAAAATTATCAGGGTCAGGATCTTCAAAAATAATATGGGTGAAGTAAAACCGGGTGGTATCCCCATAGATGTTTTCAGTGGCCACGATTTGAATCTGATGGCTTGGCAGATCAATGGTGATGCCAATGGATTTTAAGTCCGGATTTTCCTTTTTGGGGGTGAGAATCAGTTCGGCAAACTTGGGGTCGGTTTTGCCTAAGGAGATCTTGTAATTGTTCCGGATTCTTGAGATGTCCGACAAAAAAGAGCCCCCTGCACCGGCCTTGAAAAAAGGGGCGGCACTGCCTTGCATGACCTGGTTTTCCTCGGGCCGAAAGATCCACAGGGTCGTGCCGTTGGTGATGATTTCATGGACATCCGGGGTGTCGTAGCGCCAGCGCATTTTGCCTGGATGACTGAACCAGGCCTTTCCGGTTGCAATCTCTGTGAGGTCCAGTGCCGTAAGCCTTGCCACCTGTTCAAAATCAGCTGAAAAGCTTTTGTTGGCATAGGTTTTTTCAAGGCCTGTAACCAGGCTCTCTTTTAGATCTTCCGGCAGGGTCTCTGCCTTGACCGGGCTTGTCTGGCCAAGGCCTGCGGCCAAAAGAATCATGATCAAAAATCTAAATACCATGGTCAATCTCCGGTTATTTGAGCAGTTTTTCAAGGTTTTTGCGTTTATCGTCAGCATAGATCCTGCGCAGTTTGGGTTTTTCAATTTTGCCGGTGGGGTTTCTGGGCACATCACCGAAAAATATCTTTTTGAGCTGCTTGTACCTGGGCAATGTCTGCTGAAAATCGATGATATCCTGTTCACACATCATGACATTGGGCTTGATGCTGACAATGCCGGCAGGCAATTCACCCAGCCGTTCGTCAGGCACTCCGATCACGGCAATATCCTTGATTTTTTCATGGTTGAGGAAAAAATTTTCAATTTCCACGGGAAAGATATTTTCTCCTCCGTAAATGATCATATCTTTTTTTCGGTCCACCAGCCAGATAAATCCGTCCTTGTCATACCTTGCAATATCACCTGTGTGGAGCCACCCGTCTTTTATGGCCCCGGCGGTTGCCTCTGGATTTTTATAGTATTCTTTCATCACCCCGGCCCCTTTGACAATGAGTTCTCCGGATTCACCCCCTGGCAGGGGGTTGCCCTGCTTGTCAATGATCTGGGCTTCCCACCCGTGTCCGGGGATGCCGATGGGGCCGATACGGTCAGCATTTTCAATTCCAAGATGGACGCAGCCGGGACCTGATGATTCAGTCAGTCCGTAATTGGTGTCATAGGCCTGGCCTGGAAAGTATTTTTTCCAGTTTTCAATCAGACTTGGGGGAACGGGCTGGGCCCCTGCATGCATGAGCCGCCACTGGTCAAGACTGTGATCTGCAAGATTGATTTGACCATTTTCAACCGCAATGAGGATGTCATGGGCCCAGGGCACTAAAAGCCAGACAATGGTGCATTTTTCTTCGGATATAGCTTCTATGATCCATTGGGGGTTCACCCCGTTGAGGAGCACGCATTTGCCTCCGACGAGAAAAGAGCCCATCCAATGCATCTTGGCCCCGGTATGATAGAGGGGCGGGATGCACAAAAAAACATCTTCATGGGTCTGGTTGTGGTGGGCATTTTCCACACGACAGGCATGCATCAGGCTTTCATGGGTGAGCAGGACCGCCTTGGGGGTGCCGGTGGTGCCTGAGGTAAAATAGAGGGCTGCCTCGTCCTGGGGACCTAAGGCTACCTCGGGCAAGGTTTTAGGGTCTGAGGTTCGGATAAATGTTTTGTATGGCAACGCCCAGGACGGGCAGTCTTGTTCAGGGCCTGTAAAGATCCAGAACTCAACATGCCTGTCCAGATCTTCTTTGACCGCCTCAATCCGGTCGATGAATTCAGGGCCGAAAATAAAGGCCCGGGCTTCTGCGGTCAGGGTGCAGAGCCTGATCTTGTCCGATTCAAACCTGAAGTTCAGGGGCACGGCCCATGCACCGGTATGGAGGATGCCAAAATAAATGGGCAGCCAGTCCATGGCATTGGTCATGAGCTGAACCACCTTATCCCCTTTTTTTATCCCGTTTTGGGACAGGGCATTGGCGGTTTGAATGCTTTGGGAGGCAAACGCTTTCCAGGTGATCTCACTGCGCTGACCCGTGGCCGGTATCCGCTCTACCAGGGCTGTTTTATCCGGGAATTTTTCATGGTTTTGTTCAAGTATATCCGTGATGATCATTTATAATCAGGCCCTTATATCAATAGTACAATCTTACGGTGGTATGCCAAATAAAAATCCTGCCGGGTCACTATAGACCACGGCAGGATTATATTCAACACTAAATAGATGCTGAGCCCAAGGGCTCAACCCCGGGTTTATTTATCTTTTTTAACCTCTTCAAAGTCGGCATCCACCACATCTTCGTCATCACTGGGAGCGGCATCGGCAGCTTCGGCGCCACCAGCTCCTGGATTGTCCTGGGATGCCTGCTGGTACATGACTTCGGCCAGTTTGTGGGAGGCCTGGGACAAGGCTTCGATCTTGGCCTTGATCTCATCGAGATTGTCTGAGTCTTTGGCCTGTTTCAGGGCTTCGGCAGCCGCTTCAATCCCTTTTTTGGTCTCTTCGTCAACTTTGTCCCCGTGTTCTTTCAGGGTTTTTTCAGTCTGGTCCACCAGGGCTTCTGCCTGGTTTTTGGTGTCCACAAGCTCACGTTTCTGTTTGTCTTCTTCAGCATGCATTTCAGCATCCTTGACCATTTTGTCGATCTCATCGTCGCTCAGGCCGGAAGCCGCCGTAATCTGGATAGACTGTTCTTTGCCTGTGGCCTTGTCTTTGGCGGCAACATGGACAATACCGTTGGCGTCAATGTCAAAGGAAACCTCGATCTGGGGAACTCCCCGGGGTGCGGGCGGAATGTCAGACAGTTCAAATTGTCCCAGGGTCTTATTGTCTGAGGACATTTCCCTTTCACCCTGAAGCACGTGGATGGATACGGCCGGCTGGTTGTCGGCCGCCGTGGAAAAGACCTGGCTTTTTTTGGTGGGGATGGTGGTGTTTTTGTCAATGAGTTTGGTCATGACGCCGCCCAGGGTTTCAATACCCAGGGAAAGAGGGGTGACATCCAGCAGCAGGACATCATTGACATCCCCCTGGAGAACACCGGCCTGAACCGCTGCACCCATGGCAACCACCTCATCGGGGTTTACCCCTTTGTGGGGTTTTTTACCAAATATTTTTTCCACCCGCGCTTGGACTGCCGGCATCCGTGTCATTCCGCCGACCAGAACCACTTCATCCACACCGCCTGCGCCGAGATTGGCCTCTTTGATGGCGGTACGGCAAGGCTTTTCCAGATTGTCCAGAAGGTCTGCAACCAGGGATTCAAGCTTGGCCCGGGTCAGTTTGACATCCAGATGTTTGGGGCCGGAAGCATCTGCCGTGATAAAGGGCAGGTTGATAGTTGTTTCCGTGGCTGTGGAAAGCTCCATTTTGGCTTTTTCTGCCGCCTCTTTGAGACGCTGAAGTGCCATTTTATCGGCTCTTACATCAATGCCCTGGTCTTTTTTGAACTCATCTGCCATGAAATCAATGATTCTCAAGTCAAAGTCCTCGCCCCCGAGATGGGTGTCGCCTGAGGTGGACTTAACTTCAAATACCCCATCTCCGATTTCAAGGACAGAGACATCAAAGGTTCCTCCGCCAAGGTCAAATACGGCAATTTTTTCTTCACCTTTTTTATCCAGGCCATAGGCCAGGGATGCGGCTGTGGGTTCATTGATGATCCGTTTGACTTCAAGACCGGCGATTTTACCGGCATCTTTGGTGGCCTGCCTCTGGCTGTCATTAAAATAGGCGGGTACGGTAATGACCGCCTCTGTAACAGGCTCTCCTAGATAATCCTCAGCCGTTTTTTTGATGTTGGCCAGGATAAAGGAAGAAATTTCAGCCGGGCTGTGCTGTTTGCCGCGAAGGTTAATTCGGGTATCCCCGTTGCTGGCCCCTTCAATTTTATAGGGAAGGTTGGGAATATCATCCTGGACTTCCTTTGAGTTGAATTTTCTTCCCACAAGCCGTTTTACGCCGAATACGGTATTTTCAGGATTGGTGACAGCCTGACGTTTGGCAGTCTGGCCCACGATCCGTTCTCCGTTTTCACTGACGGCCACAATGGACGGGGTGGTTCTGCCGCCTTCTGCATTGGTGATGATGGTTGCCTCACCGCCGGTCTCCATGACTGCAACGCATGAGTTGGTTGTTCCTAAGTCGATTCCAATAATTTTACCCATAACATACCCTCCAAGATATCTTTATTTTTCTGTGTTTTTTTCTGTCTCTTTTTCAACTCTTTTTGAAACAACGACCATGGCCGGTCTGATGAGCCTGTCATGGAGAAGATATCCCTTTTGTAATACACTAACCACGGTATTATCGGGAACTTCATCGGTTTCCTGCTGGGTGACGGCCTGGTGGAAGTTGGGATCAAAGGGTTGATCCTGAGCTTCTACAGGGGTCACATTAAAGGTGGCAAAAAGCTTGAGGATTTCCTTGAGCGTCAGCTTTACGCCTTCAAGAAGGCTTGCATCATCAGATTCTTTTTCTGCAGAGGTGATTGCCCGTTCCAGGTTGTCCACCACAGAGAGAAATTGTTTGAAAACCGTTTCATTGGCAAATTTTTTGAAATCATCGATTTCTCTTTGTTTGCGTTTTTTAAAGTTTTCAAATTCTGCTGATAGTCTCAGGTTTTTGTCCTTTTCCGAGGCCAGCAATTCCTTTAGCTCTTTAATTCCTTTTGATTTTTTGTCGTTTTTTCCCGTATCAGAATTTTTTTGCTCGTTTTCCGTTGAGGCTTTTTTGGGGGAAGAGGCCTTTTTTTCTGTCTCTTTTTGTCTCTTATTTTCTTTGAGTACCAATTTGTTTCGCTCCAAAATCCCTAACTATTAAGAGTTTAGTCATTAAATATGATAAATTATGGCTGAAAAATAAGTCTGTTTGAAGCCATGTCAAGATATAAAAAATACTAGGGGGATGAATCAAGAAGAACCGGCTGTGCCGGTCGGACGGATAATTGCGTGACCGGGATCGATCCACGACACAGAAGGGATCACTTATCGCTGCTTCCTTCCGGACCTGACGAGGTTCATGGCCGTCTGTTACGAGGCGACCGATCAGAATTATCCGCCCGACCGACACAGCCGGGGAACACAATATATACGTGTTTTTTAAATTTAATTCAAGTCTAATTTAAAGGGAAGATTTTCATGCAAACACTTAAGAATTTAGTATTTGAACAAAACCAATTTTTGGGATAATATATAAAATATCCCATTTCAACAGATGAGCAAACACAGGAGAGTCTAATGAGTGAAATAGTAAATGACGGGGATCAGACCATTATAAAGCCAGGTACAGATGTCGTTGCCTCAATGGCTGAAACGTTTAAAGGCGAACTACTTTCAGCCATTAACGCCTCCAAAGGGATGGTTGTCATTGACCTTGAGGGTGCGGACATGGTCGATTCAGTAGGAATCGGCGTGATTATCGCCTCCCATAATACCCTGAGCCAGGCAGACCGGCAGCTCAAGGTCATCAATGTGACAAAGGATGTTTTTGGTTTGTTTACCACCATGCGCCTCAATCGTCGTTTTACAGTCCAAGGCGTTGAATAGGCTTTTGTTTTGATACTCAGGGCAGTTTTTATATTGGCCGTTATATCTGCCGTAGGGATTGTCGGCTGTGACAATGAAAAGGATTAGTATTCCGGATTGTCGGGCCTGGTTGCAGAACGGAACGATGCGCGGCAGGCTATTTCTGAACAAGGTGTGCTTTCCAAGAAGGCAGCGCCAAAGCAGGGCATGTATCCAGGGGAGGACAAGCCCCGTATTCTGCCTGAAAAAAAATTGATACCACGGTTGTGTACGAAAAAAAAGTAGAGATTGTGGATTCTCAGTCCAGGCAATCCCTTGTCCATGGGATTGCCTATATGAACAAGAACGGACAGATCGTAAAGATTAAAGTCAAGCGATAATTACCCCGGGTCATAATTACCCTAAGCCATTGACCGGTATCATTGATCCGGGTATCCTTGGGGTTTATGGGGCCGGAGATGGGTTTCTTTTTGAACCGTCCGGCAAATGATCCTCAATTGTTTTTGTCGGTTCCTTTATACCCTCGGGCTTGGTTTTCTGGGGTTCTTTTGGGGTCTCCTCCGGTTCTGGAGAGGCGGCATCCGGTGTTTTTTCAGAGAATGTCTCAAGCTGCTGTTCCAGTTCTTTGATTTTGCTGTTGGCCTTGTAAAGTTTTCCTGCAGCCTCTTCCTGCAGGTGTTCCAATTCACTTATGGTTTTTTTGCCGGCCTTGATTTTGTTCAGATACCCCTGAATGGTCCGGCTGTACTTCGCTGTTATCTTTTTTTCAACCGATTGGGTCAAGGTATGGGTTAAAAGGATATTGATCAGTTCGGCCACAAGGGCGATCACGGTAACATAGAGCATGCCGTCCGCCTGGAGAAAGTAAAGAATGACAACGATGATGATGGATGTAAAAAAAACCATGGCAAGTATCCGTGTTTATTAAATTCCGTAATTCTTTAGTTTAGTGTATTACATCGTCCCTATATAATTTAGGTTATAGGATAGGTTTTTGATTATTGCAAATGGATTTGACGGGAAGTGGTATCCTGAAGTTTAAGGGGTCCACCCTAGAAAGGGGCCTCTTTGTTCATAATGGTCGGGGCGAGAGGATTCGAACCTCCGACATCCTGCTCCCAAAGCAGGCGCGCTACCAGGCTGCGCTACGCCCCGTTCCATCATAAAAACAAAAAAGATTTATATCATTGAGGGTATGAAATATCAAGGTCAATTTTGGGTGTTGATAAATTGTCCCTCAATGGCTCGGGCAATGGTCCGGGCATAGGGCTGTAAAAACTTTTTTTTTGCCTGTTCTGATCTGGGGACCTGGGTCAGGGAAAAAGGTTCAATCATTATGCCGGGCATGAGCGTTCCTTCCAGGGCAATGACCGGAGCCTGGCAGACAAGGGTACGGACATGGGTCAATTTTTTGAAATGCCGGGCCGTGTTCTCTGCCATGCGTTTGGAGGCAGATTGGGATTCAAGGGGCTGGGTCTGCCATTGGTTTGCCTCTGAAGGGATTGCCAGTCCGTAATAAAAGATAAAGGCTTGGCCGGGTTTTTCACGGTGCAGATGAAGGCTGACAAAAAGATTGGCCCTGTTTTGATTGGCAAAGGCAGCCCTTTGTTCGGGGGATTTTTTTTCGGCAGGGCCGGATTGTTCCGGGGGGCGGGTCAGTCTGATCTGAAAACCTTCTGACAGCTCTGCTGCAATCATGTCGGCCAGTTCGAGTGTGATCTGGTTTTCTTGAATTCCGGCTCTTGAAATGAGTCCTGTATCCGTTTCACCATGACCCGGGTCCAGAGCGATGAGGGTCTGGCGGGTCATGATGGTTGCGGCGGGGGCCGGGGTCCAGGAAACCATGGTTAGGACCAGTATAATGAGGATAATCCAGTTTCTTTCTTTGGGCAATTTGCTTGACACCTTTATATAGAAGCGTTATTTTAGTAGACTTTGTGTAAAGTGTTTATGCCATACCATATAATAGTTATGGCATATTTTTTTAATTTTTTGAAGCCGTGTTTGTTTAGAACACGAATTTAATTGAAGACAACAGGACAGAATCATGCCGGTAAAAATCGAAGACAAAAGCAGTATTAAAAAGGTGCTTTCCTTTGAAATCCCCAAGGAAAAAGTGACCAAAGAACTCAATAAGGCCTATAATGAATTAAAAAAGAGCGCTGACATTAAAGGGTTCAGAAAAGGTAAAATTCCAAGAAAAGTGCTTGAGAACCGATTTGCAGCAGAGGTTCATGCCGATCTGGCCCCCCGATTGATTCAGGAGGTTTTTATCGAAGCCATCCAGGAACATGAACTCAACGTGGTGGGCGGACCTAAGATAGATCCCCCTGAGCTGAATCCTGATGCTGATTATGTTTTTGATATGACCATTGAAGTCAAACCGGAATTGCCAGATGTTGAGTTCCAAGGGCTTGAGCTGAAAAAGACCAAGTATGAAGTTTCTGATGCTGAAATCGACAGCCAGATCTATATGATTCAGAAAACCATGGCCAAAAAAGAACCTGTAACCGAAGAGCGTCCGGTTAAAGATACGGATTTTGTTCTCATTGATTATGAAGGATTTTTAAACAAGGAAGCGTTTGAGCATACGCCCAAAGTTGAAAATTATGTCATGGGGATCAACCAGGGTGCCCTGCCCAAGGAATTTTCAGAAAAACTCATTGGGGCTATTCCTGTTCAGGATTTGGAAATTGAAGTGGTTTATGCCGATGATTTTAACGATGAGAACCTCAAAGGCAGGACCATAGAATATAAGGTGACTCTCAAAGAAATTCAGGAAGAAATTTTGCCCGAGGCCAATGATGATTTGGTCAAAGGATTGGGTAAATTTGAGTCCCTTGATCAGGTTAAAGATTCCATCCGGGAGAATCTTGAAAAGGGGATTGAGCAGCGGGTCAAGCATGAGATGAGCGAGCAGATTTTTCAGGCATTGCTGGGCAAAATTGAGTTTGAGGTGCCTGAGGCCATGATCGAAGGAGAGCTCAACGGCATTATTGCCGAAACAGAGCAGGCCTATGCCCAGAATAACACCAGCTTGGAAGAGATCGGCCTGACCAAAGAGGGGATGAAAACCCAGTACAGGGATGTGGCTGAAAAACAGGCCCGGCGTCACCTGATCCTGGATAAACTCATTACCCAGGAAAACCTGGAAATGACTGAGGAAGAGCTGGATGCAAGTTTCGAGGAAATGGCCCAGGGCATGAACGCTTCAAAGGATGCGGTTAAAAATTATTTTAATATGGATCCCAAACAACTTGAATATTATAAGCATACCCAACTTGAAAAAAAGGCGGTTGATCTTATAATAGAAAAAGGCAGTGTTGTTGAAGTCGAACCTGAAGCTGCACCGGCGGCAACAAAAGCAGATGAAGAAAGCGACACTGAAGAATCATAATTCTTCCGCTTGCGGATAATACAAAAAGATAATGACAAGGAGTTTAATCGTGCCTCTTATTCCTATGGTTGTTGAACAGAGCAACAGGGGTGAACGTGCCTATGATATCTATTCTCGGCTTCTAAAAGACAGGATTATTTTCCTGGGGTCAGCCATTGATAATGAAATTGCCAATCTCATCGTGGCCCAACTTTTATTTTTAGAGTCTGAAGATCCTGAAAAGGATATCAGTTTTTATATTAATTCCCCGGGAGGGGTGGTAACGGCAGGTATGGCTATTTACGATACCATCCAGTATATCAAACCGGATGTGGCCACTGTCTGTATCGGCCAAGCCGCCAGTATGGGAGCCTTGCTCCTGGCTGCAGGGACCGGGGGCAAACGGTTTGCCCTTCCCAATTCCAGAATAATGATTCACCAGCCCTTGGGTGGTGCCCAGGGCCAGGCCACGGATATTCAGATCCAGGCCAATGAAATTTTGAGAATGAAAGATACCCTGAACGAGATTATGTCCACGCATACGGGACAGGATATTAAAAAAGTAGCTGAAGACACGGATCGTGATTATTTTATGTCCGGTGCCGAAGCCATGGAATACGGTATTGTGGACCGGGTGGTGGCTGACAGAAGCGAATTGGAACAAGCGTCTGACCAGGAGGCTTCAAAGGAGTCCTAAGATATGGCCAAAAAAGATGATAACAATGATCAGTTTTTCTGTTCTTTTTGCGGTAAAAACCAGAAGGAAGTCAAAAAGCTGATCGCCGGGCCAAGTGTCTACATCTGCAATGAGTGCATCAAGCTTTGCGGTGAGATCATTGAAGATGAAGAAAAAGAACAGGCAGCGGAATCTGAAGGCACAAAAGAATTTATGGTGCCCAAGCAGATCAAGGAAAAACTTGATTCCTACGTCATTGAGCAGGACCGCGCTAAAAAGGTGTTGTCCGTAGCGGTTTATAATCATTACAAGCGTCTGGCATCCCATTTGGAAAAATCCAAGGATGATGTTGAGATCCAAAAGAGCAATATTCTGATCATCGGTCCTACAGGCTGCGGCAAGACCCTTCTTGCCCAGACTTTGGCAAGGTTTTTGGCCGTGCCCTTTGCCATTGCAGATGCCACGGCCCTGACCGAGGCTGGCTATGTTGGAGAGGATGTTGAAAATATTGTTCTTTCCCTGGTCCAGAATGCAGATTACGATATTGAAAAGGCCCAGAAGGGGATCATTTACATTGATGAAATTGATAAGATCTCCCAGAGGGGAGATAACCCTTCAATTACCCGTGATGTCTCAGGGGAGGGGGTGCAGCAGGCCCTGTTGAAAATCATTGAGGGAACCATCGCCAGTATTCCGCCCAAGGGGGGAAGAAAACACCCCCAGCAGGATTATGTTAAGGTGGATACCTCAAATATCCTTTTTATCTGCGGGGGGACCTTTACAGGTCTTGAAAAAGTGGTTGAAAGACGGCTGACCCAGAAAACCATGGGGTTTGGTGCCAAGATTGCCGATAAAAAAGATATTAACATCGGCGCCTTGTTGGGCCAGGTCAAGCCTGAAGATTTGATCAAATTTGGTTTGATCCCCGAATTTTTGGGTCGTTTGCCCGTGATTACTTCCATTGGTGAACTCAATGAAAGTTCTCTTGTTAAGATTCTAACCGAACCCAAGAACGCCCTGGTTAAACAATACCAGCAGCTGTTTCAGGTTGAAGGGGTGGATCTTCAGTATACGGACGAGGCCCTTGAAGCCATGGCAAAAGAAGCGGTGGCCAGAAAATCCGGTGCCCGGGGATTGCGTGCCATCATGGAAGAGACCATGCTGGATATCATGTATGAAATTCCCTCCAAAAAAGATGTGGTCGAATGTGTGGTCGGTGAAGAAGTGGTCTTGAAGAATGAAGACCCCATACTCTTGTATGAACAGCCAAAAAAGCAGGCCTAAACCGAAAGTTTTCGCCAATGATCAAAATTTCAAAATTTTTTAACCCGGACGGCAGCGAAGGGGAGAAACGCATCCTTCCTTTGGTGCCGTTGCGGGATATGGTGTTGTTTCCCTTTGTCACCACCTCTGTGTTTGTGGGCCGGGAAAAGTCCATCAAGGCCTTGTCCCAGGCCATGGCCGGGGATAAAAAGATTTTTCTCACCACCCAGAAAGATCCTGAGGTGTTAAAGCCCAATATTCAGGATATTTTCCAGGTGGGGACCGAAGCAAAAATTACCCAATTGCTCCGTCTTCCGGACGGGACGGTCAAGGCTTTGGTCGAGGGGTGTGAGCGGGGACGCATTGTCAAAATGACTGAGGAATCCGGGTTTCAGACCGTAGAGTATATGGGCCTGGCTGAAACAATCATGGGAGAGGCAACATGTGAAGCTGCCGTTCGTACGGTGTTTGAAGCCTTTAATTATTATTCAACCCTCTCGGGTGTGGTGTCCAAAAGTTTTTTCAAAGGCCTTGATGCCTTGGTGGATGATCAGTCCCGGTATGCGGACACCATTGCGTCTCAGCTGCCGTTAAAGGTGGCTGACAAACAGAAAATATTGGAATGCGTGGATTTGGAAGAGCGGTTTTTTATTCTGCTCAAGCTTATCCAAAAAGAGACTGAAGTTTTTTCCATGTCCCAGAAAATCAAGGGCCGGGTCAAGGCCCAGATGGAAAAACTGCAGAAAAAGCATTATCTCAACGAGCAGATGCGGGCCATCCAAAAGGAGATGGGTGAGGATGGAGATCCCGGGGAATTCGCTGATCTTGAAAAGAAGATACGCAGCAAGCGGATGCCCAGGGATGCTGCCGGCGTGGTCAGAAGGGAGCTGGACAAACTTAAGATGATGTCTCCCATGTCCTCGGAGGCCACGGTTGTCCGCAATTATATTGATTGGCTGACGGCCCTGCCCTGGTATCGGAAAAAACGTGAAAAAACCGATTTAAAAAAAGCGGAAGCAATTTTGGACCGGGATCATTACGGGCTTAAAAAACCCAAGGAACGAATCTTGGAGTATTTGGCCGTACAGATTCTGGTAAAAAAAATAAAAGGACCGATTCTCTGTCTGGTGGGGCCTCCAGGGGTGGGGAAAACCTCCCTTGCCCGGTCTGTGGCCTCTGCAACAGGCCGGTCCTTTGCCAGGATTTCGCTTGGCGGGGTCCGGGACGAGGCTGAAATCCGGGGCCATAGACGAACCTATGTCGGGGCCATGCCCGGAAAGATTATTCAGACCCTTAAAAAGGTCGGGTTTAATAATCCGGTGTTCTGTCTGGACGAAATTGACAAGATGACCAGTGATTTTAGGGGAGACCCCTCTTCAGCCTTGCTCGAAGCTCTGGATCCCGAGCAGAATAAAAATTTTAACGATCATTATCTGGAAGTGGATTATGATCTGTCTGAAATTTTATTTATCACCACGGCCAACACCCTGTTTGATATTCCGGCGCCCCTGAGAGACAGGATGGAAATCATCCAGATTCCAGGGTATACCCGGTATGAAAAAGAAAAAATTGCCAAAGGATACCTGATTCCAAAGCAATTGGAACAAAACGGCCTTGACGAGAATGATGCGGTTTTTTCCAAAAATGCGGTCCACGCCATTATCAAGCAGTATACAAAAGAGGCAGGGGTGAGGAATCTGGAGCGGGAGATTTCGTCTGTTTTAAGGAAAATTGCCACCCAGATTGTCCGGACCGATACCCGTAAAAAACGCCAGGTGACCACCACCATGGTGCTCAAATATCTGGGGCAGCCCAAATTTAGGGATTCTGCCCTGGAAAAAGAGGATAAATCCGGTATTGTCACAGGTCTTGCCTGGACCCAGGCCGGCGGCGAATTGCTTACCATTGAAGCGGTGACCATGCCGGGCAAGGGCCGGGTGATGGTCACAGGGAAGCTTGGGGATGTGATGAAGGAAAGCAGTCAGGCCGCTGTTTCCTATGTTCGGTCCAGAAGCAGCGAGCTTAATATCCGAGAGGGATTTTACAAGGACACGGATATCCATATTCATGTGCCCGAAGGGGCCATTCCCAAGGACGGGCCTTCGGCCGGCATTGCCATGTGTACGGCCGTGGTTTCCATTCTTACGGAAAAGCCGGTGAGTAGGACAGTGGCCATGACCGGTGAGATTACCCTGCGCGGTCGGGTCTTGCCTATTGGCGGGTTAAAGGAAAAGCTGCTTGCTGCCCATGCAAACGGAATCAAAACCGTGATTGTGTGTGAGGAAAATAGAAAAGATGTCAGGGAAGTGCCCAGGGCCATCCTAAAACAGATGGAAATTGTTTATGTGGATGATATGGCCCAGGTCCTTGAACATGCCCTGGTCGAGTGAGAACATAAATACAAAAAAGGCCTCCTGATTGATCGGGAGGCCTTTTTTTTGCCTGGCTGAAATTAATTATCTTCTATAATTCTCAAAAATTCAGACATGGCCGTGACCTCATCTCTGGTCGCAATGGCCCGCCGCATCCCCACGATATAGTCGTATTCTTCTTTGTCCATGAGCAGGTCTTCTTTTCGGGTGCCGGATTTGTTAATATTTATGGCCGGCCAGACCCTTTGTTCCGCACACTCCCTTGACAGGTAGAGATCCATGTTGCCTGTTCCCTTGAACTCTTGAAAAATAACATCGTCCATCCGGGAGCCGGTTTCCACGAGAATGGTGGCAATAATGGTCAGGGACCCCCCGTTTTCAAGCTTTCTGGCGGCCCCGAATATCTTTCTGGGAAATTCCATGGCATTGGCACCCAGCCCACCGCTCATGGTTTTACCGTGGCTGTCGGTATCAATATTAAAGGCGCGGGTCATTCGGGTTAAAGAATCGATGAATACCACGGCATCCTGTCCGATTTCGGCACATCTCATGGCCGTATGCATAGCCAGACGGGTCATTCTCATATGCTGGCCGATTTGCTGGTCGGCAGAAGAGTAAAGTACATTGGCATCCACAAGCCCCCTCTGGAAATCGGTGACCTCCTCGGGACGTTCATCCACCAATAGAACAAAGACTTTGGCATCTGGATGGTTTGCCACCACCGAGTTGGCCATATGTCTTAAAATGGTTGTTTTGCCGGATTTGGGGGGTGCAATGATCAATCCTCTTTGGCCCATGCCAATGGGAACGATCATGTCAAGGGCTTTTCCGGTAATGTCTTCATCGTCCTGTTCTAGGCGATACCGTTCATAGGGGTTAACGCTGATCTGCTCCTGTAACATGGGGGTGTTTAAAAATTCATCAAAGGGAAGATGATTTATGGTTTCGATGCGAATCAGGGCAAGATTTAAATTCCTAGGCCCTTTTTTTTCGCCAAATCCTTCAATGAAACTACCCTCTCTGAGGTTCAACTTTCGGATAAGGCTGTTGGGGACGTAGGTGTTCTCAGGCCGGGGTTGGAAATTCTCTTCAATATTTCTTAAAAAACCGAACCCTTTGTCCATGATTTCCAGGTATCCCTGAACTGGTTCCATCGTTAACTCCTAAAACAATGAGGTGTTGGCAAATCGATAAAGCAAGGATCATGATCTGCTATTCCCTTGTGTGGTAATTTGTATCCAAGAAGAGAAAAAAGAAATGACTTGCATTAAAATTTATCGGATGTTTTTATTATTTGTTTCTCGCCAATTAATATATCATTAATTGTATTTACATGCAAGGATCTGCCTAAAGTTTAGAGGGGAAATTATTTAGGAATAAAAAATTATTTTATATTGAATTTTTGCTTGACACAAATTTTTATTGTTGCTATAATCCCTTCTGTTTTTGGGCGATTAACTCAGTTGGGAGAGTGCAACCCTTACAAGGTTGAAGTCGCAGGTTCAAGCCCTGCATCGCCCACCAAAAATGTGACACACGGGGGTGTAGTTCAGTTTGGTTAGAACGCTTGCCTGTCACGCAAGAGGCCGCGAGTTCGAGTCTCGTCACTCCCGCCATAATATAAAAGGTTTTCAGCAATAGCTGGAAACCTTTTTTTTTTGGGGTACGCCAGACATGGCGCCCACAAAATGGTCTGTCAAAAACAGCCTATCCCGAATATTCCATGAATTTTAAGTTTTTTGCCAAAAAGCTATATTATTACAATTGGTTATATCTTTTTTTTAATTCATTTTCCATTACACAAAACCTCACCCTCCGGGCAAAGCGTTTTACCTCATCTGCTGGGTTATTGTCCGCTCGCAGTAAAGGACTACGGCTTCTCGGTCTGTGCCTTGCAGCTAAGGCAAAACCGCTTTGTGAAATATGCGGGCTGATATGGCTGACATCTGTCAATAAAAAATATCAATCCCTGCTCCAAAAAAAATGTGGGTGTAATCATCAATCATTGCAAAGGCCGGATCATTGATTCGACGGCTGATCACGCTGATATTCGCGGGTTGGGTACCGCATGACTTACGTTCGTCGGGGGCTGCCTCAGTCTATTGCCGGATGTTTATGAACTGCATTATTCATAACCCGAACGAGGATTCTCCCATAACCGTGACCGCGCCTTTGCAATGCATTGATCTATGTTTTTCCATTTCTAAGCTGCTAATGTGGTTACGGCTACGATCATGGATACGCCTCTTAAACTCTGAATCGCTTTTACAACAGGTCTCAGGCGCCAATGCTCCACTACTGCCACTATTTGATTTGTTAACCGGTCAATTCGTTGAAGTGTTTCCTTCAAAGTATCGATATATTCTTGAAGAGCCACTTGTTGCGTCGGGTGTTTCATTGGCACCTCTGACAACCAGGCCAAGTGTGTTTTATTCCATCTGGTTTTTCCAGAATAAATTTTATTATTGCGAAGCAGGAAGGAATTTAACCGCTGCTTTGTTTTTTTTGCACAAATCCTGGCATCTTCTCTTGCCCTGCTCAAATCACGGATGGCTTCATCTTCTTCATTCGGAACATGTATCTGTGTCAAATCACCCGACCGATGTAGTCGTGCCAGATTCATTGCGTCCCGCCGATCTGTTTTTACCATGTCTCCACTCTTTTGGGGGATTAAAGATGGCGCTATCACAGCGCATTCAATATTTTGAGCCTTCAGTTGGCGATATATTCCATAACCTGTTGGGCCGGCTTCATAGACCACATTTAACTCATGCCCACTGGACTTGAGTTTCCGAATCAACTTATCGATGCTCAAAGGTGTGTTATGGATATTACCGTATGACATAGCCGGACTTTTTCTTCCTTCCTCTGCTATTGCAGCATGGATCGTATCTTTGTGGACATCAAGACCAACATATTTTATAGTTTTCATCACGACCTGCCTCCTTGGTTGTTAAAAGTTCTTATTTGCTTAAAACTTTTATACTTTGAGGCAGGTCGTGTTTCAACTGTCAGCCATTATGTCTATTCTTCTTTTAAAAGGCGTTTTTTCTAAAAAAAAGACCCTGGTTTTAATGCAACCCAGGGTCTTGGTTAAAAATATAAATGTTGTCAGCCTGTCTCAGGCCATGGATTTGAGTTCTTCTACAATGGCGTCACCCATCTGGGATGTGTTTACGGCCCTTTCTTTTTGAATTGTCAGGTCTGCTGTAAACACCCCTTTGTCCAGCACCTTGGATATGGCTGCCTCAATGGCATCGGCAGCCTGTGTGTGGCCTAAGGTGTACTTGAGCATCATGGCACCGGATAGGATTTGGGCAATGGGGTTGGCAATTCCTTTGCCGGCAATGTCCGGGGCAGAGCCTCCTGCAGGCTCGTAAAGGCCGAAATTATGCTCATTAAGGCTGGCCGAGGCAAGTAGCCCCATGGAACCTGTAATCATGGCACATTCATCTGAAATAATGTCTCCAAACATGTTGCCGCAGAGCAGAACGTCAAATTGATGAGGGTCCCGGACCAGCTGCATGGTCGCATTGTCTACGTAAATATGGTTTAAGGTGACGTCGGGATAGTCTTTGGCAACCTCTGTGACCGTTTCCCGCCACAAAACCATTGAAAAAAGAACATTGGCCTTGTCAACAGAGGTGACACGCTTTTGTCTTTTTCTGGCCGCTTCAAAGGCCATGCGGGCGATTCGTTCAATTTCAAACCGGGAATAGACCATGGTGTCAAAGGCGGTTTCGTCTTTACCCTCTCCGGTTCTTCCCTTGGGTTCCCCAAAGTAAATACCACCGGTCAGCTCCCGCATACACAGGATATCAAACCCGTTTTTAACGATCTCAGGCTTTAACGGAGAGGCAGAGGCCAGGGGGGGGAAAACCTTTGCCGGCCTCAGGTTGCAATACAGCCCAAAATGTTTTCTTAGGGGGAGAAGGGCGCCTCTTTCAGGCTGTTCCTCAGGCGGCAGGTCTTCCCATTTGGGTCCGCCCACAGAGCCAAAAAGAATGGCATCGCTATGTTCACAGAGCAAAAGGGTTGACTCGGGCAGGGCTTTACCGTGATTGTCGATGGCAGCACCGCCAATATCGGCAAATTCATATTCCAGGTCAAACCCGTGGATTTTACCTGCCGTGTCTAGCACTTTGACAGCCTGTTCCATAACCTCAGGGCCGATACCGTCTCCGGGTAATACAGCGATTTTGTTCAAATTTCCAGTCTCCTCATAGCTTAAGTGTGATGGGGTAATATCATAACGGAAATTGTATTTTATGCAATAGTTTTGTTTATTTAAAATAAATTAAATTAATCTATACTGGATTGATCTGGGCCCAGTCATGTTCAAATGCCGGGCCTGCGGTGGGGAATTTTTTTAAATAAAAAAAGGGGGCTGAAAAAATCAGCCCCCTCTTTTGTTAATCTAAACCGTGTTAAACTGGTTTATTTGCGGTTTCCATATTCAGCATAGGCCATGGCTACTAATCGGTAGACTATATGGGCCATTTTTGAAAAAGGTAAAAATGCAAACAAGTTGAAAATGGCAATGAGATGCAGGTAGTAAAAACCGTAGGAAACCCATTGCATATGCGCCAGACGGGTCATTTCTGCTAGCATGCCGGTAAGGCCAAGGGCAAAAACAACCCCAAGGATAAACCAGTCTTTATAAGCGGTGAGTTGCTCTTTGTTGGCCAGTCGGTTTTTGATCATCATGCCCGAACCGATCACAAGGGCCACCCCTGAAATATTGGCCAGCCATTTGATGGGATTGAGCTGGGGATAGGGACCGGGGTATCCGCCAAGATAGAGCATGGTGCCGCAGACCGCAGTTACAATGAAAAGTCCGATAAAAGAATAAAGCACCATCATATGGGGAGTTGCTCTGTCTTTATTGGTCTCGCATTGGTTGAACTTGTCGTGCTTGAGAACCGTGGGGATCACCCTTAAAAGTGCCTGGAACAATTCTTTATAATCCAGGGAGGTCTTGTCGGTCTTGCCTTCCTGAACGGCATTGTTGTGAATATCGGTGATAAACCGTTTTAAGGCCAGCAAAAAGACAACGACGGCAAAGGTGGCCGTGGGGATCATGGTCAGATCCACAAACCAGGTTGAGAAAAAGTCGCCATGGGAAATGACATGGGCACCCTCGTGGGTGTGTGCCCAGTGAAGGCGGCCGCCAAGGGCATCCCCGAACAAAACATTGAATATCTTGGTCATGGTGTCGCCGAAGTTCATGGTGATAAATGCCAGAACGGCAAACCAGATGGCCGGGATTCCAATAAGGAAGGGCAGTTTTTTGGGGTCATTGATAGCTTTGGCCAAGACCTTGGGTGTGGCATACTCGGTAATGGCAACAGAGCGGACAGCAGACAATACATCCCCCGGGGCAGCACCCCTGGGGCACAGGTCTGAACAATCCCCGCACTGATGGCAAAGCCAGATGTCACCGCTGCAGATCAGCTTGTCTTTAAGTCCCCAGGATGCAGCAATCATCTCTTTTCTGGGAAAAGGGCTGTCTTCAGGGGCAATGGGACAGGCAACGGAACAGGTTGCGCATTGGTAACATTTTTTCAGGGTTTCTCCACCAAGACCTCTTACTTCGGCAATAAACCCGAGATCTGGTTGAGCTAGATATTTAGCACTCATACTATGGTACCTCCATATAAGTTTGATATACCGCTATTAGAATCCTTTGAACGGGTTGGGACCAAGGGCGTCAACCTCTTCAACAAAGTCGTTGATGATCTGAGGCAGTTTGTCATATTCATCTATGGCAACTTCTGCAAAGGCTACACGCTCTTCTTCAAGGGCCAGGGAAGAAAGGGCATCCCCGATCTTTTTAACCCGGACTTCGGCCAGCTCGGAGCCTTTGATAAAGTGACACTGGTAGTCGTCACCATGTTTGCACCCGATGAGGATAACACCGTCCATGCCCTGGGCCAGGGCGTCTTTGATCCAGATGGTGTTCACAGAACCCAGACAGCGGACCGGGATGAAGCGGACGTCAGGAGAGTAATCCTGGCGGTTCATGCCCACCATATCGAGGGCCGGTAATGCATCATTTTCGCAGACCAGGGCCAAAAAGCGCAGGGGCGGCTCATCATAGTCGTCTTCACTGGGAACGCCGATGGCTTTAACCTGGGACCCGATAGAGTCAATGGAGTAATCGGCAAAGGAGATGATACGTTCAGGACAGGCACCCATGCAGGTTCCGCAGCGGCGGCATCTGGTCGGGTTGGCCTTGGGAGTGCCTCTTTCATCATCATCCAGAGCGCCAAAGGGACACTCAACCGTACATCTCTTGCATTGGGTACATCTCTGGAAGAAAAAGTCCGGGTAGGTCATGTCGCCGGACCGGGGGTGAACAGCCATGCCGCGGTTGGCGCTTTCAATACATTGGATTGCCTTGAGAGCGGCGCCTGTGGCATCTTCAATGGACTCTTCAATGGTCATGGCCCGGCGGATGGTGCCTGCGGCATAAATGCCGGTTCTCTGGGTTTCATAGGGAAAGCAGATATAGTTGGAGTCTGCATACTGGCCAAAGATATCATTGTCACGGAAACCCGGTCCCTGGCGATAGGCCAGGTTGATGATGGGATCATCCTTGGTCACCGGAACCATACCGCCGGCAACAACGACCATGTCAGCTTGGAGAGCCAAATTGTCTCCTAAAAGGGTATTGGTGGCAGTGACGGCAAGGCCGTTGCCCTGGGCCGTAACCTCGGTAACCGCGCCCTTGGTCATGAAAATGCCGTCTTCCTGCTGCATGCTTTTGTAAAAGTATTCCTGGAGACCCGGGGTTCTCATGTGCTGATAAATCACATAGGATTTACCGTCAGCATAGTCTTCTCTGACGTAGCGGGCCTGTTTTAAGGCCACCTGGGAGGTGACCGAACCTGTGTACTCAAAATCGGAATCATCTTCATCTTTGCCCGGAGACTGTATAAAGACAACGCTTTTGGCTTCTTTGCCGTCAGAGGGTCTGACAATTTTGCCTTTGGCGGCAATGGCTTCAAACTGGTCGTTGGTGACAACGTCGGGGTTGTCAAGAGACAGGTGCTCAAAGGCTTCACCTTCCAATACGTCAGGACGCCATCCGGCTGCAAGGACAACTGCTCCGTAGAGCTCGCCGTCGGGATCCATCTGAAGGATATCTTCCCGGCCTTCGTTGAATTTTAAATATTTTTCATGGGCAGCGTCTGCATCCAGTTCTTTCCCGTTCTCATCCACCAGCTCTTCTTCGGGCAGGGGAAAGGGGACGTCAAAGGGGATTTTTTCGCCAGGAGTTTTAAAAGAGACGGTGAATTCACCGGGCTGTCCTGCAATACGGGCCACTTCACAATTGGTTCTGACGTCGATGTTGGAACTAGCCTGGATTTCCTGAATCATCCCATCAACCACCGGTGCCTGAAGGGTCTCAAAGGGCTCTGCCACAGGCATCTGGCTGCGCAGTTTGGCCGCATAACCGCCAAGGGCCGCCGTTTTTTCAACAATGGTGACTTCGTATCCGGCCTTAACTGCATCGAGAGCTGCGCCCATACCGGTTACACCACCGCCCAGAACCAGAATTTTTTTGGAAAAAGATTCTGTTTTGTAGGCTTCGGGAAGGTTGACTTTCTCAACACGGATCATGCCCATTTTGATATAGTCTTCCGCCTTCATCTGGACCTGGTCAAAATGCTCTTCATCATCCTTCTGGTCTTCGGTCAATGCCGGGTAGGTCTCTCTTGAGTGGGGCCATACAACCCCCTCTCTAAGGTTTACCCTTTCAACGATGCAACCGGGGAAGTTGAAGGTGTCATGGTTAACCCTTCTGGAACAGGCTCCAATGACTAAGGAGTTGACTTTACCCTCATCAATATCTTTCTGGATGAGTGCCTGGCCTTCTTTGGAGCACAGGAAGGGATGGGTGGTGCAATTGGTTCCCTCTTCTTCGGGGACATCAACCAGAGCCTCCATATCGAGGGCATCTCCGATTCCACAGCCTGTGCAGATATATACGCCGTATTTTTTATCCATGGTCTGATTTACCTCCTAAGGGTCTGAATGGCTTTAAGGGCCATGCCGGTTGCATTCTGGTTAGATGTCACAACGTCGGCAGGTTTATTGGCACACCCTGCTGCGAACAGGCCGCCTTTGGAAAAGTCATTTACAATGAAACCGTCTTCGTTGAATTTCAGGTCTGCATTGGGTTTGTCAATGGCACAGGTGGGCTGCATGCCAGTGGCAAGTACCAGCATGTCCACGGTCTGTCTGACTTTTTCACCGGTAATGGTATCTTCGGCAACCAGATTGATGTTGCCTGTTCCTGCCTCTTCGCTGACCTCGGCCACTTTACCTTTGACAAAGAAGATGTTTTCATCCGCTTTGAGTTTGGCATAAAAGTTTTCGTATTTTCTGCCGGGAGTTCTAAGGTCAATATAATAGATGTAGATTTTGGCTTCCGGATACTGCTCTCTGATATAGGTGGCATGTTTGAGAGATGCCATACAGCAGATATAGGAGCAATAGGGAAGATGGTTTTCATCCCGGGATCCTGCGCATTGTGCAAAGGCGATGGTCTCAGGTGCTTTTTCATCCGAGGGGCGTACAATTTTGCCCTCTGTGGGGCCGTTGCTTGAGGCAAGGCGTTCGAGCATCATATTGGTTACGATGTTCTGGTAACGTCCAAATCCTAGATTGTCGATGCGGGTGGCGTCATAGGGCTGCCATCCGGTGTTGAAAACCACGGCGCCAACCTTGAGATCAACGGTTTTCTCTTCCATGTCAAAGTCAATGGCGTCGTATTTACAGGCCTCTTTTACCCGGTCGCGGTCATCCGTGCTCATGGCCGGATCCATGACATAGCGCTGGGGAAAAGCCATGTTGTGGGGCAGATAGGCGGCTTTTCTTTTGTCCATGCCAAAGTTGAACTCATTTGAAATCTCAGTTTCGCATACTTTGGCGCATTCACCGCAGCAGGTGCAGTTGTCATTCACAAATCTTGGGGCGGTCTTAAGGGTTACCGTATAGTCGCCTGCAGATCCTTCCACGCTCTGAACCTCAGACATGGTGAAGACTTTAATGTTTTTATTTTCTTTGAGCCGTCTGTAATTGATTTCAAGGCCGCAAGTGGGCGGGCAAAGTTTGGGGAAGTAGTGTTTAAGCTGGGTAACTCTTCCGCCAAGGGATGCTTCCTTTTCCACCAGGAAGACCTCATACCCCACTTCAGCAGCTTCCAGGGCCGTTGTCAGGCCGCTGATTCCACCACCAACCACCATGATGCTTCCACTTACCGGGGCTGAATTTTCTGTTGTCATGCTGTCCCTCCGTGCATTCTAAGTTATATCATTTTGGGTTTGTAATTATCGTTTAATGCCATACCTGATCAAAATTTTTCAGGTCTCCGGCATCCTCTCTCCTTATTCGTAAAACAGCAACCCTTGGTTGACAGTCTTACAAAAAAGGAGACAGGGGCGACGCCGGTTTCGGCATAATCTGAAAAAACCCCCAGGCGCTGGTGAACCAGCACCTGGAGGTTAATATCAAGCAACCCTAAGGTTAAAATCTTCTATCCGCACTAGTCGGCGATGATTTTCACGTAGGGTTCTTTTTTCAGAGTCCACTCGTTGGTCTTCTTGTCATAAGAAGAGTTAACAAAGCAGAACCATTCTTCGTCATTCTGACCCATGAAGTCACCTCTGTAGTAGAAACCAGGATATCTGGATTCTTCACGGAACTGGATGTGACGGGTATGAGCCTGAACAGTGTAGAGACGATGGATAATTTCCCATGCTCTCATCAGTTCATGCAAGTCACCAGCAGCAATCAGCTCAAGGTCTTCACGGAACATTTCAAACAGGTCCATGAGGATTTCAAGGGATTTGCCATTGGTCATGTAGTAAGTTGCAGTACCAGCACCATACTCATTGGTCATCTTCATCAGGCGCATTGCCATGCCGGCAGGTTTGCAGTATTTCGGGTTAACATCTGTGGCAGTGGTGTAGTCACAGTTGTCAAGGTAGTTGAAAACCGGTTTGTAAACCATGTCGATCAATTCCTGATCAGTCTCTGCAAAACCCACAACCTTGTCACCTTCAGCTGCCAGATACTGGAGCATGGACTTGGCAATGATACGGCCTTCAGCATGGGATCCTGAGGAGAATTTATGACCGGAGCAACCAACACCATCGCCAGCAGTGAAAAGACCGCGGGCAGTAGTCATTCTGTTGTAACCCCATTTGTAGCTGTCAGGTACCCAGTCTTCTTCGGGACCGGAGCACCAGATACCGCAGCAACCTGAGTGAGAACCCAGCAGGTACGGTTCGGTGGGCATAATCTCAGAGTCTTTTTTCTCAGGCTCAGTATTGGTTGCGCACCAGAGGCCTGCCTGACCAACAGACATGTCAAGGAAATCTTCCCAAGCTTCAGACTCAAGATGTTTGAGTTCTTTCTTGCTCATTGTTTCGCCCAATTTTTTCAGGGCGTCGGAAGTTTTCATGATGATGGGACCGCGGCCTTCTTTATACTCTTTCATCATGAGATGGTTTCTCAGGCAAGTCGGAGTAACAGCAGCAGTTCCGTAAGGAGCATATTTTTCAAGCTCTGCTTTGGCTTCGTCGGAAGCAGCATAGTTCTCACCAAGACCGTTCTGGGTCTGGGCTTTGAAAAGAAGGAACCAAGCGCCAACAGGGCCGTAACCATCTTTAAAACGGGCAGGGGTGAAACGGTTTTCCATCATGGAAAGTTCAGCACCGGCTCTCAAAGCCATGGTGTAAGTGGAACCAGCATTCCATACAGGATACCAGGCACGACCTTTTCCCTCACCAACGGAACGGGGCTGATAGATATTTACCGCGCCACCGCAGGCACACATGATAACCTTGGCATTGATGATGTAAACTTTGTTTTCACGTACGGAGAAACCAACGGCGCCGGCAACTCTTTTGGGATCGTCTTTGTCGTTGAGGATTTCAACAATAAAGCATCTTTCAAGAATGTTTTCTTCGCCAAGGGCTTTTTTACCGGCTTCAGCAACAATTCTTTTGTAAGATTCGCCGTTGATCATGATCTGCCATTTACCAGTACGTACGGGAGTAGCGCCTTCTTTGAGGGTACCCAGTTTCTGGCCTTTTTTACCGTCGAGGTTTTTGTTGTCTTCGGTTTTTTTCCAGATGGGAAGTCCCCATTCTTCGAACAGATCTACGGAATCATCAACGTGACGACCCAGGTCATAGATCAAGTCTTCACGAACAATACCCATAAGGTCATTACGGACCATGCGGACGTAATCTTCGATCTTGTTCTCACCAATGTAAGTGTTGATCGCAGACAGACCCTGGGCTACAGCGCCGGATCTTTCAAGAGCAGCTTTGTCACAAAGAAGGATCTTTGTATCATCGGAAGCCCATTTTTTAATTTCAAATGCGGTTCCGCAGGCAGCCATACCGCCACCAATGATCAGAACGTCAACGTCTCTTTTATCAACCTCTGGCTCTCTTGTAGCTTTAAGCTCTCCAACAGGTTTGTTAGGTAATGCCATTATATACCTCCAAAAATATTATAAGTATCAGAATTAAATGGTTTGATTGTGAACCTTATACCAACTCACTGGGAGTTTTCAGTTCAAAACCATCAGCTTCCTGGGTAGAAAGAAGACCGGAATTCAGGTCTTTGCCCTTAAGATCGTCATAGGAATTTGCTTCGCCTTCAGCAGTTGTTCTGATGGGGAATTTGAAGCGTTTTACAACACCGTTTCTGAACTTACAGGTCCACATGATGTCTTCGGTACCCATCATGGGAACAGTAGAACCTCCCATGGGTACGAAGTCAGAGTAACCTCTGCATTCGATAGCCTGGGAAGGACAGATTTTAACGCAGGAATAGCATTCCCAGCACTGATCCGGTTCCTGGTTGTATGCTTTCATTTCGTTGGGATCAAGAACCATCAGGTCATTGGGGCAGATGTACATACATGCTGTTTTGTCCCCGCCTTTGCAGCCGTCACATTTTTCTGTGATTACAAAAGATGGCATTTAAAATACCTCCATAAATAAAGTTAATCAAATTGCACAATACCGTTGTGCTACTATTCATATCAACATAGTCGACCAGACCGGAACTCTCCGGCTGGCCTGTTAATCCGCTGTTTCGGAGCCTTTTTTTGTGTTATTATCAGTCTGGTTTTTACTGATAAAACCCGTCATTTGCTCCGCATAAATGTTATGAAAATAGCACCCTCCCAAGGTTTTTGTCAAGAAAATTTAAAAAAAAGAATTTATCAATTTATTCAATATTATTGATGATTTTCATTGCTGACAATATATATTAACTCCCCAAAAGGATGCCACCATATATTGTGAATTTGTCCTTTATAAAATCATCTGGAAAAAAGGGTTGTTTCCTGATAGTTAAGCGGTATTTCATAAACACTTTTGAAGTGCAATCATATTGATAAGGAAAACAAATGAAAGAAGATATGATCCCTGTGGCATTGGGTGATCCCATGGGGTTTAATTGCAGCTCTGAAAATTCCTGCTTTAACGAGTGCTGCAGGGATTTGAACCAGGCCTTGAGTCCCTATGATATTCTGCGGATGAAAAACGCATTGGGCATGAGTTCCCAGGCCTTTTTACGTAATTACACCACCCGGCACAACGGTCCTGGAACCGGGCTGCCGGTTGTGGGGTTCAAACCGAACCCGGCCACGGGGCACACCTGCCCTTTTGTCTCTGAAAGCGGATGCACGGTGTATGAGGACCGACCGGGTTCGTGCCGACTGTATCCTCTGGCCCGGGCCATTTCCCGGGATCGGAATACGGGGGTGATCCATGAGTATTATGCCTTGATTGAAGAGGACCATTGCAAGGGGGAGGTAGAACCCGAGGCCGGCCCCAGCGTCGGTCAGTGGCTTGAGGGGCAGAAGGTGGCCGAACACAACCGCGAAAATGATAAGCTGATCGAACTGATCAGTTTAAAGAATCAGATCATCCCGGGTGAGCTGGAAGGGGCGGAGTCTGATATTGTTTACATGGCCCTCTACGATTTGGATGAATTCAGGGAGGCCATTTTTAATCGGGATCTGCTCAAGGATATATCTATTGATCCGGGCCTGATGGAAAAAATTAAAATAGATGATTTGTCCCTTTTGGACTTTGGGATGGCCTGGGTAAAATACCAATTGTTTGGCCGGGATCTGGATATCTGAATATGAAAATCCAAGGGAAAACAGCCCTGGTTCTCGGGGCGGTCAAAGGGATAGGTAAAGGCATTGGCCTGGCCCTGGCAGACCAGGGCTGCCGTCTTGTTCTCACCCGCCATGACTGGGAAGAGGCATACGAGGCCATGGAAAAATCCTTTTCCGACTCAGGGGCGGAGTATTCTATTTGCAAGGCAGACCTTCGCAGCCCCCAGGCGGTTGAGGCCCTTGCTGAATTTATTAAAAAAAAATACGGCAGCCTTGATATATTGATCAACAATATTGAGCGGGGCGGGTGGCCCACGGTCCACGGTGCCTATGTGGAAGACCAGTGGGACCTGGAAATGGAAACCACCCTCAAGGCCAAGCGCTGGGTCTTTGAATCCATGCTGCCGCTGCTCAAGACCTCAAAAGAGGCTGTGGTCATCAATCTGTCTTCCGTTGCAGGGATTGTAGGCAGGACCGGGCCTGCCGCTCTGGTCTTTAACGACGGCTATGCCGCAGCCAACAGGGCGGTGTCTTCTTTTACCGAAATCTGGGCCAGGATGGGGGCGCCCAATGTCCGGGTGAATGAACTCATGCTGGGTCTGTTTGAAACCCGTCATGCCCAGGGTACCCGGGGGTGGAAAGAGGTGCTCACTGATGAGGAGAAACAATCCCTTGTCCGGCATACCCTGGTAGGTCGTACCGGCACGGTGGAAGATGTGGTCAAGGCCATTAATTTTATCATTAAAGAGGCGCCTTATATGACCGGAAGTGTGCTGAGGCTGGACGGCGGCTTTGTGCTGGCCGGTGAACCTGTGCTCCCCATGCCCCAGGGTATTGTCTAAAATCTGGGAGAAAAATGTCACGGGGATATCAATTTTTTTGAAGGATAAAGATTGTCTGTCATTTTGGTTTGACAGTATATAATAAGGAGATCATTTGGTGACATTACGGCAGCTTGAATTGTTTCTTGCCCTGGTAAAAGCCCCCCATCTGAGCCAGGTCGCAAAGGATTACGGATTGACCCAATCTGCAGTGTCCATGGCTATCAAGGCCCTTGAGGAGACCCTGGGCAAGCCTTTGTTTGACCGGATTCATAAACGGCTGGTGATCAATGAGAACGGCCGGTATTTTTACAGAATGGTTGACCCTCTGGTCTTTGGTCTTCGGGAAAGTGAAATGATGTTCAGGGATCAGGATCTGCTCGGAGATATCAAGATCGGTGCCAGTTCTTCCATTGCCAATTATATTCTGCCCCAGATCATCTATGAGTTTGCCGAGCAGTACGGCGGGGTTCGGCTGGAAAAAATCACAGGGAATACCGAAGAAATCGGAAGACTCATCGAAGACGGAGATGTGGATATCGGTTTTGTGGAAGCTGACTATGCAAGCACTGAGATCGAGCGCAAGGTTCTGGGGCTGGATGAGCTTTATGTGGTTACCGGGGATAGGGATCTGGTCAGGGACGAAGAGTACAATCTGGACGAACTTTTGTCCAAGCGATGGATACTCAGGGAAGAAGGGTCGGGAACCCGTGAGGTTTTTCTTCATTATATGGAAAAGTATAAAAAGCGGTTTAGGCCTTTTTTAGAGGTGGGTCACACAGAGGCGGTGAAATCAGTCCTGAGGAATAAGGGGGCTGTCAGCTGTCTTTCCAGAATATCGGTTATGAACGAATTAAGTGCCGGCCAATTGTTTCGTCTAAAGATAAGGGATTTCAAGTTCACCCGGTCTTTTTATACCATCTGGCATAAAAATAAGTATTTCAGTTCTGTGCTCCAGGCCTTTCTCTTTTATACAAAAGAACGGTACAAGGCTGTATACGAAAGTCAGACACATATTCATTAGGCGGGTCAGGGATCCCCAACGTTGGGGCGTCATGGTCGGTTTTGCCGCCAAGTAAATGCACAAGGGCCTGGAAAAATGGTTAAAATTTCCAGGCCCTTTTTGCGGCGGTTAATCCTGGTATTTGAATGACACCCTTAAACTGGCCCTGAACTGGGCGGGCTTGCCGTTTTCAACTTTGATATCCAGTTTATTGACCTCGGCAATGCGCAAGTCCCTCAAAGAAGAGCTTGCCTTTTCAATGGCGGTTGCAGCAGCATCTTCCCAGGATGTGGGGCTGGATCCCACAAGATCGATAATTTTGTAAACACTTTCACCCATGATTACCTCCTTAAACATAAAAAATTAAATTATACGGACGGTATAGGGAAACTGAAGATGTGATGTTTTTGAGACTGAAAACAGATCGGAATGGTTAAGATTATATAAGATTTGCCCGGGTGTCAAACAGAAGGGCCGCGGCATGGGTTGACAAATGTCACCGCATGGTGATATTAACCGGACATGAACAAGAAAGCGCCGGTTGTTATCCGGGATAAAATGATCACTAGAAAAAGGCTGATTTCTGCTGTGGGCAGCATCCTTGGCCGAGAAGGGTTCAAGGGGATCGGCGTCAATGCCGTTGCCCGGGAGGCAGGGGTGGATAAGGTATTGATTTACCGGTATTTTGGGGGGCTGCCCGGTCTGATTGCCGCCTTTGGAAAGGAGGGCGATTTTTGGCCCTCTGCCCTGGAAATGGCCGGAGGAGATATCAAAGCCTTTTCCCGGCTCTCTTTGGAAAAAAGGCTTTCTTCTTTTTCCCGGTATTTTATTTCAGCCTTAAGAAAGCGGCCGGTGACGTTGAATATCATGGCCTGGGAAATGGTGGAGGTCAACGACCTGACCCGGGAGCTTGAAGCGGTCAGGGAAAAAAGTATTCTGGAGTTTTTCAAGCTTTTTTTTAGGACAAATCAGAACGCAGATCAGATTCAGACCGGTATGATGCTGGTCGGGGCTGCCTTGAGTTATCTGTTGATCCGTTCAGACCATATTGAGGTATACGGCGGTCTTGGACTTACCACAGATGAAGACTGGGAACGGATTCAGTCGGGCGTCGAAACCATTGTCAAGGGGATTGTAAATTTCAACAGGATAAATCTGTCCTGATTTTTTTTGTTTTAAAAAGTCACTGATAGGTGACAAATAGGGGGGCGTATGAACAGAAGGATGTTTTTAAAGCAGAATATGGCGGCGGCCGCTCTTTTTTTGGGGGCAGGCCAGACAATCACCGGATGTGGGAGGAATTTTCGGCAAACCCTGATGGATTCTTCATTGCCGCCGGGTGGCCGGGGGCTGCAGCAAAAAGGTCTTGGTCCAAAGGAATGGGCAATACTTTACCATGCCTCTCTTGCGCCAAGCGGTCATAACAGCCAGCCCTGGTGTGTCCGGATTAACGATCCCCGTGAGTGGGTGGTGGGGGCGGATCAAAAAAGAGGCTTAAAGGTGGTGGATCCGGAAAACCGTGAGATGTTATTGTCCATTGGTGCGTTTTTGGAAAACCTGGTTCAGGCGGCAAAAAGTTACGGGTATGATCCCCGGGTTAAGGTGATTGGCCGGAGTCGGTTTGACCAGGACCTTGCCCGTGTCAGGCTTTTGGCTATTGTTCCAAACCAGGCCTCCTTGTCCCGGATTACACTCAGGAGAACGGTCAAGTCCAACTTGAAGCCTGGGGAGATCGGCAGCGCTGATATTAAAGCCTTTAACAAAGCGGTTGGAGACGGGTTTTATTATTTCCCCCGGAACTCCGGCCATGGACGGCTTATGGCCGAGTCGGCCGTGGAAAATTTTAAACGCCAATTTGAAAATAAAGCGGCCATGGAAGAGGCGGCGTTTTGGACACGGCTGTCGGATCGTGATGCCAAGAAATTCAGGGACGGATTGACCACGGACGGAATGGAGATCAACGGTGTGATTGGATGGGGGGTGCGAACCTTTATGAAATCCAGGGATGTAACCGGTGAAACCTGGCGGAAAAAGGCGGTTGAAAAGGTGGCCGCCCAGGCGGGTCAGGGTGGTGGATGGGTGGTGATTACAAGCCGCGGAAACTCGGTGGCCGACCTGATAGATACCGGCCGCAGATTCCAGCGCATGGCCTTGCTGGCCCGGGAAAGAAATATCGGTATCCACCCCATGACCCAGTCTCTGGAAGAGCCCCATGGTCAAAAAACCATTCAAGAGAACCACGATGCATCCATGGTTCCCCAGTTCATGCTCCGGGTGGGGTATCTGGATCAGTATCCTGATCCGGTCAGTCTAAGGCGGCCGGTGCATTGGTTTTTGGTCTGATTATTTTATGATGTCCAGGGGTTTTGGCTGGCTGAGACGGTCTTTTTCCTGGGCCTGGATGGCAGTGATGGCAACGGTATTAATGATGTCCGCCACAAGACAGCCCCGGCTCAGGTCATTCACGGGCTTGTTCAGCCCCTGGAGTACAGGGCCGACAGCCACGGCTCCCGAAGACCGCTGAACCGCCTTGTATGTATTATTTCCGGTGTTCAGATCAGGAAAGATTAATACGGTGGCTTTTCCTGCCACAGGAGAGTCGGGCAGTTTTGTTTTGGCAACGTGGGGGTCTACGGCCGCATCGTATTGAATGGGGCCTTCCACAAGCAGGCCCCTTTGATTTTGTCTGACCATGTCCGTGGCTTCTCTGACCTTGTCCACATCCTTTCCTTTGCCAGAAGTACCGGTTGAATAGGAGAGCATGGCAATCCTCGGTTCAATGCCGAATATGCCTGCGGTCTCTGCCGAGGTTATGGCAATCTCGGCCAGCTCCCGGGCATCTGGATCCGGGTTGACGGCACAATCCCCGTAGGCCAGGACCTTGTCCCACAAACACATGAAAAAGAGGCTGGAAACCGGTGTGGAGCGCTGTTTAGCCTTGATGATCTCAAAGGCCGGCTTGATGGTGGCCGCAGTGCTGTGGATCGATCCTGACACCATCCCGTCTACATGGCCCATCTGGACCATCATGGTGCCGAAATAGTTGACGTCGCAGATCTGGTCCCGGGCATTTTCAATGGTCATGCCCTTGTGCTTCCTTAACTCATAATAGGTTTGGGCGTAGGGCTCTAAATGGGAAGAGTTCAGGGGGTCAATGATTTCAAATTTTCCCATGCGCAGACCCATCTTGTTGATTTTGCGCTTGATTTTTCTGGGGTTGCCAAGGAGGGTGATTTCTACGATTTCACGCCTCAGCAGGGTTTCCACGGCAAGCAATACCCTGTCTTCGGTCCCTTCGGGCAGGACGATTCTTTTTTTAAATTCCCTGGCTTTTTGAATCAGGTCGTATTCAAACATTTTTGGGGTGACAATGGTTGAATCTGTTTTGATCACCTTGTCTGAGAGTTTATCCGTATCAACGTGCTGTTCAAATAGTGCCAGGGCCCGGGTGATTTTGCGCTGATCATCAGGAGAAATGTCGGTTTTTAGTTTTTCCACCCGTACTGCCGTCTGAAAGGTGTCGTCTTCAACGCTCAGCAGCGGCACCATGCCGGAAAAACCCTGGATGAGATCCCATACCGAATCTTCCGGGGTGAGGCCGCCGGTCAGAATAATACCAGAGATATTTTCAATGGATCGGGAACTCAGGGTGGCCATGCAGGCGACAATGACGTCTGCCCTGTCGCCCGGGGTGATGATCAGGGTGCCGTGGGAAATCCGGGTTAAGAGATTTCTCAGCTGCATGGCCGCCACGGTAAACTGGCGGGCATGACGGTACAGCTGTTTGTGTCCGCAGAGGACCTTGGCGTCCAGGGCCTGGGCCACCTCTTTAAGGGTGGGTTTGTCAAGCACCTCTTCCTGGGGCACGGTATAGATTAACTGCCGGTTAAAAAGGTTGGTTGCCTTGAGATGGTCAATGATTTTGCCGGTATCCGAAGGTGCGGCCCGGTTGATGATGGTGCCGATGACATCACACCCTTTGCTGACAAGGGAGTTGAGGGTGAGGCCGGCAAGCATGGATATTTCTTCCATTGATTTTTCAAAGGCATCGGCCACCAGGAGGACCGGGCAGGAGAGGTTGTTGATAATGGTGGCGTTGATGTCAAATTCCACCCCGGCAGAAGAAGATACAAAATCCGTACCTTCACAGATGATGAACTCGCAATGCTGCCTGGCATCATTGTACTTTTCAATTATTTTTTCCAGAACTTCCCCTTTTTTCCCCTGGGTGATGAGGCTGTCGGCCTCAGCCTGGGTGATGCCGTACATTTTTTCGTAGGGCAGGTTGATGTTGAACTGGGTGGCCATGAGCTGGATGTCCTGGTCCAGTCCTTCCTGGGGTGTTTTTCGTATAATCGGTCTGAAAAAACCGATGCAGTCCAGTTTTCTGAACAGCATTTCCATCACCCCCAGGGCAATGGCGGATTTTCCTGATCCGGCTTCGGTAGCGGTAATATATAAACCATTCGACATGGATATTTCTCCTGAAAATGTTTACAGAGTCAAGGCCGGGACAAGAAATTTCAATATGTCCCGGGAAGTGTTAAATTTATAGCTGAATCTGTGATTCAATGGCGGGTCTCTTCATTGACGAGCATCTGTGCAATGGTCAGTTTGATTTTTTGGGTTTTACCTGTTGCATACCGATAGTCCATTTCAACCTTGGCCATCTGGCGGTAAAACGGGGTGCGGTCAAAGGGGACATAGGGCTTTGTGTCAAATTGGCCGGCAGAACAGCCAGGTCCTTTGATCACGGGAACGCCGGGTTTGTGAATTTCATGGGGCAGTCCGTGCATCCGGCAGATCATGGGGCGGAACTTGTAAAGCCTGCATTTGCCGTCAAGGAGCAGGGGGCATGGAATTTTTTGGGATTCAGGGGCTTTTTTGCAGGTGTTTTCATCTTTGAAAAAAGTGGATTTGCAATAGGATTTAGCTTGGGTGAGTATCTCTTTTTGATCCTCGGGGACCAGGGTGTTAAATCCATGGAGCAGGTATGCTTTTTCCACATGGGTGTGGTGGTAGAACAGGGAAAAACAGCAGTTATCCTTGCATCCTTGGCATTGGAATTGGTATTGGGCTGAAATCTTATCCCAGGCATGATCCATGGTTGAAAATAGGTCTGACAGCTGATGAAAATGATTAGGCATCTTTGGGTACCTGGATTTAAACAAGGGGGTTGGGGAAAAAGAGTCGGGTATAGAGCTTGAGCGCATATCTGTCTGTCATGCTCGCAATCAGGTCACACACCGACCGTTTCAATGTGTTTTTCCCCGAATCCCATGGTGCCATTTCCATTTTTTCCAGCTCCTGCTGCATGGTATCGGGGTTTTCCATAAAATAATGATAGAGTCCTTCAATGACTTTTTTGGCTTTGACAAATTCGTTGTGGACCGCCGGAGACCGATATACTTTATCATAGAGAAATTTGCGTAAAATAGTCATGGCCTGGAAAGTTTCTTTCCCCATGTTCAGGACAAATTCTCCGTTTTGGGGGCCGCTGTTGTATACCACCTGTTCCATCATGGTGGAGGCGCGCACGGAGTGGGTTTTTCCCAGTTTCCGCACACAGATGTCCGGCAGATCTGACATTTTGATCACCTTTCCCCTGAGTGCGTCGTCCAGGTCGTGGTTGAGGTAGGCGATGATATCGGCCAGCCGGACGATTCGACCCTCGATGGTGATTGCGGTTTCTCCGGGGGTGGACGGGATAATGTTTCCAAATCCTTTGGAGTGTTTGAGTATTCCGTCCCTGACCTCCCGGGTCAGGTTCAGGCCCAGGCCTTTGTTTTCCAGTACGTCCACGACTCTCAAGCTCTGGTCTGAATGGGTAAAATTAGGAGAATGAACCTGGATGAGGGCGGTTTCTCCACCATGGCCAAAGGGGGTGTGGCCCAGATCATGGCCCAGGGCAATGGCTTCGGCCAAATCTTCATTGAGCCGCATGGCCCGGGCAATATTTCTGGCGATTTCAGAGACCTCAAGGGTATGGGTCAGCCGGGTTCGATAGTGGTCCCCCAGGGGGGAGAGAAATACCTGGGTCTTATACTTGAGTCGTCTGAATGCATTGGAATAGACAATCCTGTCCCGGTCAAGCTGGAAAGGGGTTCGGATGTTGCAGGTGTCCGTTTCAGGATGCCGCCTTTGGGCAAAAGCGCTGGGTGTCCCGTATTCAGAAAGAAATTGCTGTTCTCTTTGCTGGAAAATTTCTCTGATGCACAGGTCGTTTTCTGATTTTTCAAGTGCTTTCATAAAATCATCATTGAATAATTATCAAGATTCATTAAAATACAGGATTTGGTGGAAAATGCAAGTGCCGGGTAAATTCAAACAATTGATAAAAGGGGCAGGCAATCTTTGCCCGTATTAATAAGGTGGCGGTTTTGACGTACGAGTTTTTTATGGAAAAAGCAATGGAGCAGGCAATGGCAGCCTATGACCAAGGGCAATTCCCCGTGGGGTGTGTTATTGTCCAGGATGGAAAGGTAATCGCTCAAGGGGCCAGGGCAGGGACTTCCGGAACCTCATCTTTTTTCAGTGAAATCGACCATGCTGAAATCAGGGCGCTAAAGCATCTGCAATCCTATGAAGGGGTGTTCAAACCCGATGACGCTGTGCTTTTTTGCACCATGGAACCTTGTCTCATGTGCTTTTCTGCCATCCTTCTTTCAGGCATAAAAACAATTGTTTTTGCCTATGAAGATGTCATGGGCGGGGGGACCTGTGTGGACTTGAGCGCTTTGCCTCCCCTTTATCGGGATGCCGGGGTCAAGGTGGTTTCCAGTGTGCTGCGTCAAAAAAGTCTTGATCTTTTTTATGATTTTTTTAATAAAGAGGCTAACTTATACTGGAAGGGGAGTCTGTTGGAAGCATATACTCTGGCACAAAAACAAACAAAGGGGGAATGAAAATATTTGCTTGCTTTTATTGGGTTGTGCCGTTATACTTCTAAGGTTATGCTTGTTATATTGACATGATTTTAATTAATTGCCACGGCAGGAGGTGTGAAAATATCTAAGCGAGGAAGGCAGGATCAAACACGAGTGAATAAGGGAATCAGGGCCAATGAAGTTAGGGTGATCGGTTCTGACGGCGAACAGGTAGGGATTTTGCCCATAGCGGAGGCATTGCGGGTTGCCGAAAGTCAAGAGCTGGATCTGGTTGAAGTGTCGCCGGATGCCAAGCCCCCTGTCTGTAAGATAATGGATCATGGAAAGTATAAGTACGAGCTGACCAAGAAAAAACAGGAGGCCAAGAGAAAACAGAAAAGTTCTCAGATCAAGGAGATCAAGGTTCGGCCGAAAACCGATGATCATGATTTGGCTACCAAGGTCAGGCACGTCGAAAAATTTATCAATAATAATGATAAAGTGAAGATTACATTGGTTTTCCGCGGGCGGGAGTTCATGCTCAAAGAACAGGCCAATGCCGTGCTGGAGAAAGTAGTGGAAATGACCAAAGAGTTTGCCCAGGTCGAACAGTATCCCAAGTTTGAAGGGCGGGTCATTACCATGCTGCTCGGTCCCAAATAGGGGCTTTGCTGTTGGTTTAAGTCTCTTTTTGTTTGAATACATTAGTTTATGTATGGTGGTATATTGCGTGTATACCACCTTTAGTTTTTAGTAATTGCAATACTTAATAGAGAGGGTATTATGCCTAAGATTAAAACGAGCCGTGCTGCGGCCAAACGGTTCAAAAAAACCGGATCCGGAAAATATAAATTCCGTAAATCCCATGCCAGTCATATTCTGACCAAGAAAACCACCAAGCGTAAACGCGGGTTTCGCCAGGATCAGATTATTGACGGTTCCGACATGAAAGAAGTCAGGCGCTTGTTGCCCAACGGTTAAGGACGGTGCTCGGCCATGGGGCTTGACTGCGCTGTTGTGTTAACTTGAATCATTCCCGGTCACGGGCCAAGGTCACGGAAGCCGGAAGTTTTAAAAAGGAGTGAACGTATAATGAGAGTTAAAAGAGGTTTTAAGGCAAGAAGAAGACGGAACAAGGTACTTCAGCTTGCAAAGGGATTTAGGGGCGGAAGAAGTAAATTGTATAGAACCGCAGCAGATGCGGTTGATAAGGCATTGATGTATGCCTATAGAGATCGGCGGACCAAAAAAAGAGATTTCAGAAAGCTTTGGATTGTCCGGATCAATGCGGGTGCCCGCATGAACGGATTGTCCTATTCCCGTTTTATGAACGGATTGAAGCTTGCAGGATGCGAATTGGACCGTAAGGTGTTGGCTGATCTGGCAGTGACTGATCCTGCAGGGTTTTCCCAGCTGGCTTCCCAGGCTGCTGCCAAACTCAATTAGAAGAAAGTCTTGGGGGTAAGTTGCAAAACAATATTTCAGATATTGAAAAAGAGGCCCTGAACCATATCTCTTCGGCCGGCTCCAAAGAGGCTCTGGATGAGATTGCCATTCGGTTTTTGGGCCGGAAGGGCGTGCTCACCGGTTTTTTGCGTAATATTTCATCCCTTCCTGAGGATGAGCGCCCAGGGGCTGGCAAAGACGCCAACCTGCTTAAGATTAAGCTTGAAAAGGTGATCAAACAGGCAGAGGCTGAATTGAACAATAGGGATGCCGGGACCGGGGAAGGCATTGATGTGACCCTGCCCGGCCGCCCAGCGGTACGGGGTGCACTCCATCCCATTACCCAGGTGATGGATGAGATCTGCGGTATTTTCATGCGTCTGGGGTTTGATATTGCCGAAGGGCCTGAGGTTGAGACGGATTATTATAATTTCGAGGCCTTGAATATTCCCAAATATCATCCGGCCAGGGACATGCAGGATACCTTTTATGTTTCTGATAATATTGTTTTAAGAACCCATACGTCCGGGTCACAGCCCAGGGTGATGGAGAAAACAGATCCGCCGGTAAGGATTATTTCTCCTGGCAAGGTCTTTCGCTGTGATTCAGATTTGACCCATACCCCCATGTTCCATCAGGTGGAAGGGTTGATGGTGGATAAAAATATTTCTTTTGGGGATCTAAAAGGGGTGCTGACCACATTTGTGCACCAGTTTTTTGACAAAGAGACCTCTTTGAGGTTTCGCCCCAGTTTTTTCCCGTTTACCGAACCCAGTGCTGAGGTGGATATCCGCTGTGTCATGTGCAAAGGCAAGGGGTGCAGGATCTGTTCAAAGACAGGCTGGCTTGAGGTTTTAGGGTCTGGCATGGTCCATCCTGCTGTGTTTGAAAATGTGGGCTATGATACCCAGAAATATACAGGATTTGCCTTTGGTGTGGGCATTGAACGCATGGCCATGCTCAAGTACGGTATTGATGATATTAGAAAATATTTTGAAAACGATTTACGTTTTTTAGGGCAGTTTTAATATGAAAGTCAGTTTAAGCTGGTTGCGCGAATATATCCCCGTTGACCTGGAATCCCAGGAGATGTCTGACAGGCTGACCATGGCCGGTCTAGAGGTGGATGCGATTGAAAACCTTTTTGATTATCTGGACAAGGTGGTTGTGGGTCAGGTGGTTGAGGCTCGTCAGCATCCCAACGCAGACAAGCTGACCTGCTGCGGCGTGGACGTCGGCCAAGCTGAGTTGGCGCCCATTGTCTGCGGTGCTCCCAATGTCAGGCAGGGCATGTATGTTGCCTGTGCGCTTCCGGGTGCTGTGCTGCCCAACGACTTTAAAATTAAAAAAAGCAAGTTGCGGGGAGAAAAATCCCATGGCATGCTCTGTTCTGCGGCTGAATTGATTTTGGATTCCGATGCCTCGGGCATCATGGATCTTGAGGGGGATCTGGTCCCGGGTATGCCTTTGGAAAAGGCTCTGGAGCTGACAGATACAGTTTTTGAAATCGATCTTACCCCCAACCGGCCCGACTGTCTGAGCCTGATTGGTGTGGCCAGAGAAGTGGGTGCCTTTACCCAGCCGCAAAATAAGGTTGTCCTTCCCGAGGCCTCTTTTCCCCAGGATCGTGTGGGTTCTGAATCCATAAATGATTATGTCTGTGTAAAAATAGAGGATAAAGAACTTTGCCCCAGGTACACGGCAGGTATGCTCTTTGACGTGACTGTGGGCCCTTCCCCATTTTGGCTGAAACAGCGGCTTGAGTCCGTGGGTCTCACCCCCATCAACAATGTGGTGGACGTCACCAATTTTGTGATGATGGAAACCGGCCAGCCCCTTCACGCGTTTGATTTTGACAATCTGGCCCAGGGGAAAATTGTGGTAAAGCCGGCCGGTGATTCATCCGTTGAATTTACCACTCTGGATTCAAAGGTTCATAAGATGGAGCCTGAGATGCTCATGATTTGTGATGGTGAAAAACCAGTGGCCATTGCCGGTGTCATGGGCGGAGAAAATTCTGAAATTTCTGATTCAACCACGCGGGTGTTGGTGGAAAGCGCATATTTTAATCCGGTTTCCGTCCGCAAGACTGCCAAGCGCACGGGGATTGCCACGGATGCCTCCCACAGGTTTGAACGCGGGGTGGACCCTGAAGGCACCCTCTTTGTCATGACACGGGCGGTTTCGCTCATGGCAGAACTCTGTGATGCAAAAATTGCCAGGGGAATCATTGACGAGCACCCCCTGAAATTTCAACCAGCCGAAATTGATCTTAAGGTTGAGGCTTTGAATGTCCGTCTGGGCACAGAATTTTCAAAGGATGAGATTTCCCGGATTTTAACCTCGGTTGAATTTGAGGTGGAGGCCATGGACGATGACCTGCTCAGGGTCAAGGTGCCCAGTTTCAGGGTGGATGTGGTCAGGCCCGAAGATCTATCAGAAGAGGTGGCACGGCTTTGGGGGTATAACAATATTCAGACCAGTTACCCTCCGGTGCCTGCCCGGGGCAAGGTTTTAAACCCGGCCTTGATGCTCAGAAGCAGAATCCGCCAGGCTATGGCCGGGTTTTCATTTTACGAAGCCATTAATTATAATTTTGTCCATGGGGAATCTTGTGTCCGACTGGGGCTGGATGAAGCTGATCCCAGACAATCGGTTGTTAAGATTTTAAATCCCATTTCAGATCAGCTCTCCGTATTAAGGACCTCCCTTGTGCCGGGGCTTCTTGAAACCATGGGGCGGAACACCGCCAAGCAGACCGAGACCTTGAAGGTTTTTGAAATCGGCAAGGTTTTTTATGCCGATACCCAGGGGGCACAGCCCCGTGAGGTTGAGATGTTGGGTGGGCTTATCACCGGAAACCGTGAAGATCAGACCTGGTATTCCAAAAAAGAAGGTTTGGATTTTTTCGATCTCAAAGGGGTGGTCCAGGGCCTTTTGGATGAGCTTTTTGTCACAGATGTTCAATATGCCAAAATCCAGGATCAAGCCTGCCCTTATTTTGAAGACGGGTATGGGGCCCTTGCGGTCAAGGACGGAAGAACCCTGTGCGCACTGGGGAAGATTGATCCCCGGGTACTCAAGGCCTATGGCCTGAAACAGGATGCCTTTGTCTTTGACATGGATGTATCCCTTTTGCTTGAGGTGATGCCTGAATCTGTTCAGGCCCAGCCGTTGCCGAAGTTTCCCTCTCTTTCCCGGGACATGACCTTTATTGTGGATCAAGGGGTTGAAGTGGGTGCTATTCTGGATAATATTGATATTTTTTCAAAAAAACAGGGCCTGATAGAAGATTTCTTCCTGTTTGACCTGTTTGAAGGGGAGGCCATTGGCCAGGATAGAAAATCCCTCTCTTTCAGGGTGGTGTACAGATCAGCAACCAAGACATTGACCGAAAAAAATGTCAAAAAAATTCACACCAATTTATCCAGCCGGATTCTGGAGACCTTTGACGCCAGTCTGCCCGGTTAAGACTTGATCCTGCCGGGCAGGGCAGATCTTTAAAAGGGGTGTTGACAAAAGGAATATGCCTTGTTATATTGTTCCGCTGATGCGGGCATAACTCAGTTGGTAGAGTGCAAGCTTCCCAAGCTTGATGTCGCGAGTTCGAGCCTCGTTGCCCGCTCCATATTTTGGGATATGGAATGGCAGGTTTGTTCCATTTGAAGAGGAAAAGTACAATCTGAGCCTGACTGGCAAGGATTTTGTTGAAAGTGGTACTAATTAGGAACGGGCATCTGCCCGTTTTTGTGTTTGTGGAAAGTATAAAAAAGAGGTTGCAGCTGGATATGGGATTTATCAGACAAAAAGATTTTGGCGGGCTTGAAGATCGGATTTATGCCGTGGCCCAGCCTCTGTGCCGGGCAGAGGGCCTTGAGCTGGTCCATATCGAGTGTGTCACCAGCAATCGGGATAAGATTGTTCGGCTCTACATGGATAAGTCCTCCGGGGTCACCATGAATGATTGTGTGACCGTGAGCCGTCAGCTTGGGGATCTGATTGATGTGCATATAGAGGATATCGGAAGTTATAGGCTGGAGGTCTCCTCACCTGGGCCCAACCGCCCTTTGAGCAATAAGGAGGATTTTATCCGGTTTGCAGGGCAGCGGGTCCGGATAGAAACTCATGATTCTGTCAGTGGTCAAAAAAAGTTCACCGGGATTCTTGAGAAGACAAATGATGATTCTGTTGTTATTGCAGTTGATGGTAAGACGCTTGAAATAGCCGCAATTAATATCACCAAGGCAATGCTTGCAGGTCAGTAATATGGAGAACGTTTAACATGTTTATCACAGATATAAAAAGGGTAATTGACCAGGTAAGCCGTGAAAAAGGAATTGATGCTGAAGTTCTTATTAATACCTTGAAAGAGGCCATCATTTCGGCTGCCAGGAAAAAAATCGGACCCAGGGCGGATGTTGAAGTCCATTATGATGAGAAAAGCGGTGATGTTGAAGTCTTCCATTTTAAAGAGGTGGTTGAAGAGGTTGAATATTCCGACAGCGAGCTGACCCTTGACGAAGGGGTTGAATATGATCCCGAATGTGAAATCGGTGACTCCTTAGGGATTCGAATTGATACCGAAGAGTTCGGACGTATTGCTGCCCAGTCTGCCAAGCAGGTGATCATTCAAAAGATGAGAGAAGCGGAACGCAATGCCGTGTATGAAAATTTTATCCAGAAAAAGGGAAAAATTATCAACGGTATTGTCCAGCGGTTTGACCGGGGCAGCATCATTGTTAATCTGGGCCAGGCCGATGCCGCGCTTCGGCCAAGAGAGCAGATGCCCAAGGAAAACTACAAGCGGGGAGACAGGCTTCGCGCCTATGTCCTGGATGTGCTTGAAGAGTCGAAAGGGGCCCAGGTCTTATTGTCCAGAACCCATCCTGAATTTTTGATTGAGCTTTTTAAAACAGAGGTTCCTGAAGTGGCCGAAGGAATCGTTTCCATCCGGGGGGCTGCCCGGGTGCCGGGCGTCCGTGCAAAAATTGCGGTTTCCTCAATTGATTCAGATGTGGATCCTGTGGGGGCCTGTGTGGGCATGAAGGGGAACCGGGTTCAGAGTATTGTTCAGGAGCTTCGGGGAGAAAAAATTGATATTGTTCAGTGGAGCCCGGATATTGCACGTTTTGTCTGCAATGCCCTGTCTCCTGCTGAAATAGCTCGGGTGATCATTGACGAGGATAATCAGTCCATGGAGGTTATTGTCAATGACGAATACCTGTCCATTGCCATTGGCAAGGGCGGGCAGAATGTATCCCTTGCCTGTGAAATCACGGGCTGGCATCTGGAGGTGACCTCTGAAGAGGAATACTCCCGGGAAGTCAAGGAGGGGTATGACAGCCTTATGAAATTGTCCAATGTGGGACTGCCCATGGCAGAGGTCTTGTTTAAAGCCGGTTTTTCCTCTTTGTTGGATGTAGCAGACGCTCTGGTAGAAGATCTTGCATCGATTATGGATCTTTCCCAGGAAGAGGCACAGGGGGTTGTTGAGGAAGCAGGCCAGATCATGGAAACAGAACGGATTGAAGCCCAGGAGGCCGTTGAAAAGGCGGCAATCGAAAGGGCTGCAGCCGATCAGGCTGAACAAGAGGCTGCAAAAGCTGAAGAGACCCAGGGGGGTGAAAACCCTGAAGATACAACCCAAGAACAGGCGGCGTTAGAAGATACTGAAGACTAGGTTGCATCGGTAAGCGACGGGTAAACGATTAGAATTATTAAAAGAGGATTACTGGGGGCAACGAATGGCGAAGGTCAGAGTATATGAGTTGGCTAAAGATCTGAATATGACAAATAAACAGCTTCTCAACAAGATGAAGGAACTGAAAATCGAAGTAAAAAGCCACATGAGTTCTCTGGAAGATAGCGCTGTCATCGCGATTAAAGGAAGCATGTTCGGAAAAAAGAAACAAAAAAGCGATGTAAAGGTTAAACCCTCAGTGATCCGCAGGCGGAAAACACAGGTTGATACGGATTTGCCTTTAGAAGATGAAGCCGGGGAGGAAGATTTAATTGATGAGGACCTTCCCCAGACCGATGAGCTATCGGCAGAACCGGTCGAACCTGAAAAGGTGATAGAACCTGAGGCTGAAAAACCTGTTGTGAAAAAGCGGTCGGCCAAAAAAAAGGTCAAGGCAGCAGAGCCTGCAAAGATTATTAAACCGGTCATTGCGGAACCTGAAAAAAAAGCGGAATCTGAAAAGTCCGCGCCAATGCCTGAAAAAACAGAACCTGAAGCAGCGGATGTTTCGGTCGAGACCCCTTCTGAGAAAACCCAAGAGGTTTCTGATGCTGCTGAGCCCAAGGGTGAAGCAAAATCATCAAAAACGCCAGAACCCCAGGCCTCTGAAGCAGATGAAAAACCTGCAGATTCGCCTGAGGATACAGACGATAACCAGGTTAAAAAGAAAAAGAAAAAGAAAAAATCAACCCCGGCAAAAATTGTCCGGGTGGCGGATCCGGCGGTATTGGAAAATCTCAAACGGATGAAGCCCTCCGAAGATAAACGCCACAACGGTTCAAGAGGCGGACAGGATGGACCCAGCCGCAGGCCCGTAAGGGATAGTCGGCCGCCAAGGGATACCCGGCCGGCCCCGGGGGCGTCCAGGCCGAATATGGCGGTGCCGCCCGAACCCGGCGGAGAGGTCCGGAAAAAAACATGGGGCAAGGATTTGCCGCCTGCATCAGGACCCGGGTCGGTTAAAAAGAAACGGCGTAAGAAAAAATCCGTGGTTGAGGGTGATGCCCTTTATAGAGGCCGGGGCCGCAAGAAACGCGGCAGAAAAGATAACCGGAGCAAAAAAGGCAACTTTCAGAAAACCCAGATTACAACACCCAAGGCCATCAAACGACGGGTTAAAATTGATGAGGCCATTGAGCTGGCAGAACTTGCCAAACGTATGGGCATCAAAGCCAATGAGATGATTGCCAAGCTCATGGGCATGGGGGTTATGGCCACGGTAAACCAGACCATTGATTATGACACAGCCTCTTTGGTTGCGGCTGAGTTCGAATTTGAAGTGGAAAAGGCAAGCTTTGAAGAAGAAGCGCTGATCAGTTCGCCTGCGGCCCAGGAAGAAGATGCGGGCAATCTGGTGGAATGTCCTCCGGTGGTGACCATCATGGGTCATGTTGACCATGGTAAAACCTCGCTTCTGGATGTCATCCGGGAATCCAAGATCACCTCGGGTGAGGCCGGCGGTATTACCCAGCACATTGGTGCCTATAATGTGCAGACGCCCAATGGCGGGCGGATTACCTTTTTAGATACCCCGGGTCATGCCGCGTTTACGGCCATGCGTTCCAGGGGGGCCAAGGTCACGGATATTGTTATCCTGGTGGTGGCTGCCGATGACGGCTGCATGCCCCAGACCATTGAGGCCATCAACCATGCCAAGGCCGCATCTGTGCCGGTTGTGGTTGCAGTCAATAAAATGGACAAGGCAGGGGCTGATCCCGACCGGATTATGAGAGAGTTATCCGAGCACGATCTTCTTGCCGAAGACTGGGGCGGAAACGTGATCTTTGTCAAGGTTTCTGCCAAAACCGGAGAGGGCATTGATGAATTGCTCGAGATGGTCATTCTTCAGTCCGAAGTGCTTGAACTCAAAGCCAACCCGGATCGGTCTGCCTTTGGTTATGTTGTGGAATCCAGGCTGGATACCGGCCGGGGATCTGTGGCAACGGTATTGGTCAAACAGGGAACCCTTAAAGATGGTGATCCCATTGTCTGCGGTCTTCATTCAGGCCGTATCCGGGCCATGATCGATGATTCCGGCAGCCGGATTGAAGCGGCAGGCCCTTCCACACCGGTTGAAATTGTCGGGCTGACCGGGGTGCCGGACGCAGGTGATGAATTTATTGCTGTGGCCTCTGATAAAGATGCCAAGCAGATTGCCGGCCATAGGATGCAAAAACAGCGGGCCAAGGAACTGGCCAAAAAGAGCCGGGCCAACCTTGAAAAGATGTTTGAAAACCTGGGTTCCGCTGAGATAAAAGAGCTCAAGCTTATTGTTAAGGCTGATGTTCAGGGGTCTATTGAGGCCTTGAACGATTCTCTCAAAGATCTTGCCAAGGATGAGGTTGATGTTAAAATCGTTCATTCGGGTGCCGGCACCATCAATGAATCAGATGTGGCTCTGGCGGCTGTTTCCGATGCCATTATCATCGGGTTTAACGTTCGTCCCAATCCCCAGATACGTAACTTGGCCCGGGATGAAAATGTGGACATGCGGTTTTATGATATCATCTATGATGTGATCAACGATATCAAGGCGGCCCTTGACGGTATGATGCCTTCAACCTTCCATGAAATTATCATTGGCCGTGCCGATGTCAGGAATACCTTTGTTGTTCCCAAAATGGGAACCATTGCAGGCTGTGCCATCACAGAGGGCAAGGTGATCCGGGGCAAAAAGGTCAGGCTGTTGCGTGACGGCGTGATCAAGTGCGATACAGAGCTTTCCTCCCTGCGCCGGTTCAAAGATGATGTCAAAGAAGTGGACCAGGGATTTGAGTGCGGTATCGGCCTTGAAAAATATAATGACATTAAGGTCGGCGATGCCATAGAATGTTATGAAGTCGAAGAAAGAAAGTATAAGGGTTAGCAGATAAAATGAAGCCCTATTCGCGTGCCGAACGCATTTCGGTCAAGATCCAGATGGCCATTACCGAGCTGATGAATAAAAAGATGCAGGACCCCAGGCTTGAAATGGCCACGGTCTCCGGGGTGAAACTCACCCCGGACCTTCGGGTGGCACAAGTGTATATTACCGTATTCGGAGATAAAAACAGGATCCGGGAAACCTTGGACGGATTTAAGAAATCCAAGGGATTCATCAAAAAAAGCATTGCCCCGAAGCTGGGGCTGAAATTCATGCCTGATCTTCGGTTTGTCCATGATGATTCCTTTGACAAAGCCGCCCGAATGGATGCCCTGATTGATGCGGCAACCAAAGGGGACAACAGACAGGACCCCAGCCCGGATACAGACCGATAAAAGATCAAGTTTCAACTCATCCAATGAAAGACGGCATCCTTGTTGTAAATAAACCCGAAGGCCTCTCCTCGGCCGGGGTCGTCGGACGTCTTAAACGGATTCTCGGCGTAAAAAAAATCGGTCACACCGGTACCCTGGACCCCTTTGCCACAGGCGTGCTTTTGATTGCCGTTCAGAAAGCCACCCGGATTTCAAGATTTTTTCTGGACGGAAGCAAAACCTATCATGCCCGGATAACCCTCGGGGCTGAGACCGATACCTATGATTGCACCGGAAAGGTCACAGCCCAGGTTGATCCAAGCCTGCTTGCCGAAATCAATTTTGACACGATTCAACAGGTGGTTTCAGGTTTTTTCGGTGCCCAGGAGCAGGTGGCACCGGCATATTCAGCATTAAAGCACAAGGGGCAGCCCCTGTACAAGCTGGCCCGCCAGGGCAAGATGATTCAAAAGCCCCCGAGACCGGTTGAGATTTATAAAATCAGGGCAGAAAAATTGGAACAGACCTCCGGCGGCCTGCCGGTGTTTGATCTGGATGTGGCCTGTTCTGGCGGCACCTATATCAGAAGTCTGGCCTATGATATTGGCCGGCGCCTGGGATGCGGTGCCCATCTGTCCGGCCTTTGCCGGACCCGCTCAAGCCATTTTCGGATCGAGGATGCCATAGACCTGCCCTGTCTTGAAACCATGGAAAGATCAGATATTAATTCAAGAATCGTTTCCATGTCTGACTGCCTTTATTTTCTGCCTGTGATTGAGGCGGATGATGAAATGGCCGGGAAAATCAAATTTGGACAGAAACTCAGCTTTGATCAGGTTCGGTCCGAATCAGGGGACAGCGCCCCCTATATTCGCGTGGTGGACGTAAACGGCACCCTTCTGGCCGTGGTCCAGCCGGAAACATCCGGGCGTTCTTATAAATATTGTTGCGTTTTCAGCAGTTAACTGGTAAATATATTAGGTTTATTGTGATGGTATGTTGGCTGATTATGCGCCTTGATTCTGAATGGAATATTGGATAAGAGGCCATTCAAAAGTCAGCCATACAAATACCAGGTTTAATTTATTCCAAATAAAGGAGTGTTACAGTGGTTTTATTAGCAGAGAACAAAGAGGAGATGATTGAAAAATTCAAACTCCACGAGTCAGACACCGGATCACCCGAAGTCCAGGTGGCCATTTTAACCCATAGAATCAGTTACCTGACTGACCATTTGAAAACCCATAAAAAAGACCATCATTCAAGACGGGGTCTTTTGATTCTGGTCGGTCGGCGTAGAAGCCTGCTGGACTATGTTAAGAAAAAAGACATAAACAGATACCGTTCTTTGATCGAGAAACTCGGACTCAGAAGGTAAGATGACCTTAAGCCGGTTTTTGGCGTGTTTTGGGTCAAAAACCGGCTTTTTTTATTTGCAGCGGGCGGCGCTTTTGGAAAGGCTTTCAAATAAGTTCGCATCTTTGCTATCAAATCAATCCGATTTTTTTTCACGGAGTTTGATGGTAAATATGCGGGTTTATGATCCTGAAAGTATCTTTTTCCAAAAAACCGCCTTTTTTATTATCCATTAAGGAGAAATTATGGAAAAGATCGTATCAGCCGAAATCGGCGGCAAAGAATTATCCATCAGTACCGATAAAATCGCCAAACAGGCCTCAGGCTCTGTTGTGGTGAAATACGGAGAGACCATTGTTCTGGTCACTGCCGTTGCATCCAAGGACCCCAAGGCAGAGATCAGTTTTCTGCCCCTCTCTGTTGACTACCAGGAAAGAATTTATGCAGCCGGCAGAATTCCGGGCAATTATTTCCGTAGGGAGATCGGCAGACCTTCTGAAAACGAAACTCTGAACGCCCGTCTCATTGACCGGCCCATCAGGCCATTGTTTGAAGATGATTATAATTTTGAAACCCAGATCATTGCCACGGTCATGTCCACGGATAAAATGTGCGAACCCGGCATTCTGGCCATGATCGGTGCGTCTGCCGCTCTGGAAATTTCAGACATTCCCTTTAACGGTCCCATTGCCGGCATCAAGGTGGGTCGGGTCGACGGTGAATTCATTGCCAACCCCACCCCTGCCCAGATGGAAGAGTCTGATATCGACCTTACGGTTGCAGGATCTAAAACCGGGGTGGTCATGGTTGAAGGCGGGGCAAATATCGTGTCTGAAAAAGATATGCTCGACGCCATCTTTTTCGGCCATGAAGCCATGCGGCCGGCCATTGCGCTGCAGGCAGAACTCAAGGCTGCCGTGGGCAAAGAAAAACGCGAATTTATTCCCCTGGCACGTGATGAAGCCCTGGCCGAAGCGGTTAAAGCCTTTGCCGCGGACAAGATCCACGAGACCGTTCAGGTCAAGACCAAGATTGAACGTCAAAGTGCATTACGCGCCTTGAAAGAAGAGGTGGTTGCCCATTTTGAAGACCAATATCCCGAACAGATCAAAGAGATCAAAGAGGTGTTTGGCAAGACCATTAAAGCCGTGTCCCGGAAGATTGTTCTCACCGAGGACAAACGTATTGACGGCCGGGCCTTTGATGAGATCAGAGATATTGCCTGCGAGGCAGGATGTCTTCCCAGACCCCATGGCTCAGCTCTTTTTACCCGGGGTGAAACCCAGGTTTTGGGCATTCTGACCCTGGGTTCAGGCATGGACGAGCAGCGGATTGAAACCCTGAACGACGGCAATATGACCCGGGCCTTTATGCTTCATTATAATTTCCCTCCCTATTCAGTGGGAGAGGTCAAACGGGCCGGCGGACCTTCAAGACGTGATATCGGTCACGGCAACTTGGCCCACAGAGCATTGGCCCGTGTCCTTCCCACTCCCGAAGAGTTTGAATACACCATTCGTTTGGTGGGTGAGGTCATGGAATCCAACGGATCTTCCTCTATGGGCACGGTCTGCTCAGGATGCCTGGCCCTCATGGACGGCGGGGTGCCCATCAAGGCCCCGGTTTCCGGTATTGCCATGGGGTTGGTGAAAGAAGGGGACAAAACCGCTGTCCTTTCCGATATTCTCGGGGATGAGGATCATTTCGGAGACATGGACTTCAAGGTGGCCGGAACCAGAGAAGGCATCACTGCCCTTCAGATGGACATCAAGATCAAAGAACTGTCCAAGGAGATCATGGAAACCGCATTGAACCAGGCCAATGGCGGCCGGATTCATATTTTGGATAAAATGCTTGAAACCCTTGATAAATCAAGAGACGAGGTCTCTCCCCATGCGCCCAAGATTGTCTCTGTCCAGATTCACAAGGACAAGATTCGGGATATCATCGGCCCTGGCGGCAAGGTGATCCGTGCCATTCAGGCCGACACCAACACCACCCTTGAGGTGAATGACGACGGAATTGTCAAGATTGCAGCGGAAAATGAAGAAGATTCTGCCAAGGCCGTTGCCATGGTCAAAGACATTGCCATGGATCCTGAGATCGGCACCATCTACGAGGGTGCTGTGGTCAAGATTACCGACTTTGGTGCCTTTGTTAATATCAAGTCCGGTACTGACGGCCTGGTGCATATTTCAGAGCTGGCCGATTATCGGGTGAAAAAAGTCACCGACGTTGTCAAGGAAGGCGAGGTCATCAAGGTTAAAGTGCTGGACATTAACCGGGACGGTAAGATCAAACTCAGCTATAAAGCTGCAAAGAAAGATGCCGAAAAAGAATAAATCTTTCAGCCTGTGTCCCCTGGCCAGCGGCAGCCGGGGGAACTCCATATTTGTATCCACACAGGATACAGCCGTGTTGGTTGATGCCGGGCTTTCAGGCATTGAGACGCAAAGGCGGCTTGAAGCTGTCGGCCAGTCTGCAGAACAACTGAAAGCCATCATCATCACCCATGAACATACCGATCATGTCAAAGGGGCAGGGATATTGAGCCGCAGGTTTGATATCCCTGTTTACCTGACCCCTCAAACCTTCCATGCCTGTAAATCCTTGGGTAAAATTGAGCACCTTCAATTTTTTGAGTGCGGAACTGCGTTTGAGATCGAAAATATCATTGTTAATCCCTTTTCCATTTCCCATGATGCAAAGGATCCTGCGGGCTTTACCTTGAGTTACAACGGGAAAAAAATAGGTATTGCCACGGATTTAGGGATTGCCACCAACCTGGTGAAAAATCATTTAAGTCTTTCCAACCTCCTCTATCTTGAGTCCAACCATGATCCTGAAATGCTGGTCAACGGGGGGTATCCCTGGCATCTTAAGCAGCGGATCAAATCCAGGACCGGTCATCTTTCCAATCAGGAAACAAGAGATCTGGTGGCTGAACTCCTTCACCAGGATCTGGATCATCTCATTCTGGCCCACCTCAGCGAAGAGAACAATTGCCCGGACAAGGCTGCCCATGAAGTGAGAAAAGGCCTGAACGGTAATGACACGGCTCTGTACGTGGCAGGCCCGGACCGGCCCGGAAAGATGATCCACCTGTAATTTTTGTCCTTGGTGCCTGTTGGAATGACCCTGACCCGGGGTGTTTCTTTTTTACCCGCCGCAATGATCCGCCTGTGTAAAATTTACCCAGACCAGGGTCTCTTGTTTTCCAAGGATATCTGGTTCAAATTAATATATGCTTTTAGATTTAAATGGATTATAAAAGAGGGTTGAAATACGGCACGGACCTTGCTTTTTATTATTTTTTATTTCAATGCGGTGTTGAGAAGGGTAAAAGGTTTTTTGTATTGAAAGTTGAACTTTTCAGGAATGGTGGAATGTCACGTTTAACCCTTTATTTTATTTTGGGCAGTCTGTTGATGAGCTTCGGGTGTAAAACCCTTGACCCGGAACCTGTGCCCCAACTCACCTTTGAGGTGCCTGAGACCTTTTCAGCCCGGGCAGAAAATCCAGACGATTTTCCCCTTATCCAGGAATGGTGGCAGTCGCTGAACAGCCCGGAACTCGACGCTATGATCCAAATGGGGTTGGATAAAAATTATGATTTAAATGTGTCCAAGGCCCGGATTTCCCAGGCTGAGGCAAGTCTTGAAAAGGAAAGGGCCCAATTAAAACCAAGCCTGGGGTTTTCTTTGGGAGGCGATAAAAAACAGACCCGGATAAAAAACAGTCAAACCCGTTCCAACACGGGCAGCCATTCCTGGGACGGATCATTGACAGGGGCGTATACCGTGGATCTCTGGGGAGAGGCCCGGGCAGGTGTCGAGGCAAAAAACCTGGCCCTTGAGGCGGCCAACCAGGATTTAAAAGATGCATCCTTGACCCTGTCGACTGAGATTGCCCAGACCTGGGTGAATCTTATCTCTGTAAGATCCCGGAAAAAAATTTTGGAAAACCAGATCAAAATCAACACCACCCACCTTGATCTTCAAAAATTGCGGTTCCTCCATGGAAAGGCAAGTGCCCTGGACGTGTCCCAGCAGCGGGAAGCCTTGGCCGAGGCCTTGTCCCTTGTGCCCCTGCTGGAAAAAGAAGCCTCTGAATTATTGAATACCCTTGGATTTTTAATGGGCACCCCCCCGGGAGTCCCTGTCCAGGTGTCTACCCAGGAACTGCCAACAGGGATGATCCCGGCAGAGCCGGGCCTGCCTGCCGATCTTTTGGCGAACCGGTCTGATATCCGGGCGGTCCGGGTGAGGCTTTTGTCGGCCGTTTTTGATGTTGAGGCGGCAAAGGCGGATCTTCTGCCCTCGTTTACCCTGTCTGCAGCAGCCCTTTTTTCCAGCGGCAGTCTGGACCTTTTATTTCAAAACTGGGTGGCAAGCCTTGGGGCCGCCTTTGCCGGCCCCTTGTTTGACGGTGGTCTTAGACAGGCCGAAGTTAAACGGGTCCGGGCAAAAATGGACGAGCTGATTCATCTTTATGCCCGTACTGTGGCCCGGGCCATCAAAGAGGTAGAGGACAGCCTGGTGGGGATCCGGCGTCAAAAGGAGTATATTGAGCGGCTGACCCAGGAGCTTGATGCAGCCCGGCTGACCCTGAAAGATGCCCGGGTTCAGTATCTTAACGGCCAAACCAGTTATTTGAACTATCTGACGGCCTGGGTGGGTATTGAACGGCTGGAACGCCAGCTGGTCAGTGAACATGCCAACCTGGTGAAAGAGAAAATCGTCCTGTACAGGACAATCGGGTGGCAATTGCCAGAGAACAAGACTGTGACCCCTGCCATTGGAGCGGAGTAAACCATGAATTCTTTGAACAGAGATAAACACCTGACCCGGACCATTGTAAAAATAATGCTCCCCCTTTTTTTGATCATGGGAGGTGCTGCCGGATTTTTTTATTTTAAATCCCAGAAAGTGGTCATCAAGCGCAAACCGCCAGCCTCCCATGTCTCCGTGGTACAAACCCTTACCCTTTTTCCCGGTCTCCATCGCACAAAGGTTTTTGCCATGGGCACGGTAAAACCGGACCAGGAGATCCAACTTAAGGCCAGGGTGGCAGGAGAGGTGGTCTATCTGTCTGATAAATTCGTCCAGGGCGGTTTGATGGAAAAAGGCGAGGTGCTGGTCAGGCTGGAGGATTTGGATTATCAGCTGGCGGCGGACAAGGCAAAGAGCAGCCTGGACAAAGCTTTAGCAGACCTTGAGATTGAAAAGGGCCAGCAGTATATTGCAAAAGAAGAGCTCAAACTGATCTCCCAGGTCTCCCCGGGCGGGGTGACATCCACGGACCTTGCCTTGAGAAAACCCCAGCTGATCCAGGCAAGGGCTGCCGTGGCCAGTGCCAGAGCCGAGCTTGAAAAGGCCCAGCTTGATCTTGGGCGGACCCAAATTATTCTCCCGTTTGATGCCCTGGTTCTGGAAAAAAATGTGGACCTGGGCTCGCTGCTCCAGGCCCAGGGTGAGATTGCCACCCTGGTGGGGATAAATAAATACCAGGTCCAGGCCCAGGTGGACTTGACCCGGCTCTCCCTTTTGACTATTGATGAAACCCTTGGAAGCCCTGCCCGTATCCGCTCTCTTTATGCCGACCACGTCTGGAACGGACGGGTGGTGAGGACCACGGGAAAAATCACGGGCCAGAGCCGTATGGCCGGAGTGATCGTTGAAATTTTAGATCCTTTGGGGCTTGAATCGAAAAATGCGGGTCCTAGGCTTCTGATCGATGATCATGTGGAGGCCGTGATCACCGGCAGATCCCTTGACCATGTCTATGCCCTGCCAAGATCCCTGATCCGGGAGAACAATACCCTGTGGATATATGATTCAGGAAGGCTTAAGATTGTTGCCGCCCGTCCTGTGTGGAAGGAAAAGGACCGGGTATTTATCCGGTCCGGCATAAGCCCCGGAGACCGGGTGATCGTTTCTGATCTGAGTGTTCCGGTTCAGGGCATGGCCCTGACCCTTGCCCCGGGGGAAAAACCATGAACAGTGGAACACCAGGTCCCCGGACCCCCATTGCCTGGATGGCAGGCAACTCTGTCGCTGCCAACCTGCTCATGGCCATTTTGCTTGTGGGCGGAATTTTCATGGGGATGTCCATGAAGCAGGAGGTCTTTCCCGAATTCAGCCTGGACATGGTCAATATTGTTGTGCCCTATCCCGGTGCCAGTCCTGAAGAGGTGGAAAACGGCATTCTTCTGGCTGTGGAAGAGGCCATTGCCGACCTTGAAGGAATTGATGAAATCACGGCCAGTGCCAATGAAGGCTCCGGCGTCATCAGTGTGGAAGCTTTGGAAGGCGCTGATATCAACCGGCTCTGGCAGGAGATTAAAAGTGAGGTGGACCGAATTTCCACCTTTCCGGACGAGTCTGAGGACCCGGTGATCACCATTGCTGCCCGGAAACGGGAGGTGATCCGGCTGGCCCTCTACGGAGAGGTGACTGAAACCACCATGAGAGAACTGGCAGACCAGGTCCGGGACAGGCTTCTCATGGACAAGAGCATCACCCAGGTAGAACTTGAAGGGGTCAGGTCCAGGGAAATCCATGTGGAGATTTCAAGGGCAACCTTGAGGCGTTACGGGCTTACCCTGGGGGAAGTGGCCCAGATCATCTCCCGGGCCTCTGTGGAACTCGGGGGCGGGGCCATCAAAACCCGGGGCGGGGATATCCTGTTGAGAATCAAGGACCGCAGGGACTATGCTGCCCAGTACAAGTCTTTGCCCATCATTACCCAGGCTGACGGGTCCCGAGTGGTGTTGGAAGATATTGCCCAGGTGATTGAGGGGTTTGAAGAGTCAGACAACTGGGCCTCCTTTAACGGGCAGCGGGCCGTGACCATTGCCGTCTTCCGGGTGGGAGACCAGACCCCCACCCAGGTGGCAGAATCGGCCAAAGCCATTGTAAATCAGCTCAATGCCTCCCTGCCCCAGGGGGTGGGCCTGAGCGTTGTCAGGGATATGTCCAAGATATTTGCCCAGCGGGCAGATCTGTTGATGCGCAACGCATACTTGGGGCTTGGGCTGGTTTTTTTATTTTTGGCTCTTTTTTTGGAAATCCGCCTGGCCTTCTGGGTGAGTCTCGGCATTCCCATCTCTTTTATGGGCTCTTTTTTGTTTTTATCTCCCTTTGGATTTTCCATTAACATGGTGAGTATGTTTGCCTTTATTGTGACCTTGGGTATTGTGGTGGATGATGCTGTGGTGGTGGGGGAAAATGTATATTTTTTCAGGCGTCAGGGAATTGGCTATATGGAGGCGGCAGTCCGGGGAGCGAAAAGCATTGCCATGCCCGTGGTTTTCAGCGTAATCACCAATATGGTGGCCTTTGTGCCTCTGATGTTTATTCCCGGTATCATGGGAAAGATATTTAAGCCCATCCCCTTTGTGGTCATTGCCGTGTTCGGGGTCTCCCTCATTGAAAGCCTGTTTATTCTGCCTGCCCACCTAAGCCATAAGGGCAGGCCTTTGTTTTTCCCTTTGAATCATCTTGAAAACTGGCAGAAGCGATTTTCCATTGGATTTGAAACCTTTGTGAAAAAAGTATACGGGGGCGTCTTATTTAGGCTTCTGGCCTATAGATATGCGGTCATTGCCTTGGGCATTGCCCTGCTGTTGATCACGGGCGGTTATGTTTTTTCAGGCAGGATGGGCATGGTCATGTTTCCAAAAACAGAGTCAAATTTTGCCTTTTGTGAAATCGATCTGCCCTATGGAACCCCTGAAAAAAAACTTAAAATTATTGAGGCCCGGCTGGTTGAGGCCGCAGGTCGGGTGGTGGCTGAAAATGGGCGAGAGAAACTTTCAACCGGGATTTTTTCCCAGGTCAATGAGAACCGGATCCGGGTGAGAATTTATCTTACCGATCCAGGGGTAAGGCCCTTGAGCACGGCAGACGTCACCAGGCTATGGCGGATAAAAACAGGGCAGATTCCAGGAATTGAAACCATTGGGTTTGAGTCCAACCGGGGCGGGCCGGGATCCGGGAAAAACCTGACTGTAAGCCTGAGCCACAGGGATATCGGACAATTGGAAAAGGCAGGCCAGGACCTTGGGAAAAGCCTTGGCCAATACCCCATTGTCCATGATATTGATGACGGGTCTGCCATGGGCAAAAAGCAGTTTGACATCAAACTCAGCCCCGGGGGAAGACGGATGGGCCTGACTTCCAGGGAGGTGGCAAGCCAGGTAAGGCATGCCTTCCAGGGCGTGGAAGCCGTAAAAAACCAGAGGGGGAAAAATGAAGTCACGGTCAGGGTGAGACTGAGCCGGGAAGAGCGGATATCCGAGGCCACCTATGAAGAGCTGGTCCTTTTGGCCCCTTTGGGGGAAATCATGCTCAAGGATGCAGTGGCCACCATCAAGGGCAGGGCCTATACCACCATCACCCGGACCAATGGAAAACGGGAGATTAAGGTCACTGCCAATGTCAGGCCGCCGTCCCAGGCGGATAATATTATCCAGGACATGAAATTAAAGGTTCTTCCGGATCTGCTGGTCAAATATCCGGGACTCTCCTACGATTTTAAAGGACGCCAGGCAGATATCAAAGAAAGCGTTACCTCGCTTTTAAAAGGCCTGGGCCTTGCCATGCTCTGTATCTTTGCCCTTTTGGCCATCCCCTTTAAAAGTTATTTTCAGCCGTTGATCATCATGTTCTGCATTCCATTCGGCATGATCGGTGCCATTGCAGGCCACGTGATCATGGGGTATTCACTCTCGGTGATGAGCCTTTTCGGGGTGGTGGCCATGTCAGGGGTTGTGGTGAACGATTCCCTGGTGCTCATTGATTTTGCCAACCAACGGGTCCGCCAGGGGACGCCCCTGCTTTATGCCATTCAGACGGCAGGCATTCAGAGATTTAGGCCCATTCTATTAACTACCCTGACCACCTGCGGTGGGCTTGCCCCCATTATTTCAGAGACCTCAAGGCAGGCCCGGTTTCTTATTCCCATGGCCATCTCACTCGGGTTCGGGATCTTGTTTGCCACCTTTATCACCCTGGTCATGGTGCCCTGCCTTTATTTGGTGCTGGAAGATATCAAGGCAATCTGGTCCCCAGAGTCCAAGGATGGATCCAAAAACCCTGGATAGACCGGTATTGATTTGTGATAGGATTATTGATAGCTGCCCAGGGTGACCTGTCTTGCACAGTGCTGGATCCAGAATTGATTGTGGGACAAGAGGATGCAGGTGGTGCCCGTTTTCTTGAGCTGATCCAGCCGGGTTCTGTTCTTTGTTTTTAGGCTATTTTGTATGATCATAAAACCTGTGAAATTCAATAATCACTTTTGTAAATTGAAAATATTCATTATACTTAACTAAGGTTGTGGACTCTCTTTTCTTTTGCCCTGTTTCAATACCGGCCTAAAATAATTTACAATCCAATACCATGAATAGAGGAAATGCATATGAATCCTGTCATCAATGCCTTAAACTTTCGCCATGCCTGCAAAGCCTTTGATCCGGATAAACGCCTGGAAAAACAGGACCTGGATCTTATTCTGGAGGTCGCCTGCCTTTCCCCGTCCTCCTTTGGCATGGAAGCCTGGAAATTTCTGGTTCTTTCTTCAGAAAAAATCAGGCAAGACCTCAGGCCGGCCTGCTGGGACCAGGCCCAGATCACCGATGCCAGCCAGGTGATCGTGATCCTTGTCCGGCCTGGTATTATTTTGGACCCGGATTTTGTACTGGAAAATTTTAAACGAAAGGGTCTGCCCGAAGATGCGGTTCAGGCCTATGCAGACCGGTATAAAGGGTATCTAAAAACAGAGGTCTTTCCCAGGATGTCTGCCTATGCCTGGTGTGCCAAACAAGCCTATATTGCACTTGCCGACATCATGACCGCTGCCGCATCCCTTGGGATTGACACCTGTCCCATGGAAGGGTTTGAAAAAGAAAAGGTGGAAAAAATACTTGAAATTGACACCCGGGAATATGAGGTGGCCGTGCTCGTGGCCCTGGGGTACAGGGCCGGTGAACAGACATCCAGGCATCGTCATGGCCGGGAGTTTCTGGTGAAAATCAGATAAACTCTGGCCGTTTCTCAAAGAAAGGTCGTTTCCCTGGAGCCGGGAATCTTGAAGGAGGTAAGGAAGACGAAAGGAGGGGGGTATGGAAGCACTGCGGATTCTGGTGGTGGATGACGAACCGGTCATCAGAAAATCCCTTGCCGGGTGGCTTCGCCGGGACGGATACCGGGTGGAGACCCTGGACAGCGGGGAACAGGCCATTGAAACCCTTAAAACCCGCAGCTTTGACATTATCCTTTTGGATATCCAGATGGACGGGATCTCAGGCATGGAGGTTTTGGACCATGTGAAAGAAGAATACCCGGACATTGATGTGATCATGATCACGGCTTTTGGCTCTGTTCCCTCTGCTGTCCAGGCCATGAAATCCCATGCCTATGATTATCTGCTCAAGCCCTTTGACCCGGATGAGCTGGGGGTGCTGATCAAAAAACTGGCGGATCACAGGGCCAGGAAAAGGGAAAATACCTATTTAAGGGAGGTGTTTGAGGAGCAGACCCGGTTTGAAAGCATGATCGGCCAGTCCACACCCATGCAAAAGGTGTTTTCCCTGATCAGGGACATTGAAAATTCCGAGGCCACCGTGCTTTTATCAGGGGAGACCGGGTCGGGCAAGGGGCTGGCTGCCAAAGCCATCCATTCCAACTCCAGGATGAGACAGGGCCCCTTTGTCTCGGTCAATTGCGGGGCCGTTCCCCCCCATATCATGGAAAGCGAATTGTTCGGACATAGAAAGGGGGCATTCACCGATGCAAAGGAGACCCGGAAAGGGCGGCTGGAAATGGCCAGGGGCGGCACCCTGTTTTTGGATGAAATCGGTGAAATCTCCATGAGGATGCAGATCGACCTGCTCCAGGTGCTGGAGGACAAGATTTTCTACAAGGTCGGGGGAACCCAGCCCATTAACGCCGATTTCAGGGTGATTGCCGCCACCAATGCAGATCTGGGCCAGGCCATCCAGGACCGGACCTTCAGGCAGGACCTCTACTATCGGCTTAACGTGATCTCCCTTGTCATGCCGCCCCTGCGACAGAGAAGAGAAGATATTCCCTTGCTGGCCAATCATTTTCTGGAAAAGTTTACCCAGGAGGTGAACCGCGGGGTGGTGCGGATCTCCAGGGATGCCATGGACGAGCTCATGCTCCATGACTGGCCCGGCAATGTCAGGGAGTTGTCCAACGCCATTGAGCGGGCCGTGGTGGTCTGTAAAACCGGGACCATCACCCCCCATGATCTGCCCATCGGCCCCTCCCTGGAAGAGGTGCTGGAACAGCGGTATTTTTCCCTGAGCGATGTGGAAAAAGATCATATATCCAAGACCCTGGAACAGACCCAATGGAATATCTCCAAAGGGGCCGCGCTCTTGGGGATTGACCGGTCCACCCTGTATAATAAAATCAAGCGCTATGCATTGGTTCCCCCAAAAAGTCCTGACCGGGACTGACCCATGCCTGATCCGTCCCATACCCTGATCCTTTCTCCAATCGGAGATATTCCCCTCTGGGTGATTCAGGTCCTGTCAGACAGGCTTTCCAGGGTATTCGGGTTTGATACCAGGGTGGCAAGGCTTCTTGAAAACCTGGATTTTGCCTATGATTCCCAGCGGAATCAATATTATTCCACCCAGGTGTTGGAGGTCCTTTGTTCCCTCTGCCCAAAAGAGGGGATCAAAATTCTGGGGGTGACCCGGGAAGACCTGTTTATCCCCATCCTCACCCATGTCTACGGAGAGGCCCAGCTGGGCGGAAAAGCCGCAGTCATCTCTGTTTCAAGGCTCATCTCAGGCCAGGACCTGGGCGGGGCAGATGCAGGAGAAGACCGTGTGTTCAAGGAGGCGGTCCATGAACTGGGCCATTGCTTTGACCTCCGCCATTGCGAGGATGAGCAATGCATCATGCACTATTGCCGGAAAATTCAAGAGGTGGATAAAAAGTCTTCCCAATTCTGCCGGTATTGCAGAGTCTTGCTTCAGGATTATATGGGGCAGATGATTTTGGATCAGACCTGAGGGTCGTTATTATATTTAAGATTCAGCCCCCAATAGGTCTTCTGTGCAACGTTTAGACTCGTAGGCAAGGCGAATTCATTTTGGGCTCTATGATTAATAAAATATTTACAAGACCGAGGGCGTTCAAAATTCTGTGTCAGTTGAATCAAAGCTGATATACTTAGCTAAATAAGGAGAACTGACATGACCGAAGACAACACCGAATTTGATTTTCAAAAAGCTCTTAAAGGTATTCAGGAAGGTAAACCCTTCACAGGTAAGGGCGGCGTCCTTACATCATTAATCAAAAATCTTGCGGAAGCTGCTCTTGAAGGAGAGTTGGAGTCCCATCTCGGACAGGAAATTTCTGCCAACCGCCGTAATGGAAAAAGCAGAAAGACCATTAAGTCCCTGGATGGTAAATTTGAGCTAAAAACCCCGCGTGATCGGAACGGAACCTTCTCTCCACAAATCGTCAAAAAACACCAAACAACGCTCAGCGATGAAATTGAAAGAAAGATAATAGCCCTTTACGGCCTGGGCATGAGCTATAATGACATGGCTGCCCATTTACAGGAAATCTATGGACTTGAGATTTCAAATGCCACCCTTAGCGCTATTACCGATAAAATTATTCATACCGTTAAAGAATGGCAGGCCAGGCCGTTGGAAAATGTGTACCCAATCGTATGGCTTGATGCCATACATTATAAAGTACGAGAAAACGGAAAGGTCGGCAGCAAAGCCGTTTACACAATTCTTGGGGTGAATATCGAGGGCCGCAAAGAGGTTCTTGGGCTGTACATATCCGAGAATGAGGGTGCGAACTTCTGGCTGCAGGTGTTAACAGACCTTTCAAACCGAGGGGTAAAAGATATCCTGATTGCCTGTGTTGATGGTCTGAAAGGTTTTCCCGAGGCCATTGAGACCATATTCCCGGACACAGAAGTTCAACTCTGCGTAGTCCACCAGATCCGAAATTCATTGAAATACGTTGGTTCCAAAAATAAAAAGGAATTTATGGCAGATCTAAAACGTGTTTATAAAGCGGTTAATAAGGATCTGGCCGAAGAAGAACTGGATATTTTGGAAAACAAATGGAATGACAAATACCCGATTGTGATAAAATCCTGGCGGAACAACTGGGAGCGCCTCAGTCATTTCTTTAAATATCCAGAAGAGATCCGACGGATAATATACACCACAAATACCATTGAGGCTGTGCATCGATAGTTTCGAAAACTGACCAAAACAAAGGGATCGTTTCCTAACCAGGACAGACTGTTAAAGCTGCTTTACATGGGGATCCAGAACGCCAGTAAGAAATGGACAATGCCGGTTCAAAACTGGTCACTGACAATTTCCCAGTTGGCAATTTTCTTTGAAGGCCGGCTGGATAAAGAGCTGGGAATTTGATAGGGATTTATTTACAGATGGAAAAGATGGTTCCAGGAACTCCGCTCCAGCAAAAGCCAACTCCTCCGACGTGGCAGATTGAAGGCCCATTCTCGGACCTGGCTTTTACTTCCGCTGGCGCCGAGACAGATCCGGGAACCGAAACCGTGACACAGAATTCTGAACATTCCCATATTGGCCTTTTTATAGTCGGCTGCGGTGTCTTAAACGCATCTGCTTTCATTATCATAGATTGCTCCCAAGAAATTATTTCGCAGATTTGTATAACATTTTAAAAAGAATGTTCTCCTACTAATTTAACAAGTTAGCTTTAAATTGAAAATCAAAATTAACGTAAGCAACCTAGGGCGCATTCCCATTTTCCCGGTTATACCGCTGGCACTGGATTGTGCATGTTTGCCATCTGCTTCAGGCAGTTCCAACGCCCTGCTTTATAAAATGATCGCAGCATAATCATTTTTTCTGCATTCTCCCGATACCAAAAGATGCATGGACCTTTAAGACGTAAATTCACGACTCTCCGAATCGAACTTTCAATAGCACCGCTGCCAATAGGTAAGTTCAACGCTTTTACAGTTGAGAAATTAAGCCTCAGTTCATTGCGCACAAAATAATCCCGTTCCGTCTTGATAGCCTTACTGTTTCTGCCTCTACAAAGCTTCTGGACGGCCTGTACCACCTCAATCGCCTTTCCCTTCAGCAGAAGACCTCGCTGCTTCGATACCCAGCGTTTGCGTTCCTTGGATGACCAGGTCTTCCTTAAGCCTGCTACTGTACCCAGATGCTCAACTGCATGGTAGAAATCGAGAAGTTCATACACACGCTCAGGAGCCAAACCCAATGCTTTTAGCAGTCCGGGGATTCGATTCCAAATCCAATGTGCCCCATCTGCAACAAACAGTATTTTGTCTGAGTTCTGAATATGAAGGGAGTTCAAATAACCCTTTAACAAGTGGAATACACCATCCGGTCCATTGAAACAGCCATCAATAAATGGTGAAAAGCTTTTTTCTTGTTTTCCATGGGCGTCCACTACATAAATGATCAAAAGCTTGGGTTCTCGCCATGCCCCACGAAATCGGGTTCTATCCTTTTGGGTTTTTGGTCCCCTTTTCTTCTCTCTGAGCCGAGTGCGGCCACCATCAGTGCTGATAACGACTCGCCGCCCTTCAAGTAAATCTCTATCATTTAATGGGATTCGGCCCGCTTGTTGTTCGGCTCGAGCCCGCTCTGCGTACCGATAGGTCAGTTTACGGATGACCTTTATACCCAACGTCATCCCACGGTCACAAAGCACTTGACGGACTTCTTCAAAAGAACTTAATAAGGCTGACCAAGAACTCACCATAGAAGCCAAAGCAGGCGAGCAGCGATCATGGATTCCAAGAAGGATTAAGCCAGCGTATGCACCTTTATATCTTTTTCCTTTTCGGCGGTCACAGGACCTTCGATAGTATCGAACATGAATATCAACCGAACTATCTGTACAAAGCTGAATCCAAACGGTCTCAAGCCCTTCGCTTTTCATCCGTCCCGGCCAATTGGACATCAATTCTTTTTCTTGGTCGACCTGTTCAGAGGAATCTACTGAGGCCTGGATCTTTTTTTTAAAAAAAAGGCGCTTATCCGATTTGTATACTCAAGGATTTCCTGCTCCATCTGTTCTAATTCGTTAGCGTTACGAACCAAGCGATTTGGATCTTCTTCCAGTTCTTTGAGGCATGCAAGGACTTCATCAACAGTATTACAATCTTCAGCTTTCTTCATTAGCACAATCCATTTATGTTCATTTTAGCGTAACAGAGGATATCATTCTTTTTGCTCTAAAAGACAGGCCTTTTTAAAACCGGGAAAATGGGAATGCGCCCGCAACCTATGCTATAAAGATCATATGAAGTCACAACCCATCCTTAAATTCTGGATGGCGTTCGAAAAAGTCGTTTAATTCTTCTAAAGGCTTGTTGCATCTTTCACATAAGTTATTTGGTGATTTTTCCAACTCAAAAATGGTTCCGCAATTTAAACATTTATAATATATTTTTGGTTCATCCGATTAATGCGTACCTTTTATTGTGAAGGTCCAAAAGTTTCAACCTGAAAAACTCCGAATCCCTGTATCCATAAGCTTTCCGTTTCATGGTTTTTATCTTGTTATTTGTCCCTTCTAAAGGACCTGTAGATATCCTGTAATCATAGTATGAAAGGATTCTTTGCCTGTGCACAGCCAAGGTCTTGGCAAATTTCATCAACATTGGAATTTTGGAAATATTGGCCAGATTGATCCAATTGCTGACTATCTTTTCAGCTGTTTCTTTTTTCTTTTGATTCCATATTTGCCTGAGTTCCTCTTTCATGTAGTAGACTACCAATAGCGGCTGATTTATTTTCAATGCTTCTTCTAACCGTTGGGCCTCCTTCTTGTCATCACTGAGGTTTTCGGGATTTTTTAACAAAAGCCACCGGACTCCCTTCAGAAGTTTTTGTTGCCCGGTATTGGCAAGAAGGTTGTAGAGCTTTCGCCTGAAATCCGACAGTTTCTCATTGAACAATTTAACAACATGAAATCTGTCAAAGACAATTGCTGAACCAGAAAGATTTTCAATAACAGCACTCAAGTATGCCGGGGACATATCGATGCTGACGGCTTTGATTTTTGCTTTCGATATTTTCACTTTTGTCCAAAAAGATTTCAAAGCTTCACCACCTTTTCCTTCTCCCACGTGCAGAATTCTACCGGATTCCAGATCCATCACGATGGTCAAGTATTTATGCCCTTTCCCTATGGAAATTTCATCTATGGCAATCTGCCGGACTTTCTCAAGGGGGATATTTCGATAACGCCTCAGCAGGTCTTCTTTCTGGATCTGCTTTATCGTATCCCAGCTGATCCTTAAATGGATGGCAATATCTTTGATTGTCATGAACTGAGACAACTCCAAGACATACCGTTCAAAAGCCCGGGTATAGCTTTTCCCCTCCTGGGCAAAGGATAGTTTGATTTGCCGGACAAATTGACAGAACGAACACCAAATTCTCTGGATAGCCGTCCTGAGAATCACGGGTTTTGAACCTACCGGTATTGTTCTGAGATCTCTTGTCACAATCCCTTTCCTGGTGACGGACCTGGAATTACATTCCGGGCATTTTACCGCCTCCGGTTTTGGTATGAGTTCAAAAGTGATTATTCCACCGATGAAACGCGTTGTTTTATAAAAGTAGTCACGAAGGCCAAAGGCATGGTATATGAAGCTTGTGGACATTAATTCATTCTCCGATTTTGTGCGAATAACACAAAAAAATTAGAACATGATCATGTTCACACCATCATTTCAAGCATAAAAATCCTTACTGTGTTATTGCCTTCCCAGTGATGTTTCTCAGTCCAGGTACGCGATTTTCTGATGAACCATATTTTTACTATGGGCTTTGATCTAATGCCTTTGATTAACCCATATAATCCCCAAAAAAAAATACAGGGCCCTACAATCCATTTTTCTTGTGATAATTTGACATCATGGTCACTTAACAAATACCACCCAAGTGTTGGTTCTGGCTCAACCGTAATGACAACACCCAAAATGATCAAGAGTCCACTAAATGAAAATAGCCAGATTCTATCTTCCATGTCACCTTATTGATTAAATTTTTTAAAATTTAAAATAATATACGCCTATCAAGATTGCAAAAATAAAGACCCATCCTTTATAGTCATCAATTAATCAACGGCCTTGGCTGAGGTTAAATCCAGACCGCAGCAAGAGCGGATCACCCTGACGATTTTATCGCTGGCATTATTTTTAGTGACATAGGCGATGGCACCGGCAGCCGTCATTTCAGAACCCTGTTCCCTTTCTTCATACATTGAAAGTGCAATGACTTTTATGTCGGGGTTGTGCTGGCAGATCATCCGTGTGGCCTGGACCCCGCCTATTCCCGGCATCATAACATCCATCAATACCACGTCCGGCTTTAATTGGGTTGCCATTTCTATAGCGGTCTCTCCGTCCGGTGCTTGGCCCACAACATGAAAAGAAGGATCCTGTTGTAATATTCGAACAAGGCCTTCACGCAGGACCGCATGATCATCTGCCACAAGAATACGGAGTTTTTCAGTTTCGCTCACCCGGGTGGATCTGTTCTGGATTTTTCGATGGACATTGGCATTTTTTATGGGCGATGAATTTTTACGGATCGAAGGTTTGCCTTTCTTTTCATCAAAGGGTAAATTTAACGTGATCGTACATCCATCACCCGGGCGGCTATCAATATTAACATCTCCTCCCATCCAGCTTAACCGTCCCTTTAGCATAAACAGGCCAAACCCGCCTGTCTCATACTCTGTTTCATCAGTATCCGCCGGTTCGAAACCTTTACCCCTGTCGCATACCTTTATTTCAATTCGGGCATGCGGTTTTTTTGAAATAATGATCTGTGCACTTTTAACGCCTGAATGCTTGACAACATTGAGAAGCAATTCCTGTATTGCGTTAAAAATGGTTAACCTTTCGGAATCGGTGAATTCGGTCAAATCCTCTGTTCCGATTGAAAAATGGACGGCCAGGCCATGAAGGCGGGCCACATGATTTTTAATCCAGTTTAAAGATTGTTTCAACGTGCCTTCGTACAAAATTGGGGGACACAAATCCATTGTCAGCATTCGGGCTTGATCAATGGCTTCACTTAAAATTTCAATGCCCTTTCTGGCAAATTTTTTGTTTTCATCATCCGTAATATTCTCTTCAACCAAAGAAAACGTAAACTTTGCGCCTGCAAGATGCTGCTGAAGATTGTCATGCAGCATGCTGGCCATACGCTGCCTTTCACGCTGTTCTACCTGGGTCAGTGCCTGTTCCATTCTCTCAAACTGCCGGGCACGCAGGTGCAATGCCTTATTGGCATTGCGGAGTTCATTTTCTGCAATACGCTGGTCTGTGAAGTCTCTGACAAGAACAATTACGGTATCTTTTCCGCAAAGAGCGACCCTTCCTTCAAACCAGCGGGATTTTTTATCGATTAAAAGTTCGTAGCTAAAAGAATTAACATCATTTGTAGATCTCAGTTTTGATATTGCACTCATACAGTCTTGACCAATGGGTGGGGGGAGAACCTCCATTACCGTTTTTCCAATCAGATCCTCACGGGGCAGAAAAAGGTCTTCTTCCGCAGCAGAAAAAATATCGATATAACGTCCGTCAAGTCCCAGAAGGAAAACAAGATCAGGCACTGCCTGCATCAGTGCACCACTCTGTTCTTCTATCACGGGAATATTTTTTGGAGTCAGCTTGTTTCCTTTAGATAACATTTTCAACATAGCCTCGAATTTTTGACATGAAGGAATTCATTTTAACCGCAATTGATTTTAGGCTAAAATTTTTTAGCATCATCAGATTATTTATTCAACTTGTTTCATATGGGTAGTGGGGTATCCGGGTAAGACAACCCTTGTTGAATTTTGGCTCCGCCCAAGGGTGACGGCAGGGCTTGCCTGACAGACCTTGGATTGAACCGGTCAGGGAACCGCTTTTTTCAACACCCAGCTGACCAGGGGTTTGGGCAGGATCAGGGCCAGCCGGATCAGGTTCGCCGTGGCAAAGGGAAACAAATAATCGGATTTTTCTTTTTCCATTGCCCGGAAAATATGCTGGGCGGCTTTTTGTTCTGTTATTTCAAAAGGAGAGGGAAGGCCGTCCCGGGCGACCCGTTGGTTGCAACAAATCCGGGATAAACAGAAACAAATTTAATGCCCGATGATTTTAACTCCCTGCGGCAGGTGTCCATTAAGATGCGGCATGCGGCTTTGGCGGCGGAATATGGGCCCTGCATGGGCAAACCCAGAAAACCGGCCAGAGAATTGGTATGGACGATCAGGCCATTGGCTTGTTTTTTCATTTGGACAATAAGGGGGACCATAAAATTTACCAGGCTGATATAATTTATATCCATGTTCCTGGAAATGTCATCCGCGGTTGCCTCTGACATGTTCAAGGGTGGGCCATCACCCACATTCAGCACGGCAGCCTCGATGTTGCCAAAGGCATTCATCGTTTGAATAACAGCCGCTTTTGCACTGTTTTTATCCAGGGCATCGCCTTTAATGACCAGCGCCCGGGAGCCGTTGGCCCTTATTTCTGCGGCCAGGTGATTTAATAATGGGTCTCTTCGGGCAAATACAACAATACGGTTTTGAAAATGGCTGAGTTCAAGTGCCAGGCGGTGCCCGATTCCTGAAGAGGCCCCAACAATGAGTATGGTTTTATTTTTAAGTCTCATTGGAATCGCCTGCCCCTAAAAATTTAACATCCAGCGAGAAGAATTGGCCACTAAAATGCCCAGATAATTACCCGCAGCATACCCTAAAATCGCGGCAGCAAAACCGGGGACCAAAAGCGCTCTGTTTTTTAAGGCTTCGGCAATTACCGGGATAAACGGTACCGACATAATTGCGGCGGAAGAGGTAATTAAATAGGTATTTGTATCTACTCGAAATATTTTGCACAAAACCAATTGGAGAAACAAGGAGCCCATGAGCAGAAAGATGATATACCCGGCCAGGGAATAGTCAATATTCATGAGGATATTCGTATCTGTCATTGTGCCCATGGTAAAACAAAAAATCAAAACCAAATACATGCCCAAAGAAAAGCTGTTTTCCAGTGCGCGAATCCATGGAATAAACGAAGAGATGATCCCCAGAGTGGTGATGGTGATAATCGTGGCCGAGGATTTCATGGATTCAGGAAACAGGCCGGCAATCAATAATGAGAGACCCACAACAAGGCCGGAACAGATCATGGCATAGAGGGTGTGAGACCGTTTGTTTTTTTCAACTAATTTTTTATAGGCATGGGCGGTTTCATCCGCCATATGCTTCATCCCCTGATATCCGTGGTTGGTCGTCTGTGCCGAGGATTCATAGGGCTGCAAAAACCGCCCGAAAATACGTTTCCCCATGGTCATCACAAACAAGAGGTAAACCGCTGAAAATAAAATATCATAGGTCACCATGGTGATAAAAATGGATTCGTCCCCGTGAATGGCGGTTTTAATTGCAGCCATGTTCGGCCCCCCGCCGGTATAGCCACCAACAGCCATGCCAGCAACCTGCCAGATCTGATCCACCTGGTCTTTGAATAACAGGGCACCGCCAAGGCTTGCAATGATCACTGATACCAAGGCAAACCCCATGCCCTTTAAGGTGTTGCCTGCCATATTAAAGGCCGCCTTAATATCAATGGAAAATAATAATAAGGGGATGGCCAGGGCAACGCTTACCTCTGATATCTGGGTTTGAATGCCTTGAATGGCGAGCCTGTCAAGGGAAAAAAGCTGGGATAAATCCAATCCGGCAGCAATGGCAATTCCGGCAGCAAAAGAGAGTAGAACCACCCCGATCCTGTCGAACACCGGCACCCGCTGGCATAAAAAGACCAGCCCGGCAGGGAAGAACAAAGATCCAAAGACCAGCAACATATTTCCTCCAGAATCAAAACGCGCATTTACAGCAATATTTTAGCAATCAGCCTTAATGGTTTAAATTTTTGTACAGCCTTGGTCAATATTCTGTACATTCAGAAGAGTGAAATTGTTTTGAGCCGTCCCAGCCTTAAACATGAGCTGTTCTTTTGGTTAACAAAGGTTCAATAAAATAGCAATCAATACTTGAACACAACGGATTGGTTTAAGGCTCCTGGTCAGAATAAAATTTTTCATATGTCATATTGGGGAAGATTTTACCGTGAGCCTAACCGGCTGGAACTAGCGGAAGATTATCAGAAAAATGTATCTATCAATTCCTGCCAGGTGATATGTTCAAGGTTTCCATAGATGTCATTGACCAGGGTTCCGCCGTCTGCGGCTTTGAGCCCGGTCCGTTCTTCAATGAACTGGTATAGGCTTTGGGCCTCATTTTCCATGAATTTTCGGGCGGTGTCCATGAACATCAGCTGTTTGAGGTCCTGTTTCAGGCCGGGGCAGAACAGGGTGATAATCCAGCCTTCGGTATAGGGCGCCTGGGCAATTTGGTTTGGATTTTTTTGGACCCGGGGGTTGGTCTCTGTGATCATTCCGGATATGGGGGCGGTAAAGGAGACTGAATTCCGGCCCCGGCCAAGGGTAAAGGCGGGCCTGCCCCGGGTCAGCCTTTGGCCCATAAGGGGTGCGGACAAAGCGTCAAACCCGCCCAAAAGCCTGGCTGCAAAATCGTCAACCCCCAGGCTGACCCTATTTTTTTCCTCCAGTTTTATCCAGGTATGGCCCGGGGAAAGATAATATCCGGCAGGCAGGGCAAAGCCTTTGACATGGTTGAATTCCACCTGGTTCACCCGGGCGCAGACCTTGAACTGATCCTGGAAAAACTGGTCAAATTCGCAGTCAATGCAGCGATAAGATCTGGGGCAGGTTTTAAAGTCGATCCGGTTTTTCATATAGTGGATGCAGGGGCGTTGGGACAATGGCCGTGTGTTGAGCTTTTCCTGCCAGAAGATAAATTTATCCGATTTCCGGGCAATGGGCTGATCTTTTGTCCGGGCCGCCTGATTTTTCCGGCAGACACGGACCATGGCCCGGTTAAACTGACAGTCTTCACAGAGAAAGTCTTTAAAACAGGGTTTGCTGGCCACCACCCCTGCCTGCATCCAGAGGCAGTCACGGGTGTTTAAAGGGGTGAGAGATTTCATGGGATCCTCCTCAGGTGCCTAAAAAACGGTTGACCAGGCGGTTCCATCCCAGGCCGGGCAGGCTGCCGTAAACATCCTGCACAAAGATTCCCCCGTCTGCGCTCAAGGGGCCGGAAACTGCTTCGACCATTTTTTCCAGGCCACTCACCTCACGGCCCAGCCATGCCGGGCTTTCTGTTTCGTCCATCAGGGGGCTGACAGCCCCTTTGAGATCTGAATTGTGTACTGTGAACAGCCAATGAGCAGAATAGGGATCATCCGCCATCCGGACGGGATCTTTCATTGGATCGGGATTGACCTTGGTGATCACGCCGTTAATAGGGGATAGAACATCTGCCGTGTTGTCCTGGCGTTTCATGCCCCATCCGGGACATCCGCTGCGCAGTTCCTCGCCCATGAGAGGAAGGGTGAGAGCATCCGGGCTGCCCAATACCCTGAGGGAAAAATCATCCATGCCCACCCGGAGGATGCTGCCCGCCTCAATCCGGGCCCAGGTATGGCCCGTATGGAAAAAGTGGTCCATGGGCAGCTTAAACCCCTTGATATCCTGCACCTGGGTGACGGCCTGGGCCCTGCCCGGGACCAGGGTATCTTCAAAGGTCTGGTCAAAATCGCAGCGCTGGCAATTATAATTCATGGGGCATACCTTGTGGCCGGCCCGGCCGGTCAGGGTATGACGGCAGGTCCTTTCCCTGCTGTCAAGGCGTCTCATGGCCTCCTGCCAGGAGATATGCTTTCCTATGTTAACAGCCTTGGCCATGGCGGAATCAAACCTGCAGCCGGCGCACTCGTAATAATGAGTGCAGGTCTTTTTTTTAACCACCCCGGCTTGCATCCACAAGCAGGGGGTTTCGATGGATTTGGTTTTTTGGGTCAAAGGGTTCATGACAGCCTCCTTTAGGGGTTGAGTTGTACAGATCATATAAAGCAAAAAGAATACCAGGTGTATTGAATTTTGTCGGATAAGATCCAAGGCCCATGAGGCTGGGTCTTTTGGGGGTGATGACCGGCTATTGATGTGTTTTTTAAAGCCAAGTCCTGGGTGTGGTTTTTTCCTTCACCGTTGCGGGGTGGTGTTTGGTAAAAATCCTTGGATGGCCCCGGTGTTACAGGGAAAATCCGGGGAGTGGTAAAATTCAACAGACCTGTCTGAATTTTCCACATCCCGACTTTTCTTGGACAGACCCCCCTCTTTTATGGTAAAAATAAATAATATTTCCCGCAGCTTATCTTTAAACAAGCAGGTGCCCCATGAACATCTCTATCAATGAAATGGATACCATCCTCAACGGGATCCGGGATTTTATCCTGATCATTTCCCCGGACCGAAAGATCCTTGTGGTCAATGATGCCTTTTTAACGCATATGAATTATGCCAGAGAGGATGTGATCGGCAGGAAATGTTATGACGTGTTCCAGGAGGTGACAAGGAAAAGCAGCAACTGCCATGAAAAATGCCCCCTGGAAAAGGTGATCAAAGAGCAGCGCCATTGCCAGGTGGAACTGACCCGGCTGGGCGCGGACAACAAGCCCAGGTTCACCGAGCTGACCATTTTTCCGGTGTGGGAGAAAAAGGGGAAAATTTCAAAATTCATTGAGATCAGCCGGGATATTACCAAGCGCAGACAGGATGAAGCCCGGGCCCAGGCAAGGCTGGTCAAAATGGTCGACCAAAGGACCCGCCAGCTCAAAGAAAGCCATGAGCGTCTTCTTCACCAGGACAAGATGGCCTCCCTGGGAAAACTTGCCTCTTCTGTGGTCCACGAGATAAACAACCCCGTGGCAGGGATTTTAAACCTGGTCATGCTCAGCAAGCGGGTGCTTGAAGAAGAGGATCATTTTGAACATGAGCTGGACGAGTTCAAGCAGTACCTGACCTATATGGAGACCGAAACCCGGAGAATCTCCAGGATCGTGAGCAACCTTCTGGTCTTTTCCCGTCAGTCCAAAATTGAAATTTTCAAGTTTGATTTAAACGAACTCATTGACCAGATCCTTGTTCTTAATTCCAACCTTTTGAAAATTAACCGGATCAGGGTGGTTGAGGACCTTGCCCATAACCTGCCTTTGATTTCAGGTTCCGAAGACCAGATCAAGCAGGTCTGCATGAACCTTATTTCCAATGCCGCCGAGAGCATGGCCCGCAGCCCTGAACGCTGTTTGACCATTAAGACCTTTGCCAAGCCCCGGGAAAAAGCCGTGGGTCTGGTGGTGGGGGATACGGGAAGCGGCATCCCCGAAGAGACCATCCCCAAGATTTTTGAGCCCTTTTTTACCACCAAGAAAAAAGGCAAGGGCGTGGGCCTTGGGCTGTCCGTGGTTTACGGTATCATCAATGAACACGGCGGCAGTTTGTACGTGGATTCCACCCCGGGCAGGGGCACCCGGTTTTCCATCACCCTGAATCAGAATCTGGATCCGGATAAAAAGGGAGCCTCCTCCCTGGTCCGGGCCGCGTCAAACGGCTGATCCAAATCTGTCACGGACAGTGAATTTTTTTTGAAATATTGTTTAGAATAAATTTTTCAAAATAGTTTTAAATTCATAAAAGACCTGATATTCTTGCCCCCACAGTTGCCCTTGGCACCTGTTTCAATTTTTTTAAAGGGGGGATCTCATCTAATGATGCACGCCATAGACTCCATCAGAGGCATTCATACATATCCTCAAGGCCAATGTCCCTATAGGTGCCAATGCCAATAATAATATTTTTGTGATTCCCGGGGCTGGAGCGAATGAAACATCTTAAAAGATTGATTATCATTTGAACTCCTGAAAGATACCCTTTCAATGTTCAGGCGGATTCTCAGCCTGAATAGAGCGTTTACAATGATTGCCGTTGGAATAATTCCAGCAAAAAAAAGGAAAGGAAATGGAAATTTTAAATAAATGGCTGGGGGCCATAGGAAAAGAGCTTGGGTACGAGATAAAACTTAATGATGAGGGGGTCTGTGCTATCGAGTTCCAACGCCCTGCTTTATAAAATGATCGCAGCATAATCATTTTTTCTGCATTCTCCCGATACCAAAAGATGCATGGACCTTTAAGACGTAAATTCACGACTCTCCGAATCGAACTTTCAATAGCACCGCTGCCAATAGGTAAGTTCAACGCTTTTACAGTTGAGAAATTAAGCCTCAGTTCATTGCGCACAAAATAATCCCGTTCCGTCTTGATAGCCTTACTGTTTCTGCCTCTACAAAGCTTCTGGACGGCCTGTACCACCTCAATCGCCTTTCCCTTCAGCAGAAGACCTCGCTGCTTCGATACCCAGCGTTTGCGTTCCTTGGATGACCAGGTCTTCCTTAAGCCTGCTACTGTACCCAGATGCTCAACTGCATGGTAGAAATCGAGAAGTTCATACACACGCTCAGGAGCCAAACCCAATGCTTTTAGCAGTCCGGGGATTCGATTCCAAATCCAATGTGCCCCATCTGCAACAAACAGTATTTTGTCTGAGTTCTGAATATGAAGGGAGTTCAAATAACCCTTTAACAAGTGGAATACACCATCCGGTCCATTGAAACAGCCATCAATAAATGGTGAAAAGCTTTTTTCTTGTTTTCCATGGGCGTCCACTACATAAATGATCAAAAGCTTGGGTTCTCGCCATGCCCCACGAAATCGGGTTCTATCCTTTTGGGTTTTTGGTCCCCTTTTCTTCTCTCTGAGCCGAGTGCGGCCACCATCAGTGCTGATAACGACTCGCCGCCCTTCAAGTAAATCTCCATCATTTAATGGGATTCGGCCCGCTTGTTGTTCGGCTCGAGCCCGCTCTGCGTACCGATAGGTCAGTTTACGGATGACCTTTATACCCAACGTCATCCCACGGTCACAAAGCACTTGACGGACTTCTTCAAAAGAACTTAATAAGGCTGACCAAGAACTCACCATAGAAGCCAAAGCAGGCGAGCAGCGATCATGGATTCCAAGAAGGATTAAACCAGCGTATGCACCTTTATATCTTTTTCCTTTTCGGCGGTCACAGGACCTTCGATAGTATCGAACATGAATATCAACCGAACTATCTGTACAAAGCTGAATCCAAACGGTCTCAAGCCCTTCGCTTTTCATCCGTCCCGGCCAATTGGACATCAATTCTTTTTCTTGGTCGACCTGTTCAGAGGAATCTACTGAGGCCTGGATCTTTTTTTTAAAAAAAAGGCGCTTATCCGATTTGTATACTCAAGGATTTCCTGCTCCATCTGTTCTAATTCGTTAGCGTTACGAACCAAGCGATTTGGATCTTCTTCCAGTTCTTTGAGGCATGCAAGGACTTCATCAACAGTATTACAATCTTCAGCTTTCTTCATTAGCACAATCCATTTATGTTCATTTCAGCGTAACAGAGGATATCATTCTTTTTGCTCTAAAAGACAGGCCTTTTTAAAACCGGGAAAATGGGAATGCGCCCCATTGAGATTCCGGGTGACAGGGAATCTTTGCTTGTTCTATTTGGACGAGCATTGTCACTCAACCTCTTTTTGATTGAGACAAGGGGAACGACAATTGCCTTTGCCGAGGAAATCGGTCAGATTATGCTCTGTTTTATGCAAGAAAAGCAAGTCTGTAATGCCCAGAAATTTGCCAGTCTTATTGAAGGATTTCACCAGACAGCGATTGATATACGGCGTAAACTGGAGGCATTTTCCCAAGAGGAGACAATAGGCGTATCTGCGCCCCCCCCACTCGTCGATTTTGTATAAGTGAGAGATTATCAGGAGGACAGTCATGGGATTTGGACCCATAGATAACCGTGTTAGTATGCTGAGCACTCAAGACCATGAGAAAAAGGTTCAACCCTTTTCTCCCCAAAAAGATGAAGGCTCTTCATCGCTGGTAAATAAAATCGGGATTTTTTTTAAACGGGTAATCGGTGGACGGATTGGAGCCAAGGCCGGTCACCATAGTGCCCTTGGCAGTATGTTTAAAATAGGTTTACAACAGGAGACCGGTCTGAATAAGGTAGTAAAGAAACCGATTGCTCCAACCCATACCTATACCTTTAATAAGCTTGGCAAGGAGAGGGCTCAATATTTTAAGCCATGGGTCACCGCTGCAAAAATAGCCAATGCCATGGATTTTCCGGATTCATATAAAGAGGCGGATAACAATTTTGGAATGTTGTTAAGAAATTCTCAGTGATGTCCGGTTAGGTTTTTGCTTGCTCAATAATTTTTTGATCTTTGACAATATTGTCCCTGTTTGAACTATGAGAGCCCTGCTCCTCGCAGCCAAACAGGTCATTTAGAATGGCGGTTCGCAGCTGCCGAACTCTTTTGATCGTGACCTTTTCATTAAACTGTTTTTGGCAATGGATTGCCAGTAACAGGTAAGTGATAAGGCCGCCAAGAATCTGAACCATAAGGCCGTATTCACTGCGGGCAATGAGATGATATACCTTCAGATGTTCTTTCCACCATTTGAAAAAATCCTCAATGGTCCACCGGAGTTTATAAATTGTTGCTATTTGTTCCGCTGTTAAATCATGCCTGTCAGTTGCCACATAGTATTTGACGCCAGCAATTTTATAGCCAACAACCCGAACAGGCCTTTTCGTCTGGTTTTGATTCGGAGTACCAAGTTTAACCAGTGCATCATAAAAAATGTAGCTGTCGGAAGGGGTCTCGTGGTTATCAATAATTGTTCTTGTTGTCCTGGTTTTTATACGGCAGACAAAATGTTTGCCTTGCTCCTGAAGCAGGTCAAATTCTTTATGGGATTGATATCCACGATCCATAACACCTGTTTGCCCCTTGGAAAGTATTTTGGGAACAAAAGTGCGTTCAGCGCCGTTGCCTTCAGTCAAAAAGATTTTGTTTGGGATTCCGTGATTAATGTCAAATCCGCAATGTACTTTGGCTTTTTTACTTCCTTTTCTGTAGTTCGCCCAGTGCATTGAAAGGACTGCATTTATGAGACTACCGTCAATGGAAACCAACTCTCCTAACTCGGCGTGTTCACCCGGATGACACTCAAGAGCCTGTTTATAAAGATCCTCAAAGATAAATTGCAGTTGTTCGAGTCCCCTGTGATTGATGGCTTCACAGAAACTACTACGGCTGATACCACCGTCTGGCGCAATATTTTCTTTAGCAAAAACATTCTCCTTGAGATCCTGAATTAAATGTCGGGCAGACTTGTGCTCCTGAAGATGGAAATAAACCAAAGCATTTATCTGGTCTTCGAATGTCATTTTTAAAGGGCGGTCTCCTCGAGATTGTAATTCCGGTGCTTTTGAAAGTGACTTTATCAGAGGGCACCTGAAATTGTCAAAGTTCAGGGACCGTAGTTGTTTTTTAGGGACTGAGATGTGCGTCATTTGAGCTCCTTGAGTTAAATTTTCAAGGCGCACAAAAATTTTTACGCACATTTGTCAACACAAAACAGACTGTTTTTTCAATGATTTTAGATGCTTTTTATATGCAACAACCTAACCGGACACTACTGAGATCTGCCATAAATTCCTTTTTATTTTTGGAACCAACGTATTTCAATGAATTTCGGATCTGGTGGACTACGCAGACTTGAACTTCTGTGTCCGGGAATATGGTCTCAATGGCCTCGGGAAAACCTTTTAGACCATCAACACAGGCAATCAGGATATCTTTTACCCCTCGGTTTGAAAGGTCTGTTAACACCTGCAGCCAGAAGTTCGCACCCTCATTCTCGGATATGTACAGCCCAAGAACCTCTTTGCGGCCCTCGATATTCACCCCAAGAATTGTGTAAACGGCTTTGCTGCCGACCTTTCCGTTTTCTCGTACTTTATAATGTATGGCATCAAGCCATACGATTGGGTACACATTTTCCAACGGCCTGGCCTGCCATTCTTTGACGGTATGGATGATTTTATCGGTAATGGTGCTCAGAGTGGCATTTGAAATCTCAAGTCCATAGATTTCCTGTAAATGGGAAGCCATATCATTATAACTCATGCCCAGGCCGTAAAGGGCTATTATCTTTCTTTCAATTTCATCGCTGAGCGTTGTCTGATGTTTTTTGACGATCTGTGGAGAGAAGGTTCCGGCCCTGTCACGCGGGGTTTCCAGCTCAAATTTACCATCCAGGGATTTAATGGTCTTTTTGCTTTTTCCATTACGGCGGTTGGCAGAAACTTCCTGCCCGAGATGGGACTCCAACTCTCCTTCAAGAGCAGCTTCAGCAAGATTTTTGATTAATGATGTAAGGACGCCGCCCTTACCTGTGAAGGGTTTACCTTCCTGGATGCCTTTAAGGGCTTTTTGAAAATCAAATTCGGTGTTTTCTTCGGTCATGTCAGTTCTCCTTATTTAGCTGAGTATATCAGCTTTCATTCAACTGACACAGAATTTTGAACGCCCTCGATAATAATGTTTTGTTAAATTCCAAACCGTTTGATCTTCCGGCGCAGGGTGTTTTTGTCAATGCCAAGTTCCCGGGCGGTTGCCATTTTTTTCCATTTGTTTTTTTCAAGGGCCAGCTCAATCGCATGTTTTTCGATTTCCTTGAGGGTCAGCCCGGTTGAGATAAGCAGGGAACCGTTTTGGGGAATCATCCTGTCCGGCAGGTTGTGAAGGCGGATCATATCCTCCCGGCATAGGACAAAGGCATGTTCTATGGCGTTTTCAAGCTCGCGTACATTTCCCGGCCAGTCATGAAGCATAAATGCGGTCAGTGCATTCTGGGACATGGCAACTATTTTTTTCCCGGTTAAATGGTTGAACCGGTCTATAAAATGATCCACCAAAACAGGGATATCTTCTTTTCGGTCCCCAAGGGGGGGCAGGGATAGTTTTATGATATTGATACGGAAGTATAGATCTTCCCTGAATTTGCCTTTTTCAACCAGTTTTTCAAGATTTTGATGGGGTGCCGCAATGACCCTGGCATTTGTTTTGATTGTCTTGCTAGACCCTAAAGGTTCATAGACCTTGTTTTCCAGAACACGGAGGAGGCGGACCTGCATGGCCTTTGAAATATCTCCGATTTCATCCAGTAAAATTGTTCCGTTTTGGGCCCGGGCGAATCGGCCGGGCTTGTCTTTTTTTGCATCGGTGAAGGCACCCGCCTTGTATCCGAAAAGCTCAGCTTCACACAGGTTGTCTGGTAATGCACCGCAATTGATTGCGATAAAGGGCCCTTTTTTTTTCAGGCTGTTATTATGAATCGCCCTGGCAAACAATTCTTTTCCGGTTCCGCTTGCCCCTGTAATCAAAACCGTGCTGTTGCTTTCGGCTATCTGGGGGAGAATCGAAAAAAGTTCGAGCATCTTCCCGCTTTTGCTTACAATATCATCAAAGGAGTGTTGTTTTCGGAGTGCTTTACGGAGGTTGTCCACGATGGTCAGGTCCCTGAATGTCTCCACACCCCCAATGATTTCACCTTTAGCGTTTTTTAATAGGGCCGTTGTTACACTGATGGGAATACGTTTATTGTCAGGCCGATGGATATAGACGGGCATATTGACAATCGGTTTTTTCCCCTTGAAGGTCTGTTTGATGAGGCAGTTTGTATCACACATACTGGCCTTTAGAATTTTAAAGCAGGGCTTTCCAATGGCCTCTTCCCTGGAAATCCCTGTGATTTTTTCCGATCCCTTGTTAAATGAGGTGATTTGTAAATCCATATTAACAGTAAATACCGCGTCTGCGATGCTGTCTAAAATGGTCTGATAATGCTTTTGAATTTGCTTTTCAAACTGTTTCATTTGAGTGTTCTTTAATTTAGATAAGCAAAATATATGATCTTGTTTAACAACAATATGGAATTGATGTCAAATCATCTATACAGGGGGCAGATTTTACAATTATGGCGTTCCGTGTCCAGGCTCGTCCAATAAAGGAACATATTGTTTCTTTTGCCTGTTGAAAATGGGTTCATATTGTTCCCTCATTTTTCAGGCGTATTCATTTTATCAAGGCATGAAAAATATTTAAACTGAAAATTATTTTTATCTTTTTAAAAGGTTAGATCTAAAAATACGATTGGATTTTTTTTTTGGCATAGCGATTGCTCAGTTACTTAAAAGGTCTTTTGTTTGAATTTGTTTGTCCAGGGTTTGACCAGCCACAAAAAGTTGAGTCCGTACATGCTGTAAAGAAAACTTATAGGTGTCCTGAGTCACAAGGGGCAAACAGATAAAAAGGGGTGCCACAAAAGGAGGTGATACCGAACCCGCTGATTTCCTGAGTGTAATTGTTGATGCAAAAAAAAATGACGTATGAATCTTTAGGAGAAGACCATGAGAGCCATTAAATTAGAAATTTGTTTGGGATTGGTCTTTGCTGTTTTTTTATTTTATCTTATAGCAGCTCCGCTCAATCTTCAGAAAATGAAAATCATTGTTTCACCTGCCATACCAATGCTCAAAAACTGATAAAAATTACAAGAACCATTGCAAAGTCGAATGCCGGAAAACCCGGAGCTTCAGCTAAAACCCAAGGGGAGGGGTGAGGCGGCGCAGTCGAGCCGTTGGCTCCTCATGAAAAGCTTTTTGTTGACAGTGAAATTGCAGAAGATGAAAACTATGGCGAACTCGGGTGTGAGGAGTGCCACGGGGGTGATCCAGGAGAACCGGACTGGCAAAAGGCCCATATCGGCGTTGTCAAAGATCCGTCCTATCCGGATCCGGCCAATGCCTGCGGTGCATGCCATGAAGACATTGCAGAACATTATAAAACCAGCCTGCACGTGAGTCTGTCACCTGAGAAAAAGATGATAGACAAAAGAGCGAACTCAAATCCATCTGTTCATGCCAAGGTTGATGCGGCCAGGGAATTTCATTGTAATTCGTGTCATTCCAGTTGCGGACAATGTCATATCAGCCGTCCGGAATCAGTTGAAGGGGGATTGATAGAAGGGCACCTGTTCCAGAAAAGGCCCCCGATGCAGCAGGTTTGTACGGCCTGTCACGGGAGCCGGATCGGCAAAGAGTATCTGGGCAAAAACAAGGGGTTTAAACCAGACATACACAAAGAGAAATATTTTAAATGCAGTAAATGTCACACAGCCGATGAGATGCATGGCGACGGGAAGGATTATGCCAACCGCTATGAAGTGAAAAATGGTCCCAAGTGTCTGGACTGCCATGAAAAAATTTATGAGGCAACCTCTGAAAACACGAAGAATCACTGGATTCACCGGGATCAGGTGAGTTGTAATGTCTGCCATTCCCAGGCGTATAAAAACTGCTATTCATGCCATTTTGGAAAAGATGATGACGGCCTTAAATATTATAAGACCCAAAAATCTCAAATGCAGTTTAAAATCGGCCTGAATCCCTTGAAATCCAAAAAGAGGCCTGAAACATTTGTTACACTGCGTCATGTCCCGGTGGATCGATCCTCATTTAAATTTTATGTTGAAAATGGATTGAAAAATTTTGACAAACTGCCCACCTGGAAAATGACCACCCCTCATAATATCAGGCGGAAGACGCCCCAGAACGAAACATGCAACGCCTGTCACGGAAATACAAAATTGTTTCTGCTTTCCGGTGATGTTGATCAAAAAGAGTTAAACGCAAACCAGCCCGTTATTGTACCCATGGACAGGATACCCGAAAAAAGGAGGGCTGACTAAAGGAGAATAACCTTGGTTTCTAACACTGAAAACATTCAGTGTGTTTAAATTTAACAGCAAAAGGAGGATATTTTATGAAAAAACGTAATCTGTTTGTCTTGGTATTCATTTCTCTGTTGTTTCTCACAGCACAGATTTCCCTTGCCAAGGACATGACAGCCAAGGATCTGGTGGGCGAGGCTAAGAAAAGTATTTGCGAGGTATCTGTGTCCGAGGCCAAGGCCCTATTTGACAAGGGTGGATATATTTTTTTGGACTGCCGTACCAAAAAAGAATTTAAGATGGGACATGTTCCAGGGGCAATGAATATTCCAAGGGGGCTTTTGGAATTTAAGATCGATAAAAAGATACCGGACAAAACCGCTGAAATTGTCATGTACTGCAAGAAAGGTTCAAGGGGATGTCTGGCCACCTGCACCCTTTGCCAGATGGGGTATAAAAACACAAAAAACATGGGCGGCGGCTGGATGGCCTGGGAGAAGGCAGGCTATCCTGTTGAGTAACTGACCCGCTGTGATTTCATAAACGGGAGCAGGTCAATTTGAACTGTTCCCGTTTATTCTTTAAGGCCACTTCTAATCATTGTCTTTTGGCCGCTGTTAATTAAAAAGAAAAAAATTCCCAGGTTTACAAACCAGAGAATCGTCCATAGATTTAATACCATTGATCGTCCGCTGACACCCTTATTAGGATAAATCCATGGAGACTTTGGTGTTCACCGCAGGATTTGTGCTGATCGCCCTGGCATCAAAACAGTTGGGGGCAAGCCTTTCGAAGACCGGCCTGCCGCTGATCAGCGCTTTTCTGCTCACCGGAATTCTGGCCGGTCCCTACGTGTTGGGGATGATCACCAAAGAGGCGGTTGACACTTTATCCTTTGTGGATGAAATTTCCCTGGGATTCATCGCCTTTGCAGCAGGGGCTGAACTCTATTTAAAAGATCTGCGAAGCAAACTATTAAGCATTGCCTGGATTACGGCCGGTCTGGTTTCTTTTACATTTTGTCTTACCTCGATTGCCTTTTATCTGATGGCCGGACATATCCCGTTTATGGCAACCATGCCGACGGCTGCAAAGGCTGCTGTGGCCATTCTGGCCGGGGCCATTCTTGTGGCCCGGTCTCCTTCGTCTGCCATCGCCATTGTCAATGAACTGCGCGCCAAAGGTCCGTTTACCCAGACGGTGCTCGGTGTGACCGTTATCATGGACGTGGTGGTCATTGTTCTGTTTTCCGCCAATTCTTCGGTGGCCGATGCCCTGCTGACAGGATTGCGTTTTAATTTGGGTTTTGTCCTGGTTCTTGTCTTTGAACTGGGCGGCTCACTGTGTTTAGGCGTTCTTGTGTCCCGAATCCTTTTGAGGATAATGCGTGTCCCAGCGCCTTCTTTGCTAAAAACGGCGGCCATTCTGGCAACGGGGTATCTTGTCTTTGTTCTGTCCGCAGGCATCCGGCAGTTTACCCATGACCGTTTTTTTGCGGAAATTCTGTTTGAACCGCTGCTGATCTGCATGGTGGCCGGTTTTTTTATATCCAATGCCTCACGGTTCAGAACGGAATTTTTAAAACTCCTCTACGACATTGGTCCTGTGGTTTATATCACTTTTTTTACCCTCACCGGCGCCTCGCTGTCCCTGGATGTGCTGGCGGCCACATGGCCGGTGGCCGTTGTCCTTTTTCTGGTCCGGACAACAGCTGTTTTTTTAGGTTCATTTGTCGGCGGAACCCTTGCCGGAAATCCGGCCAAAGCCAATTCGGTGAGCTGGATGGCCTTTATTACCCAGGCCGGTGTAGGGCTTGGACTTGCAAAAGACGTGGTGTTTGAGTTTCCCGGGTTCGGCAGTCCCTTTGCCACCATTATTATCTCTGTTATCATCCTGAACCAGCTTGTGGGGCCGCCGTTGTTCAAGTTTGCCATTAAGCTGATGAAAGAAGATCATCCAAAGTCTGACAAAGACCTGGCCGGGGGGATAAAAAAAGCAATTATCTTTGGAACGGACGGCCAGGCATCGGCCCTGGCCATGTCCCTTGTGTCCCAGGGCTGGCAGGTAAAACTGGCCATGAACGGCAAGGCGGGGCCAATGGAAAATTTTGAAGATATAAAGGTGGAACATTTTTCACAATTTACCCGGGGGGAATTGGAAGGGATCGGATGCCACAGGGCCGGGGCCATTGTCACCATGCTTTCCGACGAGGAAAATTACAGGATCTGTGAAATTGCCTATGAGAATTTTGGCGGTCAGACCCTGATTGCAAGGATAAACCACCGGGTAAATACCCCAGGATTCCAGTCTTTGGGAGTCCTGGTGGTGGATCCGTCCACGGCAATTGTGGGATTGTTGGATCATTTTGTCCGGTCTCCGGCTGCGGCATCCCTGCTGATGGGGATGCACAAAGAAAGAAATGTCGTGGACCTGAGGATTCAGAATCCCGACCTGGCCGGCCTGGCATTGAGAGACCTTCGCCTTCCATTTGATCTGGTGATCATGTCTGTGCGGCGAAGGGGGGTGTTGTTCGTGCCCCACGGATTTACCCGGCTGGAACCCGGAGATCTGGTCACCGTTCTGGGATCGGAAATTTCCATAAAAGAACTTTCATTACGCTTTGGTCTCAACCAAAAAGAGGCCATGGCCCAGATGGTGGAAAAGGCGGCGGCAACAGAGCTTAAAGATGAGGTGCCCATTCAAAAAAAGCTCCGGCAGATGATCACGTCTCCTGATCATACCCGGCCGGACCGGTTTGACCGCCTGGTGGCCAAAAGCCAGGTCATGGATTTAAAAAAACAGATTGACAAAGATGGGTTTTTCAAACGGGCAGCCAATGCCATGGCCGGCCCCTTGGGGGCATCTGCCGAGGAACTCTTCCAAATGCTGACCAAGCGCGAGGAGGAGATGACCACTGTTCTTGCCCCCGGTCTTGCCGTGCCCCATGTGATCCTCAACGGCCGGGAGCAGTTTTGTCTTCTCCTGGTCCGGTGCAGAAAGGGGATTGTGTTTTCTTCTTCCCAGCCCCTTGTCTATGCCGCCTTTGTCCTGATCGGGTCAAGGGATCAGAGGCTTTTTCATCTTCAGGCGCTTTCGGCAATTGCCCGGATTGTACTGGATCCCGGGTTTGAACAAAAATGGAGGCGTGCAAAAGGCAAAACAGCCTTACGGCAAATGATGATCAATGCTGACAGGCCGCGTGATACTTAAATCCGGCATTTTTTGTTTTGAGTTTTGGCGGGCTTGCAATATTCAGGTGATAAAAGGAGGTTTTTATGAAATTTAAGGGAATCAACCACCTTGCAATGGTGACAGGGGATATGGAATCCACCATCCGGTTCTGGCGTGACCTCATTGGTATGCGCTTAATCAACGGATTTGGCCAAAGGGGATTCCGGCATTATTTCTTTGAGATTGATGACAAAAACACCCTGGCGTTTTTTGAGTGGGACGGGGCGCAGCCCGTGGAACCAAAGGACCATGGGGTGCCGTTTAAAGGGCCGATCGTATTTGACCATATCGCCTTTGGCGTGGATTCCAGCCGCGAGGCATGGCAGCTCAAGGATAAACTTGAGGCGGCCGGGTTTGAATGTTCGGATCTCATTGATCATGGGTTCATCCATTCCATTTATTCTTTTGATCCCAACGGTATTCCCATTGAATTCTGCTACGAGGCAGGAGAGCGTGATTTTCGTAAAAATCCTGTTTTAAAGGATGATGATCCGCCCCCTGCTGCCCTTGAAGGGGCTGAGCCCCAGCCGGGAAAATGGCCCCGGGTCAAGCGTCCGACACCAGAAGAGGAGAGGTTTGTCTCCAGATGAAAACAGATAGGCCTTTTTGGGATGAGCTCAACCCGGACAGCTTTTTTTTTCTGATTTGCAGTGAAGGCCTTCAGGTGGTATGACAAATCAGTCATTTCAGGACGATAAAAAAACAGGCACCACCTTCCGGATAACCACCCGGGCAAGATCCGGGAAAAAAAATTAGACAAGGATACCCCATTTGGATACCCCGCCCATACGTTATGATAAAAAAGGTAAGATAGCTGTTATTACCCTGAACCGGCCGGAGAACAGGAACAGCATGGACCGGGAAACCATGCCTGGGTTCCAGAAAATACTGGGACAGGTAAAACAGGACCGGGAGTTGCGCTGCCTTATCATTACCGGCAGCGGCACCACCTTTTGCAGCGGTCCTGATTTTAAAAGCGGGGTCATAAAACAGGACGCACCCCTTCCCAACAAGGCGCTTCTGGATTTATACCAGCCTTTTCTTGATGTGGGAACGCTTAAAATTCCCGTTATTGCAGCTGTAAACGGACACGCCATTGGCGGGGGGCTGGGCCTTGCCCTGATGTGTGATATCCGGGTGGTAAACCGTCAGGCAAAGATGGGCGCCAATTTTGCCCGTCTGGGGCTTCATTCGGGAATGGCCATCTCCTATACCCTGCCCCGGCTGGTGGGGCTGGCAAAGGCAAATGAACTCTTGTTCACAGGATCCATTTTTACCGGGGAACAGGCCTTTTCCATGGGGCTTGTAAACTATGCAGTGGACAAGGATGAGGTTATGGAAAAGGCCATGGCCATTGCCCGTGAGATTGCCCTTTGTGCGCCGGTTGCCGTGCAAATGATGAAGCATTCCATCTATCAGGGCCTTGACTGGAATCCTGAAAAAGCGGCTGAGATGGAAGCCCATGTTCAGTCTCGGATCTTTGAAATGGCAGATGCCCAAGAAGGCATCAGCGCGCTGCTTGAAAAGCGAGAGCCCCGGTTTCAAGGCAAATAGCTCTGGGCCAGACTTCTGGTATTTAAAGATCCCTCAGATATTTGTTTTCATGGCGGCTGCAGCAAAGAGATCAGGCCTTGGATCCAATTTTTTTATTCAGCGTTTTTAAGGTCAGAAAATAAAGCCCTGCAACGATGACCCCTTTGAACAGGCTGCTGATACTGATGCACCACCAGATTCCGTCATATGTATACGATGTGAAATGGACGACAAAAAGTGCTGCAGGAATTCTGAGTCCTGTAAAAATAAAGCTTGTAAACGAAGGCTGTCTTGTTTTTCCAAGACCGTAAAATCCCCCGGAAGATGTTATTTCAATATACATGAAAATTTGGGAGACCGCAATGATTTTAAGGTACAAGGCCCCTGTGACTATCATCTCATGTTCATTTGAGAACAAAGAGAAAAGCGGTTTTCCAAAAAAGAAGAATGCAATGGTTGCAATCAGCCCTAAGCTTATGCTCAAAAAGAGAATCACATAATACCCCTGCTTGATTCTGTCATACTTTTTTGCCCCGTAATTTTGGCCGGTAAATGCTGCAAGGGCGGTGGAAAACCCAAGGGCGGTATTCCATGACAGGGCTTCAATACTTGCCCCGATATTCTGGACACCCAGGGGGATGGTTCCATATGCGGATACAATCCTTGCGATGCACATAGAAAAAATACAAAATGACATATGTCCCAGGGCGACCGGGATACCAATTCTTAAAATTCTTTTTACAATTTTGATTCTAAGGGGCGCAAATACTCTGAGGCAGGGGAGAACAGATTGTGTTGACTTAAGTTTAAAAAGAAAAATTAAAAATACCAGTATATTGGAAATCGTGGTCGCAATTGCAGCTCCTTTTATGCCAAGCTCGGGAACAAACCAGAGCCCGAAAATCAAAATAGGATCCAGAACCATATTTACAATCAAGCCGATAGAATTTACATAAAAAGGGGTTTTACTATTGCCAAAGCCCAGGTAAACGGCACTCATAACCGGGTTGACCACGGCAAAGCACATTCCAATTGATACGATTCTAAGGTAATGAACCGCTTTTACCATGACCTGAGGTTCCAGCCTAAAAAAGCTGAGAAGACTGCCCGCAAAAATAATAATCAGCAAATTGATGATAAATGAAGCAGACAGCCCGATGGTCAAGGCATTTTCCGCTACCTGTCTGGCCGTTGAAACCTCTTTTTTCCCCACAGACTGGGCAACAAGGGTTTCTGTTCCTGATTTTGTCGTATAAAAAAGACTCATCAAAAGCCAGATGAAAAATCCGGCGGTGGTGGCCGCCGTAATGGTTGCTGATCCCGTGCGCCCAAGCCATACAACATCGGTAAGATTATAGGCCATCTGGATAAAGGATGTGCCGATAATGGGAAAAGAGAGCTTGATTATTTTTGCCGCTATGGGACCTGATGTTAAATTTGTTTCTTTTTTCATTCGTTGATCTTTAATAAAAAATTATCGGTCAGAATCAAGGTCAGGGCTCACGCAAAACCCCGGATCTTTAAACCGGAATCATTAGATAACAAAATCCATGGCAAATAAAAAGATCCTGTTGATCTTCCACACAGATCTTGGAATTCGGTATTTTTTTTAAACCCCATAAAATGTTCATCCGTATGAGCCGAACCTTTGACTGCTGGGGCCGAGGATTTTTTCTGCCATTGTTTGGGCAGCCAATTTTGCGATGATCATTCAGCTCAATGGCCTGGGATGATCCTCCTTTTTTTAAGGCCCATGCCGGATGAAACAATCCGTTTATATGGAGTACCCTGTGTTTTTATACGCATAAATTAGCAGATTTAAATAAAAATCAATCCTGTTAGCGCTAAATAAAAATATCGCATTTTTATAGTGGTTTGACCATTTTAACCGGCAGTATCGGAATAAACGCCATGAGTAAGACAACAGAGCCGCTCACCCGACAGAGCAGACCCGAAGTTTTCAGGGAGCTTGCCCCCCAAAAAATCCGGGAGATACTTCTTATTTCAAGTTCATACAATATTTATAATATGGAAGAGGACGGCAGCCTTACCTCAAAAATGGTCAATGAGTACAAGGGGCTGAATCTTTCCTGTCCTCCGAGGATTACAGGAGTCTCGTCCGTTGAGGCCATGGCGCTTTTGACAGACCAGCGGTTTGATCTGGTCTTTATGGTGCCCCATTTGGACAAGATGGATCCCTTGTGCCTGGGCCGGCAAATCAAGGAGATTTGTCCGGATATCATGGTGATACTGCTTTTGCCCGGCACCCGGGGCACCCTGCCCGAATTAAAGCAGCAGAAGATTGACGGGGTCGACTGGACCTTTACCTGGTCCGGCAACCCGGACATGCTGCTGGCCATGGTCAAGCTCACCGAAGACCGTCTCAACGTCGGTCATGACATCAAGGTGGCCAATGTGCGTGTGATTATCCTGGTGGAGGATTCCCCTGAATATGCCGCCTGTTTCCTGCCCATGATTTACAGGGAAATTGTCCGCCAGACCCAGGCGCTTGTGAAAATCGGATGCAGCGACTGCCTCAAGCTGGCGGCAATGGGAAAACGGCCAAAAGTCCTGATGGCCTCAAATTACGAAGAAGCCAAGGACCTGTATGAGCAGTACGGGTCCCATCTTTTGTGCGTGATCTCGGATACGCGGCTTCCCAGATCAGAAAAAGAGGATGACCGGGCCGGTATTTCCATTCTATCGCAAATCCGTGAAGATATCCCTGAAATTCCTTTGCTCTTGATGAGTGCTGAAACAAAAAACCGGGAAAAGGCCCGGCAGATACCAGCGGTTTTTCTGGATAAAAATGCGTCTGACCTGAACCAAGACCTTCATCTTTTTTTCCGGAACCATCTGGGATTTGGGGATTTTGTCTTCCGAAACCGGGCAGGAGAAGAGATTGACCGGGCCTCAAACCTTGCGGTGTTGGAGAAAAAGCTGGCTGCCATTCCCGATGAGTCGGTCCTTTTCCATGCTGAGCAACACCATTTTTCCACCTGGCTCATGGCCCGTTGTGAAGTGGGGACGGCCCTTGAGGTCAGGGCGGTAAAACCCAATGATTTTGATACCATTGACGGGCTGCGCAGCCATATTATCGGCCAGATCCGGGATTTGAGAAAGCACCGACACAAAGGACTGACCCTTCAATTTAATGCCGATCTATTTGATGCCGATGTCATGGATTTTTCAAAAATAGGGACGGGCTCCATGGGCGGCAAAGCCAGGGGGCTGGCCTTTATGGCGGATCTTTTGACCCGCCATCCTGAAATCCAAGAGCAATATCCCAAAATAAAGATCAAAATTCCCAACACCCTGGTGCTCTGTAGCGATCTGTTTGACGGCTTTGTGGCTGATAACCATCTCAAGGATCTTGTCCTAAGGGGGCTTTCCTTAGAACAGATTGTCCAGGGATTTCTGGATGCTCCTCTGCCCGATGATCTGATCCGAAAACTTGAGATTTTTCTGGACCAGGTCAGGGTGCCCCTGGCCGTGAGGTCCTCAAGCCAGTTAGAGGATGATAGGTTCACCCCCTATGCCGGCCTTTACAAGACCTATAAAATTCCCAACAACCATGAGGATCCAAAGGTGCGGCTGGACCATCTGGTGACAGCGGTCAAGCTGGTCTATGCATCCACCTACTATAAAAATGCCCGGCGGTTTTGCCGGAATATAGCAGAGCAAACAATTACTTGAACAAGGATTTATACAACTTATATTTTCCCCATGAGATATTCATCAGATTTACGCAAACGCGTTATAGATTTTGTAGAAAATGGAGGAAGCAAGACGGAAGCTGCCAGTCAGTTTAATGTATCCCGTGGAAGTGTTCACAACTGGACGTCTGCCGAAGATGGTTTGTCATACAAGAAACCCGGTCCAAAAGGACCACGAAGTTTGGATCTGGAAGCTTTGCGCCTCCATGTGGAGACAAATGATGACATGACACAATCGGAAAGGGCGCAGCATTTCGGAGTATCCCGTGCCTGTATCTGGTATAATATGAAACAACTCGGAATCACTCGAAAAAAAAGATGACGGGGGGAATGTTCAGAATTCTGTGTCACGGTTTCGGTTCCCGGATCTGCCTCAGCGCCAGCGGAAGTAAAAGTCAGGTCCGAGAATGGGCCTTCAATCAGCCACGTCGGAGGAGTTGACTTTTGCTGGAGTGGAGTTCCTGGAACCATCTTTTCCATCTGTAAATAAATCCCTATCAAATTCCCAGCTCTTTATCCAGCCGGCCTTCAAAGAAAATTGCCAACTGGGAAATTGTCAGTGACCAATTTTGAATCGGCATTGTCCATTTTTTACTGGCGTTCTGGATCCCCATGTAAAGCAGCTTTAACAGGCTGTCCTGGTTCGGGAATGATCCCTTTGTTTTGGTCAGTTTTCGAAACTGTCGATGCACAGCCTCAATGGTATTTGTGGTGTATATTATCCGTCGAATCTCTTCTGGATATTTAAAGAAATGACTGAGGCGTTCCCAGTTGTTCCGCCAGGATTTTATCACAATCGGGTATTTGTCATTCCATTTATTTTCCAAGATATCCAGTTCTTCTTCGGCCAGATCCTTATTGACCGCTTTATAAACACGTTTTAGATCTGCCATAAATTCCTTTTTATTTTTGGAACCAACGTATTTCAATGAATTTCGGATCTGGTGGACTACGCAGAGTTGAACTTCTGTGTCCGGGAATATGGTCTCAATGGCCTCGGGAAAACCTTTTAGACCATCAACACAGGCAATCAGGATATCTTTTACCCCTCGGTTTGAAAGGTCTGTTAACACCTGCAGCCAGAAGTTCGCACCCTCATTCTCGGATATGTACAGCCCAAGAACCTCTTTGCGGCCCTCGATATTCACCCCAAGAATTGTGTAAACGGCTTTGCTGGCGACCTTTCCGTTTTCTCGTACTTTATAATGTATGGCATCAAGCCATATGATTGGGTACACATTTTCCAACGGCCTGGCCTGCCATTCTTTGACGGTATGGATGATTTTATCGGTAATGGTGCTCAGAGTGGCATTTGAAATCTCAAGTCCATAGATTTCCTGTAAATGGGAAGCCATATCATTATAACTCATGCCCAGGCCGTAAAGGGCTATTATCTTTCTTTCAATTTCATCGCTGAGCGTTGTCTGATGTTTTTTGACGATCTGTGGAGAGAAGGTTCCGTTCCGATCACGCGGGGTTTTTAGCTCAAATTTACCATCCAGGGACTTAATGGTCTTTCTGCTTTTTCCATTACGGCGGTTGGCAGAAATTTCCTGTCCGAGATGGGACTCCAACTCTCCTTCAAGAGCAGCTTCCGCAAGATTTTTGATTAATGATGTAAGGACGCCGCCCTTACCTGTGAAGGGTTTACCTTCCTGAATACCTTTAAGAGCTTTTTGAAAATCAAATTCGGTGTTGTCTTCGGTCATGTCAGTTCTCCTTATTTAGCTGAGTATATCAGCTTTGATTCAACTGACACAGAATTTTGAACGCCCTCATGACGGGATACAGGGAGCGAAGCGACAGCAAAAGAAAGGCATATCTTCGTCTTCGTGAACGTTATGTACGTCGTTGCAAAACGTTTGTTTATGTTGATGAAAGCGGCTTTTCGCCTTATACAACCCGTCGCTATGGATATGCTCTCAAAGGGCAGCGTGTTCATGGTTTGATTGCAGGAACAAAGCACCCTCGAACGTCTTTGATTGCTGCCCGCATCGAATATAGTTTTGAAGAACCATTTTTGTTTCAGGGAACATGCAATGCGGATATCTTTAATGCTTGGATCGAACACCAGTTGAGTCCACATCTGAACGATAATCATGTCGTTGTGATGGATAACGCATCCTTCCACAAGGGCGAAGAAACCAAATATTTGATAGAAAGAACTGGTGCAGCTCTTTTGTTTTTGCCCCCGTATTCACCGGATCTCAATCCGATTGAACACGATTTTGCGGCCCTAAAAACCATCCGTGAATACAATGAAAACGAAACGATTGATGAAATTATCAGGATGTATAAATAATTATCGGCATTGCTATACCAGCGCTCTGCCCCTTGACGATTCCATGGCTGTGATTGTCCAGGAGCTTGGGGGGAAAGAGTATGGAGATTATTTTTACCCGGCCCTTTCCGGAACGGCCCAGTCGTCCAATTTTTATCCCTTTTCACATATGAGTACAGAAGACGGGGTGGTCCACATGGCCCTGGGGCTGGGAAGAACCGTGGCAGAAGGGGGTAAAAGCCTGAGATTTTGTCCCCGGTATCCGAAAATTACTCCCCAGCTGTCAACGGCCAAGGATTTTTTAACCCGTACCCAGGAACGCTTCTACGCCCTCAAGACCCGGGGGTATCCAGAGAGCCTTCATTTTTCCACCCGGTCCAACCTGGAGCATTGGTCCATTGCCGATGCCTTGGAAGATCCTCCGGTAAAGGCCTTTGCCAGCACCTATGTTCCCGGGGAAGACCGGATACGGGATACCTGGTATTGCCAGGGCCCGAAAATGATGACCTTTGCCCGGGTGCTCAAATACGATGATCCGCCCATGGCCGGGCTGATTGCCGATCTTTTATCCCTTGGAAAAGAGGGGATGGGAATGCCCGTGGAAATGGAATTTGCAGCCAATCTGCCTGAACGGGAAGCTGACCCCTGGGAGTTTTTTATCCTCCAGATCCGGCCCATGGCTGATCCCGGCGAGCCTTCCGGGACGGATATTTCTTTAGAAGATGAAGAAAATGCCCTTTGTGTCTCGTCCACGGCCCTGGGCCACGGCACCCTTGAATCCATCCGGGATATTGTTTATGTGGAACCCGGCAGGTTTCAAGGAAATAAAACCCGTGAGATGGCCCTGGAGATCAGCCAGATCAATAACCGGCTTGCCCGGGAAAATCTGCCCTTTCTTCTGGCCGGCCCCGGGCGGTGGGGTTCGTCCGACCCCTGGCTGGGCATTCCCGTGGCCTGGTCCGATATCTCCAATGCCGGGGCCATTGTGGAGATTAGAAACGATTCCATCCATGCAGATCCGTCCGGGGGCTCCCATTTTTTCCATAATATTACGGCCATGGGCATTCCCTATATCACGGTAAATGAAACCGGGAAGGGTTTTGGAGACCGGTTCAGCCTGGCCGGACTCAAAGGCCAAACAATGGATCAGGGGACTCAATTTATCAAACACCTGCGGCTGAAAACCCCTTTGACCGTTAAACTGGACGGAAAGCATTCCCGCTGCGTTATTATGGGCGGATCAACCAAAATCGATACTATTGCAGCCTGAGTTCGCTCGGCCTGATTGTTTACTATTTTTATGAAAGGCAATAAGATGTCAGAAGAACTAGAACGAATCATTGACAAGGATCCGGAACAAAAAGAATTTCACCAGGCAGTCCAGGAAGTCATCGACACGGTGCAGCCTGTTCTGGACCGGAATCCCGAATACCGCCAGGCCAGAATTCTTGAACGGCTTGCCGAACCCGAACGTGCTATCATGTTCAGGGTGCCCTGGATGGATGATACCGGACGGGTTCAGGTGAACCGGGGATATAGAATTGAAATGAATTCTGCCATCGGCCCTTACAAGGGCGGGCTTCGGTTCCACCCCTCCGTCAACCTGAGCATTCTTAAATTTTTGGCATTTGAACAGGTATTTAAAAACGCTTTGACCACCCTGCCCATGGGCGGCGGAAAAGGAGGCTCTGATTTTGATCCAAAGGGAAAATCCTACAATGAGGTCATGCGGTTCTGCCAGTCGTTTATGTCCGAACTCTTCCGCCATATCGGGCCCAATACCGATGTTCCGGCCGGGGATATCGGGGTCGGGGGCCGGGAAATCGGATATATGTTCGGGATGTACAAAAAACTGACCAATGAATTTGCCTCTGTTCTCACGGGCAAGGGCCTTAATTGGGGCGGCAGCCTGATCCGTCCTGAAGCCACCGGGTATGGCTGTGTGTATTTTGCCGCTGAAATGCTGTCCACCCGGACCGATTCACTGGAAAACAAGACATGTTTGGTTTCCGGGTCTGGAAACGTGGCCCAGTACACGGTTGAAAAAATTCTTGACCTTGGGGGAAAGGTGGTGACCCTCTCTGATTCCGCAGGCTTTATCTATGATGAAACCGGAATTGACAGAGAAAAACTTTCCTGGGTAATGGACCTTAAAAATATCCGGCGGGGCCGGATCCGGGAATATGCCGACAAATATCCGGAAGCGGTTTACACGGAATTGGACGGTTCCCTGGACCATAATCCTCTGTGGGATATAAAGGCACGACTGTGCCTTTCCTAGCGCTACCCAGAATGAAATCAACAAAAAAGATGCCGTTAATTTGGTTGAAAACAAGGTGTTTGTGGTGGCCGAAGGGGCCAATATGCCATCCACCCCCGAAGCCGTGGACATCTTTCTGGATAACAAAATTCTATATGCCCCGGGCAAGGCCGCCAATGCCGGCGGTGTGGCCGTATCCGGCCTTGAAATGTCCCAGAACGCCATGCGGCTGGCCTGGACCCGGGAAGAGGTGGACAACCGGCTCAAGCAGATCATGAACAGCATCCATACCTCCTGTGTTGAGGCATCAGCAGAGTACGGACAGCAGGGCAACTACGTTGCCGGGGCCAATATTGCCGGTTTTGTCAAGGTCGTTGACGCCATGCTTGACCAGGGACTTGTTTAGGGGGGAAAATCCTGGTATATGATTTTCCACGCGCTAAACAACTAAGCGCCCCTTTCCCCCGACCCGGGGCAAGGGGCTAAAATGATGGACACATGATTGATACCCAAGGGCAGCCGGATATAGAACGGATTCTGGAACGGAATCGGGAACTGGAAACGTTGGAACATGAGCACAGGCTCATGGAACTCACCCTTAAACAACAGGCCCATGATCTCAAGGAACGGATCAAGGAGATCAACTGCCTTTTCGGTATTTCAAAGATTCTGGAGCAGACCGGACTCTCCCTTGAAACCACCTTTCAGCAGGTGGTGGACCTGATCCCCGATTCCTGGCAATACCCTGAAATTACCTGTGCCCAGTTGCTTCTCCACGACCAGAGCTTTCGGACGGACAATTATAAAAATACATTTTGGAAACAGCAGGTCGAGGTCATGGCCTATGGAGAGCTCATTGGGGTTTTGACGGTCTGCTACCTGGAAAATCGCCCGGAACGGGCCGAAGGTCCTTTTTTAAAAGAGGAGCGATCCCTTCTCAATGCCGTTGCCGAGCTGCTCGGAAGGACCAGCGAGCGAAAACAGGCGGAAAAAGACCTCAGTGAAAGCAAACAGAAACTCAAGGACCAGAACCTTTTGTTAAAGGAGAAAAACATTGCCCTCAGGGAGGTGATGAACCAGCTGATCGAGGAAAAGGAAAGCCTTGAAACAAAGGTCATGGCCAATGTGGAGAATTTGCTGCTCCCCTTGATAAAAAAAATGGACAATCGGGGATCTGAGATCGAACGGGAGTATCTGATCCTGCTCGAAGAAAATATCAGGCAGTTGACCTCATCCTTTGGCACCCGGATATCCAGACCCAATCTTAAACTCACCCCCCGGGAGAACGAAATCTGTACAATGATCCGGGGAGGGTTGAGCTCAAAGGAGATTGCCAAACTGCTGAATCTTTCCTACCGAAGCGTTGAAACCTATCGGAATCATATCCGTAAAAAATTGGGGATCACCAATAAAAAAGTTAACCTGGTCAGCTATCTGGCAAATTTATGAGCCGTGTAAACGGTCTGCAGCCCGGCTGCGGACCTTGAGGATATACCCATGAACAACCGATTTACCGGTGCTGTTTCCCAGCCCCCCATATCATAGAGACAGCAGAAAGCGTTAACCTGGATATCAGGGTTCTTTATGAAGCGGTGATCGACCTTTCTTCCGAAGGCCTGGTCACGGCCAATTGTATCAACATGGCTGCCGGAATTCTGCTCAACGACCTGGGCCTGCCCAATTATTTTTTTGAAAACATCACCAAAGCCTCGTTAAAACATCTTTTGGGGTCCATCGCTTCAAGCATAGCGGTTCAGGACGGCAGGGTCGCCCTGGTAGGACGGGTGGCCCACATTGATTTTGACCTGGCCCACGGCAACGATGTGCAGCGGGTCAGGATTGCCACCCATGAAACCCGGGACAACATGGAAAATGTGATTGAGGGCCTGATTTCCGGTCACCGGCGGGAGTATTATTATGGCAAGGAAAACGGTTATTACACCTATATTATCCGGCCGGAAACCGTGGATGATTATACGAAGAACGAATTTAAGGCCTCCAGGTTCCTCTTTAACCTGGCCGGAGATTATACGGCCACGCCTGAACCCACCCGAAAGCGGTATGAAAAATTTTTAACAGATGCCAAGGCCTCTGTCACCCCCCGGGTTGAAGCCTCCAACCTGCCGGACACGGGGGAGACCCGCTTTATGTTTAACTCGGATTTTGCCTCCCCCCAGATTCCCATCTTCAGGCAATTGTTCAAAGACCGCGGCCTTACCCTGATGCGGGCCTATTGGGACGGATCTTCTGTTCCCTCGTCCATTTGTTCCCTCTATATCCGGGGGGAGATCCCAAGAACGGTAAACGCTGAAATCATCAATGATATCCGCGGATTTCTGGCCTTTGGCATCAATCCGGTCACCGAATGCTATGTTCAGGGAAAACTCAGCTTTAAAGAGATGCTCTTTGCCGGCAATGCCATTGACTTTACCCGTATGTTTATCTTTGCCGATGGTGAAGCGTCAACCGACCGGCAGATCATGTCCCGGCTGGGCGGTCGTGCATATGAAGATGCCTTTGCCCATAGAGTCCACAATGCCAACCGGGCCGCCTTTAACGGGGGGATGATCCAGTCTGCGGCCATGGCCCATCCGGATCTGATTCAATTTTTATACGCCGTGTTTGAACAACGATTTGATCCGGCCCGGGCTTCCAAGGGGGCAAAACAGGATCTGGTGGAAAAACAAGAGGCGTTTAAGCGGCTTCTGGACAGCCGGTTTATGGGATTTGACCTGGGCAGACAGCTTTTTTTGTTCATGTCCAGGCTGGTTTTTTCCACCTTGAAAACCAATTTTTACACGCCTGAAAAGCGGTCTTTTAGCTTTCAGCTGGACAAAGGGGTGCTGGATCCGCTGGTCTGCAGCAGCCCTGTGTTCAGCATTATTTTTGTGAACGGGCACTATGCCTGCGGCATTCACATGGGGGCAGGCCATATTTCACGGGGGGGGCTGGAATTGTTGAATATCACCTAGGCCAACCATGCCGTTAAACGGGACACGGCTGTATTACTCTGTTATGCCTTAGGGCCCAAGGCCCAGCAGGCTAGGCAAAAGGATATCTGTGAATCCGGGGCCGCGGCGGTGATCCTGCCCCATGCCGTTTACGGGGAATATGCAAGGGATGCCCTGTTCGATTTTACCGACGGGATTTTGGACCTCATGCTCTCCCATGAGACCCCTCTGGACGACCGCGGCCGGCCTGAGATGCTTTTTTTCGGTCCAGGCCAGGGGACATCAGGGCTGATGGATGCCCTGACCCTGAGGGCAAAACAACGAAAATTTCCCTATTGGCAAAGTCTGTACTCGGGCAAGAGCAACCAGATTCCCCATCATACCTGCGGGATTCTGGAGAACGGGGATATTTTTGCCCTAAAGCCCGTCAAAGAGCGGGGAATTGATCTTAGGATCAATGGCAAATCCGTTGACCTCACCTCTGATCTTGACAGGCTTCATCAAAAAATCGGAGGGGAAATACGGATTTGGGGCATGGCCGGTGCCGGTATCCTGGCGGCCTTCAGAACCCTTATCTTTCACTATGATTCAAGTGAAAAAGATTTGAACCTGGCCATTATCGGCGGCCCGGAAGGCGGTCTGGGGCTTGGCCCATTTTTGGGGTACCAGGGCAGGATCTGCCTTATCATGGATCATACCGCCCTTGTTTTCGATCCCCAGGGACTGGACAGGACAGAGCTTGGGAAAATTGCCATTTCAGGCTGCCTGCCTTTGGGGGCAACCGCCCAGGCATTTTCGACTGAAAAATTGTCTCCCCAGGGGTTTAAGGTGCCTGCCAGGGAAAAATATCTGACCCTGCCTGACGGCAGGGTGGTGGAGGACGGGGCTGTATTTATTCGTAATTTTATGTTTGATCCGGCGAATCAGACCCATATTGACGAAGCCCGAATTCAGGCCCTCATCCCCTGGGGCGGGTTCAAGGAGATGGTCACCCTGAAGAATTTCACAGCCTTTCTTGATAATTTCCAAGCCCTTGAGTTTATTGTTGAGGGGGCTGGCCGTCTTTTCAGCGATGCTGCAAGATTGTCCATTTCTACAGAGACCGAAATCAAGCTGGTCAAAGATACCACTTCAGACAAAGGATTTGCCTTTTTAAGCGCCCTTGGGGAGTCTTTGCCCGGATTTTTTCCGGGGCCGGAACCCGGGATTTTGAATAATGCAAAAATCCGAAATGATTTGATCCGGGAGATGTTGACCCTGATTGAGGCACGTTCATCTGATGAAACCCGGATGCTTATCCGTATCCACAAAAAAAATCCTGACATTCCCTTGTCCATTCTCTCAGACAAGGTTGGGGAGGATATCCTTGCCCTTGAGTCGATGATAAAAGAAAATCTTGGTTCTCTTTTGAAAAAAAAGGGGGCGGTTTGGCAGGTCATTGAAGCCTACCTACCCAAGGTGCTGACCAAAACCCTGGGCAAAAAACGGATCATGACCGTTTTAAATTCAGATCAGATGCAGGCCTACAGGGATACCCTTATTACCAAAAAACTGGCATCCATGGCCTTTTATCGGTTCGGCCTTGACTGGGAGACCTTTCTTGTCCGGGTCAATATTGATTTTTCAGAGGCTGTGAAAAGCCTGTTCGACCATGATTTCCAATAGGCAAACGCTGGGATTTGGAATCCTTTTAAGCGTATCCCGGGCACTGGGCGACCTGAAATCTTTGGTTGACAAAAGAGCCCGGCCTATCCTATATCCCTGTTAGAGATTCTCAATCAAATCGTTTGAACTCATCCTGTCATCCGCTCTTTATAGATCTTCATCGACTTACACCCCTTTTAGCCGAATATGCAGGTTAGAGGAGCTTTTATCATGGAACACAGGCGGAAATTAATTGTTTTGGTTTTACTCCTGGCACTGGCCAGAACATCCCTGGCGTTTGCAGACGAACATCCGAATGCCCCACCCTTTCTGGACAGGAACCAGGCCTTTTCAATGATCAAAGACAATATCGCCCCTGATCATCCTGGCCTTTTTGTTTCCGATCATCCAATCCAGGGGGGAACTGAGATTCCGAGCTGGGGAAAAACCCTGAGGGTTCCGGCAAATTTTGGCCAGGCCTGGTTCTTTTTTGTTGATGACCAGCCCCAGGCCAATTGGGGCCATGACTGCCGGTATTTTTTCGTGGATATCCAAACCGGGCGCTTTGGTGTTGTCTCCGCTCTTACCCCGCCGGACAATTGGTCAAGGATGGAAAAATTCCAGCATCCCCCAAAAAATTTCAATTAGGCACCACCCATTCCTGGTATTTTTTTGCCTGGAACTTTTTTTATGAACATTATCAAAAGGAGGTCATAATGAAATTTAACCAAGGACGGTGGACATTCTGGTTTATGGCAGGCCTGATATTTTTTATCCCGGACATCACAATTGCGGCTCAGGCTGCAACACCGGAAATCAAAAAAGCCGTTATAATGAACACGCCGCTGAAGGCCCAGCTCTCCCTTGAACAGGCCCAGAAAACCATGACCACCCGGATTTACAAGGGAAAAATCGGTCAGCGGGCCCTGTACGCCAATCCCAAGCTCAAGCCGGCCGGCGCCAAAATCGGCAGCTGGAAAATCCCGTCCAAACTTGTAGTCTCAAAACCCTCCTGGTTTTTTTTCGTGGATGAACAGCCCGGTGCCAACTGGGAACACAAGGCCAGTTATATCCTGGTGGACAAGGCCAGCGGCGAGGTCACACGGGTTCCGGCCATGAGTCCGCCCAGGGAGGCTTTGACCCTAAAGCCTTTGAACAAAAAAGCCAAAACCTAGATGACCCTCATGAAAGCCGGGGCCAAACTCACCCGGACAAAAATGAGGGTCAAACCCATACGCCTGGTCAGGCAGGAAAAGTATGCCGTTCTTCTCTGCGGCGGCTGGAACAGCAGCTCCAACTATGCCCGGTATTGGAATGATCTCCAATTTATTTTTACAACATTAAAGCAAAAATACGGGTATTCAGATTCCCAAATCATTGTTCTTTACGCCAACGGCACCCACAGCCCGTCCGAGGATTTTGACGGTGACGGTATCAATGATATTGATTATGCCACCACCCAGGCCAATTTAACAACGGTGTTCAACATGGTTGCCGCCAATATTTCTTCTTCGGGAAAATTCTTTTTTTACGCCACCAATCATGGGGGAAACGACCCGGGTGATTACTAGGCCAATCTCACCCTTTGGCAGGACAGCATCCGGGATGACGAGTTTGCCAATCTCACCAAAAAAATCAAATGCCGGGAGGCCATTTACGTATTTGAGCAATGCTTCAGCGGCGGGATGGTGGATGATATTCTCAATGCCGCTCCCAAACCCTGCACCGGCCCCAGGATCTGCGTCATGGCTGCCGCCCGCCACGACGAGCCCTCATGGGGGTGTGATACCGAAGGCCAGTACGACGAATATGTCTATCATTGGACATCTGCGGTGTATGGGAAAACTCCTGGGGGCGCCCGGGTGGATGCCGACGCCAACAACGACGGAAAGGTGACCATGAAAGAGGCCCATAATTACGCCAAGGCAAAGGATTCAAGGAATGAACACCCGGTGATCGGCTCCTGTGTCACCGGGGCCTGCGATACCACCCTGGCCGTGAACAAACCTGCCAAGGAAGACTGTCTTTCCTTTAATCCGTCCCAAATATCCGTGGTGAAAAAACAAAATCGGTGGAAGGTGGCGGACGGTAAAAGCTGGCTTTTTGATTTTGGTTCAAACAAGGCCGAGGCTGTCAAAGCCCTGAAGATCATAAAGCATTACCGCATGGATAAAACCTGTTATGTGGGCCGGCCCGATCCGAGTTTTACCTTTCTTCTGGCTAAAAACAAAGCTCCCAAGGGCGGTATGCCCGGCGAAGACTGCATAAAATTCAACCCCCAGAGGCTCCAGGTCAAAAAGGTGAACAATCGGTGGAAAATCGTTGACAGCAAAAGTTTTCTTTTTGATTTCGCCAGTAAAAAAGATGAAGCGATCCAGGCCCTGAACCAAATCAAAAAATACGGGTTTACCCAGACCTGCTACCTGGGCCGGCCCGACCCGAGTTTCTCCTATTTGAAAAAATAGCCTTCTACCGCCGGAGATAAATTTTTCCGGCGGTATTTTTATGATTATCTCCCTTAAAAATAGCCTCAGTATTTTATAGATATTTTTATAAAAAAGTTTTTGATATATTTCCTTCTTTTAAAAGTTACTAAAAAGTAAAGAGGGAAAAGTACGGATATGTCTACAAAATGTTTCAGCAGTAGCAGAATAAAAATATTTTTGAAATTTACCTGTATTACCTGTTTATTCCTTTGCTGGTTTCTCATGTTTCCATATTTTGTCAGGGCAGAGGACATTACGATCACCACAAACACCACAGAAACCAACGGCGGTTTTTCGGATCGAATATATACCGATTCTCTGACATTAAATCCCGGTGTTGAAATTAATACAGCAGGGAATAATGAAAGCGGGGTTAAGGGGACGCATACGAATATGGTGAATATATTCGGAGATATCATCACCCATGGCGAATGGTCATCTGGGGTTGCCCTTACTGACAATAATATTGTTGTATATCGGGAATGTTCAGAATTCTGTGTCACGGTTTCGGTTCCCGGATCTGCCTCAGCGCCAGCGGAAGTAAAAGTCAGGTCCGAGAATGGGCCTTCAATCAGCCACGTCGGAGGAGTTGACTTTTGCTGGAGTGGAGTTCCTGGAACCATCTTTTCCATCTGTAAATAAATCCCTATCAAATTCCCAGCTCTTTATCCAGCCGGCCTTCAAAGAAAATTGCCAACTGGGAAATTGTCAGTGACCAATTTTGAATCGGCATTGTCCATTTTTTACTGGCGTTCTGGATCCCCATGTAAAGCAGCTTTAACAGGCTGTCCTGGTTCGGGAATGATCCCTTTGTTTTGGTCAGTTTTCGAAACTGTCGATGCACAGCCTCAATGGTATTTGTGGTGTATATTATCCGTCGAATCTCTTCTGGATATTTAAAGAAATGACTGAGGCGTTCCCAGTTGTTCCGCCAGGATTTTATCACAATCGGGTATTTGTCATTCCATTTATTTTCCAAGATATCCAGTTCTTCTTCGGCCAGATCCTTATTGACCGCTTTATAAACACGTTTTAGATCTGCCATAAATTCCTTTTTATTTTTGGAACCAACGTATTTCAATGAATTTCGGATCTGGTGGACTACGCAGAGTTGAACTTCTGTGTCCGGGAATATGGTCTCAATGGCCTCGGGAAAACCTTTTAGACCATCAACACAGGCAATCAGGATATCTTTTACCCCTCGGTTTGAAAGGTCTGTTAACACCTGCAGCCAGAAGTTCGCACCCTCATTCTCGGATATGTACAGCCCAAGAACCTCTTTGCGGCCCTCGATATTCACCCCAAGAATTGTGTAAACGGCTTTGCTGTCGACCTTTCCGTTTTCTCGTACTTTATAATGTATGGCATCAAGCCATACGATTGGGTACACATTTTCCAACGGCCTGGCCTGCCATTCTTTGACGGTATGGATGATTTTATCGGTAATGGTGCTCAGAGTGGCATTTGAAATCTCAAGTCCATAGATTTCCTGTAAATGGGAAGCCATATCATTATAACTCATGCCCAGGCCGTAAAGGGCTATTATCTTTCTTTCAATTTCATCGCTGAGCGTTGTCTGATGTTTTTTGACGATCTGTGGAGAGAAGGTTCCGGCCCTGTCACGCGGGGTTTTTAGCTCAAATTTACCATCCAGGGATTTAATGGTCTTTTTGCTTTTTCCATTACGGCGGTTGGCAGAAACTTCCTGCCCGAGATGGGACTCCAACTCTCCTTCAAGAGCAGCTTCAGCAAGATTTTTGATTAATGATGTAAGGACGCCGCCCTTACCTGTGAAGGGTTTACCTTCCTGGATGCCTTTAAGGGCTTTTTGAAAATCAAATTCGGTGTTTTCTTCGGTCATGTCAGTTCTCCTTATTTAGCTGAGTATATCAGCTTTCATTCAACTGACACAGAATTTTGAACGCCCTCGAAAGCAGGGGGCAGATATTTTCAATCCGCTTTATTTTTCGGATCAGGGCCGAATCAACCGGGGTCTTTCCCGAGGCCCAGACTTCACAGCGTCCCTCCTCTTCCGGGGTATACAAGACCGTTCCCTTGTACCTTTTATACCTCGTTTCTTTCGTAAAAAGAATATCTTGCCCTGGTGGCTTTTCCAAAAGGGCCTTGACCCTGGCCTGCAGCTTGAGGACCTGCTGGTCTGCCTTTCCCATTGCAGACCAAATTTGGTCTGCAATCTCGGACAGGGGCTCGTTGGGGGGGGCAGCGCACCCTGCAGCAAGGCTGAAAACCATCAGGGCAATTCCTGTGACCCACCATTTTTTATTTTTAAATACCACCATATATTTTCTCCCGGATCCTGTGCGTTTTCAAGGCAGGATGCATACCATCCTTCCTTTATATCAGAATCGATTTTATCCATACCAAGTTTCACCGATATGTCAAATGCAAGATGCTCGATTTAGGTTAAAATCTTTTGTGTTTTTTCGTTTGCTGTATTGCAGATTTTTGATCCTTAAAGTAACTTTGACAGACTTTGTTTTTTGGGAACGCCTGTGGTTATGCATTACAATGCCATATCCCGGGCCTGTCAAAACAACGGCCTTCTCCATGTGGTGCCATTGGTTTTTGCTTGATTACACAATAAGGGTCGTTTATAAACCTTTTTAACATAAACAAGGATTGGAAAACACTTGTGGACATATTAGTTTCAAAACTCCAAACGCCTAAAAGATACCATGTCCTTCATCGGCGACGATTAATCAGGATTTTTGAAGATTTCCACCAGTCCAAACTTGGGGTTGTCACCGCCGGTGCAGGGTACGGAAAAACCACCCTTGTCAAGGATGCCCTTGAAAATTTAAACATCAATTGTATCTGGTACCGGCTGGATGATCAGGACACGGATTTCCCGGTATTTATCTCTTATCTTTATTCTGCAATCCAAGATCATGTTTCAGATCCCAATGGATTTAAGATCAACGAGAAGGTTCCAAGACCAAACCTGCAAAAGCAGACAGAGGCATTGCTCAAATGGCTCTGCCTGGTTGAAAAAGTTATACTCAGACCCACCGTGCTGGTTTTGGATGATTATCACCTTGTCCAGGAGAGTGATCAGATCCGGGAGGCCATTGAATTTATTATTGAGCGGTTATCCGATCAGGTTCATATGGTGATTATTGGGCGAAGAAACCTGAACTTGAAGCTGTCCGGCTTAAGGGCCGGAGGTCAGCTTCTGGAAATCAGCGAAACGGATCTGGCGTTTACCGTTGACGAGATCCGGCGGTTTTTTACCCAGACCCAGGGGCTTTCAGATGCACAGATAAAAGATATCCATTCAAATACCGGGGGGTGGGCGGCAAGTCTGGTGCTTTTACGATATGCGTTTTTAAAACACAGGCCTACTGCCGTGGCAAATCATCTGGAATTGTTCAGGCAGACCCCCAATCATATTTTTTCATATTTAAAAGAAAACATTTTTGATGTCCAGCCGGACCATATTAAATCGTTTATGATGAAGGCAGCACTTTTACCGGAGATAGATACCCGGCGCTGTAAAAAGATATTTGATATTGATGATGCAGACCTGATTTTAAGACAGATGATTGAAGATCATTTGATGATATTTCCTGTGGATGAATCCGGCAGGGTGTTTTATTTTCACCATTTGTTCAGGGATTTTTTAATTGCCCAGATTAATCAAACCTATTCCATTTCTGAAATTCAAAAACTGCACTGCAGCATTGCCCGCAAAATACAAGAGGATGATATCTTCATGGCATTGCATCATTTTGTTGAAGGTCATGCATTTGAAGATGCCATACGTATTGTTGACAACTATGATATGGATTTTCTGCTGGAAGGTAAAATAAATTTCCTTGACCGGTGCCTGAAAAAGATCCCTGGGAAAATAATAGAAAAAAATCCCCAGCTCCTCCTGGCCCAGGCAAAGCTTTTTACATATTTTGGCGACCCGGGTCAGGCAACAAAGATGATTGGTTTGGCACTCAAGCAATTTAAAAAACAAAAATCCAAAGAAAACATGGTTAAATGTATTGTTGAACTTGGATCCCAATATTATTTTACCGGATATGTTAAAGAGGCAAAACTGCTCATGGAGCAGATCCTTGACGATGTGGAAAAAACATCAGCAACCTATATCATTGCCATGACCTATCTGACCTTTTTGTCCTCGGTTCTGGGAGAATTTAAAACGGCTGCCCGTTATTATCAAATCGTCCGGGATGAAATCAAAAATTTTCCAGAGTTCGAACAAAAGGCATACTCGGCTTTGATCAACACCTCCTATTCTTATACCCTATATATCAACGGTGAATTTGAGCGGGCGCAAAAATTTAATGAGAAATTATTACACTCTGTTCTTGAGTTGAAACTTGCCCCCTGTTCCCCCCTTGTTTATTATCAGCTCAGCGCCACCTGCTTTTACCTGGGCGATTTTGAAACAGGGGTGGACTATGCCAAAAAAGGCATTGGCTGCTGTGAGGATACATCGCTTTCAGACAGCCGGAAAGGCTGGGTTTATCTTGCCCGGGCCCACAATCACCTGGGCCTGGCTCAGTTTGAAAAGGCGATCAAGTATATTGACAAGAGTTTTGATCTTTTTGAAATGCCCGGCAATCGATGGGGAATGGCAAATGCATGGGAATGCCTTTACCAGGTCTATCTGGGTCAGAAAAAGTTTGAATCTGCAAAACAGATACTCGGCCGGGCCTTTGATATTATCAAGGGCTATGGCCTGGTCTTGACCCAAGGAATCCTTGAAAATGACAAAGCACACCTGTTTATCATGGAAAAAAAATATTCAGACGCACTGGAATGTCTTGAAACGGCCAGACCAAAACTTTTCGGTGCAAGTTACCATCTGTTTAACAACCATATGCTGAGCCTGAGATCTTATTTTGAATCCGGCAATACAACCTTCGCGGCCCACCATTTATCCTGCGCCCTGTCCCTTTGTGAGACCCATTCCTATGATCGGTTTGTCAACCAGGCACAGGACTGGCTGATTCCGTTGGTCCGGCAGGTGTCATCAACCCCGGACTTTTTGAATGAAAAAGATCTGATCTATATCCAAACCATATTAAAGGCGGATATAACAGGTCATGTGAAACCAATGCACATATCCTTGTTGGGCCGGTTTAAATTAATCCTGGGAGACAGGGAACTGCCCCTGTCGGCGTGGAAAAGTTCTAAGGCGCTCATGATTTTAAAATACCTTACCGCCAACAGGAAAAAAGGGTTTATCCCCAGGGAGGTTCTCATTGAGATGCTCTGGCCGGATCAGGATCCCCAAAAAACCGGCAGCCGGTTTAACATGGCCATGAGCAGCCTGCGGAAAACATTGGAACCGGATCTTTCACCCAAGGCGCCGTCTTCATATATTGAACGCAAAAAAGATATGTACCGGCTTTTTAATGAGAGACAAATTAAGATTGATACGGAATTGTTTTTTAATGCAGTGGCCCAGGCAAAAGCGATGGCCGGTGACGCTGATAAAGCCCTTGAGTCATATCTTCTGGCCGAATCATTATACAAGGACGTATTTTTAAATGAAGACCTTTATCAAGAGTGGTGTATTCAACAAAGGGAGTATTTCATTTCTGAGTTGATCCTTGTTCTCAAATCAGTCGTAACCCTGTATGAAGAAAAAAAAGACTATGTTCGCGGTATTTTTTTTGCCAAAAAAATATTAGCGGTTGACCCCTCTGATGAAACCGCATTTAAATATTTGATGATTTTTTATGCGAAAACCGGGAACCTGCCCCGTGTGACCAAGGTTTTTAAGGCATATCTCAAAAACTTAAAACAGATGGATTGCCCTGTGAGTCCTGATATGAAATCTTTGTTTGCCGATTTAGTCAAAATTTAGTCCGGTATATTATATCCGTGTTCAACGCGTTTTAAGTTAAACCAAAAAAAAGGGAAACTCAATATGCTTGAACTGGCGTTAAAGGGAAACAGAACATATTGGATATGGATCGCAGGCTTGCTGACCATGATCGGGATCGGGGCTTTTTTCTATGCAGACCAGCTTAAATACGGATTAATGGTAACCGGTCAAAGCCGGGATGTCTCCTGGGGATTTTATACGGCCCAGATGACCTATTTTGTGGGCGTGGCCGCCGGGGGGGTCATGCTGGTGCTGCCCTATTACCTGCACAATTATAAACAATTTGGAAAAATTACCATCCTGGGAGAATTTTTAGCGGTGGCAGCGCTTGTCATGTGTCTTTTATACCTTCTGGTTCACCTGGGCCAGCCCATGCGGGCCCTGAATGTTTTTTTACATCCAACACCCGGATCCATGCTCTTTTGGGATGGGAATGTCTTGTTTGGCTATCTTGTTTTAAACATGATTATCGGGTGGAATGCCCTTGAAGCCGAAAGAAACGGCATCAGCCCTCAGGCCTGGATTAAGCCCCTGATCTATATTTCCATTCCCATGGCCTTTTCCATACACACGATTACCGCTTTTATCTATTGCGGCCTGCCCGGTCGGGGATTCTGGCTGACGGCGGTGCTGGCCCCGAGGTTTTTGGCCTCTGCATTTGCCGCAGGCCCGGCCCTGCTGATCCTCTTGTGCATGGTCATCAAAAAAATGACCCGGTTTGACCCGGGCAGAGAAGTTGTTCAAACCCTTGCCCTGATTGTTGCCTATGGTCTGATTGCCAATCTTTTTTTCCTGATGTGTGAGGTTTTTGTGGTTTTTTATTCGAAAATCCCCTCCCATATGAGTCACATCAAATACCTGTACCTGGGGCTGGACGGGTATGCTGGCCTTGTGCCCTGGATGTGGGCCTCCATATTTTGCATGGTGCTGGCTGCCGTGCTTTTAATCCTTCCGAAAACAAGAAAAAATAATTATATATTAGGTGTATCCTCTGTCCTTGTTTTTATAGGCACCTGGATAGATAAAGGCCTTGGCATGATTGCCGGCGGCTTTATTCCATCGAGCCTGCATCATATTACAGAATATGTTCCCAGTTTGCATGAAATTGTGATATCAGCAGGAGTGACTGCCATTGGGCTGTTGATTTTAACCATATTGTTTAAAATTGCCATCAGCATAAAGGTGTATAATCAGTCTGGAAAAATCTAACCTTAAAGCGCGGGACCCTTCCCCGGGAATTATCCCGGGCATCCGGTGGTTTGGGGGTGCTTTTTTGCCCGGCAGGTTCAGCATCCCCTTTTCAACCCCAAGCGTGTTTTATTGGACACAAGATGAAATTTTTATCGTTTGTGATTATACTGATACTGGTTTTTGGGTATTCTTCCTCGGCCTTTGCCTTCACCAGCTTTGCCTTATACGGGCCCCAGATTTTTTATGGGATGAATTTTGACTATTTTTCCATTCCCTTAAAATTCTGGATTGAATCCAATTTGGGAATGAACATTTTTCATCTCTCCTTTTTATATGACCAAACCATTGATGACCCCGAATACAAAGGCTATTTTGCCAAAACCTGCGGGATGAACAGCAAAGGGCTTTTTTGTGCGTCCCAGGAGATTGAACCCCATATTGAAGGGCAGAAACACGCCGGCAGATCTGAAGTTCACATTGATGATCAATATGATGCCATCTCAAAATATTTTGGTGTTGACCAGATCAAGCAAACCATCAAAGGGAAAAAATGGATTCAATTTATAGGTCCGTCAATTCATAATCTGTTTGCCGATATTCAAGGAAACGCCATGGTTACGGAAACAGACAACAATGAAAATTTTGTGACCTGGATGGACAATGAATTTATCGTCATGTCCAATTTTTCCAATCATGGTATGGCGGGCAAGTCTTATCAGGAGGCTGTGGGTGCTGGGGCGGACCGGTATATAGCCGCCCATGATTACATTCTGGAAAATATGAACTCATTTTCTGTGGATCAGGGGTTCCGGCTTTTGGAAAAGGTCTCTTTAAATGAGAAAGACTGCTCAACCCAATGTTCTATGATTTTTTTGCCCCAAACCAATCATATTTATATCTGTGTTTATCAGGATTTTAAAACCCTGTGGAAGGTCTCACTGGAGAACAAGACAATTGAAACCCACCAGGGGGGTAACCCGAATTTTCAGGCCCGGCTGGGGAAAACCGGTATTCTAGCATCTGATTTAAAGTCCCTGGCCTAGCCTTTTCCTGTTCTTTGGTTTTGATTTACGGGCCTTGCCCGGGCAGGTTCAGGCCTTGTGAAATATGCGGTCTATTGCCTTATTTTTCCTGCTGCCTCGATCAATTTTGAATAATCAACTGATTTTTTCTTTACCTGTTCCTTTTGGGCGTTGGCCTTTGCAAGATAGCGGATCTGGTGTGAGTCAGAACCACTTGTTTTTATCCATCGGTTATGGAACTCAGCTATAACCAGGGCCGTAAAGACAATAAATACAGCCAGGCTCAGGTGTTTTTTAAATTTCAAAGCCCTTTTCCTTTCCCCTTTTTCCTCCCATCCATTTGCTCAAAAATGTTAAGTAGTCAAAAAAACAATTGACCGGGCATAGCGGGAATGTTCAGAATTCTGTGTCACGGTTTCGGTTCCCGGATCTGCCTCAGCGCCAGCGGAAGTAAAAGTCAGGTCCGAGAATGGGCCTTCAATCAGCCACGTCGGAGGAGTTGACTTTTGCTGGAGTGGAGTTCCTGGAACCATCTTTTCCATCTGTAAATAAATCCCTATCAAATTCCCAGCTCTTTATCCAGCCGGCCTTCAAAGAAAATTGCCAACTGGGAAATTGTCAGTGACCAATTTTGAATCGGCATTGTCCATTTTTTACTGGCGTTCTGGATCCCCATGTAAAGCAGCTTTAACAGGCTGTCCTGGTTCGGGAATGATCCCTTTGTTTTGGTCAGTTTGCGGTTACCCCCGATTTTAGGACCACTTGCTTAAGTGGAATCCGCGTCCTGAAAATGGTAAGAAAGGACGCATGAAAATGACACGTAAAAGAAGACAATTTTCGGCAAAATTTAAAGTCAAAGTGGCGGTCGAAGCCATCAAGGGAATGAAGACCTTAGCTGAGCTATCAACGGCCTATAAGGTTCATCCAAATCAAATATCGGCTTGGAAGAAACAACTGCTCACCAATGCCCTAGAGCTTTTCCCATCAGGGAAAAAACGGCGGCCAAAGACCGAGGAAGAAATCACTGCCCCACTTTACGAGGAGATCGGGCGACTGAAAATGGACATCAAGTGGCTTGAAAAAAAGTTATGAGCCTGCCGGTTTCAACGCGTCGGAGTTGGGTGAAACCTGACTCCGTCTATTCGATCCGACGCCAATGTCGACTGGCAGGCGCACCTCGTTCGGGTTTCTACTATAAACCCGTCCCTGAAACAAATGAAAACCTTCTGCTGATGCGTATGATCGACGAGCAATATATGAGGCATCCGGAATTCGGTTATCCGCGCATGACGAACTGGCTCCGTGATCAGGGACACTGTACCAACCGAAAGCGGGTAGCTCGTCTGATGCAGCGTATGGGAATTCAGGCCATCACGCCAGGACCACACACAAGCAAGCCTGCTCCTGAACATAAAGTATATCCATATCTGCTTCGTAATGTTGAGATTGAACGCGTTAACCAGGTTTGGAGCACCGACATCACCTACATTCCGATGCGGCATGGGTTCATGTACCTGAATGCTGTAATCGACTGGTATAGCCGCTATGTTATTTCGTGGGAGCTGTCGAACTCATTGGACAGTCTTTTCTGCATTGCAGCGCTGGAACGGGCCTTGGAACAAGACACCCCGGAGATCTTTAACACAGACCAAGGTTCACAATTCACCTCGGATGCCTTCACGGGTGTGTTGTTAGACAAAAAAATCGCTCTGAGCATGGATGGGCGCGGACGAGCTATCGACAATGTAGGTTCATCAGAAAATCGCGTACCTGGACTGAGAAACATCACTGGGAAGGCAATAACACAGTAAGGATTTTTATGCTTGAAATGATGGTGTGAACATGATCATGTTCTAATTTTTTTGTGTTATTCGCACAAAATCGGAGAATGAATTAATGTCCACAAGCTTCATATACCATGCCTTTGGCCTTCGTGACTACTTTTATAAAACAACGCGTTTCATCGGTGGAATAATCACTTTTGAACTCATACCAAAACCGGAGGCGGTAAAATGCCCGGAATGTAATTCCAGGTCCGTCACCAGGAAAGGGATTGTGACAAGAGATCTCAGAACAATACCGGTAGGTTCAAAACCCGTGATTCTCAGGACGGCTATCCAGAGAATTTGGTGTCCGTTCTGTCAATTTGTCCGGCAAATCAAACTATCCTTTGCCCAGGAGGGGAAAAGCTATACCCGGGCTTTTGAACGGTATGTCTTGGAGTTGTCTCAGTTCATGACAATCAAAGATATTGCCATCCATTTAAGGATCAGCTGGGATACGATAAAGCAGATCCAGAAAGAAGACCTGCTGAGGCGTTATCGAAATATCCCCCTTGAGAAAGTCCGGCAGATTGCCATAGATGAAATTTCCATAGGGAAAGGGCATAAATACTTGACCATCGTGATGGATCTGGAATCCGGTAGAATTCTGCACGTGGGAGAAGGAAAAGGTGGTGAAGCTTTGAAATCTTTTTGGACAAAAGTGAAAATATCGAAAGCAAAAATCAAAGCCGTCAGCATCGATATGTCCCCGGCATACTTGAGTGCTGTTATTGAAAATCTTTCTGGTTCAGCAATTGTCTTTGACAGATTTCATGTTGTTAAATTGTTCAATGAGAAACTGTCGGATTTCAGGCGAAAGCTCTACAACCTTCTTGCCAATACCGGGCAACAAAAACTTCTGAAGGGAGTCCGGTGGCTTTTGTTAAAAAATCCCGAAAACCTCAGTGATGACAAGAAGGAGGCCCAACGGTTAGAAGAAGCATTGAAAATAAATCAGCCGCTATTGGCAGTCTACTACATGAAAGAGGAACTCAGGCAAATATGGAATCAAAAGAAAAAAGAAACAGCTGAAAAGATAGTCAGCAATTGGATCAATCTGGCCAATATTTCCAAAATTCCAATGTTGATGAAATTTGCCAAGACCTTGGCTGTGCACAGGCAAAGAATCCTTTCATACTATGATTACAGGATATCTACAGGTCCTTTAGAAGGGACAAATAACAAGATAAAAACCATGAAACGGAAAGCTTATGAATACAGGGATTCGGAGTTTTTCAGGTTGAAACTTTTGGACCTTCACAATAAAAGGTACGCATTAATCGGATGAACCACAATGTATTCATCGAACGTCTTTGGTGGACACTCAAGTATGAGGACGTCTACCCTAAAGCTTACAGCGATGGGCACTCGCTGTACAGAGGGCTGGATGCCTATTTCTGCTACTATAACTGCGAGCGGAAGCATTCTGCACTGGACAAACAAACCCCAGCTGAGGTATTCATCAAAGGGACAGTCACAAAAGGAGGTCATAAGAAATTATGATCAAATATGCCTCCGGCGGCCCTACTGGGTATATGTTCCGCGCTAAGGCGCGAGGATTTAACGCATTAAGGACAGAAACATGGGAAAGAGAGCAGCATAAAAAACGAGCGGCTCGTAGGTCGCCTATATTACTAAACAAGAGAGCGCAGTTTCCACTTAAGAAATCTCGTTTCGTGGTTTAAGATTGGGGGTAGGCGCAGTTTTCGAAACTGTCGATGCACAGCCTCAATGGTATTTGTGGTGTATATTATCCGTCGAATCTCTTCTGGATATTTAAAGAAATGACTGAGGCGTTCCCAGTTGTTCCGCCAGGATTTTATCACAATCGGGTATTTGTCATTCCATTTATTTTCCAAGATATCCAGTTCTTCTTCGGCCAGATCCTTATTGACCGCTTTATAAACACGTTTTAGATCTGCCATAAATTCCTTTTTATTTTTGGAACCAACGTATTTCAATGAATTTCGGATCTGGTGGACTACGCAGAGTTGAACTTCTGTGTCCGGGAATATGGTCTCAATGGCCTCGGGAAAACCTTTTAGACCATCAACACAGGCAATCAGGATATCTTTTACCCCTCGGTTTGAAAGGTCTGTTAACACCTGCAGCCAGAAGTTCGCACCCTCATTCTCGGATATGTACAGCCCAAGAACCTCTTTGCGGCCCTCGATATTCACCCCAAGAATTGTGTAAACGGCTTTGCTGCCGACCTTTCCGTTTTCTCGTACTTTATAATGTATGGCATCAAGCCATACGATTGGGTACACATTTTCCAACGGCCTGGCCTGCCATTCTTTGACGGTATGGATGATTTTATCGGTAATGGTGCTCAGAGTGGCATTTGAAATCTCAAGTCCATAGATTTCCTGTAAATGGGAAGCCATATCATTATAACTCATGCCCAGGCCGTAAAGGGCTATTATCTTTCTTTCAATTTCATCGCTGAGCGTTGTCTGATGTTTTTTGACGATCTGTGGAGAGAAGGTTCCGGCCCTGTCACGCGGGGTTTCCAGCTCAAATTTACCATCCAGGGATTTAATGGTCTTTTTGCTTTTTCCATTACGGCGGTTGGCAGAAACTTCCTGCCCGAGATGGGACTCCAACTCTCCTTCAAGAGCAGCTTCAGCAAGATTTTTGATTAATAATGTAAGGACGCCGCCCTTACCTGTGAAGGGTTTACCTTCCTGGATGCCTTTAAGGGCTTTTTGAAAATCAAATTCGGTGTTTTCTTCGGTCATGTCAGTTCTCCTTATTTAGCTGAGTATATCAGCTTTCATTCAACTGACACAGAATTTTGAACGCCCTCGATAAATGCAACCGTGTCGCCGCCCCAGAATCCGGAAACAAGGATATCGGGGTTGTCATTGATGATCGAGGTAATGTAGGAGGTATAATCCGGCGCATAAATTTTGGGCCAGTATTCACCCACCACCTTAAAATCAACCCCGTACCGTTCAAGGTTATATTTGATTTCGTCAAACTGGCTGTGCCCGTATGCATAGTCTGGTCCGATAAAGGCAATGGTTTTCCAGGGTTTGCTTTTTTTCAGTTCTTTAAGATAGAGGGCGCCTGCTGCCATGGATTGAAAGGTATTGTTGGACACACGGAAATAGTAGGGTTGAAAATTATCAACAGTCAGACGTGTGGACGCGTGATCCGTACCGATAAAAATTTTTTTATACTGCTTGGAGACTTCTGTGACGGCCAGGCCGACACCGGAGCTGACCACCCCATGAAGAAAATGAACCTTATCTTCAGAAATGTAACGCTTTGCAACCCTTACCGCATAGGCGGCCTTGACCTTGCTGTCATTAAATGTCGCATCAATCTTGTATCCTGCAACTCCGCCTTTTGCATTGATCTCATCAATTACGATTTCAGCAGCTGCGACCGAATCTTTTCCATAGAGCCCCGCCCTGCCAGTCATGGGATACAACCCGCCGATCTTGATCAACTTGTCGGCCGCATTCACCTGTAGGGGAACAACCACAAATGCGAAAAATGCCACCAATAAACACAATAACCGTTGTCTTGTCTGCATTACATTTTTCTCCTATTTCTATTGGTTTTTAAATAGGACATCACACAAGATAATGCCCCAGCTCATCTTCTTGTTTCAATAGTCATAAATCGGAGTTCGTTTGCACGGCTTATAAAAATGCAATGACTGTGCCAGATAGTTGTTATCCCCATAACCGGCTGGAATTATAAGGAAGAATCTATTTAACGCGTTGTGCGAAAAGGCGAGGTATTGCAAAAATGCAATAACCATCAATGATGATAAGCGGCCAAATCCCTTATAAGCGGTCTTTGGATGTTAAATTACAAGGCATTGCAAAAATGCAAGTTACTGCATTTTTGCAATACTTTCTTTAATTCCGTATTTGGTCATCTTCCGCCACAGGGTTGTGGGGTGGAGATTTAACTTTTTTGAAGCTTTGGCAAGAGAACGGCATTCTAACAGGGTCTCCTTGATGATGCAGGCTTCAACTTCCGCCACCATTTCCTTGAGCGATCCTTTAACCAAGGGAATGGAAGGAGATGCTTTTTTTCCTTGGATTGACTCCGGGAGATCGTCAATCATAATTTGATCGCCGTCGCTCATGATGATCATACGCTCCACAATGTTGATCAGCTCCCTGACGTTGCCCGGAAAATCATACTTGCTCAATAAATCCAGAGTCTCATGCCTGAATCTTTTTTTAAACTTTTTCTGCTTGTTGAATTTTTCAAGGACATTTATGGTCAAAGGCGGAATATCTTCTTTTCTTTCCCTTAACGCCGGGATGGAGATGGGAACGACATTAAGCAGGTAGTATAGGTCCTCCCTGAAAAGGCCCTCCCGGATCATGTCCTTGAGATTTCTGTTTGTGGCCGCTATAATATTGACATCAATCCGGGTGGAATGCTGGGACCCTATTTGGGTAAATGTTTTGTTTTCCAAAACCTCAAGCAGTTTGACCTGCATGTCCATTTTGAGTTCCCCGATTTCATCTAAAAAGACCGTGCCCTGGTGGGCAATTTCAATAAGACCGGCCTTGCCTGTGTGCAATGCACCCGTGAATGCGCCTTTTTCATACCCGAACAATTCGCTTTCCATGAGTAAATTAGGAATGGCGCCGCAGTTAATTTTGATGAACGGCCCTTCTTTTCTGGGACTCATTTTATGAATAATTCCAGCCAGCATGCTTTTGCCCACGCCGGATTCCCCCAGCAGGAGAATTGATGTTTCCGCCCGTGCCACTTTTATGGCCTTTTTAACCACCTGGACCATGACCTGACTTTTAATGACCATTTTATCCAGTGCCTGTCACAATGACCTGCTTTCCCCCTAGAACCTTCTGCATGATGGTAATGGGCGCTTTTTTTTTGAGCACCTTAAGGGAGGCCGAGTAATCAAACACTTTCTCTTCCACCAGGCTGTTCATATTCCGTCCGATAAGGTCTTTTTTCTTAAGCCCTGTCATTTTTTCATAGGCAGAGTTCACCCGGATGGTGTTGGCCTGACCGTCTGTGATGTAAAGGCCGTCAAAAGAAGATTCAAATACGGCTTCTATCTCCTTGTAAAGCCGATTGTAGCCTTTAAGGTCTGAAATGATCGACTCATACTCTGAAATGTCCTGGAAAACCAGGAGTGCACCCATTATTCTTCCATCCTTTTGAATGGGCCAGAGTTGAGGCAGTCCCTCCTTAAGCGTATTCACGGTCATACCGTTTTTGCCGGAGGGAAAATGTTTAGTTGCCTGGGCTGTCATACCTATAAGCTATACATGATCCAAGCCAAATCATAAATACAAAAGTTGCCAGGGTAATCTTTCTTCATCTTCCTTGTTTTTTTAAATTATTGTTAGCGCTTCATCCATAACTGAGGATCAGGGCTTGTCTACCTGTTTGACAATTTTTCGATACCCGGCTATATTTGGGTATATCTTCCTCAAAATAAGTTCACAAGAGTTTGCAGATCAAGACAAATTACGATTTTTGTAACCCCTAACCGCTATTTTAAGGAGAGTGTCCATAATAAATGTCAAATGCCTGGTATTGCTCGTTTTATTGAGCATTTCACCGGTATGGATACTACCGGCCGGGGCAGAGACATGGAAACTGACCAGCCTCGACTGGCAACCCTATGCAGGAACGGAAATGGCAAACCAGGGAAACAGCATTCAAAAACTGCGTATACTCCTGGAAAAACAGGGAATAACCCTTGTCGTAGAGTATTATCTCTGGAAACGGGCCCAATTTCTTGCCAGAAAGCCAGAGTATGTCGGATATTTTCCGGCATGGCCCGAAGAGGTGGCAGAAGACTTTGTTGCGTCCCCACCCATTGACTGGTCCGTACTGGGATATATCAAGGAAAAACACAGCCGTGTTGAATTTAATACCGTTCAAGAATTATTCAAAAACTATACCGTGGGGATCGTCTTCACCTATGTATATCCACAAGCGGTTCAGAAGGCAATGACGGCGTATCCCGAACATACTGACAAAAGCCCGGATGAAGTCTCGTTGCTGAGAAAATTATCCCTTGGCCGTTTCCAGGTCGCCCTTACCGATCCCAAGGTTATGATGTATCTTGCAGAAAAAGAAAAAATCTCCAACATAGAGCCCATGACAAAACGCCTGGAAAAAAAGCCATTGGTCATCGCCTTCCGAAAGGGGGCTGACAACCAGAAACGAATTACTCTTCTTGAAAGCGTATTAAAATAAACAAAAAATCAAACCGGATCATAACCGGTATCGCTTAAACCATGATATTTTTTCATCCCAGCCCTTGAAATTTTGTCATCATGCAATAAAGTTGCATATAGGTAAAAAACAATTCCCTTCAACTCAACTTGAACCAGAAAAGGATCAGACATGGGCAAAATATGTTTACGGCTAATCATTTTCTTATCCATGACCATGGCAGCCGGGTCTGTTGCTGCAGCAGACCCTCTGCCCGTTTTTGTCAGCATTCTTCCCCAAAAATATATGGTCGAACAAATCGGCAAAGACCGTGTGGCTGTGAAGGTTATGGTCAGCCCCGGGGCAAGCCCTGCCACCTATGAACCCAAGCCTGTGCAGATGGCCCAACTGGCAAAAACCAAAATATATTTTTCCATTGGGGTGGCCTTTGAAAGGGCCTGGCTTGAAAAAATCGCCAAGACCAATCCCGCCATGACCATCGTTCACACCGATGAGGGCATAGACAAAATCCCCATGGCAGAGCATGGTCACGGAGAAGAGGACCATCTTCATGACAAGGCCCATTCCCATGAAGATAATTTTCACCAAGAAGACGGTCTTGATCCCCATATCTGGCTGTCTCCCAAACGGGTTATGGTTCAGGCCGGACATATCCTGAAAGGACTTGTTCAGGCAGATCCGGGCAGCAAAAAAATTTACACCCAAAACTATACTGAATTTTTAAAGCAAACCGCTGATCTTGACCAGGCCCTATCCAGCCTGCTTTTGGAAAACAAGGGCATGGGGTTTATGGTGTTCCATCCGGCATGGGGATATTTTGCCCATGACTACGGCCTTAAGATGATCCCCATTGAGATTGAAGGCAAGGATCCAAAACCCGGACAATTAAAGGACCTGATCCAGGCGGCCAGAAAAAAAGGTATCCAAATCATTTTTGTCCAGCCCCAGTTTTCAGCGAAGAGCGCCACCCTGGTGGCCAGGGAAATCCAGGGCCAGGTGGTGGCAGCAGACCCCCTGGCCTATGACTGGCACCAGAATATGAAAAACATGGCTGAAAAATTCAAGGAGGCCCTCAAATAGTCCAGATTCTTGAAAAAGCCATTGTTGAAATCAAGGGGGTTGATTTTTCATATAACGGTCAGACCGCCCTTTCCGATGTGGATCTTTGCATCCGGCACAAGGATTTCATGGCGGTTATCGGCCCCAACGGCGGGGGGAAATCCACCCTGCTCAAGCTGATCCTGGGACTGCTGACCCCGGACAGGGGAAGCATTCAAGTGATGGGAGGAAAGCCAAAGGATTTTTCATCTGCCATTGGATATGTCCCCCAGAACGTCCACATCAATGAAAATTTTCCCATTACCGCCCTGGATGTGGTGCTCATGGGCACCCTGGATCCCAAACATAAAAAAAAAAACAAAGGCCCTCACCAGGAAAAAAAAGAGGCCATGGAGACCCTGGACCGCCTTCATATGGCAGAGAATGCCCAGAAAAAAATCGGACAATTGTCCGGGGGCCAGCGCCAGCGGGTATTTATTGCAAGGTCTTTGATGACCCGTCCCCGTCCCCGTCTGCTTTTGCTGGACGAACCCACAGCCAGCATCGATACCAAAGGCCAGGCCGATTTTTATGAACTTCTGGAAAAACTCAACCAGGAGGTGGCCATCCTTGTGGTCAGCCATGATCTTTTTATCGTGTCCAACTACGTTAAATCCGTGGCCTGTGTAAACCAGCGGCTTCACTACCATCCCCACGAGGAAATCACGGGCCAGATGCTCGAGACCATGTATGCCTGCTCTGTGGAAGATGTCTGCAGGGTCCAGGTTCTGGCACACGGCATGCCTAAAACCCATAAATTCGGAGACCATGGCCGTGGACATTCTTAATTTTGAATTCATGCAAAACGCCATTGCCGCAGGATTGCTGACCAGCATCATCTGCGGCATCATGGGCACCCTGGTGGTGGTCAACCGGATTGTATTTCTGTCCGGCGGCATTGCCCATGCCGCATACGGGGGCATTGGCATGGCCTTTTACTTTAAATGGCCGGTGATGATTTCCACCATGGGCTTTTCCCTGGCCGCCTCCATGCTCATGGCCGGCATCACCCTCAAGGCAAGGCACAGGGCAGACACCATCATCGGGGTGATCTGGGCTCTGGGCATGGCCCTGGGCATTATCCTGATGGACCTCACCCCGGGATACAATGTGGACTTGATGAGTTATCTATTCGGCAGCATCCTGACCGTGCCCAGATCCGATCTTTTGATCATGCTGGTCATGGGCGCGGGAATTGCCGCTGTTGTGGCCCTGTTTTACAAGGATCTTCTGGCGGTCTCCTATGATGAGGAATTTGCACAGGTCCGGGGCATCCCGGTAAAACGGATTTATTTTTGCCTCATTGCCATGCTCGGACTCACCATTGTCATGGTCATCCAGGTGGTCGGGCTGATCATGGTCATTGCCCTGCTGACCATCCCCCCCTTTATGGTGGAAAAATATGCCAGATCCCTGGGCCAGATGATGATCTTTTCCAGCCTTTTGGGCATGGGGTTCACCCTGTGCGGACTTTGGCTCTCCTATGCATTCAATTTGACCTCTGGAGCCTCCATCATCCTGGTGGCAGGACTTTGTTTTCTGGTCTCCCTGGTGGTTGACAAACTCTGGGCCACGGCAAAAAAATCATCCAGAACAAAAACAAGGTAGGCCTTATGTGCATTCATTGTGATTATGAAAAGCTCATAAAAAAAGCCGAACTTGACCCCACCCCCAATCGAATCCGCGTCCTTGAAGTCATTGGGAACAATAGGTTTCCCTTGTCAGCATCAGAGATCCACAAGACCCTGGACCGGCAGGCCCCGGTAAACCGGGTCACCATCTACCGGATCCTGGATCTTTTGATGGGAAAAAAGATTGTTGACCGGATCGCCACCGGCGGCCGGGCCGCCTATTACGGCCTTGCCCCCAATGAACACCACCCGGCCCATCCCCATTTTTACTGCACAATCTGCGGCCGGATGGACTGCCTGAGCCCGGATGACCTGAACGTGGAGTACCATGCATTAAAAAGCAAATTTCCAGGAAGAATCGACAAGCTTGAAATGCGGCTGGACGGGATCTGCAACAATTGTCTGAACAAACCGTCATAGAAAAACTTGATTCTTTTTGATCCTCCGCTGGCCCTTATTTCCTTGACACCCAACATATAATTTAATACAAAAATTTTATTCTTCTGCCTGAAGGCAGAAAAAAACAAGTTAGAGATATCATAACAGCAAGGCCACGAAGGCCAGATCTTTTTTATTTAAAATAAAGAGTCTGGCCTTTTTTTATTTTTACACCAAAGGAAATCCTATGACTTATGAATCATTCAACTGGCCCGAAATGAAACTTGAGCCTGTGGGCATTGTCAAAAACCCCATTAAAACACCGAGTCTGTCCGCCGAAAAAAACAATCTTGAGCTTAAAACCCCTATGGATCAAATCAAAAAAGCCCAGAGAAAAATTGAAGAGACCCAGAGTGAAATCCATATTTTTGAAAAATGGGAACCCCTGCTCAAAGGGATAGACAGCTTTTCCCATGTCCTGATCCTGTACTGGCCTCACCTCATTGACCCTGAAAAAAGAAGGCTGCAGCAGGTTCATCCCATGGGAAGAAAAGACCTCCCCATCCAGGGCATCTTTGCCACCTGCAGCCCGGCCCGGCCCAACCCGGTTCTGGTCTCGGCAGTACCATTGGTAAGGACTGAAAAAAATAAACTCATTGTCAAAGGCTTTGAAGCGGTTGACCAAAGCCCGGTCATTGATATCAAGCCCTATCAAATCCATTATATGAAAAAAGAAAATCTCAAATTCCCGGAATGGATGGAACAGATAAACAGGGAACTGGACCATTAATTTACCCCAACGGCCGACTAATAAACAGATCTATCGCAAATCCCCTGGATTGATATTCAGTTTCCGCATTTTATGGCGAAGGGTGGAGGGATGAACACTCAACAGGCTGGCCGCGCCACCCGGGCCGTGAACCTGGCCCCGGCATTGTGTCAAAGCCGCCAGAATGATTTCTTTCACGGTCTGGTCCAGGGATTTTATCCTCTGGGGCCGGGCCTCCGGCTGTTTTGCCGGTAATTCGGCCGGACCTGAAGCCCGGGGGGATAAATTGGCCAGGGCCGCCTGGATCCGCTGATCAATCAAAGATTCCATATATCCCCGGGATTGTTCTTCGGTCAGATACCATCCGTCATCCTTGGGCAAAAAAACCTCGGGAGAAATGATGCCGTCAGTTGCCAGAATAATGGAGCGTTTGATCAGATTTTCCAGCTCCCGGACATTACCGGGCCAGGAATACTGCCGCAACCGGGCCATGGAATCGGTGTGGAGCACCGGCAGGGGGGAAATGTTCAACTGGATACAGGCTTTTTTGATAAACCCATGGACCAGGCTGGGCAGGTCTTCAAGCCGTTGCCGCAGCGGGGGCAGTTGAATGGGAAAGACATACAGCCGATAGTATAGGTCCTCTCTGAAACTGCCCTTTTGAAGCATGGCCCCGAGATCCTTGTTGGTGGCGGCGATAATCCGTGTGTCCACCGGAATGGAGGTCTTGCCTCCCAGGCGCTCCACTGTACCGTTCTGAAGGGTCCGCAAAAACCGAACCTGGGCTGGAAGGGGAAGTTCACCGACTTCATCAAGGAAAAGGGTGCCGCCGTCTGCCTGTTCAAACCGCCCGGGATGGCTCTGGTCTGCACCGGTAAAGACCCCTTTTTCATAGCCGAACAATTCACTGTCAATCAGGTTTTCAGGAATGGCACCGCAATTGACCTTGACAAAGGGCTGATTGTCCCGGGGAGACACCTTTTGAATCATGCCAGCAATCAATTCTTTTCCAGTCCCTGTTTCCCCCAGAATCAGCACCGGAGTATCCCGGCCTTCCAGCTGCCGGACCATTTCCATCACCCCATGAAGTCCGCCTGAGGTTCCGATAAGGGGAGAATCCTGGATCAGACGCAGCTCTTTTTCCAGATGATTTTTCTCTTCATTCAACTCCTGTTGAAAGGCCAGGGTCCGCCTGAATTTTAACATGTTTGACATGGCCAGGGTAAAGGGAGGGAGGACCAGTTTCATCTTTTCCATATGGTCACGGGTAAAACATCCCCTGTGACTCCCGATAAAGCATAGATGGCCCACGCTGGTTTGCCCGGCCTGCATGTGGCCCACAAGATAGGAACAGGGCTTATAGGGCAGAAGGTGGGAAATGGCCTTTCTGTGCGCATCAGACGTGCTGTGGGTCACAAGGTCGCTTAAAACCACCTGGTCCTTGCACTGTTCAAAATTTTCCATGCTGATAACATTTTCCCGGGGCAGGGCCAGGGTCTCTTCCACATAGCTGAATCGGTCCCGGGTGACCAGAAAAAGCAACTTTAAAATCGATAAATCACTGGAAAACTGTTGCAGGGAAACGCCTTCAATGGGAAAGTGTTCTTTGAGAAAGTCAAATACCGACACCATGGATTTTTCCAGGTCCAGGCTGCCGGTAATCAGGGAAACCGTCTCCCTGAAAAAAGAAAATTTCTGATCTGGTGTCATGATCCCCCAAAGCGGTTTAAGGTCAATTGCGACAATTAATACAACCATATTTGACAAAAATCAAGCCAAACTGTCGCATTAGACAATTAGCCCTTAAAAAATAATTTAGCCTGAAACCCTTGGCAATCAAGGGAGAACAAAGGAATACCGGCAATGGCATAGAATTTGTTTAAGAGTTCTGACAGCACTTTAACGGACCTGTTAAACAAGGTTGCCGGCGTTGCCCGGCGTTGGAGAAACCAATGCAGAAGACAAAACAAGATCCGACCCAGTCCGGACAATGGATCAAAGACAAAATCATTGAATTCAAAAACAAGGGGCAGTTTGCCGCCATGATCCAATGGCTGGACAAGCGGCTGGCAGACCCTGAACTCGATGACCGGTCACTCCAGGCAAAGTTATACAATGAGCTGGGGCTGGCCCACCTGGCCCAGGACCGCCCGGAAAAAGTCAGAACCTGTTATGAAAAGGCATTGGCACTGGTGCCGGATCATGTGAATGCCCTGTACAACCTGGCCAATCTCGACCTTGGGTCAGGCTTTTACACCGCTGCCCTGGACCGGTTTTCTAAAGTTTTGGACCTGGCACCGGATCATGCCGGCGCCCTTTACAATTCAGCACTTTGCCATGCCCTTGAAGGCCGGATCCGCGTTGCTCTGCCCCTGTTTGTCCGGGTGACCCAGATCAATCCCCTTTATATGAGCGCCTTTTACTGGGCAGGGGAATGCCAATTGAACCTGAAAAATTATGATTCAGCCCTTGGTTGCTTTGAACGTTCGGCAGAGCTGGATCCGGATCATCCCGAATCCGCAAGAGGACTGGCCATCTGCCAGCTTAAGACAGGGGCGCCCGGTGCAGCCCTGAAGACCTGCCAGGACCTGCTCAACAAAACCGGTCCTGACCCCACCGTCTTAAAGGTGATGGGGGATGCCCTTCTGGCCCAGGGCCAGGCAGAAGCGGCCGCCCTCTGCCACCTGGATATGGTGTTCCTTGACCTGGACGCCAAAGCCTTTCTGGTATCCAGGGCCAAGGCATTGTTTGAAAAAAATCCTAAGACGGCAAAACAATATACCCAGAGGATCATTGATGATCTACCGGAACTTGCATCAGCAATGGCCCCTATTGTTACTGATGAAATTAAACCTGAAACACCGGTTTTACCGGCGTAAATAAAACAAGGAGTTGACAATGCATGATTCAGAAAATCCCATGAAAATCATTCAAGATCCGGCCAATAGGATCGATGCAGCCGGCCATATTGAAGGAGAAACCGTTCCGGATGCCCGGGCAGCCCAACCGGACACCACAGAATCCTCAAACGGCATTTCCAGGAGAAACATACTCAAACTGGGCGGCCTGGGTGCTGCTTTGGCCTCCCTGGGCGGCGCAGGCGCTACCGGCTTTGCCGTTGGCCGGTCCGATGATGCCTATACCGGGTATGGAAGGACCTACCAGGGTGGGGACATGTTCTTTAACCGCAAACCCTTCAGGGTCAAAACAGCAAAAATGATGACCCCGGTGGCCAAGGTCACCCGGCCGGACTGGACAGATTTTTTATTTGACCGGAAACGTGCCATTATGGGGCTGATCAAGAGCGGAGAGTGGAACCCGGGCATGGGGCTTGAAAAAATGCCCGGCAAAATCGGGGATCATTACCGGAAAAAGCCCAAACACCATTATGAGACCATGATGGACTCTCTGGAAAAGGCTGTCACCCGGGTGGAGGAATGGAAAAACGGAAAATACAAACGCTATGCCGTGGCAGATGCTTACAACTCAGCCTTCAGATCCGCAGGCATGTATAACCGTCACGGCAGTGCCGTACCCGAATGCCCGGCAGACATCTTTCGTCAGACCGGCAAACCCCAGCCCCCCGAGGAATGGGATTTTCGAAATGTAAAGCGCAAGCCTCCCATGGAATTCAAATCAAAGGCCCATGCCTCAAAATTAATCAAGCGCATGGCCCATATGTTTGGCGCATCCCTTGTGGGAATAACGGATTTTGACCCCAGCTTCATGTTTACCAACAAGATGAGGGGCATGCCCGACGGCGGCAAAGCATGGGGAAACAAGGTCCCCTCCCATTGGAAAAGCGTTATTGTTTTCGGGGTTCCCATGTACTGGGACGCCTGCTATTCGGCCATTGGATACTCCACTTCCTTTGACGCATATTTCAGGTCAAAATGTGCCGCAGGTCTTCTGGAACGGTTTATCCAGGAATTGGGATACCCTGCCCGTGCCATGTTCCCGGGCACCCATTACGAGATCATGATGTCCCCCTATGTGCTCAAATCCGGGCTTGGAGAATACAGCCGGGCCGGCACGGTCATGGTTCCTGAACTTGGATTAAACTTCAGGCCGGCAGCGGTTGTCACCGATATCGAGTTTGAATATGACTCACCCATCAGCGTTAACATGGCTGAGTTCTGCAAAAAGTGCAAAACCTGTGCTGATGCCTGCCCGTCAGGGGCCATCCCCAAGGATGACGAACCCCAGACCGTGGTCCGGGGATTCAAGCGATGGCTGCTGGACGAGGAAAAATGTTATAATCAATGGGTTTCAGGACCCAACAGCGACGGGTTCGGGTGCCGGGTCTGTATCGGGGTCTGCCCCTTTTCCAGGAAAAACACCTGGATCCATACCCTGTCCCGTGAAATGGAACCCAGGGATCCCACAGGGCTTGTGTCATCGGGTCTTCTTGCCATGCAGCATAATTTCTTCAAATATCCTGATGCCCAGGAGTTTAAATCAGACTGGGACGGCGGAAAAGAGGCCAACTATCACAACCCGCCCTGGTGGATGCGCAGCGAAAACTTTTTTGAGCTGGAAAAAAACTGGGAATATCAAGGCATGGAATAAGGATTGTTTTCAAAGTTAATCCCTTAAAGGAGAAAAAAATGTTTCCCAATTCTACAATACTCAACTACCTGTTCTGGATGCTCATGGGCATGCTTCAGATCCCTGTTTTCATGGGCATGCGGCAATGGGCCCTGGACAAGAAAAAAACCGTAAAATGGTGGCAGCTTGTTCTCATGTACGGCTGCTTTGCCTCTTTATGCCTGGTACTGGCCGGAGGAATGACCCTGGCAGGTGAATATGAGACCCGGGCAGGGTTCTATTTCATCGGCTTTTTAGGCGTGGCCCATGTGGTTGCCGGAACCGTCATGGCCAGGCTGTTTGTATACACAAAACCCAGGTGAGCCGGAAAACAAGATGAACCATTCGGTAAAAAAAATATCAGCCCTTGCCACGATTCTGATCCTGGTACTGGCCTGGCTCGGCGGAGAACGCCGGGCCAGGGGGGCTGTTGAAGATCAGATTCATGCCATGATCCCGGGTCTTACCTTCCTTGAAAAAAAAGATGACAGGCTCTACCAGGGCCGATGGCCCAAAGCCTCAAGCCCTCCAGTCACCATTGCTATTGAATCCTGTCCCGGCTATGCCGGGCCCTTGACGGTGGCCCTGGCCGTGGGACCGGAAAACAAGGTCAACCGGGTGGCAATTTTGCACAGTACAGATACCCCGACCTTTTTGGATAAAATCGTGGATAAAGGCCTATTAAAGGCATTTATCCATCAACCCATAAATCCTGTGCCCCAGGTGGACGGCATCTCGGGGGCCACCCTGTCATCCGTGGCGGTGATTCAGGGGCTGACACAAGCAGGGCAGCGCATCCATGGCCTGGCATCAGGGGAAAAAATAATCCCGGCCTCCATCCCGGTCAACCGCAACGAGTGGATCAAGCTTTTGGGGATCGCGGCACTTTTTTCCGCAGCCCTGGGCCTGGGCCTGATCAAAGCCTTTAAAACCCGTAAAAAGGCCAGAACCCTTTTAAGCATTGTCTCCCTTGTGCTTGTGGGGGTGATCTGGGGCTGCCAGTTTTCCCTGCCTTCCCTTGCCCTGGCCCTGTCAGGCGTATGGGTTCAGGGACTGGCCTCCTGGGCCCCGCTGCTCTGCATGGTCCTGGCGCTTATGGTTTTTTGGAGAACCCAAAAAAATATCTATTGTGCCTTTTTCTGCCCCTTTGGCATGGTTCAGGACGGTCTTGGCAAAATCACAGGCTGCCCTCCGCCAAAACGGTTTTCCTGGATGACTTGGACAGCAAGGAGTCTGGCTCTTTTTGCCCTTGCCTCGGCCCTTTATTTTAAGGACTCGTCCATGGCATTGTACGAACCCTTTGGAATGGTGTTTAACTTTATCGGTTCCCCTTTTATCTTCGGGTTGACCATTGCCATTCTTCTGACCTCCCTGATTTTCAGACGTCCCTGGTGCAGGCTGCTATGCCGAGGGCGTTCAAAATTCTGTGTCAGTTGAATGAAAGCTGATATACTCAGCTAAATAAGGAGAACTGACATGACCGAAGAAAACACCGAATTTGATTTTCAAAAAGCCCTTAAAGGCATCCAGGAAGGTAAACCCTTCACAGGTAAGGGCGGCGTCCTTACATCATTAATCAAAAATCTTGCTGAAGCTGCTCTTGAAGGAGAGTTGGAGTCCCATCTCGGGCAGGAAGTTTCTGCCAACCGCCGTAATGGAAAAAGCAAAAAGACCATTAAATCCCTGGATGGTAAATTTGAGCTGGAAACCCCGCGTGACAGGGCCGGAACCTTCTCTCCACAGATCGTCAAAAAACATCAGACAACGCTCAGCGATGAAATTGAAAGAAAGATAATAGCCCTTTACGGCCTGGGCATGAGTTATAATGATATGGCTTCCCATTTACAGGAAATCTATGGACTTGAGATTTCAAATGCCACTCTGAGCACCATTACCGATAAAATCATCCATACCGTCAAAGAATGGCAGGCCAGGCCGTTGGAAAATGTGTACCCAATCGTATGGCTTGATGCCATACATTATAAAGTACGAGAAAACGGAAAGGTCCGCAGCAAGGCCGTTTACACAATTCTTGGGGTGAATATCGAGGGCCGCAAAGAGGTTCTTGGGCTGTACATATCCGAGAATGAGGGTGCGAACTTCTGGCTGCAGGTGTTAACAGACCTTTCAAACCGAGGGGTAAAAGATATCCTGATTGCCTGTGTTGATGGTCTAAAAGGTTTTCCCGAGGCCATTGAGACCATATTCCCGGACACAGAAGTTCAACTCTGCGTAGTCCACCAGATCCGAAATTCATTGAAATACGTTGGTTCCAAAAATAAAAAGGAATTTATGACAGATCTAAAACGTGTTTATAAAGCGGTCAATAAGGATCTGGCCGAAGAAGAACTGGATATCTTGGAAAATAAATGGAATGACAAATACCCGATTGTGATAAAATCCTGGCGGAACAACTGGGAACGCCTCAGTCATTTCTTTAAATATCCAGAAGAGATTCGACGGATAATATACACCACAAATACCATTGAGGCTGTGCATCGACAGTTTCGAAAACTGACCAAAACAAAGGGATCATTCCCGAACCAGGACAGCCTGTTAAAGCTGCTTTACATGGGGATCCAGAACGCCAGTAAAAAATGGACAATGCCGATTCAAAATTGGTCACTGACAATTTCCCAGTTGGCAATTTTCTTTGAAGGCCGGCTGGATAAAGAGCTGGGAATTTGATAGGGATTTATTTACAGATGGAAAAGATGGTTCCAGGAACTCCACTCCAGCAAAAGTCAACTCCTCCGACGTGGCTGATTGAAGGCCCATTCTCGGACCTGACTTTTACTTCCGCTGGCGCTGAGGCAGATCCGGGAACCGAAACCGTGACACAGAATTCTGAACATTCCCCATTTATCAAACAGGCTCAGGCTTTTGGTCTGTTTAAAAAAATGCTTTACTTTCATCCGGATGCAGGCGGCAACTATGAGCTCATGAGCGCCATGGGAAATGAACTGCCCCTGGGCCTGATTCTTTCTGCCCGTCATCATAACAACTGGCCTGATACTGAAGCGAATAAGAATTTTGTCGCAACTTTTAAAAAAAGGACCGGACGTTTTCCGACCTATGCAGCTGAAGGCGCCTATGCAGGCATTTACGCCATTGCTGCCGCAGTCGAGAAAGTCGGCAACCCCGATGATACAGAAGCCCTGGTCAAAGCCCTTGAAGGCTTAAAAATCAAACTGCCGGAAGATCCTGAAGGATTCACCTCTTATATCTATCCGGCCACCCACCAGATGGTTCAGGCCCAGGCCATCGGTACCACCATTGAAAATAAAGATTTCCCTCCTGCCACACGAATGCTTGGAAACTGGAAGATTTACAAAGCTGAGGATCTGATTCCGCCTGCTGAATACATTGACATGAAAAGAAAATAATCAATCATTGATCACCTGTGCAGGGATTTTGAATCCCTGCACATTTTCAAAAGGGAAAGAATAAATGGATTCCTCGTTTATCATAATGCAAATTATCAGTGGGCTTACCGTTGCAACCTTGTTGTTCCTTGTTGCAAGCGGGCTTTCTCTGATCTTCGGTGTTGGAGATGTGTTTAATTTTGCCCATGGTTCCTTTTATATGATCGGTGCCTACCTGGCGTTTCAGATTGTCAGTGTCCTCCAGGTAAATTTCTGGCTGGGACTTATCCTGTCCGGGCTGGGAGCCGGACTGGTGGGAATCGTTGCCGAAGTTTTCCTTCTGCGGCGGATCTATGGTCGAAAGCATGAGGCCGGGTTCCAGATCCTGTTGACCTATTGTTTGATTCTCATCATCGACGATCTGGTTAAAATCATCTGGGGTACGGAATACAAGACCCTTCAGCGGCCCCCCGGACTTACCGGGGCCGTGCAGATTGGAGATTTATACATTCCTTCCTACAATCTCGTTATCATTGCCATCGGCATTGTCGTGGTTGTTGCCGCATGGTGGATTCTGGCCAAAACCCGGTCCGGACGAATCGCCAGGGCTGCGGCCGTGGATCGTGAGATGCTCGGTGCCATGGGCATCAATGTGCCTTTGACCATGACCATGGTTTTCGGGATTGCCACTGCCCTGGGAGGATTTGCAGGCGCCCTGGCCGCTCCGCTGAGATCGGTTACTCCGGGGGCAGGTATTGAAGTCATCATTGATTCGCTGATCGTTGTTGTCATCGGCGGCATGGGCAATTTTTGGGGAGCCTGGCTCGGTGCCATTCTGATCGGTGAAATATCGGCATTCGGGATCGTCTTCGCACCGCAGTGGTCAACTTTGTTCAGCTATTTGGTCATGATCATTGTTCTTATCTTTAAGCCAGAGGGACTCTTTGCTCCCCGAAACATAAGGAAAGTTTAAACATGAAGGCTGAAAAAAGCTTCAAGGAACCGATCCTTTGGGCAGTATTAATATTGATATTCGGTCTGGTGCCGGTGCTAATGTCTTCAAGTTACCAGATGAACCTGGCCAGCCATATTTTAATCTGGGCATTGTTTGCCACCTCATTTAACATGCTGTGGGGAATCACAGGTATGCTCTCATTCGGGCAGGCTCTGTATTTCGGCTTGGGAGCCTATTCTGTAGGACTGCTGGTAAAATACATGGGCAGCATCTGGTTTTTTCCGGGCATCCTGCTCGGTCTTTTAATCTCGATCATTGTGGCCTACCTGGTCGGCCGGCTCGTGATCCGGGTCGGAGGTATCTATTTTACCATGCTCACCCTGGCATTTGCCCAGCTGGTCTGGCAGATTACATTCAAATGGTATAATTTTACCGGAGGCGATGATGGCATTGTGGGTATTATTCAACCGGGGATTTTTGCCAACCCAATTGTCTATTATTACCTGATTTTGGCCGTGGTGATCACTTCAGTCTGGATACTCAAACGCATTGCCTATTCCCCCTTTGGTCTGATTTTGAGATGTGTCAACCAAAATCCTGACCGGGTCCGGTTCCTGGGCCGCCGGGTCAGGCAGAACCAGCTTCGCATTTATATTATTGCCGCATTTTTTGCAGCACTTGCAGGTGCTTTAATGACCGGTGTAGATAATTCGATCCACACAGACATGTTTGTCTGGACGACTTCAGGAGAGGTTATTCTTATGACCGTTCTGGGCGGGATCAACCAGTTTTTCGGTCCCTTTATCGGGGCAATTGCCATGATCTTCATAGAAGATTTTGTGGGGGCATTCACTGAATACTGGTCCCTGATCATCGGTATCATCATTCTGGTGATCCTTCTGCTTTTCCCCAAAGGAATCGTGGGAGAGCTGCTTGAATTAAAGCATCGCTTTTTTAAATCCAATCAGGTGCGGGGTGGCAAATGAAATCTCTTTTAAAATTAGAAAACGTATCCAAAGCATTTGGGGGCCTATAGGTAACAAATAATGTAAACATGTCGGTGCTGCCCGGTGAAATATCGGCCATCATCGGACCCAATGGTGCAGGAAAAACAACGCTTTTCAACCAGATCACGGGCCATCTCCTTCCGGACAAGGGGAACATTATCTTTCAGGAGGAGGACCTCATCGGCCAGACTCCCCAGGAAATAGTTTTGGTTCATCCGATTAATGCGTACCTTTTATTGTGAAGGTCCAAAAGTTTCAACCTGAAAAACTCCGAATCCCTGTATCCATAAGCTTTCCGTTTCATGGTTTTTATCTTGTTATTTGTCCCTTCTAAAGGACCTGTAGATATCCTGTAATCATAGTATGAAAGGATTCTTTGCCTGTGCACAGCCAAGGTCTTGGCAAATTTCATCAACATTGGAATTTTGGAAATATTGGCCAGATTGATCCAATTGCTGACTATCTTTTCAGCTGTTTCTTTTTTCTTTTGATTCCATATTTGCCTGAGTTCCTCTTTCATGTAGTAGACTACCAATAGCGGCTGATTTATTTTCAATGCTTCTTCTAACCGTTGGGCCTCCTTCTTGTCATCACTGAGGTTTTCGGGATTTTTTAACAAAAGCCACCGGACTCCCTTCAGAAGTTTTTGTTGCCCGGTATTGGCAAGAAGGTTGTAGAGCTTTCGCCTGAAATCCGACAGTTTCTCATTGAACAATTTAACAACATGAAATCTGTCAAAGACAATTGCTGAACCAGAAAGATTTTCAATAACAGCACTCAAGTATGCCGGGGACATATCGATGCTGACGGCTTTGATTTTTGCTTTCGATATTTTCACTTTTGTCCAAAAAGATTTCAAAGCTTCACCACCTTTTCCTTCTCCCACGTGCAGAATTCTACCGGATTCCAGATCCATCACGATGGTCAAGTATTTATGCCCTTTCCCTATGGAAATTTCATCTATGGCAATCTGCCGGACAAATTGACAGAACGAACACCAAACTCTCTGGATAGCCGTCCTGAGAATCACGGGTTTTGAACCTACCGGTATTGTTCTGAGATCTCTTGTCACAATCCCTTTCCTGGTGACGGACCTGGAATTAAATTCCGGGCATTTTACCGCCTCCGGTTTTGGTATGAGTTCAAAAGTGATTATTCCACCGATGAAACGCGTTGTTTTATAAAAGTAGTCACGAAGGCCAAAGGCATGGTATATGAAGCTTGTGGACATTAATTCATTCTCCGATTTTGTGCGAATAACACAAAAAAATTCAGTGATGTCCGGTTAGGTTTTTGCTTGCTCAATAATTTTTTGATCTTTGACAATATTGTCCCTGTTTGAACTATGAGAGCCCTGCTCCTCGCAGCCAAACAGGTCATTTAGAATGGCGGTTCGCAGCTGCCGAACTCTTTTGATCGTGACCTTTTCATTAAACTGTTTTTGGCAATGGATTGTCAGTAACAGGTAAGTGATAAGGCCGCCAAGAATCTGAACCATAAGGCCGTATTCACTGCGGGCAATGAGATGATATACCTTCAGATGTTCTTTCCACCATTTGAAAAAATCCTCAATGGTCCACCGGAGTTTATAAATTGTTGCTATTTGTTCCGCTGTTAAATCATGCCTGTCAGTTGCCACATAGTATTTGACGCCAGCAATTTTATAGCCAACAACCCGAACAGGCCTTTTCGTCTGGTTTTGATTCGGAGTACCAAGTTTAACCAGTGCATCATAAAAAATGTAGCTGTCGGAAGGGGTCTCGTGGTTATCAATAATTGTTCTTGTTGTCCTGGTTTTTATACGGCAGACAAAATGTTTGCCTTGCTCCTGAAGCAGGTCAAATTCTTTATGGGATTGATATCCACGATCCATAACACCTGTTTGCCCCTTGGAAAGTATTTTGGGAACAAAAGTGCGTTCAGCGCCGTTGCCTTCAGTCAAAAAGATTTTGTTTGGGATTCCGTGATTAATGTCAAATCCGCAATGTACTTTGGCTTTTTTACTTCCTTTTCTGTAGTTCGCCCAGTGCATTGAAAGGACTGCATTTATGAGACTACCGTCAATGGAAACCAACTCTCCTAACTCGGCGTGTTCACCCGGATGACACTCAAGAGCCTGTTTATAAAGATCCTCAAAGATAAATTGCAGTTGTTCGAGTCCCCTGTGATTGATGGCTTCACAGAAACTACTACGGCTGATACCACCGTCTGGCGCAATATTTTCTTTAGCAAAAACATTCTCCTTGAGATCCTGAATTAAATGTCGGGCAGACTTGTGCTCCTGAAGATGGAAATAAACCAAAGCATTTATCTGGTCTTCGAATGTCATTTTTAAAGGGCGGTCTCCTCGAGATTGTAATTCCGGTGCTTTTGAAAGTGACTTTATCAGAGAGCACCTGAAATTGTCAAAGTTCAGGGACCGTAGTTGTTTTTTAGGGACTGAGATGTGCGTCATTTGAGCTCCTTGAGTTAAATTTTCAAGGCGCACAAAAATTTTTACGCACATTTGTCAACACAAAACAGACTGTTTTTTCAATGATTTTAGATGCTTTTTATATGCAACAACCTAACCGGACACTACTGAAAAAAATTAGAACATGATCATGTTCACACCATCATTTCAAGCATAAAAATCCTTACTGTGTTATTGCCTTCCCAGTGATGTTTCTCAGTCCAGGTACGCGATTTTCTGATGAACCATAGTTTTTTCAGGTATCGGCCGGGCGTTTCAGATTGCTTCCCTTTTTCCTGATGAAACCGTACTGGATAACATCAAAATTGCCTGCCTTTCCCGAATGGGTCAGACCCGAAGATTTTGGCGGGAAGCCTTGAAATTTAAACGCGCCACGGATTATGTATATGAACTGCTTGAAAACCTGGGGCTTGAAAAACAAGCCGACCGGTTTGCATTTGAGCTGGCCCATGGTGATCAAAAACTGCTTGATATCGGCGTTGCCCTGGCATTGAAACCCAAACTGCTCATGCTGGACGAACCCACTGCCGGGATGAGTCCGGAAGAGCGGGTAACCACCCGGAATCTGATTAAAAAACTCTGGAAGGAATTTAATCTGACGCTCATATTTATCGAACACGACATGGACATGGTTTTTGACATTGCCCAGACTGTAAGGGTATTGCAACAGGGAACTCTGATCGCCGAAGGTACTCCCGAAGACATTCAAAACAACAAGGAAGTGGTCACGGCCTACCTTGGGGAGGAACTCTGATGGAATATATTCTCAAGGCAAAAAATCTTAATACCTACTACGACAGGAGCCATATTCTCTTTGATCTGAGCCTGGATGTCAGACCGGGAGAAACTGTCTGTCTCATGGGCAGGAACGGGGCCGGAAAAACAACCACCTTCAGAACTCTCATGGGGCTGACACCGCCGAAAACCGGAACCGTGACATTCAAGGAAAATGACTGTACAGGGTTTTCCAGTTATAAAATGGCCCGGCTCGGGCTGGGATTTGTGCCTGAAGACAGAAGAATTCTGGGACCCTTTACCATAAGAGAAAATCTTGAGCTGGGTAAGGTTCCGGGCCGCAAAGGACAGTGGGACCTTGACTCTGTCCTGGAAATTTTTCCGATTTTAAAGGACATGGTCAACCGGATGGGCGGCACATTGTCCGGCGGAGAACAGCAGTTGCTGACCATTGCCAGAGCCCTGATGGGAAATCCGGATGTCCTTTTGCTGGATGAACCCACTGAAGGGCTCTCCCCGGTCATTGTTGGTGACCTCAAGGAACTGGTGCTTTCCCTTAAAACAACCCGTACAACCATTTTGCTTTCAGAGCAGAATTTAAAATTTTCACTGGCTGTCTCAGACCGGATAATCGTCATTGACAAGGGACATAAGGTCTACGGCGGCAGTGTGCAGGAATTCGGCGAACAAAAAGACATCCACAAGACCTATCTGGCTGTCTGATTTTTAAATATGACCCACAGGAGTAAAAAACAAATGAACGCAATACGAATTTTTCAGACAACACCGAGAATAATCAATGGTGCCGGTGCAATTGCCAATACAATTGATGAAATAAACCGCCTGAACTGTAAAAAAATAATGATTGTTACAGACAAAGGCCTGGTGACAGCAGGCATTGTTGAAAAACTTGAAACCCTGCTGAAAAATGCCGGTATCGAGTTTTCACGATTTGACAAGGTCGAACCCGATCCCAGGCTTGAAATTGCAGTTGAAGCGGCCGAACAGGTTAAATCCATAGGTGCGGACCTGGTGATTGGTATCGGAGGCGGATCCCCCATTGACATAGCCAAGATTGCCGCAATTCTGGCCACAAACCATGGCGATATTGCCTCCTATGTGGGTATTGATCTGGTCCTCAAACCAGGATTAAAAACCATTATTATTCCTACCACTGCCGGCACCGGATCCGAAGTCACCCCCATTGTCATCCTGTCCGACCAGAATGAAAAGTTAAAAAAAGGAATTGTCAGCCCCTACCTGTTTCCGGATATTGCCATTCTTGATCCGAAATTGTGTACAGGGCTTCCGCCCCAGGTAACCGCTGCCACAGGCATGATGCCTTTATTCACGCAGTTGAGGCCTTCACCTCCAAAGATGCAAATCCAATGACCGATCTTCTGGCATGTGAAGCGATCCATATGATCAGCAGCCATATCCGAACTGCTTTTTCAAACGGCGCAAACATTGAAGCCAGGGCAGCTATGCTTGAGGGCAGTATGCTGGCCGGGATGGCATTTGCCAACGCAGGCGTCACCGCAGTCCATGCATTTGCATATCCCATTGGGGCTGAATTCCATATTCCCCACGGCGTGGCAAACAGCATCATGCTGATCCCGGTCATGGAGTTTAACATGCTTGGCAACCTTGAAAAATTTGCCCACCTTGCTGATATTCTGGGTGAAAACACACAGGGATTGAACATTAAAGAGTCTGCCCAGCTTGCCCTGAATGCAATGAAGGATCTTACCCAAGACCTGCAAATTCCCAGACACCTGGCTGATTTCGGTATTAAAGATTCCGATATTTTTATGCTGGCCCAAGGCGTGATGAAAGTGACCCGGCTTCTGGCGAACAACCCAAGAACCTTGACGGTCAAGGATGCAGAAGATATTTATAGGAAAGTCCTCTAATCCGAGGACCCCTTTTATAAAAAACAGGAGATCCATATCATATGTTTGGTTTTTACAATCTACTGCTCCGGGTAAATGCATCACAGGAATCCTTTGAAATCACATCCCTTCAGGATTCCGTGCTTGAACAAAAACTGGGTGGAAAAGGGCTGGCCACACATCTTCTGCTTGAGAATAATCCTGCCGGGGTTAATCCGTTAAGTCCTGACAACCATCTGATTTTTACCACCGGCCCCATGTCAGGCACATCGTTGTGGGGGTCCTGCCGGTACGGGGTATACACAAAATCCCCCCAGACCGGTTTTTATTCAGAATCCTATTCCGGGGGCACCGTTGGCGAATATATCGCAGCAACAGGCATGGATGCGATTATGATCCACGGAAAGGCTGACCGGCCAGTCTGGTTAGAGGTTTCAGATGCCAGCGTGGCGTTTCATCCGGCAGATGATCTTGTGGGCCTGGACAGCATGGAAACAGAAGACCGGGTCAAAGACTGGATAAAAAAGAACCGGTCCGGAAAAACCAAATGCGGCGTGATTACCATCGGTCCTGCAGGAGAAAATCTTGTCAGCTTTGCCGTGATTGAGAATGATTATTGGCGGAGTGCCGGCCGGACGGGTGTGGGGGCGGTTATGGGTTCGAAAAATATAAAAGCCATTGCATTCAGGGGTAACGCCAAAAAAACAGTGGCCCATCCAGGTATTGTAAAGGCGTTTAATAAAACCCTTGCAAAACGGTCAAAGGATGATCCAGGGGTTTTTGCCTACAAGACCATGGGTACGCCTATGCTGGTTGATATCATGCACAGCGTAAAGGGGTTTCCTTCTGAATACTGGAAAAAAGGAACCGTCCCTCACCAGGACCAGATCAACGCCAAGGCGCTTCACGAACGGTGCGAGGTCAAGCCCAGTTCCTGTCTGAAATGTTTCATGGCCTGCGGACGGCTTTCCACGGTCAAGGAAGGCAGGCACAAAGGTCTGACCCTTGAAGGTCCGGAATATGAAACCATCTATGCTTTTGGCGGACTTTGCGGTGTTGAAACCATTGAAGATATTATCTTTCTTAATGATAAATGTGATCGGCTTGGCATGGATACAATTACCGGCGGAAACCTGGCCGCCTTTACCATTGAAGCCGTACGCCAGGGAAGGGTGAAATACGATATTGATTACGGGCAGACCGACAAGATCAGCAACCTGTTAAAAGATATCTCTGCACGAAAAGGTATCGGGGATATCCTTGCAAAAGGGATTATTGCAACGGCCAGGGAATGGGATATGGAAGATCAGGCCATCCATGTCAAAGGTTTGGAACCTGCAGGATATGACCCCAGGGTACTTCCGGGAATGGGACTTGCCTATGGATCATCGCCCAGAGGGGCCTGCCACCTTCGTGCCACCTTTTATAAACCCGAACTTGCAGGCATTGTTGAAAAGGATAAAATTGAAGGCAAGGCCGAAGTTTTTGCCGAATGGGAAGACCGGCTGACGCTTTTTGACACCTTTATTCTTTGTCGTTTTTACAGAGACATGTACCAGTGGGAAGAGCTTTCCACCATGATTAAAGGAGTCACGGGCCTGGAGCTTGACACAGAAGGGATGCGTAAAATTGCAACAACGGTTTCCGATGATATCCGACGGTTCAATATAAGGGAAGGACTCATCCCGGAAGATGACCACCTGCCCAAGCGATTTCATAAAGAATTCCTTCCCGAAACCAACCGGGTGATCACCCGAGACACCATGAACCAGCTTTTAAAGGAGTATTACAAGGCAAGGGGGTGGGACGAGACAGGCAAGCCCGGAGAATAGTAACAGAATTTAGTGACACGTTTTTTCATTGGATTAAATTTTGCCGGGAAAACGAACGTATTGTTTTCCCGACTTTTTGTACCTCAAAAAAGGCAGTTGGCTGCTCAAGCGGTTTTGTTTGGGCAGAATTGCAAAAAAAAAATTTAGATCAAGTCTGCGCAATGCATACCCATGTCCGGAAAACAAATCTCTGGAGTCCGGAAAGAATAAATGGTAGTTGAAAATGGCGGATTTTTTATGACCTGTTAATGTATAAAGGCAAAGCGTTATGCAAACATCTAAAGTGATTCATACGGTGAGCTGCCATGCTGAAGGCGAAGTCGGGGATGTGATTGTGGGCGGGGTGGCGCCGCCTCCGGGCAAGACCCTGTGGGAACAGTCCAAATGGATTGCCGAGGATGATACCTTGAGGCAGTTTATGCTCAATGAACCCAGGGGGGGTGTGTTCCGTCATGTGAATCTTCTGGTGCCGCCCAAGCATCCAGATGCCCAGATGGGATGGATCATCATGGAGCCGGAACATACCCCGCCCATGTCCGGATCCAACTCCATCTGTGTGGCAACCGTGCTGCTGGAGACAGGGATTCTGCCCATGGAAGAGCCTGAAACGGTTCTGACCCTGGAAGCCCCGGGCGGGCTGATCAGGGCCGTGGCCGAGTGCCGGGCGGGCAGGGTCAGGCAGATGACCATCCACAACCTGCCCTCTTTTGCCCTGGCCCTGGATGCCCCCCTGGAAGTTGAAGGCATGGGGACCCTAAAGGTGGATACCGCCTACGGGGGCGATTCGTTTGTCATTGTGAATGCCCAGGATTTAGGGTTTGAGGTCCGGCCGGACGAGGCCCGTGACATGGCCCGGATGGGAATCAAAATTACCCATGCCGCAACAGAGAAGCTGGGGTTTGAACATCCTGAAAATCCTGACTGGAACCATATTTCCTTTTGCCAGATCGCAGCCCCCCTGACCCGGGAAAAGGGAATCCTTAAGGGCAGGACCGCTGTGGCCATTCAGCCGGGAAAGCTGGACCGTTCCCCCACGGGCACGGGATGCTCCGCCCGGATGGCGGTGTTGGCCAAAAGGGGAATGCTCAAGATTGGGGACGCTTATATCGGAGAATCTGTGATCGGATCCCGGTTTTTTTGCCGCATTGAATCCAAGGTGAAACTGGGGAGACTAGAGGCCATTCTGCCTGTGATTTCGGGCCGGGCCTGGATTACCGGCACTCACCAGCATATGCTGGACCCGGAAGATCCCTGGCCCAATGGATATCGCCTCAGCGACACCTGGCCTGATTAAGTTTGGTTTAGAGAGGGGGGAGATTAATTCAAATCCTGGTTTTCTTTTTTAACCGGGACCTTAAAGACCTGGACCCCTTCTTTTTCCAGGGTTTTTTCCTCTTCCTTTGTGGTGGTGCCCCTGATATTCCTGACGTCCTTGGCCCCATAGTGCATTTCAAGGGCTTCCTTGGCAAAGGAGGAACCTACGTTTTCATAGTTGTTTTCCACAAATTCTGCTACTTTTTCAGTGAATTCGGCCAGGGCTTCCTCGTTGGCCTGCATGGCCTGGTGGGCCTGGGGAGAAGGTGATGAAGACGAGGTTTTAATGGCCACGGCAGAAAGCTTGGGCACAACAGAAAAGCTGTCGCAAACAGGGCATTGGAGCAGGCCTTTTTCCTGTTGTTGGTCAAGATCGGCCCGGTCTTCGAACCATCCTTCAAATGTATGTCCGTTCAGACATTCAAGATCAAATACAATCATCTGCAAATCTTAGGGCGGTTGTTCAATCCAACCGGCCTGTTTTATTAAATATATTTGGGTGCCATAAAATACTTACAAACCTAGCGGGATATACGCTATTTTTGCATCTTTTTCAATTGGGAAATACGGTCCAGATCCTTTTGGGAGGTCACACAGGGAAAAAGGCTGTTGTTTGTCAGCCCCGGATGGGCGCTGAGGTCAAACCGGGCGCAGGCCAAGGCCTCCTCCCACATGGGGGTATGGGGGATGGGGGTGTAGTAGGCCAGGACCGGAAGGATGCCTGTCTGCTTGACCAGATCCATGGATTTTTTTACATCCTCCAGATCCTGATCCGGCAGGCCGCAGAGCAGATAGGCCCCGAGCTGCTCCTTTTGAAACCCTGCATCTTTCAGGCTTTGAACCGCTGCAAAAAATTCATCTGCCCTGACCTTGACATCATGGTGGCGTTCCTTTGAAAAATTGGTGGTTTCAAGGCCCAGGCGGATGGCCTTAAACCCTGCCTGGAACATCAAACGGGCGGCTTTGGGATTGATTTCACGGATGTGAAGGGCATTGGGGGTGTGAAAGTTCAGATCCAGGTCCGCCCCAATAATTTTTTCCAGCAAAGGAAAGGCATAGTTTTTGGGGTTGATGAGCAGGGCATCATCGTAAAAGGGAAAGTGCTTGATGTTGAAATGATCATGCCAATGGCAGATCTCTTTGAACACATGATCCGGGGATCTTCTTCTCAGCCGGGGTTCTAAAAAGGAAGAGGCGCAGTATTCACAGGAAAAGGGGCATCCCCTGGAGGTGAGGATGGGGGCATAGGCCATGTGATTTTGGAGGTCCAGGGCCGGAAAGGGACTGGTGTCCAGATCTTTTGGGTCTGGCAGGCAGGTCATTTTAAATCCTGTGAATTCTTCTACCAAATCGGCCAGGATGGTTTCCCCCGGGCCGGTTACCACACGGTCGGCGCCTGAAAATTGTTCAGCATGGTCCTGGCAGAGGCTTGCATAAATCCCCCCAAGGACCAGGGGCACCTCCGGGAAAAAATGTTTAACCAGTTCAATGGTCTGGGCCACCCCTGAGGCCCAATAGGTCATCAACGAGGTGACCATGATCAGATCCGGCGGTTCCATGGCCAGCAGGTCCTGCTCAATCCATTCTTTTGGGGTGCCGTACCGGCAAAAGGCCCGGGTCTCATCTTCAAGGTAAAAGGCCAGGTCCTCTGGAATGGGAATGGGGGTTTTGTCAAAGGGTCCCCTGCCGTCCCAAAGAATTTTACCGGGCCGGGTCTGCAGGGGATGGAACCTGTCCATGCAGTCCATAAAAGAGACCTTGACCCGGTTCTGTCGCAAAATGGCGGCCAGGGAGAGCAGTCCCAGGGGTTTTGCCCAGAAATCAAAGGCTGCAAAATCGTGGATCCAGGGATTGATGCAGAGAATATGGGGGGGATCAGTCTTCAAAATACTTCATTGAGGTTTTTTTCAGCTCCTGCCGTGAAAACAGCAGGGTATAGGTCTCTTCTTTTATGGCCTTGGAGATTTTTTCAACAATGGCGTAACACTCTTCTTCTGTGCCGGCATGGACCATGGTGTACAGGTTGTTTTCCCAGTCTTTGCAAGGGTTTCTGCGGTAGCAATGGGTGACTTGCCTGAACGAGGCCATGGTGTTGCCCACCTCTTCAACCCGCTCTTCAGGTACTTTCCAGGCCACCATGGCATTGGCCTTGTACCCGGAATTCTGGTGCTTGAGCGTGGCTCCGAACCGTCTGATGATCTTTTTGGCGTTGAGGTTGTTGAGGACCTCTAAAAATTCATCCTCTGTAATGCCTATTTTTTGAGCCATTTCAAGGAAGGGCCGTTTGACCACCGGGATATCGGTCTGGAGCAGGGAAATTATTTTTTTTTCCAGGTCTGTAAGGGTGTTCATCTTGTATTGATTTCACTTGGTTCCGGTTAAAGGTTATTCCTTAATTTGACCTATTTGCCCTTGGCTTGTCAATACCTAGTTTCACAGGGCGATGGGCCTTATCATGAATATTTCACGAATCAATTTTGTTTTAACTGCAAGGCGCCTGGCCTTGAAGCCCTATAGACTTTACTGCGAACGGTCTGCAACGCCGCAGATGAACTATCCTGGTTCGATTTTGGGCGTATTGCTCAAATTATCCCAGGTTTTTTATTCTGACCGGGCAATTTGCCCGGTCAGAACAGAGCCCAGGGTTGGGGGTAAAGGATTTTAAGGCGGCGGCTCACTTCTTTTTTTTATCCGGGAACAGTCCCATAATGGCCTCTTCGGATGCCCGGCAGATGCCCCGTTCCGTGATAAAGCCTGTGACAAGGCGGGTCGGGGTCACGTCAAAGGCGTGGTTGGCCCCAGGGCTGGTTTCAGGGGGCACCAGAACCTTTTGGATTTTGCCGTTGCAAAGTCCCTGGACATAGCGGATCTCGTCCGGGTCCCGTTCTTCAATGGGAATGTCTTTGACACCGTCTGTGATTTCCCAGTCAAAGGTGGACGAGGGCAGGGCCACGTAAAAGGGAATCTCATTGTCCCTGGCTGCCAGGGCCTTGAGGTAGGTGCCGATTTTATTGGCCACATCCCCGGCCCGGGTGGTCCGGTCCGTACCCACGATGACCAGGTCCACCATCTTGTGCTGCATGAGATGGCCCCCGGCATTGTCCGTGATTACGGTATGGCTGATCCCGTGTTTGCCAAGCTCCCAGGCCGTGAGCCTGGATCCCTGGTTCAAGGGCCTTGTCTCATCCACCCAGACATGGATGTTGATGCCGGCATCAAAGGCCGTGTACATGGGGGCCGTGGCGGTTCCGTATTCAATGCAGGCCAGCCACCCGGCATTGCAGTGGGTGAGGATATTGACAGGTTCTCCGTTTTTTTGTTCTGCAATCTTTTTGATGATGGACAGGCCGTATTCCCCGATTTTTCGGCAGTTGACTGCCTCTTCTTCCACCACCTCAAGGGCCTTTTTCAATGCCGTGTCAACCCGGTCCTCATAGTTTGATTCTTGAATGGCCGCATCCATGCCCCGGTCAACTCCCCAGACCAGGTTTGTGGCGGTGGGTCTTGCCTTTTTCAGGCGGTCGCACTCCGAGGTAAACCAGGCATCATCTGCGCCGTTGTTTTTCTCCTGGACCAGGCTTACATAGACCCCGAAAGCCCCTGTGGCCCCGATCAGAGGGGCGCCCCTGACATACATTTCCCTGATGGCATGGATGACTTCATCCACAGAGGTCAGGTCCTCAATGATGAGTTCGTGGGGTAAAAACCGCTGGTCAATGACCTGGACCCGTTGGGTTTTTTTGTTAAACCAGATGGGTCTCATCTCTTTTCCATCCACCTTCATAACTATTTCTCCGGCAATTAAAATGTTTTAATAAAATGCTCTGCTTCTGAAATGGAGACATTCATCTCTTTGATCAGTTCTCCCACCTCTTTTTCAATGGAGACCATTTCACCGCCCAGGGCCCCTACGGCACGGGCGTTGAGGTTGTGTTTGAGATAGAGCACATAGTCGTTGAGCTTGGCCAGTACCGGGTACATGCCTCGGGTGGACTGGTTCATGGCAGCGGACAATTTCTGGTATTTGGCCTTGGCCTCTGACAAAGAGGCCTTGCTGGCATTTTTCAGGCGGGTATCATTGATCTGGCTGATTTCGGTTTTCCATTCGCTGAAAAGATCGGCAGCAACGGTTTCCACCCGGGTGATCCGTTTTTCAATCTGGGCAGCCCTCTGTTCGCAGTCTTCATAACTTGCCTTCAGCCGGTCATAAAAGAGTTCAAGGTCTCCGCCCTTAAAGTTGGTGATTTCTTTGATACGGGTCAGGGCATCTTTAAACTCTTTTTGGGCCTGGGTCTGGCTCTCCTGAACATCTTCCACATTGTCCTTGAGCAGATGGCGTTTTTCCTTGCCCATTTTTTCCATGGCCGAATAATAGGCTGTGGCACAGCCGGTACCCATGACCAGGGCGGTTATTAAAACAATACACATATGAATGAATCCGGGTTTCATTGCATCAATCTCCTAATCTCTCAGGTTAAAAGCATTGGGTTAGGGTTCTTATATCAGATCATATGGATTAAAGGCCACCTCTAAATAATTGTCTTTTGGCTCGATTTCTTCGTTGCAGGCAAATTGTAATCCTCGGAATACTCAATGTATGCCTGTGGTTAAAATTTGTCTGCGTCTTGAACTCAAACCAAGAGCCTGATGATTAGAGGTACCCTAAATTAAATTATTTCTTGGCAATGGGCCTGGTTTATGGAAGGGTAAACTCGCCTTTTTTCTCCTGTTCAAGGATTGACTTTAATTGAAAAAAGGATACATGATGATGTAATTTTTTTAAATTAGGGGGCTTGTATGGATAAGAAACAATTGGCAGCATTGCCCGGATTTTTAGATTGTCTCGGCCTGGACGAACCGCCCATGGGCATTTTTTTCAGCAAAGAACAACCAGAACAGGGATATTGCCCTGATCCTTTGGATTTGCCCACAAGGGAAAAAGAAAAAAACAATGCGATTAACTGGCAAAAGATCTTTTCCAATTTTTCCTGTGTTCTGGGCAAGATCTGGCTGGCCCGGAAAAAACAGACCGCCGCTTTTTTTTCCGCCCGGCATTTCGGCTGTCCTGGCGGGGCATTCTGGCTGGGGTTCAACAAACCCCAGACTCAGACCATTATCGATTATGTCTCCACCGGGGTCCCCGGCCAGATGGAGGGCGAGTTGTATTGCGATTCCCCGGAGACCCTTGCCCATATTTTTAACCAGGTGGACCCGGTTCCTGCGCCTGAACCCTATTGCGTGTTCAAACCTGTGACCCTGTTTAATGAAAATGAAACCCCGGTTCTGGTTTCGTTTTTTATCCGGCCTGAAGCTCTGTGCGGCCTTCATCAGCTGGCCTGTTATGTGACCCATGATCCCGAGGTGGTGGCATCTCCCTGGTCAGCGGCCTGCGGCAGCCTTGTGGCCTGGCCCATGCACTATCTTCAAAAAGGGGAACACCGGGCCGTGGTCGGGGGGTGGGACCCGTCGGCCAGGAAATTTTTTAAAACAGACGAGCTTTCATTCACCCTTCCCTATGAAATGTTTTTAACCATGCTCGAGCAGTATTCCCAGTCGTTTTTAAAAACAAAGACCTGGGCCAATGTCCAAAAAAAGATTCATAAAAGCAAAAAGGCCTGGAATGAAATCAAATGACGGGATCTGTTCTTTTACCGGATAAAGATCCTTTGGGCGCCATGCTCAAGGATTATTACAACGGGGATAAGACTGCCTATGTCCGGGTGGAATCCCCTGTGCTGGACATGTCCAAAATGCGTGGAAAGACCATGTTCCGGGATGAATTCAGCGATATTGAACAGACCGCCCTGGGGGTATGCCGGGGCCGCATCCTGGATGTGGGCGCAGGGTCGGGCTGTCACAGCCTGGCTCTCCAGAAGGCCGGGGCTGATGTGACGGCCCTGGACATCTCCCCCGGGTGCATGGCGGTTCTGGAAAAAAGAAGGGTGGAGCAGAGGATTTTTTCCAGCCTTTTTTCTTTAGAAAACCAGAGGTTTACCACCCTGCTCATGCTCATGAACGGTATCGGCATCTGCGGCTCCATTGAGGGACTGAATTTTTTTTTCCAGAAGATCCGTTCCCTGTTGTCCCGGGGCGGCCAGGTGGTTGTTGATTCTACGGACCTGAGCGCCATGTATACCCGTCAGGCCCTGGTGCCGGGCGAGACCGACACCTATTACGGTGAAACTCAATTTACCATGTCCTATGGCAATATCTGCGGGGATCCCTTTGACTGGCTTTATATTGATTATGCCACCCTGGCCTTTTATGCCCAGTTCCACGGATGGCAGTGTGAGCAGGTCATGACAACAAAGGATAAAAAATTTCTGGCCCGGATTTTTTAATTTAAGTTCTATTGAAGGGAAACGGGTTTCGGGTGTATAATTGAAATCAGCCCGGAGTTTACCCATTGGGTTTTGTCATTTATGAGATCCAGAGATGCCGGGTTAGACTCAAATGCAAAGGAGACCTTCATGACTATTTCTTCTTTTGATACCCGGGAAAAATTTGAGATCCAGGCCTATGGCAAGGATCAAAACATTGACAAAAATACCCATATCCCTTTTTCAGGTTCCCCCAGAAAACATCCCTATGACCCGGAACGCTTTATCCTGGTGGCCGATCCTTTTACGGACAACACCTTTTATTATGAATTTAAGATTGCAGATATCGGATTTGCAGAGGAACTGCCCAATATGACCAACATCAATGGAGAGGCCGTTCCCATGGCCCGGATCTGGGTGGTCAAACAGAGCGTGGGCATTCGGTCCACTCCCTTTGTGGTGGACCATATTTCTGTCTGATCCATCCAGAGGGGGATCAGAAAAAGAAACTCAGACCAGGCTGCGGATAAAGGGGCCTGTGGCATCCACCCCTTTTTCATCCACCTCCCGGATGGTCTGGGATCCGATCACAGCAATATCGGCCTTTCCCTTGAGAAAGTCGATATCGGCCTTGTCCTTGACCCCGAAACCCACGGCCAGTGGGAGGTTCGTGGCCTTGCGGCATCGGGCAAGATAGGCGGCCATGTCCTGGGAAAAATCGGTGTTTTTTCCTGTCACCCCTTTTCTGGCCAGGCAGTAGATAAAGCCTTGGGAGACCGAATCAATGGTTTTCATTCTCTTGTCAGCGGTTTCAGGGGAAAATATATAAATGGGGGAAAGAGCATGGGCCTCCATGGCGGTGATGTAGTCTTTGGATTCTTCCGGGGGGAGATCCGGCACAATGGCCCCGGTTAACCCCCGTTGGGCCATCTGTTCTGCAAAGGCATCCATTCCGTATTTGTAAAGAATATTGGCATAGCTCATGAACAAGAAGGGGATGGAAAACTCTTGGGCTGCCCGTTCTGCAAAGTCCAGGCATTTTTGGACGGTGGCGCCCCTTTCAAGGGCCTGCTGGTTTGCCTTTAAAATCACGGGACCGTCTGCCATGGGCTCTGAAAAGGGTATCTGGAGTTCCATGAGATCCACGCCTGCATCCACCATCTGCCTGACAATCTCGTAGGAGGCTTCAAACGAGGGATATCCCATGACAATATGGGTCATCAAGAGGATCTCTTTGTGTTTGAGCCGGTCTTGGATATGGGATTCAAGGCCCTTATTCATCGTATTCTCCTGCTTTGAGTTTGATAAATTCTTTCCATTTGGGATCGCCAATTGCATCGGCCACGGTAAAGATGTCCTTGTCCCCCCTGCCGGACTGGTTGATGATGATGATCTCGTCCTTGGACATGAGGGGGACCTCTTTAAATGCCCTTGCAAAGGCATGGGAAGATTCCAGGGCCGGGATGATTCCCTCTTTTTGCATGGTCAGCTTGAGGGCTGCCACCACCTCGTCGTCGGTGGCATATTCAAACCTTGCCTTTTTTTCATCATGCATCTGGGCCAGGATGGGAGATACCCCCACATAATCCAGGCCTGCGGATATGGAATGGGTCTCTTTCATCTGGCCGTCTTCATTTTGGAGAAAATAGGTTTTGTAGCCCTGGGCAATGCCGTGGCTGGCATCCTCGGAGCAAAGCCTTGATGCATGGAGGCTTGAGTCGATTCCCTTGCCCCCGGCTTCCACCCCCACAAGCTCAACCGGGTCATCCAGAAAACCGGAAAACAGCCCCATGGCATTGGATCCGCCGCCCACACAGGCATATACCCGGTCAGGCAGCCGGCCTTCAATTTCCATGATCTGTTTGCGGGTCTCTTTACCGATGATGGACTGGAAATAGGAGACCATCTCGGGAAATGGATGGGGGCCGCAGGCCGTACCCAGGACATAGTGGGTGGTGTCCATGTGGGTGACCCAGTCCCTGAAGGCTTCATTGATAGCGTCTTTGAGAATCCTTGTCCCGTCCTTGACCGGAACAACCGTGGCCCCGAGCTGTTCCATCCAGAAGACATTGGGCCGCTGGCGCAGGACATCCACTTCACCCATGTAGATGGTGCAGTCAAACCCGAACTTGGCTGCCATGGTGGCCGTGGCCACCCCGTGCTGGCCGGCCCCGGTTTCAGCAATCACTCGTTTTTTTCCCATTTGCTTGACCAAAAGCCCCTGGCCCATGACATTGTTGGCCTTGTGGGCACCGGTGTGGTTGAGGTCTTCCCGCTTAATATAGATTTTGGCCCCCTTAAAATGCCGGGTTAAATTGTCTGCATAGGTCAGGGGGGTGGGCCTACAGGAATAGGATGCCATCAGGGTTTCATATATTTTCCAGAAATCAGGATCATTTTTAATCTGCCTGAACCGGGCCTCTAATTCCTCAAAGGTGGCCACCAGGATTTCGGGCAGAAATGCCCCGCCAAAGGGGCCGTAATATCCGCGGTCTTTCATATGGGGTTCTCCAATTCAAAGGTTAATCGGGGAAAATACATATCAACTCTCTCCCCGGATGGTCTGGGAAAAGGCAAACTGGTCGGTCCGGCAGAATAAAAGAGAGAAAATGGCCCTGGAAGCCTTCGGGAAGTTGATCTCCCTGCGCACGACCAGGATAGGTTCCTGGGGAGAAAGTCCCAGAAGCTGTGCCCTGTGGACCCCCGGGTTTTCCACCGTGAACTGCTGGCTGCCGTCCCTGGGGTTCAGATAGTATTGTTCAGAGACGATCTGGGCAAGGGATTGGTTTGTAAGATCCATTTTTTCAATGCCTGCAAACAATTCGGTGTCCATGAAAATTTCTTCTAACAGCACAGGGCAGTCCTGGGCCAGGGTCAGCCGGGAGAGGCAAAAGGCAGGACTGCCGTGAAAGGGATTGTTTACATCGGTTTTGATTGTTTCCTGGTGTATGGGGGTGATGATTTTCGTCTTAATGGGGATGCCCCGGGTTGAAAAGGCCTGGGAGGTGCCGGCCAGGGAAAAAAGATCAATCCTGGGCGAGGGCTTTTTCACAAAGGTGCCGGCCCCCCGTTTTCTCTGGATCAACCCTTTTTGAACCAGAAGATTCATGGCCTGGCGCACCGTGGGTCTGCCGATACCGTATTGTTTGGCCAGACCGATTTCCGAAGGGATCATTTCGCCTGGGCCGTAGGTGCCTGAACGGATCCGGTCCTGGAGAATTTCCGCCAGCTGGTGGTATAGTGGCACCGGGGATTGGGAGTTGAGCATGGCTGCCTCATGTTTAAGTGGATTAAAATGAGGGCATGATAAAGAAAATTTGTTAAGTTGTCAAGACATTTGAACGAGCTTGGGTCCCAGGGGTTCAGGTCCGCTGTTTGGGGTTCACCCGTTCTTCTGCCGAAGCGTTGAACTGCTTTAACAGGCTAATGGATAATTCATCCGTGTTTTTATTTAAGGAGACCACCAGGGTATTGAGTTTTTCAGAGGCGGTTTCAAATTGCTTCATGGCCCTGATATAGTCGTTGATGTCAAATGGTTTGCCCGGATCCTGGCCGGGCTGGGCTGAAAATTTTTCAGCCAGTCTGTCCACGGAAAGGATCAGGTCATTGAACACCATCCCTGTTTCCCGGCTGTTGAGGATGAGATGGTCTGCCGTTGCCAGGGCATTGTTCATTTGATCAAAGCTTTTGTCCAGCCGGTCCAGGGTCTGGTTGAGTCCCTGGAGCACGGCATTGGCCTCTTCTGCCGAAAGGGACTTGACCAGGGCCTCTCTTTCCCTTTTGATCAGGTCCGAGGCATTGGCTAAAATGGCCTTGCGTTCTTTTGAGAGAATCTGATCCACCTGGTCAAGAGTGGCCTTGCGTTCCAGGGTCACTTGATCGGGCAGGGACTCAGCCAAATGGCCGAGTTTTTTGGCTGTCTGGCTGACCTCGTCAACCGCTTCGGTGGCCTCCCTTATGGGGGCCAGGAGTCCGCCGGGCCTCTGGATTGCTTTTAGGTTGGGTTTTTTTCCGATATTACCAAAATCGGAGAACCGGATATAATCCACGGCCACCTGGCGGGGGGGTTGATCCTCCAGGAGTGGATCAGGTCCATGAGTTCATCCCTTTGAGGGGGGGTCATGACCGTGGCCGCCTGGGACCAGATATCTTTTTCAAGGGAGGCAAAGGCATCCACCATGATGGTTGCCGGGTTGCCAAAGACCTGGGGCCGCCAATACTCTTCCCAGATGATCCTGTTAAGGGTGGTGATCACCGTCATGTCCAGCAGCGATGCCCCGGGGTGGGCAGGGCTTTTTCAAACTCTACGGATGCCTGGGCAATGGTGGCAAAAAAACGGTTGGCATAGGAGATGACCGCCGCATGGAGTTCCTCGGGTGCTACCCGGTTCTGGGTGGAATTGGCCTTGTCCGGGCCTGAGGTTTTTTGGGAAAAGGAGATACAGCTGGAGATCAACAAGGTGGTCAGAATTAAACAAAAACCATTCCAGACCCAGTCCAAAATCCGGGATTTCATATGCTTTTCCTTTGTCAGGTAAATCGGTTCAAATCAACGGACAGATATCTATCTCAACCAGATCAGGAAAATTTTGTCAAGCAAGGAATGGGAGAAAAAAAGAATCCCGGCAGAGATCTTTTTCTGCCGGGATAAATGACGAAAAAATGCAGTTGGTTAGGAGACCAGTACCTGTTCCAGGCAATCGACCATAAAGTCCATTTCTTTTTCATTGATGACCAGGGGAGGAGAAATCCGGATGGTATGGCCATGGCTGTCATTGACCACAAGACCCAGGTCCAGGAGTTTGCGGCAAAAATCCATGGCATTGCCCTCTTTGACTTCAATGCCGATGAAAAGGCCCTTGCCCCGGACCTCTTTGACGTGGGAGGAACGGTTCCCGATTTCCATGATTCTTTTTTTAAGGATCTTTCCCTTTGCAGCAGACTGCTCTGCCAGGCCTTCTTCTTCAAAAACCTTGAGGGCGGCTGTACCGGCCACACAGGCCAGGGGATAGCCTCCGAATGTGGAACCGTCCGAGCCTTTTGAAAATATCATGTCCATGAGCCGGGCATTGGTGATGAATACGGACAAAGGCACCAGACCCCCGGACAGGGCTTTCCCCAGGATGACTCCGTCGGGCACAATCTCTTCATGCTCAAAGCAGAACCGCTTGCCCGTTCTTCCCATGCTCACCTGGATCTCATCACAGACCATGAGAAGGTCATGCTCGTCTGAAAGGGTTCTAAGGCCCTTTAAAAAGCCCTTGGGCGGAATGAGCATGCCGCCCTCACCTTGGAAGGGTTCGACAAGGATGCCTCAGGTGTTGGGGGTGATGGCCTTTTTAACCGCCTCAAGGTCGCCAAAGGGAACCGAGACAAATCCCGGGGTCAAGGGACCAAAGCCCTCATTGTACTTTTTGCTCGAAGAAAAGGAGACCACCGAAATGGTCCTGCCGTGGAAATTATTGTTGAACACGATGATTTCCTGTTTTCCGTCAACAATCTTTTTTTGTTTAAACCCGTAGTAGCGCATGGCCTTAATCGCGGTTTCAACCGATTCCACCCCTCCGTTTTTGGGCAGAACCTTGTTGCCGTAGTTGCCGAACCTGGGCGCCATCTGGGGAGCGAATTTTGCGGCTTCGGACAAAAATATACCCAGAGGATCTGTAAACACTACATTGGAGAGGACCGAGGCATAGTTGCCGATCAGTGCGTCCATGACCGCATTGGTGATGGTGGGGTGGTGGTGGGGTGGCAGCCGAATATGCGGCCAAACAGTCCAGGTATTTTTTGCCCTTGTCATCGGTAAGCCAGCATCCTTTGGCATGCCTGACCACCAAATTGATCCGCTCATAGTGATGGGCGCCGTAATCTTCCTCTAAATTAAAAATAGTATGGTCGCTCTCATTGGAGAAACCGTCAAAATAGTGGATTTTTCTCATGCTTGTCATGGTTCACCTCCTTTAATTGTCCTCTTTTATAAGCTGGTAAATTCTTTTTTCTTCCGGGGTTAAGGCCTGGTTTCTGTCCAGGGTCTTTTCTAAAAAGCAATGGTAAAAGTCATGTCGGAGACTGTCCCGGTTGGCAATGATAAACCATTGGTTTCGGGTCCAGTTAATGGGGGCGGCATCTTCATTATCGGTTTCAAATATGCCCACCAGCGCCTCTTTTTTATCTGTGATAATATCAAATGACCTTCCCCCGATTTTAGCGATCAGCTCTTTTTGGCCCGGGTGGGTGGCTTGGACATCAAACCGTTTGGGTACTTTGCCCATGGCAATATAGCGAATGGCCACCCCTCGTTTTTCAGCCGTTTCCAAAGCGTCTGCCAGGTGGTGGTCTGCTTCGGGAAATAATCTGGTATAGATTTCCTTTTCAGCAGATTCGATCATTTCCTTGGCCTTGGCCATGACATTGTCATAACCGGTCAAGGTCCATACATACTCAAAATCTTCTTTTCGGCCTACCTTGGCAATTTCGTTTTCCACCGAGGCAATATTGGTTTTAAATTCTCTTTTCAAGCGGCGGATAAGCTCATCAGAGGGCAGGGGGGCGTATTGTCCGGACTGGACTTCAATGACATGGCCCTTGGCAATCAGATTTCTTAATACATCATAGATTCTGGACCGGGCAATCCCGGAAACTTTGCTCAGTTGGGACCCGTTGATGGGATGTTTGCCCACCAGGGCCATATAGCAGGCCGCTTCGTACTGGGAAAAGCCTAAACAGGTTAGTTTGGATTTATTTTGCATCTTTGCCTCGCCTGCTTTATGTTGCTACTATAATAGCAACATAAAGCAGGCCATCTTTTTTGTCAAGGCATTTAGGGGTGAAAGACCGTCATGGCCTGGCGTGAAATTATCTTTAAGTGCCGGCATGAACCATCACGGGATTGACAATTTTTTCGGGCTATGCGCATATGTATTATTTAATTCATATATCAACCAACAGGAGTATAGATATGGCAGGTTTAAACAAGGTCATGCTCATCGGCAGACTGGGAAGGGACCCTGAAATCAGGTATTCCCAGCAGGGAAATGCCGTGGTGAATTTTTCCATTGCCACAAGCGAGCAGTGGACAGACAAGAACACCGGGGATCGTCAGGAAAAAACCGAATGGCATCGAATCGTTGTCTTTGGCAAGCAGGCGGAAACCTGTGAAAAATATCTGTCCAAAGGCAGCCAGATATACATTGAAGGGCGCCTTCAGACCCGGTCCTGGGACAAAGACGGCCAGACCCATTACACCACAGAAGTGGTGGTATCAAATTTTCAGTTTCTGGGGGGACGTTCCGACAACCAGGGCGGTGGCGGATACCAGAATCAGGGCGGTGACGGTTATCAGAACCAGAACCAGAATTTCCAGGGAAACCGGGGCGGGCAAGCCCCCAATTCAAATAATTTCCAGGGCCAGACCAATCCGGGCATGGCAGGCGGACCCGATCCCATTCCTGATGACGATATTCCATTCTAGCCCGTTTAGTTCCAAGGAAACCCCATCATCTCTGGGAAAGGAATCATTGCCCTGGCAATGATTCCTTTCCTGTGGATTTTTTAATATCAATGATTTTGCTTTTCAGATAGGGCTTGGTTTCATACCGGGTGATATTGGTCAGGTCATGGGTGAGCCGTGCCAGCTTATCCACCTCTTTTTGGATACTGGCCAGGGCCGTAGCGGTCTTTTCATCCATTCCCCTTTGATCCAATAAAATTTCACAATATCCCATGATGACCTGGATGGGCTGGCTGAATTCGTGGGCAATTCCGCCGGTGGTTTCCAGGGCGGTTGTGAGCTTTTCTTTTTCCACCCAGACCCGGTCATGGGCCTTTTTTTCAGTCAGGTCCTCAATGGACAGGAGAACCGCTGACTTTCCGCCCAGTTTTAAGGGGGTGGTGGAAAACCTTAAATCTCTTTTCCCTTTACCAATCAAGGTCTTTTGGGTTTCAACCATGAATTTGGGCCGGCCCTGGGCCAGGGTGGTTTCAATGGCATTTTTTAATTTGCAGTCAACGCAACCTCTGCTGAACCCGTATCCGTTGGCATTTTTTTTATGATTGATGCAGTCAAAAACCTCTCCGCTGGCCCGGCCCTTGAGCTGTTTTTTATTGGTGAATATTTTGGCGTTTTGGTTGGATATAAGAACAGACCGATCCTGATCAATGACCAGTATGGCCATGGGCAGGGCATTGATGATGGCCAACAATCCTTTTTTGGTATATTCCACTAGGGGTTTAGACATTTTTCCATCGATCTATTTTTTCAAATCCGGTTTGGGCCGCCTCCAGAAGGCAGGACATGCTCACCGGTTTTTTATAATAATCGTCAAACCCGGCATCTCTGCAGTCAGACAATTTAAACAAGGAGGCATATCCGGTCAGGGCATAGAGAATGGCCATGGGCATCTCTTGTTTGATGGCCCGGCACAGATCAATCCCGTTCATCTCGGGCAGGTTCAGGTCAAGGAACATCACAAGTATTTTTTCAGTTTTAAGGATTTCAAGGGCTTGTTCGGCACTGGCTGCGGTTCTGATCGTATACCCTTTATTTGTAAATGCCAGTTCAAACATATTTAAAATGCTTGTTTCATCATCTACAACCAGTCAGTGATGTCCGGTTAGGTTTTTGCTTGCTCAATAATTTTTTGATCTTTGACAATATTGTCCCTGTTTGAACTATGAGAGCCCTGCTCCTCGCAGCCAAACAGGTCATTTAGAATGGCGGTTCGCAGCTGCCGAACTCTTTTGATCGTGACCTTTTCATTAAACTGTTTTTGGCAATGGATTGCCAGTAACAGGTAAGTGATAAGGCCGCCAAGAATCTGAACCATAAGGCCGTATTCACTGCGGGCAATGAGATGATATACCTTCAGATGTTCTTTCCACCATTTGAAAAAATCCTCAATGGTCCACCGGAGTTTATAAATTGTTGCTATTTGTTCCGCTGTTAAATCATGCCTGTCAGTTGCCACATAGTATTTGACGCCAGCAATTTTATAGCCAACAACCCGAACAGGCCTTTTCGTCTGGTTTTGATTCGGAGTACCAAGTTTAACCAGTGCATCATAAAAAATGTAGCTGTCGGAAGGGGTCTCGTGGTTATCAATAATTGTTCTTGTTGTCCTGGTTTTTATACGGCAGACAAAATGTTTGCCTTGCTCCTGAAGCAGGTCAAATTCTTTATGGGATTGATATCCACGATCCATAACACCTGTTTGCCCCTTGGAAACTATTTTGGGAACAAAGGTGCGTTCAGCGCCGTTGCCTTCAGTCAAAAAGATTTTGTTTGGGATTCCGTGATTAATGTCAAATCCGCAATGTACTTTGGCTTTTTTACTTCCTTTTCTGTAGTTCGCCCAGTGCATTGAAAGGACTGCATTTATGAGACTACCGTCAATGGAAACCAACTCTCCTAACTCGGCGTGTTCACCCGGATGACACTCAAGAGCCTGTTTATAAAGATCCTCAAAGATAAATTGCAGTTGTTCGAGTCCCCTGTGATTGATGGCTTCACAGAAACTACTACGGCTGATACCACCGTCTGGCGCAATATTTTCTTTAGCAAAAACATTCTCCTTGAGATCCTGAATTAAATGTCGGGCAGACTTGTGCTCCTGAAGATGGAAATAAACCAAAGCATTTATCTGGTCTTCGAATGTCATTTTTAAAGGGCGGTCTCCTCGAGATTGTAATTCCGGTGCTTTTGAAAGTGACTTTATCAGAGGGCACCTGAAATTGTCAAAGTTCAGGGACCGTAGTTGTTTTTTAGGGACTGAGATGTGCGTCATTTGAGCTCCTTGAGTTAAATTTTCAAGGCGCACAAAAATTTTTACGCACATTTGTCAACACAAAACCGACTGTTTTTTCAATGATTTTAGATGCTTTTTATATGCAATAACCTAACCGGACACTACTGACAACCAGTATGGTTTTTTCAGACATGGCTTCCTCTTTATACGGTTTTGACTGCTATTGGGTTTCTGAGAGTTGGAATATGCCGTGGATATTTAGGATCAGCCCCACCCTGCCGTCGGCCAGAATGGCCCCGCCGGAAAATCCCTGAATTCCTTCGAGATTCCCGCCCAGGCTTTTGATCACATATTCGTCTTTTCCTAAAAGTTCGTCAATGATCAGGGCTTTTTGCTGGTCTTTGGATTCCACAACCACGGCCAGGCCGTCCCAGATATCTTTATCGTCCTGCTCATCCGAGTACAGGGTCTTTAGTCTGACAATGGGAATGAGGCGGTCTCTTTCCTTGATCATTTCACCTTTGCCTTCTACGGTATAGCAATTATCTTGTTCCGGTTTAAAGGCCCGCTGGATGGCCGTGGTGGGGATCATATATTTTTCGTTGCCCACCCGGACCAGCATGCCGTCGATAATGGCCAGGGTCAGGGGGAGGCTGATGGTGAATTTGGTTCCTTTGCCCTTTTGGGATTCGGTTTTAAGGTGTCCCCGGAACCGTTCTATTCCGGATTTGACCACATCCATTCCCACGCCCCTGCCTGACACATCCGTGATTTTTTGGGCCGTTGAAAATCCCGGCTGGAGAATGAGGTCATAGATCTGGGCATCGGTCAGCTGGTCTGACTCAGATATCAGCCCGGATTGAACTCCTTTTTTAAGGATTTTGTCCCGGTCCAGACCTTTGCCGTCGTCCTGGATTTCGATAATGATGTTGCCGCCCTTGTGATAGGCGCTCAAATGGACGGTTCCCTTGTCCGGTTTGCCTGTTTTCCGTCGCAGATCCAGGGGTTCTATGCCGTGGTCCACCGAATTTCTGATCATATGGACCATGGGCTCGTACAGGGCCTCTACCACGTTTCTGTCAATTTCGGTCTCTTCTCCGCTCATGGTCAGGTTCACGGGCTTGTTGGATTTTTTGGACAGATCTCTGACCAGGCGGATCCTTTTCATGAATGTGGCCTTGATTGAAATCATCCGCATGGACATGGCAATGTGCTGCATATTGGAGACAATCTGTCCTAGATGGGTGACGCTCTGGACCAGTGAGGGGTCTTGGGAGACTTTTTGCTTGAGCATGGACTGGGCAATGACAAGTTCCCCTGCAAAATCCACAAGATCGTCGAGTTTTTCCGTGCTGACCTTAAGCTGGGCAGCCACTCTTTTCTGTTTTCTGTTCCATCAGCGCCTGGGCCACCTGAACAGGTTTTGCCTTGTGTTCTTCCACCAGGATTTGACCGATCCGTTTATCCGGCTTGGATTTTTTCTGGGTTTCCAGGGTCTGGTCCAGGCTTTTTTGGTCAATCACCCCTTTTTTGATCAGAATTTCACCCAAGGGTTCTTTGATCCCCTGGGTCAGCCGGAGGTGGAGGGTGGCAAGTTTGTCCCGAAGCCGGTTGATGTCAAGATCATGATCGCTGGGTTTTACCCCTTTGGCAAGTCCCTGCTTTACACGGCCCACCAGTTTTTTGAGCATGTCCACGGATTCTAAAATTGCATCTGTGGCCAGGTCATTGATCATGAATTCTCCGCTCCGGGCGCTGTCCAGAAGATTCTCCGTGGTATGGGCCAGCTGGTTGATTTTTTTCAAAGATAAAAATCCAGCCACCCCTTTGATGGTATGGACCGGTCTGAAAATATTGTTGATGATTTCCATATCTTCAGGATCCTGTTCCAGTTCGATGAGGTTCACCTCTATTGAATCCAGGTTTTCTTCGGCCTCTGACACGAAATCCATGAGGATTTCCATATCTTCATTTGATAGGGGGTCTGGGCCTTTATCATCTTCCGGAAGATCCGTTTTTGGGGGGGATATTGCGGCCTTTGGGGATGCATCTGGTTTTGGGGCGGAACGGGTCAAAATGGCGGAGTCGAGAATATCAATGACATCCTTGGTTTCAAAGGTGAATTCCACCCCTTTTTTCATGTGGCGGAGCAGGGCATCCAGAAGGATCAGGGCATTTTCCAGGGGCCGGGTATTGGACATGGTTTCCAGGGTCATATTTTCCACAAAACAAAGGCAGGAGTTGATGACCTGGAAAAAGGTTTCGGAATTGCTCTGTTTGGCAGTGATGGACAATTCTTCCAATATTAAAATCAGGCTGCCCAGGTCCGGGGTTTCGCCTGGGCAGAATTCGGCGATGAGTGTGGAAAAGCGGTGTAAGTTGGTTGACAGGTCTTTAAGGATCAGATTTTTATCCACTATGTTTTCTCCAAAGGAAATCTAGGCCGGCTCCGGAATTTCAGACATCAGAAACGGCATCTGCGCAAATTTTAAGAATTCTTGATGGCAAATCGTTAGTCTGGACAGCATCTTTTGTCAAGCATTTTAATCAGTTCTGTGGTTTCAGGCTTGGTGACGTAATTATCTGCATTCACCTGATGACACTTGGCTTTCATCTGTTTGTTGATCAAGGATGAGAACATGACCACATAAATATCCTTGAGCCGGGCATCTGTTTTAATCTTCCGACACAGGGTCAGCCCATCCATTTTGGGCATCTCAATGTCTGTAATCATAACAGTTTTGCGAAGTTTATCAGGCGTCGGGTCTTTAAAGTTTGCCCGGATATGGAAAAAAGCCTGTTCTCCGTTGATGAAATCATGGATATGGGGAAAGCCTGCTTTTTTCAGGCTTGAAACAACGCTTTTCCGCATCAAAGGAGAGTCTTCTGCAAAGATTCTGTCAATCTGGTCCCTGGGAATACTCTGTTTCTGGCTGATCTCCTCTTCTGATACCTCTTCTAAGATCAGGTCCGGAAAAATTGTGGCCAAAATGTGTTCCAGGTCAAGTACCAGGATCTGGGTCTCTTCCACATGTACAGACCCTGTAAAATAAGCATTGGCTTCAAGCATGACATCCATGGGAACAAATTCTTTCCAGGAGAGGCGATAAATTCGTTTCACGCCCTGAACCTTGAAACTATTGACCGAGTTGTTGAATTCCGTGACCACGATGATTTCCCGCTCCTTCTCCTTTTGCGGGGGGATGCCCAGAATCCCGGAAAGATCCAAAAGGGGGATGGTCTGGTCTCGATATAGGTACATGCCTGCAATTCCCGGCGGAGATTCGGGCAGCATCGTAATCTTGGTTTCATCGTATTGCTGAATGGACTGGACTTTGGCCACATTCATTCCAAAGGCCTGATCCCCTACAAAAACAGTTAGCAATTCCATTTCATTGGTGCCGGATTCCAATAAAATACCCTGGCTTGCTGTTTCTTGAATCCTCATTTTTTTTCCTTTGTCTGTATTGGGTCCATGTTTTTGTTATGGTCCGGCCTGGATACCCCATCTCACTTTTGGAACTGGCCTTTGCCCGATGGCCTTATACCTGATCCAAATCATGGGACTCACAGATATTGGACACAAAGCTGATCACGGTTGGCACCTCTTCTCGCCGGATGACAATATTGAGAATACGGCAGTTGAGCCGTTTGCCCGTTGATTGTTGAACCAGGGGAAAAGACCATTGCCCCCATCCGTTTTCAACCAGGGTCTGTTTTTCCCGGTCTGGAAAAAGTCCCATTCCGTTTTTTTTCATCAATTCTTTTTGTGTATATCCCAACGCCCTGCAAAGCGAGGGATTGACCTCAATGATTTTGCCCTGGTCCAGGCTGAACTTTGCCATGGGAAATCCAGGGAGGTCAAACAGGGTGTTCAGGGCCGTGTGGATTTGGGACAGCTGGGCTTCGAGATTTTCTTTTTCCCGGCGTTCCCTGGAGATGGATCCGGGACGATTCTTTGGGCGAATTTTTTTTTCTGGTAAAGATAAAAGAAAAAAAGAACCAGGCTGGTCAGGGCCAGGGCCAGGGTCAGGGTCAGGGCCGGCTGGATATGGCCGGAGCCGGTTGCCGGAAATTGTGCAAAGGCCTGGGACGGATCCCATATCCCAATGATGAGACTTGCAACCAGCCAGATATTAATTTTCGTCAGGATCGGTTTTTCCATTCTATGGCCTGAATTAAATCTCAAATTTTTTAAAAAATGCGTTTTGATTTCCGGTCCGGGAAATTCCTTGTTATCTAACGGGAAATCGTTTTTGAATTCAGCGAAACAGATGTATTAATGACGGTTAATGTACCATATGTGAGAAGGGGATGCAAAAAAAAACATGTACAAGTATCCCCTATTTCCATGGGTTTTTTTTCCGCCATTCCCTGGGGCTTTGATAGTGGCTTTTCTGGGACCAGATCCCTTTTTGGTTTTTCCGGGCATTTTTCTGGGCCCTTTGGTAGGGGGAAAGATTAAATCCCTTGGGCAGGGTTCCTCTGTATACTTCTGCCAGGCCCATTTGGACCATGCCAAGATTGATGTTTTTTCCCTGGTAAAAGACTTCTGCCAGGATCCGGTTTTATCCGCCGGTACCGTATTGGCTGAGCCTTACCTTTTTATTCAGGATCAGGCGGCTCAGCATCTGGGTGGCCTCCCGGCCAAAGGGCTGACCCTTTTTGTTCCTGCCCCCTGTCTCAGGGGTGTCAATGCCTGCAAGGCGGATTTTGAACTCAAGCCCTGCCCCCCGGGCCTTGAATGTGTCGCCGTCGTAAATTTTAATCACCTTGAACTTCTCACCTTGGAAAAGGGCGGTAAGCCTCTCTTTCATGAGGGAGGATTCTCCCCTCTGGGGTGGGGTGATATTTGAAAAATGCCGGGTGCCGTTTTCATCTGTCCACGTATAAACATCGGCATGTGAATGCGTGGGGCCTAAAGGGCTGATCATGATCAGCGCAAAGATGATAAATGGTTTTATACCCAAGGACATAATGCCTCCTGACCCGTGGAAATGATAGATAGACTATAAAAGAAAATCCGGATTAAGGCAACCTGGAAGGAGCGGCGTTTTATTGGGGTGTTGTCTTGAAAATCACCACAGCCCAGTCTTTTTCATCCTTTTGCCAGACCAATGAAAACCCATGGGTCTCATAGTGGGCCACAAGAGGGCTCGTTTCCCAGGAGCGGATCCCGGAAAGCACCAGAAAGGCACCGGGAATAACCGCCTGAACGATGAGCGGTGCAAGCTGTTTGAGTGTGGGAAACCTTAGGTTGGCCATCAAAAGTGACAACGCCAGGTCTTTGGGGTCCATGAGGTCGTCTACGATGGAGATCCGCTGTTCCAGGCGATTGGCAGCCACATTCTGCCGGGCCTCGCTCACGGCATTGGCGTCAATTTCCCAGGCCTGGCAGGTATCCATGCCGGCCAGGCAGGCGGCAATGGCCAAGACCCCGGATCCCGTACCAATGTCTCCAGCCTGTTTCCCTTGAAGGAATTGATGTGTATCCAAATGAAAAAACAGGGTGTCAAGGGCAAGAAGGCTCAGCCGGGTTGTGGGATGGTGGCCCGAGCCAAAGGCAATGCCCAAAGCGATTCTGATATCCATTTTATGGGGCTGTGCAATGCTTTTTATCTTGGGCGGGATGATAAAAAACCGGTCCGAGACCCGTACCGGTTTTGAAAAGCTTTCCATGACATAGGTGGATCCGTAAAGGTCCTGAAAGGCAATCTCCTGATCATTTACCAGGGATTTGAGAACCTGCCTGGCCTGGCGAATGGAGATGGACATGTGTTGGGCGATCAGGCCGATATAGGCACTGGCCGTTAGGCGGTTCCTGGATTCAAAGAGAATGTTCAGAACCTTGTCCCGGTTAAATGGAATCATACCCCTCATTTTTCAACAGCTGGGCATACCAGCAGGAAAATTCAAACATCCCCCTGATTTTTTCTTCATTGTTGACAATCCCCAGGCACATTTCAAAGGCGCCTTCAGCAAATGAGTTTGAATACTCTTCATGGTCCACTGAAGCTAAAAATTCCCGGATCAATACCTGGGAGGTCCGCTTGGTTTTGTCCTTGCGGATATCAATGGGGTCTTTGGGCTCTGCAAAGGGATCCCAGGTCTCATATCCTTTTTTAAGAATATGTTTTTGACCCCGTTTGCCCATGGCATCAAATATGGCTTTTTTTCGTTCCTCGGTTTCCTCGGGGGTGAAGTTAGAGTTCATCTTTTTTAACTCCAAGGTAGTCTTCGTTAAAATCGGTTACCATGGCCATGGAGACAGGGATCAGCATTTCATGCATCCTGATTTTTTCAGAGTTGATCTCTTTGACAAGTTCTGCCGAGAGCAGCTGGAGCTGGGTGTAGATCTTGTCCATGTTCAAGGTGGGGTAAGCCTTGCCCTGGGAAAAGTTGGTCCGGCCGCAGATATGGGAGACCCCTGCCGTGGAGGTGGGGATGCCGTAAACCCTGCAGGTGATGGGGCGGTGATCGTAGAGCACACACAAGTTGTTTTCGCCCAGCAGGGGGCAGCGGATCCGTTCCTGGGACATTTTTCCCACAATTTCCAGCTGGTCGGTCCCTTCTTTGACCTTTTTATAGGCTTCGCGTTTCATTTTGACCAGGGCCCGATCTGTCTTGAATGCAATTTCGAGAAGATCTGTTTTGGTTTTGCCTGAAAAGGTTTCTTTGAATTTATGGTTCAGGTAAATGGCTTCTATCAGGGTGAGGTCAAAAATGGCATAACAGCAGTCCGAGCATTTTTCCCTGCAGAAAACCTCTTTGGGAAATTCCTCTTTAACCTTGTTAAAAATTTGATCCACCATATTGACAACGGCTTCATACTTTACAAAATGTTTTTCTAAATCTAATGCCATGGGTCTTCCTTTTATTTTCCAATGCAAAAATTATTAAATATAGCATCCAGTATATCTATAGAGGCGGTTTCTCCGGTAATTGTTCCCAAAAAATCAATGCTGTTCTTAGCCTCTATTGCCAGGGTTTCTTCTTCCTGGCCAGAATCCATGCCCAGAAAAAGGGCCTCCATATGGTTCAGGGCCAGGCCAAGTGCGTTTTTATGCCGCAGATTGGGGATGACGGCATCATTTTCCATATCCAGATTCCGGATGCAATATTCCATAAGGCATTGACGAAGGGCATCAATGCCATGGTTCATGAGGGCGGAAATCTTTACAATGGGGATATGGGCAAATTTCTCCGGCAAAGAAACCCCCAGGTCCGCATCTTCTGCCAGGTCCATTTTATTGATGACATAGATCACCTTTTTGTCCGGCGGGATAATTTTTGAAAAGGTGTTTTCATTAAATTTTAGCCCCGGCTCTGACATGTATAAAATAATGTCTGCCGCAGCAATATGGTCCCTTGCCTTTTCAATACCGATAATTTCCACCAGGTCGTCTGTTTCATGGATCCCGGCCGTATCAATGACCACAAAGGGTATCCCTTCAATGTTGATCCCCTCTTCAATGGGGTCCCTTGTGGTGCCGGGTATGGGGGTGATGATGGATTTTTCCTTGTCAAGGAGCTGGTTCATCAGGCTGGATTTTCCCACATTGGGCTGCCCGCATATGGCTACCCGGATGCCGGTTTTTAAAAAACAGGCATCCTTATGCTGTTGAATCAACCCCTTTGATTTTTCAATGATCAGACAAAGGTTTTTTCGATCTTTGTCTGAAAAGGAAAACAGGCCGGTCTCATCCGGGAAATCAATGGATGCCTCAAGCCGGGAGAGAAAATCTGTGAGGATTTCCTTCATCTTTGAAATTTCGTCTTTAAGGGTGCCCAGATTCTGGGAGGCGGCAAATTTCAGTGCAGAGTCAGACCGGGCATTGATAATATCGGCGACAGCCTCTGCCTGGGTCAGGTCAATCCGTCCGTTTAAAAAGGCCCGCTTGGTAAATTCACCCGGCTCTGCCAGTCTGGCGCCTAAATCCACTAAAAGATTGAGGATACGCCTGAGAACAATGGCCCCGGAATGGGCCTGGATTTCAACCACATCCTCTGCAGTGTAGGACCTTGGCCCTTTCATGGGGATGAGCAGAACCTCGTCAATCACATCGGTTTTATCCTGGATATACCCGTGGTATACCCTGTGGGTTTTCAGCTTGGGCCCCTTGTCTTTCCGGCCCCGGACACAAGAGAAAACCGTTTGGGCAATCTCAAAGGATCTCGGGCCGGAAATCCGTATGACACCAATACCGCCGCTCCCGTAAGGGGTGGCTATTGCGGCAATTGTATCTGTCATTTATTTTTTTAACCGTCGTTTTCCTTTGTAGGAATTTCTTTTTTTGGGAAAAATAACCAGCCGTCTATAATACCCGTCTCCCATGCTTTGGGTTCTGACCTGGGAGTCTTCTTTCAGGGCCAGATGGACAATGCGCCGGTCCTGGGCACTCATCTGGTTGATGGTTGCCGGCCGACCCGTTTTTTTTGCCTTTTCCGCCATTTTAAAGGCCAGCTGTTTCAGGTTGGTCTTCCGTGTTTCCATATACCCTTCGATATCCACTTTGACCCGGACCCGGTCCTCGCTCTGGCGGTTGATGATCTTGTCCGTGAGAAACTGCATGGCATCCAGTGTCTGGCCTTTTCTGCCAATGAGAATGCCGGCATTGCCCCCTGTGATCTGAAGGGTGAGGCGATCCTGGTCTGTAATGGCCTCTATATGTGCGTCATCCGTGATCAGATCCGCCATTTTCTGGAGGGCTTCCTTGCCCAGGTCAATGGATGCCTGGGTAACATCCACAGGGGGAGGCAGTTCTTTTTCTTCCTTTTTTTCAGCAACGGGTTTACCGGGCCTAGACGCAGGCTTTGTATCCCATCTGCCGTTGTCATCTTCCTCTTTCCTGTCAGTTTCAGCCTTTTTTTTGGGCTTTGAAGGGGCGGGCTTGGCTGACTTTTTGGGCGCGGGTTTCGGGGCTGCCTCCTGGGCTGGCTTTTCTCCAAAGGCTTCATCAACAATGGAGAGAATCCCTTCCATCTCTTCGTCAGATGTATTGGCATCTTCGCTTGGCAGTGTTACCTTAATCTTAGCGTCTTTGCGTCCCACAATGCCGAATATACCCGAGGCTCCTGCTGAGGTGACCTCATAATCCAGATCGTTTTTGGCAATGCCCAGAGCGGCGCATGCTTTTTCTACCGCTTTATTTACATCTTTTCCGGCAAATTCCCGGGTCTCTTTCATATGGCCTCCTTAGGCTAATTTCTTCTGTGTGTAAAACTGCTGGCCCATTGAGATGATGTTGTTGACAAACATGTACAATACCAGACCTGCCGGAAAATTAATAAACAGGACGGTCATGAATATGGGCATGAGCATCATCATTTTGGCCTGCATGGGATCCCCTGCTGTGGGTGTCATTTTCTGCTGCAGCAAAAAGGATGCGCCCATGAGCAGGGTCAGCACGGGGATGCCGTAAGGGGCATCCATAAAGGGAATTGAAAAATCAAAATTGAAGAGGCGGTCAGGATCTGACAGGTCATTGATCCATCCGACAAAGGGGGCATGGCGCAGTTCAATGGCCTGGTAGAGCATCCGGTAAAGGGCAAAGAAAATCGGCATCTGCACCAGCAGCGGCAGGCAGCCTGACGCCGGATTGACCTTATAGGTCTTGTAAAGCCCCATGATTTCCTGGTTCATCCGCTGTTTGTCATCCTTGTACTTTTCCCTGATTTCCATCATCAACGGCTGAACTTTTTTCATTTCGTTCATGGATTTATAGCTTTTGGTGCCCAAAGGCCAGAAAACCAGCTTGATGAGAATGGTCAAAAGGATGATGGCCACCCCGTAATTGGGAATCACCGTGTGGATATAGTTCATGGTGATGAGCAAAGGCCTGGCAATGATGTCAAACCATCCAAAGTTGATGGATTTGATCAATAGGTTGTCATACTGGCTTAAGACCTTGTGGCTTTTGGGGCCCAGGTAGAGGGTATAATCATATTGGCCCTGTTTGCCCGGGTCCAGCCGGTCTATTTTCTGGATAAACCGGTTGGTGACCACTTCATCGGCAAACTTGAGTTTTAGGGTGGCGGCCACCGGAACCTTGGGCATGACAGCAGTCAGAAAATACCGGTCTGTCACCCCTGCCCAGCCCACTGTGGCTGAATAGGTGTCTTTGTCTTCAATATCTTTGGGATTAATGGAGATGTATTCATTGTCCAGATAGGCCACAGGGCCCTCAAAGGCGAACCTGGACCGTTTTTGGATATCATCGTTGAACACGGCAGGCATGGAAAAGACAATGGCGTCATTCACAGGCATGCCTGATCCGTTCTGAACCTGAATCCTGCAATCAATGAGATAGGAATCTGCCCTGAATGTGAAAATTTTCTGCACACTGATTCCCTGGGGATTGGTCCAGGAAAAGACAATGGTTTTTTCTCCCTGGGTCAGGCTCTGGTCTGTGGTTGATGCGTCTGCCGAATAAACGGCATTGCCCAGCCCTTGAACAGAACCGCCTGCCATGTCAAAGGAAAGGGTTCCCCCGAACCGGTCGGCAAGTGCCTGGGAAACCATCTGTTTCTGGGGGGAATCTTTTTTGCTGGTCTGCTTGAAGTTTTTCAAGGTCATGCTTGTTACCGCTGCCATGTGTTCACTGATGGCAATATCATACAGCGGGGTGGATACGGAAATGGTGCGGAAATCCTTTGGCGCAGCCATAACTGCCTGGGGCTGCCCGGTCTGGGTTGTATAGTCCGAAACCCTTGACTCTGCCTGCTGGGGCACGGATTGTTCCTGGGTTTGGGGCTGGATTTCCTGGGAGGGATTATCAAGCTGCTGGGGCGGGGTGAAAAAAAACTGATAGCCCACAAGGACTACCACGGAAAGCACCACAGCTAATAATAATCTTTTTTGCTCATCCATCTTCTCTCCTAAAATAAAAAAAATTTAATTAAGGAAGAGGAAAGCAGTACGCACAACGGTCAAATTACGGAACCGGATCATAACCTCCAGCATGGAAGGGATGACAGCGCAATATTCTTTTTGCGGCAAGTGCGCTGCCTTTGAGACTGCCATATTTTTCAATCGCTTCAAGGGCATATTCTGAACAGGTGGGTACATACCTACAGTTTTTCCCTAAAAACGGTGATATAAAAAATTGATAAAATTTAATCAATATGGATAATATTTGCTTGCTCATTTATGCCGACGCTATTTTTTTAAAAAGGTTATCAATCTTTTCAGTTATTTCTCTGTTGGATAGCGCAGTCAAACCCTTCCGTGCAATGATTTGGATATCGTTTATTCCGGGTATAGAATCTTTCTGGTGTCTGAAATATTCTCGTATAAGCCGTTTTATCCTGTTACGTGCTACTGCATTCCCCACTTTTTTAGATACGGTAATTCCAATGCGATTGTGTTTGCCTGTTCCCGGGAGAACAGCGGCTATAAAATAGCCTGTTCGTATCTTCTTTCCTTGTTTTGAAAGTCTTAAAAATTGAACCCGTTTAAGGATTCTTACATCTTTGGGTAAGGAAAAGTGACTCAATAAATTCCTGTCAGACTAGACCGTGGTCAGTCTTTTTCTGCCTTTTGCCCGTCTGGCATTGATAATTCTTTTTCCGCCGGGGGTTGACATTCTTTTCAGAAATCCGTGTTTTCTAGTTCTTTTCCGGTTGCTTGGCTGAAATGTCCGTTTCATAAAATTATAATCCTTGTTGCTGTCTGGTTTTTTTAAACCAATGGGTTAATCTCTCAAACTACAATAAACGCAAGACTTTAACGCATTCGTCCGTTAAAGTCAAGAATCATCCGAATTTGATTTTTGTTTTTAAACAGAATGCGTTCATAAAAAAGGGGTAATGTCTATATCTTCTGCCTGTTCAGGGCGTAAAAAAGTTTTTGCATATTCCATGCAGACCCCGGAGGTTAGAAATACCCGGAACAACTCCGGGTCAATGTGTCCCCTGTCTCTCATGCCCGCCATGATCTGAATGACCTTCCCAAGGGGCTTGGCTTTCTTATAGGGCCGGTCTGAAGCTGTCAGGGCTTCGAAAATATCTGCAATGGCTAAGATTCGTCCGGGTATGGAGATTTGTTCTTTGGTCAGTTTTCTGGGGTATCCGTCCCCCACAAGGGTTTCATGGTGAGCCCCGGCATATTCGGGTACCTGGGCCAGGTCCGCGGGAAAGGGCAGGATATCCAGCATACGGATGGTGGCGGTGATATGTTCCTGGATCTTATATCGGTCTTCCTCGGTCAGGGTGCCCCGGGCAATGGTCAGGTTATGGAGTTCCCCCTGGTCGTGGGCCAGGTCGGGGACAGGCATGTTGAACCCGAACTTTTCATCCTCCTTGTGCCGGTCAGGATCCCTGGACAGTATATGTTCGGGTCGGTCCTGGAGTAATTGTTCCTGGTAAGGCAGCGGTTGTTCGGTTTCGGGGTATTGCTCAGCCTCGATATGTGAGAGCCCAAGTCTGTTGTCAAAGTGGCGGGTCCAGGTCTGGGCCCTAATGGTTTTAAGCTGATCTGTTCGCTCTGGATCCATGAATTCCCCGCCGATGTTGCAGTCTGCAATAAAGGCAAATTCTTTGTGGAGCCGCTGTTGGGTTTCTTCCAGTTCTTTGATCAGGGAGAAATCCTCTTCTGTGCCCTGGGCTCTTTTTTTCCAATAGGCAAGCTGGGCATCCCGGAGCAATACCTCATACCGCATTCTGATTTCATGGATCCTGTTGTAAATCATCTCCAGTTTGGTTCCCTTGTCCACGATATGTTCCGGGGTGGTGATTTTGCCGCAGTCATGGAGCCAGGCCGCCACCTCAAACTCCCGCCACTGGTCTTTATTTTTAAATTTAAATTCTGCCAGCCCGGGAAGGTCGCTTTTCTGGGCGGCCCGGGCCAGCATAAAGGCAATTTCAGGGACCCGTTCGCAATGTTTTCCCGTGTAAGGGGATTTTTCATCAATGGTGGAGGCAATGAGCTTGATCAGGGCGTCCATGAATTCTTCCTGGGATAGTTAATAGTCCATTATGGCAGAGGCCATGGAGATCGTGGAATTTGACAGGGTCATGATTTCTTTGATGTTGGAGCTTACCCCCTGGATTTCATCCCACCGCCGTTCTTTGACTTTCTGATTTTCAATCACCAGCGCCTTGATGGGCCTGACAATTACCGAGGCCACAAACCAGAGCAGGGGGGTGAAAAAGACAAGGCAGCCCAGGGTGGCAAAGAGGGCCAGCCTGACTTTTTTCAGATAGGGGTTGAGAACTTCTGTTTTGTTTACCAGTACACCAATGGACTGGTTTGAAAAATGGATCAGGGGGTGGGTAAATGCCAGGTGGCTTTTACCGTCGACCATGATGGACTGGATATTGCTCTTGCCTGTTTTAGCCATGTCCAGAAGTGCTTTGTGGGGAACCACATGCCCGGAACGCCTGCCTGGTTTGGATTGGGTATCCGGAACCAGTCCCCATTGGGATGCAATTTTGAGTTTTTGGGCCGGGGTGATGGCCTTAAGCCCTTTTTCCAGGATGCTTTTCAGCAGGGGTTTTGCCGGATGAACCTGAAAGTAAAGGTGGTCTGTGTTTTTATTTGATAGTTCAGGCACAGGGTTGCCCAAGACCAAGGTATCCATGAAATAGGCATTTTTCAGGTAAAGGGCCACCTGTTTGATCTCTATGGTGGCGTCTGCCTTTTCATTTTTCACAGCGTTCATGGCCTCCAAAGGGGTGTTGACCTCCAGGATGGTGATTTGGGGATGATTTCGTTTGATTTCATGGTTTGTGGCCCAGGACCGGGGCAGTGAGATTGTCTTTCCATGGAGTTGGGTCAGCTGTGTAAGGGATTTTTTTCCGGCCTTGGTGACAAAGATGTGGGTCGTTTTTGCATAGGCACGGGTAAAAGGGGCAATGGCTTCCCGCTCAGGGGTTTTGAACAGGGAGTGGAGAAGGTCTAACTCTCCTGCTCGAAACATGGTTTCCAGGGCATCCCAGGAATATCCGTTTACATATTCGAGCCCGAGCCCTGTCTGCCCGGCAATGAGGTTGAGCAAATCTATGGAATATCCTGCCGGAAGTCCGCCAAGGGCAAAGTCAAACGGGGGCCAGTCCATTTCATTGGAGACCCGGACTAGGGGTGGGTCTTGATAAAGGCTTTTTCTTCAGGGGAAAGGGGGATTAACCGGGGCAAAGGCATGGATAAATCATCTGTTTTTGAATCTGATGAAAAGGTGATTTCCCCGTTGGGTTTAAATACAAAAATTTCGCATGAGGGGAGGAATTTCTGGCTTGAAAAAAAACTTAAAACAGCCTTTCGGGTCATGTCGGCGGCCACGACATGGCCTGTCTGTTTTATTCTGCCGGCAAAGGTCACCCCGGGAGACTTGAGGTTGGCAAAAAAATAGGGGGTGGATTTTTCCATCTGGCTCGAATCAAAGGCATGGGTATACCAGGGCCGCTTTCTGGGGTCGTAAGTGGTGGCTATCTTGCTTGAATGGCGCTGGAAATACCGATCATCTAAAAATTCCAGTTCTTTTTTCAAAGGGCCTTTGCCCGGGATGATTTTTATGATCAGCCATCGGTCTTTTGGATCGGCCCCATAGACCTGCCTGATGTCAGGGCTGCTTTCCAGGTTGATGATCTCGTAATATCCCCCGGTGTCATATCCCACCTGAATGGCATAGAGGTTGGGGTTCTGCTCCATGGCATTGGCCAAAACCGGCATGGCCGGATGTCTTGTTCCGGGTTTCGGAGGGGTGCTAAGTGTTTGATAATGCCTGAGCATGTCCACAAGTTCAGATGTTTGGCGGTCCCTGGACACTATTTTCTGGCTTATGTTTTCAGCCAGGGCGTGAAAATTTTTTTCAGCGGTTTTGTTGGCCAGTCTGGAGGAAAAAAAATATTCAATGCCGAGAATGATGCCTGCGGTTGCTGCCGTCATGAGAACAAACAGCCCAAGGACGGTGAATCGTATGGAAATGGTTTTTTTTGATCCGAACAGATTCATATACAAATCCTTCATTGAAAGTATGAAAAAGGATGAATTAAGCCAGGCCTTTGGCCATGGTGAAATTTTAATTTAAACCTGTACCACAGATGCATCTTCCATGGCAATTTCAAGCAGGGCAATGCCGGTCTCTTTGATGCCCAGGATATCCGCCTCTCTGGATCCCATGATATAGGTCATATCGTATTCCTGATTTTTTGGGTCCATTTTTTTACAAATCATATCTGCCAGCCTGACCACCAAAAGAAGGCTGTCGGATTCATCATAGTTTTCAATGTGGTGATCCCGGGCAATGTTGCAGTATTGCACGGGCAGCTTCCATTGGGTCAGCAGGGCATATCCCTGGGTTTCGTGGCGGTTTGTCAGGATATCTCCAACAAGGTCCGGGGTCAGTTTGATCGTCTCCTCTTTTGAGGCCAGCACTTTTTCAAGTGCGGAAAGCAGGCATAGTTTGCCCATGTCATGTAATAATCCTGCAATAAAGGCTTTGGAAACCAGGTCATCCATTTTAAGATGCCGGGTCAGCCAGAGAGAGGCAAAGGCGCAGGCAACGCAATGGTCCCACAGTCGGGTCTGGAGCCCTTTTATCATGGGGTTTTTTGATCTGAAATTCTGTTTATGGATCACCTGCATGATCATGTTGAACAATTCGGCCTGGCCCATTCGCAGGGCAGCCTCTTTGATGGTGGACACCTCTCCCAATCCTCTATAGTAGGGGGAATTGGCCACCTTTAAAATTTTGCTGGTCAGGGTGGGGTCGGTCCGGATCAGTTTTTTTACCGCATCCAGGTCTGGATCCGGTTTTATGATTTCATTTTGAAGCCTTGCCGCATCCGGGTTCAGGACCGGAAAATCACTCTGGTTTTCAATGTATTTGGCAAGGGTGTCTAAAATCGTGGTATTTTGAGTCATTTTTAAATTCCTGACAACCGGTTAATTTCATTGATGGACCTTGGGGGGATCAGCCGGGGAACGCATCTGAAGATTTCGTCCAGGGTGGTGATCCCGGCTGCCGCCTTTACCAGGGCGTCCTCCATCAAGGTCACAAACGGGGTGGTCTCAATGCTGATTTTTCGAATTTCAAATGTGGATTTATGATCAAGAATGGCTTCTCTGACCTGTTCGTTCAGGACCAGCATTTCAAACACCGCCACCCTGCCCTTATATCCTGTGTAGTTGCAGGCCCGGCATCCTTCCCCTTTTTGGAAGTCATACTGGGCAATATCCTTGGGAATGAAATTTAAAAGTTTGAGCTCTCCCGGGGTGGGCTTGTGGGGCTTTTTACAATGGGGGCAGATTTTGCGCAAAAGCCGCTGGGACAGGACGCAGACCACGGTTGATGAAATGAGAAAGGCTTCAATATTCATATTCATGAGCCGGATCAGGCCTGAAATACTGTCTTCGGTATGAAAGGAGGTCAGCACCTTATGGCCTGTGAGGGCGGCGTGGACCGCTACTTCAGCCGAATAATGGTCCCTGATTTCGCCGATCACGATTACATCCGGATCCTGGCGGACCACATGTCTTAGAGTCTCTTCATAGGTGAGGTTGATATTGGGATCAATGGAGCATTGGGTGATGACTTCCATGACGTATTCCACAGGATCTTCTGCCGTAATGATGCTCATTTCCGGTTTTTTAATGTGCTTGATGCTTGAATAAAGGGTGGTGGTCTTGCCTGAACCTGTGGGGCCTGTGATGATAAGCACCCCCCCGAGCACATCCCGGATATAGTGGGTCAGCATTCTGGGCTGCATACCGATATGCTCAATGGGGATGATCTGGTCGATGCGGTTGAGAATCCTGAGCACCACTTTTTCTCCAAACACCGCAGCATAGATAGAGACCCGCAGATCATAGGTGTTGCCCTTGTAGTCAAAACTCATGCGCCCGTCCTGGTGTCGTCTTTTTTCCGCAATATTGGCCTTGGACAGGACCTTGATCCTGGCCGTAACCATGGCGGTTGAATCCGGGTCAAGCTCCTTGTGAAAGACCAGGATTCCGTCTATCCTGAATTTAACCTGTAGCCTTTCCTTTAAAGGTTCTATGTGAATATCGCTGGCCCCTTCTCTGATGCCTGCCCCGATAATCGCGTCCACAATGCCCATGGCCGTGTTTTCATCAATGGGCTGAATTGGCTTTTTCTGGCCTGTGGCAACCTGGTCAATGAATTTTTCAATGGCACCCGGAGAGGAGATGGCAATTTCAAGGTGTTCTCCATAGAATTTTTTGGCCTGGTTGACGCTGTTCTTGTCAAAGGGGTCGGCAAAGGCCACAAGAATTTTGTCGCCCCGGGTTTTAACCGGAAGGAAATGATTGGTCTGGTACCATTTTATCGGGGCTTTTTCCAGAAGATCCGTGTCCAGTTTTCCGAAGAGAGGTTAACAAAGGGGAATCCCAGTTGAACCGAGAGGGCCTCTAAGAAATCAGACTCGCTCATGAACTGATGTTCAATAACGACCTGTCCCAGCTGCTTGTCCTTTTCCCTGGACTGGATATCCAGGGCCGCCTTGAGCTTTTCCAGAGAGAGGTAACCAAATTCCACCAGAAGATCTCCGATACGCAGGGACAAACGGTTTGACCTGAGCACCTCTTTCAGCTGGGTGTCTGTAACAAAGTTCAGCTCTTTGAGCACCCCGATCATGGTTTTGTCAGAGGCCAGTTTGGACTTTACCCTTTGGGCTGTTTTTGCCGTTTTGGCAGAGAGGATCCCGGCCTCGGTAAGCGCCGTAAGGATCTGTTCTGAAACAGAATCGTTTTCAGGGGGCATTTGGATTGTTCCCTATTGTTTTTTATATCCACCCAAGAAAGATCGTTCGAATTTCAGGTGACTATACCATATCCCATACCGGATGAAAAGGCTGGGAACCGAAGGTCATGGGGACAGGCAGGGCAAGGGGGCATTCACCCTATTTGGTCAGGGATTCGAAAATATGGTACTCCTCTATATGGTAATGGGGTTCGGGATAGATGGCAATGGGTTTTGAAAACTGGGTTTCCAGAGAGGCGATGAGATGCTTTTCGCTGCCGTGGAAAAGCTGGGCGATTTCCGGGTGAACCTTTAGGGTAAACAGGTTGCCCATCATGTCCGACGCCTCGGAGACCAGGTCTCTGTATATCTTGTGGCAGATGGATATGCCCGAAAGCAGGTGCCCGTTTCCATTGCAGTAAAAACAGGGTTCACAAAGGGTTCGGGTGAGGTTGCGCCTTGTTCTTTTCCGGGTCATCTGGACCAGGCCAAGTTCGGTTAAAGGGAGGATATTGGTCTGGCTTTTGTCCTTTTTCATGGCTTCGTGCATCCGGGACATCACCTTTTCCTTGTGAGAGTCCCTGCGCATGTCAATGAAATCAATGATAATTATCCCGCCGATGTTCCGCAGCCTTATCTGGTAGGCGATTTCCTTTACCGCTTCCAGATTGGTCTTGAGAATGGTTTCGTCAAAGTTGTGGTTTCCCACATAGCGGCCCGTGTTGACATCAACGGCGATGAGGGCTTCGGTCTGCTCTATGACAATGTATCCCCCGGACTTGAGCCAGACCTTCTTTTTCAGGGCCCGGGCAATGTCGCCTTCGATATTATAGGCGTCAAATATGGGTTCTTTGCCCTGGTAGAGATCCACGGACAGGTGGACATCGGGCATGAGCTTTTTTAAAAAATTCTGGACATTTTCATACTCGGTTTTTGAATCAATGACCAGTTTGTCTGCCTCGTTGGCCAATAGATCTCTTACGGCCCTGAAGGTGACGTTTAAATCCCTGTAGACCAGGGCCGTGGCTGAAACCTGGGTGCTGCGTTCCAGGATGTCGTCCCAGGTGTTGTTGAGAAACTCGATTTCCTTTTTCAAGGTGGACGCGTCAATATCCCGGGCCTGGGTTCTGAAGATATAGCCGAAGTTGTTTTTCCGGATGGGCATGAGCATCTCTTTGAGCCGGTTGCGCTCTGTTTCGTCACTGATCCGTTTGGAAATGCCGATGTGGTCCACCGTGGGCATGAGCACCATGTACCGGCCGGCCAGGGAGATGTGGGTGGTCACCCGGGGACCTTTGGAGCCGATGGAGGATTTGGCCACCTGGACCATGATTTCCTGGCCTTCGGTGAGCAGGTCTTCAATACAGCAGTCCGGTGCTGCCATGGGTTTCCATGACCTGGACTCTTTTTCCGGGTCCGGGTCATCCATGCCTGAGTCCTCAGGCTCCTGTTCAAATTTTTTACAGATTTTATGGCTTGCCGCATCCAGGACATCGTCCACATAGATAAATGCGGCCTGGTCAAATCCAATGTCCACAAAAGCCGCCTGCATGCCTGGCAATACCCTCTGGACCCGCCCCTTATAAATATTTCCTGCAATACTTGTATCATCCCTGCGTTCAATAAAGACCTCTACAATGGTGCCGTTTTCAAGCAGGGCCACCCGGGTTTCGTGGGGGGCGGAATTTACGACCAGCTCTTTTATCATGGGGCTGTCCTTGTCTTAAGTTTTTTTATCCTTGCGGTCAGGATTTTTTCTTGTTCAAGATTAAACCCTTTGGCCAGAAGTTCTGTGGGCCTGATGGTCCGTTCATTGTATTTTTTTAAGACCATTTCAATACAGCCGTCATCCGTTAATCTGACAGATGCAAGGGATTTTCTTAAATCCGTTCTTCTGGTTTTACCTTTTTTGCTGATATCTTCAACCCAAAATTCGTCCAACTCCAGGAAACGGTCTAAATCTGCCTGGGTGATCCAGGGAGATGAGAGCCTGATTTCATACCGGTCTTCTGTGTTTTGACGGCCTTTCAAGTGGCATTGGCAGCCGATGACCGAAAGCCCTTGGGGAAGCTGGGCATCCAGGGCCGCTTTGATCTGCCCTGTACCCAGCCTTTTTTCAAGAAAAATAAACAGGGTTTCTTCCTCGCTTTCCATGCCCAGGGGCAGGGCATTGTCAAAGGAGAGGCGCATGGAGGGGTTGAATCCTTTTGAATATTTTACATTCAGGCCTGCCCGTTTGACTGCCCTCTGGAAAATCGTGGACAGCTCAAGGTGCCCAAAGAGCCTCGCATCATCAAGTTTGGAAAAGGTGATGTCATATTTTATAAAATCTTCATCGGGCAAAGGGGCAGATGTTTTGTTTTCAAGCGCCTTGTTTTCGGGTGTGCGTTTTTTTTGCCCGGGGCCGTGGACAATGGGTTGGATCTGTTTGAAATCACAGATTCCGCAGCCTGTGCAGTCGGCCTTCCTGCAGTCAGGGGTCAGGGCTGCTTTTTTGGCCCGGTTAAACTCTTTTTCAAAGAATTGATTTGAAATTCCGGAATCAATATGGTCCCAGGGCAGGGGTTCTGCCAGGTCTCTTTTTCTTGAGGTATAAAAGGCCGGGTCAATCCGGCAGGCCTCAAAGGCCTGTTCCCAAAGTTTGAAATTGAACTGGTCCCTCCAACCGTCCAGGCGGCAGCCCAGGGTATAGGCCTTGACCAGAAGGGGGCCAAGCTTTCGGTCTCCCCTGGCCCAGACCCCTTCCAAAAGGGACATTTTAGGGTCTTGCCATTTAAGTTTGACCTTGCGGTGGTTGAGGTTGGTTTTCAGGAATAAAAGTTTTTCCTGGGTCTGGTCCAGGCTCATCTGGGCATGGCGCTGGAACGGGGTGTGGGCCTTGGGAATAAAGCAGGCAATCGAGGTGTTGATCATCTGTTTGCCCTTGGCATGGGCCGCGGCCAGGGAAGATGCCAGATCAACAATGCCCTGGATATCTTCCATCTCTTCAAAGGGCAGACCCATCATAAAGTAGAGTTTGATGTTTTTCCATCCCAGGGCCAGGGCATTTTCCACGGTGGCGGATATGGATTCCCGGGTCAGGTTTTTGTTGATGATGTCCCGGAGCCTTTGGGTGCCGGCCTCAGGCGCAATGGTAAATCCGGTTTTCCTGACGGTTTTGATCAACGCCATGAGTTCCGGGGTCAGTTTTTCCGCTCGGATGGAGGGAAGGGAGATGGCGTTGCATTGGCCAAGACTTAAGTTGAGCAGCTCCTGCATCAATACCGTGAGATCAGAATAATCCCCGGTGCTTAAAGAAAGAAGGGAAATGTCCGAATATCCTGTGGATGCCAAGGATTTTTTGGTGATTTCCAAAAGGTCGTTCAGGGATCTTTCCCTGACCGGCCGGTAAATCATTCCAGCCTGGCAGAATCGGCATCCCCTGGAGCATCCCCTGGCAATTTCCAGGCGCAGCCGGTCATGGACAGGCTTGGCATAGGGGACGATGGGGTCCATGGGAAAGTTATCCATGGTCAGTTCCGGCAGTATGGCCCGTTTGATCCTTGTGTAATCTTCATACTCAGGGACCAGGGTCTGAATTCCCTTTTCATCCCATTGGGGAGTGAAAAACGAGGGGATGTATACCCCCTGGATTTTGGAAAGCTGTCTGAGCAGGGTTTTCTTTTTTCCGTCTCCCTGGTGTTTAAAGGCCAGGACCGCATCGCTAATCTCAAGGACAGCCTCTTCGCCGTCCCCAATGACAAAGGCGTCAAAGAAATCAGCCAAAGGCTCGGGGTTAAAGGCGCAGGGCCCGCCCCCGATGATCAGCGGAAAGGTCTCGTCCCGCTGGTCTGCATAAAAGGGAATTGAGGAGAGATCCATGAGGGTGAGGATATTGGTAAAGTTCAGCTCATAGAGCAGGCTGATGCCGATGATATCAAAATCCGCCAGAGGGGTTCTTGTTTCCATGGACAGACAGGGGATCTGCTTTTCCCGCATGAGTTTTTCCATGTCCAGTGCCGGGGCAAAAAACCGTTCTGCTGCAATCTCTTTTCTCTGGTTGAGAATAGAGTAAAGAATCTGGAGACCGAAATGGGAGGTCCCGATTTCATAGAGGTCCGGAAAGGCCAGGGCAAAGGTGAGATCCACCTGGGTATGGTCTTTTTTTACCGCGTTTATTTCATTGCCTGCGTACCGGGTCGGGGTCTGGACCCGGGCAAGGATATCTTGATAATTTTGTTCATGCATGATACTGATTTTATAAAAAAAATTAACCTTAAGTTTTAGATAAATGCCAATGATCAAAGTTAATAAATATATAATTTTTCTATGGGAAACGCAATGAAAAGAACAAAGATTAACATTATATCAGGCCTTGAGACCTCTTTGGGCGATGTGCTTGTCAAAGGATGGATCAGGACCAAAAGAGATTCAAAACAGTTTTGTTTTCTGGAGATCAATGACGGATCCTGTCTTGGTAATATCCAGGCCATTGTCAACAATGACCTGGATAATTATGACCAGGTTCAAAAGCTGACAACCGGCTCTGCCGTTGAAGTGGAAGGGGCCTTGGTCGAGTCTCCGGGCAAGGGTCAGGCATGGGAGATTCAGGCCAAAACCGTGGTCGTGGTCTCCATTGCCCCTGAAGATTATCCCCTCCAGAAAAAACGGCACACAGACGAGTTTTTAAGGACCATTGCCCATCTGCGGCCGAGAACCAACAAGTACGGGGCCGCCTTCAGGATCCGGTCTGAAATGGCCTATGCCGTCCATCAGTTTTACAGAGACAAGGGGTTTTCCTATCTGACCGCCCCTTTGATCACAGGATCTGACTGTGAAGGGGCAGGAGAAATGTTCCGGGTGACCAGCCTGGATCCTGCTGATGTGAAAAAACAGGGACAAATGGATTTTTCAAAGGATTTTTTCGGCCGGGAATCCAATCTCACCGTGTCGGGCCAGCTCTCAGCCGAGATGTTTGCCCTTTCTTTGGGGGATGTTTATACCTTTGGTCCCACATTCAGGGCTGAAAATTCCAATACCAGCCGTCATGTGGCGGAATTCTGGATGCTCGAACCGGAAATGGCCTTTTGCGATCTTGAGGGCAACATGGACCATGGGGAAGAATTGGTGAAAACCCTGGTCAAGCATGCCATGGAACATTGCGAATCCGACATGAAGCTCTTTTCCTCTTTTGTGGATAAAGGCCTGCCCGTCCTTCTGGACAATCTGGTCAATTCGGAATTTGCAAGACTTCCCTATACCGAAGCCATTGCCATCCTTGAAAAAGCGGGCAAAAAATTTGAATTCCCCGTGGCCTACGGCATTGATCTTCAGTCCGAACACGAACGCTTTCTGGCAGAAAAGTACTTTAAAAAACCGGTCTTTCTCACGGATTATCCAAGGGAAATTAAACCCTTTTACATGAGGATGAACCCTGATGAAAAGACCGTTGCAGCCATGGATCTTTTGGTCCCGCGGATCGGTGAACTCATCGGGGGCAGCCAGAGGGAGGAGCGGCTTTCCTGCCTGGAAACCCGCATGGATGAGATGAACTTGGAAAAAGAGGCCTATTGGTGGTACCTGGATTCCCGGCGGTTCGGCACCGTGCCCCATTCAGGGTTCGGCATGGGGTTTGAACGGTTTTTAATGATGATCACCGGGATCACCAATATCCGGGACGTGGTGCCCTTCCCCAGGACCCCGGGGAGCATTGATTTTTAGTTCATGGCAACCTATTTTTATTTTCATTCCAGACTGGTGCGCCAGATTTTGGATGCGGTCCGTGCCGGAAAGAACACAATTGAGCTTTCCCTGGATCTTAACCTTTCGGTCTCTGTCTGGCCCATAGAGGATCATTGCCTGATTCTGGACACGGCCCAAGGGCCGGGCTCTGTTCTTTCGGGTTCTGGCCGAAAGACATTTGCCTTAAGCCTTGAGGACTTGGAACCCATCGCCGATGCCGGCAACAAGGTGTTTTGTTTTGACGGAGAATCGCTATTGCCTGTGGAGGTCCGTGCCGATGGATATTATAAGCTGGTACCCACCTCATCTGCGCCCACCCTTGAAATCAACGGAATCAAAATGCACCGATCCAAGGATATTGATCCGTTGGAGGATGCAAGGCTTAAAACACAGCGGGTGGTCAGGCCCGGAGATATTGTTCTGGACACCTGCGGGGGGCTGGGATATTCTGCCCTCTTTGCTGTAAAGGCCGGGGCAAAACAGGTGGTTTCAACGGAAAAAAGCCGGCAGGTGATGGAGATCCGGCAAAAGAATCCATGGATCAGGGCAAATGCCTTTGCCTGGTTCACCCGGGAGGCCGCTGCCCGGATTGAATTGGAAAATGCAGATATCAGCCGTTATATCCAGGGGATTGGCGACCAGTCCTTTGAGGCTGTGATCCATGATCCTCCAAGGTTTTGTTCTGCCACAGGAGACCTTTACGGCAAAGACTTTTACAGGGAATTGGCCCGGGTGGTGAAGCCCAGGGCCAGGCTGTTTCACTATACAGGCTCTCCCCGGCGGATAAAGGAAAAGGACAGGTTTATCAATAATGCCGTAAAACGGCTGGAAACGGCCGGGTTTGACAATCTGTCCTTTGATGACAGGCTTCAGGGGATATTGGGCACAAAAGCCGTTCCCCTGTATTAATACAGATTAATCCATCTAGGATTTGGGACAATTAAGATGAAGATTACCGTACTTGACTATGGGGCCGGCAATGTCCGCAGCCTGATCAATGCCGTTGAGAAAATGGGCGGCCAGACAAAAATGGTTCAAACCCCTGAAGATATCCTTGGGGCTGAAAAATTAATTTTTCCAGGGGTGGGTAATTATGCCTCCATGATCCAGACCCTTCACACGCGGCAGTTTGTTGAGCCGTTGAAAGAATATTTGAATGCAGACCGCCCCTTCCTCGGCATCTGTGTGGGGATGCAGGCCTTGTTTGAGGGCAGTGAAGAAGAGATCGTTCCCAACGAAAGCCTTGGGTTTTTCAAGGGCCGGGTGGCGCGGTTTAAAACCGATTTTTCCGTGCCCCATATCGGGTGGAACGGGATCAATATCAAGCAGGATTCTCCTTTGCTTGACGGGGTGGACCAGGAGACCAAGTTTTATTTTGTCCATTCCTATCATATTGTGCCCGAGGATACCTCTGTGATCCTTGCCACCACATCCTATGATTATGAGTATGCCTCGGCAGTGCAGCAGGGCAATGTCATGGGTACCCAGTTTCATCCTGAAAAAAGCGGGCGGGCCGGAATGCAGCTGCTCAAAAATTTTATTGATTCTGATTCTCTTAGGGCCCGGGGCCCTGTGGATATCCGGGGCAAAGGATTGTCCAAGCGGGTGATTGCCTGCCTGGATGTGAGGTCCAATGATAACGGAGATCTAGTGGTCACCAAGGGGGATCAATACGATGTAAGAGAAGAGGGCAGTGTTCGAAATCTGGGCAAACCCGTGGCCCTGGCCGGAAAATATTACGAAGAAGGGGCCGATGAAATCACCTTTTTGAACATCACGGGGTTCAGGGATTTTCCCCTTGAAGACATGCCCATGCTCAAGGTGCTCGAAGAGACCTCCAAAAATGTATTTGTTCCCCTGACCATTGGGGGCGGTATCCGGGAATTCACCGATAATAAGGGAGAGCATTACTCTGCTTTGGATGTGGCGGCCCGGTATTTCAGGTCTGGCGCGGACAAAATTTCCATTGGCTCTGATGCGGTTGATATTGCCGAAAAATATATTGAAACCGGTAAAAAGACAGGCAAATCCGCCATTGAACAGATTTCCCTGGTTTACGGGGTCCAGGCCGTGGTGATTTCCATTGACCCCAGACAGGTGTGGGTGGATTTCCCTGAACGGGCACCTAAGCACCATGTGATTCCTTCCAGGGAAAAAGGCCCCAACGGAGAGCGCTATTGCTGGTACCAGTGCACGGTCCAGGGCGGGCGTGAAAACCGGGATCTTGATGCCGTGGCCCTGGCAAAGGCCTGCGAGGAACTCGGGGCCGGAGAGATTCTGTTAAACTGCATTAACAGGGACGGAACCAATTCAGGATTTGATCTGGATTTGATCAACGCGGTGCGCAACGCTGTGTCCATCCCTGTGATTGCATCTTCCGGGGCAGGATGCCCGGCCCATTTTTCAGAGGTGTTCATGGAAACAGGGGCCCAAGCGGCCCTGGCCGCAGGGATTTTTCACAGGGAAGAGGTGCCCATCCAGGCGGTAAAGGCGCACCTGGCCGCCCGGGGGATTGAAGTCCGTAAATAGATCATACGGTTTTTTATGGCAGATCCGGGTTAGCCCGCATATTCCTCAAATTGCCAGTTTCTGACCTTCAGGTTATGAAACGTTCGGGTTAGATATGATCCAGAACAGACCCGGCAATGGCATCAATATCCAGGCTCAGGTCAACCGCCCCTGTTTTTATTGCCTCCTTGGGCATGCCGTAAACCACAGACGAGTTTTCATTCTGTGCGATGTTGAATGATCCGGCCGCTTTCATGGCGCTCATGCCGGCGGCCCCGTCAGATCCCATGCCCGTGAGGATGACGCCCAGGGCATTGGCTCCGGCATACCGGGCCACGGATAAAAAAAGAACATCCACTGCCGGCCGCTGGTGATGAACCATGGGGCCGTCTTTGATCCGCACGTAGTACCGGGAACCGCTTCGTCTGAGCAGCATGTGGAAATTGCCCGGGGCGATCAGGGCCTGGCCGTTGAATACCGTATCCCCGTCCCTGGCCTCTTTGACCCGTATTTTACACAATTTGTCCAGCCGTCTGGCATAGGAGGCCGTGAACTGGGCCGGCATGTGCTGAACCACCAATACGCCGGGGGCAGTTGCAGGGAAACGGGTGAGCACCTTTAAAATCGCCTCGGTCCCCCCGGTGGAGGCTCCAATGGCAATGAGCTTGGACGAGGTGGCTGACAACGACCTGTTCCATCGGGAGCCCACTTGTTTCACCGGGGAAATCGGCTTGATTTTTGCCCGGGCTGCGGCCTTGATTTTCCGGGCCAGGTCAGTGCTCATTTCGCCGACAGAATAGGCTGAACCCGGTTTTGAAATCACATTCACCGCACCTGCGGCAAAGGCATCCATGGCCGTCCGGCTGCCCTTGTCCGCCAGGGAGGAAATCACAATCACAGGCAGGGGGTGAAACTGCATCAGTTTTTTTAAAAAGGAGATCCCGTCCATCCGGTCCATTTCAATGTCCAGGGTCACCACATCCGGCTTGAGCCTGAGAATTTTGCCCCGGGCCACGTAGGGGTCCGGAGCCGTACCAATCACATGGATCCCGGGCTTGGCAGAAAGTTCTCTGGAAAGCAGTTTTCTGACAATGGCAGAATCATCAACTATCAATACTGAAATCGGGTTCAACCGTTGGGATCTCCAAGGCTATTGAGTTTTACACGGGCAATGAGGATATCATCGAGGGTGTGGAGTGTGACAGAGGCATCTGTATTGTCCTGCCCTGGATCAGAAAGGATTTCAGGAATGCCCAGGCCCATATAGGATGTGTTGTCCACCCGGGTCAGGGCGTTGCCCGCAATCATGTTCAAGGCTTCTTTCAGGGTGCCGTCCACGTGGGCCTCACTCAGGGTGCTGATGTCCTGGCCCATGAAATTTTCAGTCATGGTATTTAAAAGGGAGGGGGGAATGCTCAAGAAAATACTGCCTGAAAAATTACCGGAAAAGCTGGCGGCAGCCGTCTTCATCTCTGGCGGGCTGTGATCCGGCTTCAGGGGGGAGCTTCGGTTAAACTCTTCAAGGGTCAGAAAAAACATGGTTTCCATGACCTCAAAAATCGAATTCTTCACCTGTTTCATCAATTTGTTCTTCATCAATATGTTCTCCCAATAATTCAATGAGCAGGTCTCTTAGCTGTTCAGGGGAAAAGGGCTTTTTTATATATCCGGCTGCACCCTGGTTAATGATCTGGGTCACTTTTTCAACACTGCCCTCGGTGCTGATGACAATGACCGGGATTTTTTCCATCCCCTGGCTGGCCTTCATGACGCAGAGCATATCTAATCCGTTCATTACCGGCATGTTAAAATCGGTGATCACAATATCCACATCTGCCTGTTTCAGAATGTTGAGGGCTGCCTTCCCGTTTTCTGCTTCCAGAAAGGTTGAGGCCCCGTATCCGGCTGCTCTGAGGGTCTTTTTCAATACCCCGCGCATGGGCAAAGAGTCGTCAACAATTAAGATTGAAAAGGTCATGGCTTTCCTTTTTCTTTCTGTACTTCAAATGGTTTGTAAAAGATCTTCTAATTCCTGGATCTGACAGGTAAACTCTGCAATGATCCGGGTGATATCCTCGGCTGTAATCCCTATTTTTTTCATGGCTTTTTTATGGAACCGATAGGCCAGTCCGTCGGCCCCGACCCCCATCCCCATCATCATGCAGATGCAGTCGGCCAGGTATACCACGGCAATATCCTGATCCTGAATCATTTTGTCATCATGGATATGGTGGTTTCGTATGATCTTAACCATTTTAGGAGAAAATTTCCACATCTTGGCGATCATTCCGCCCAGTTCGGCATGGTCCACACCGATGATTTTTTTTTCCGCCTCGACAAAGCTTAGGTTTTTATTGACCACCAGGTCGGATATTTTTTCAAAGACGTTCTGGACAAATTTATCCAGAACGGTTTTGCCGATATCCTTGAGCAGGGCTGCGGTAAAGATCCTGCTTTTATGGGGTATGTCCAGGGTCACGGCAATCTGTCGGGCAATGATGGCAGAGGATACTGAATATTTCCATATGGCCCCTTCGTTGAGGTCATAGCCCGGCTGTTTCCCGTTGAGCACCTGGGTGCCGGATTTGAGCAGCACAAGGTCAATGATCTGGTCTGTCCCCAGCAGGTTGACGGCATCCTTAATGGATTCGGCCGGGTGCTTTAACCCGAAAAAAGCCGAGTTTGTGGTGCGGAGAACCGAGGCGGTCAAGGCGGGATCATATTGGATGATATTTGAAATATCCTCCATTGACGCCTTGGGGTCATCCACCTTTTCCAGGAGGGGATGAATCACGGCAGGAATGGGCTTTAAATTTTTGATCTCTTTGATCAAGATCTGGATGGCTGTCATATGAGTTCCTCGCCTATGCCCGACGTCTTGACAAAAATATTGCCCGTGGCAATTTCCAGGCGGACCGTCCGGTTCACGTTTCCGCCCACAGCCTGTTTTTCAATGAGCACATTGTTTTTGTAGAGCATTTTTTTCAGGGCCACGTAATTTCGTTTTCCAATGTTGAAAAATCCCTTTTGATCCAGAATTTCAGCACCACCGGCGATAAAAACCCGTATTCTTGGCTTTTTGGCCCCGAGCGTATAGGTTTTTTTGAACAGTCTTGGGATGCCGGTGTCTGCAAACATATAGGGTTTTGCCCTTGCCTTGGTTTCGTCAATGGTCGAATCCGGGAGCATATAGTGCAAAATTCCCCCTGCCCTGGCAAAGGGATCATAAATCACCACACCGATGCAGGAGCCTAGTGAATAGGTGACAATGGTATCGTTGACCTGGTTGCTGGTTTTCATGTCTGCAACGCCTACAATATGCTTCATACCGCCTCAAAATGGTTCGGGTAAGTGCCTGTTGGAAAACTCAGATGCCGTTAAAGGCGATCTGATCCCTGTGGGTTGTCTGCTGCCATGAGTTACCTGGAAAAAGAATTATGAACCATCATAGGCGATTTTCATAAGGGATGTCAAGCAACCCGGAAGCTTGAATCCTGGGGTATTTGTTCGCGGGTATTGTTACCTGGAAATTAAAATCTGGCAAAACCGGCCCATGCATTCTATACTCACTTTTCAGGGCCGCAAAAGGCAATCAAAATTTGTTTATCCCGGTGTTGCAACCCTTGTGAAGATTGTCGCGGTTTTTAATACCTTTTTACACCCTTGAGGGTTCATTAACCGGCCATAAATCAGGACCCCAAATGACACAGATCTATGAAAATATCAAAGAAAAGGCCAAGGCATTGTTTGAGACCCATCAGTTTTTGAACGAGTCCGTGACCGTGACGGCCAGGGCCCTGTCCGTGACCGAGGCCATCGGCAACCCAGAAGACGATGATTACCCCATTCAAAAGGGTAAGGAAAAACTGATGCAGGCAGACTTTAAATCTTCGTTTGGCCAGGCGTTTACCGATCATTTCGGGAATTTTAAAGGCAGCGTAAAAGATGTACTTGACCTGCCCCTGACCAACAATTTTCACCGGGCCATTCTGGTCTCCACCATCAATGCGGTCATGCGTCACTTAACGCTTTTAGACAACACCGTCCACTGCCATGATGATGAGCCCATAGAATGCGCAGCAGGCCTTGTGGCATATATCCGAGCGCATTACGGCCGGCCTAAAATTACCCAGATCGGGCTCCAGCCCCGAATCCTGTTTTTCCCCTGCGTCTTATTGACCTTGACCCGGACAATATCGGAACAGACAAACACGGGGTTATGGTGGAAGGGGCGGATCAGACCCGGGAGGCCGTGGACTGGTGTGATCTCTTGCTGATCACAGGAACGGTCATTGCCAACGGGAGCATTGATCTTTTTTTGGATAAAAAGCCCACCTTGTTCTACGGCACCACCATTGCCGGGCCTGCAAAGCTCATGGGCTGGGACCGGTATTGCAAAATGTCTTGCTGAACCGGTTGTGTGATCTTGGCCTGAAGAATTGAAATTTTTGTTTTAGGATCGGGGAATGTCTCCTGCCGCCTTATGTTACCATGATCAGACAGGGGGGGTATGACAGAAAAAAATCGAACATTTTTAACTTTGACCCAGGCCGTTGATGCGGTTGCTGCTGATTTCGGGCAGTATGGTGTTCAGCCGGATCTGTTTTATCAAATAGGTCTCCTGGTGATGGGAACCAATTTTAAGCTTGGCCTGTTGAATGGGGTCAAGCGGGCATGGATCCGTCCCGATAAAAATCTGCCCTTTACATTGGCAGGTGATGAGGGCTTAGGTTTTTACTTGATTCATCTGCTTGGGACCTGTCAAAAAGATGCCAGAACCATGGCCCGGATATGCGCTCTTGTTTTTCAAGCAGATGCCAGGCCCGGCCAACTGGGGGATAATTTTGGCATATGGATTGAGAACCATATGGGCGGGTTTGTCTGTAAAAGATGCGCATATTGCTGTCACCGCCTGGAAACGGTCTGCGTTGAGCCGGATTTTTTATTGTGGCAAAGCCTTGGGCGCAGGGATATTCTGTCCTGGGTGAAAGAAGAACGCCTGGAAACAGGGAAGATCCAATACCGGATCTGGGTGAATCCGAATACGGGAAAAATAGCGGAATCATGTCCTTTCCTCGCTTTTGAAAAGACCAATGGCCGATCCTATTGCAGGATTCAGGCAGTTAAGCCGAGGGTGTGCAAGGAGTATCCCTTTACCAGAAAACATGCACTGCACACGGGATGTCCCGGGTTTGACGGTTGAACCGTCCGGGACAAATTGCCTGAAAAAGGGGTAAGATCAGCGGATTTAAAAAGGGTTTAATGGCGGGCTTCTGAAGAAAACCGCACCAAGATGGAATCTGGGTAAAAGACCCGAGGTCATCTTTATGGTAAAAGCCTTTTTGTTATGTTAAGAGTAATTTTTGCCATTTTTGTTTGCCGGGCAGTGCTGGCCTCTGAAAGGAGGCGCGCCGGCGTTATAGGACCAATCAAAGGAGAACAATATGGGCAATAGAATGGATGTGATTTTAAAAGAGTTTGGCCAAACCCTTGGGTGCGACGAGTTGACCTTTGATGAGCACGGGTACTGCTGTCTGTTTTTTGATGACATCGTGGTCAACCTATAGGTGAATGAAAAGACCGAGCAATTGTTTTTGTATTCTAATATTGGTGATATACCCAAGGATGTGAATACTGAACTTTACGAAAAACTGCTGGAGGGTAACTTTTTGTTTCAGGGCACATCCGGCGGCACCATTGGGATGGATAAAACCGCGGGCATTTTTTCCCTTGCCTGGCAGGGACCCTTTATAGAGATGGGTGCGGCCGCCTTTGAAATGATTCTGGAAAATTTTGTAAATCTTACCGAGCATTGGCGCGGCATTGTCAAAGATCTGAGCTCTTCGCCCGGCAGTGGTGATTCCCTCCCTGGTTTTCCCCAGGGCATTCGGGTCTAACGGCCCTTTTAATTATCCAAAGGAGATTTGTCATGGCATTAAGTGTAGGCGATTTTACCTCAAAGGTGGCAAACGGAGGTTCGCTTAGATTAGAGTCCCAGGAAGGCGGGCAGAGTAGGGTTACCAACTTTGCCACCAATTTTAAAGGACGGGTGACAGCCTTTTTTCGGGGGCTTTTCAAACCCGGTACCGTGGCCACGGAAAACAAAAACGTGCTCAATGCCTTTGTCACCTCCTTGCGCGGCGACCCTGCATATGGTGATCGTTTCGCAGATATGGCTGCAACCACACTTGCCCGCAATATCGAGAGGGGCAAGCCTCTGACCACGCGTAATGTGCAGCAGGTCATGGATCAGATTCAGGAGGCCAAACGCCAGAATATCGGGTTTACCCATTTTCAGGCCATGGTCGTATCAGAGAACCAGGACAATCGGCCGGGAACCTTTGGCTCCATGTTTGCCGATATTGCCCATGAAAAAGGGCTGCCTGTGTTGACCTCCGCCTATGACACCCATGCATTGAGCCAATCCATTATGTCCGAGGTCCGGATGGCGGGCCAGTCCGGCATGGGCACGGTGACCGCAGGCCAGGCCCAGAGCATTGCCAAGAACAGGATTAATATTTTTCTGGAAAATGTGAAATCCAATATTGATACAATCCAGCAAAACATGACTGCAGGCCCGGAGCGGACCGCCATGGAAAAAGCCGTGCTGACCTTCACTGCCGTGATCAAGCCCAAGACCATTACCAGTGCCAGGCAAGTCTCTGGTACGGCCACCTCACTGATCAACGACATGTGTGATTCAAGAAAATCTGTGAATGAACGGCTTGGCAGTGTTAAGGCCTTTCTTGACGACGTGCTGGGTGCGCTTGAAAAAAATTATGAAGAAGTTGGGTCCGACGATCTCAATGCCGTGCTGACTCTGGCCCTAAGCTATGCCGGGAAGATGAGCAGCAAAACAGAGACTGAGATCTCAGGCGCCTTTGATGCTTGTAAGGGGTTTAAGGATACGGCCATGGGCCTTTCCGTCCCGCTGACCGGTCAGTTTGTTCGCAACCAGTCTGATATGGATGACGTACGCAAGGCCGGCAACGGATTGACCGTACTTTCCCGAATTGGTGAGTTTTTTGCGGGGCAGGCCGGCTACGGATCGGAGATGGGCACTGCCATCCTGATGGAGCAAGGGGAGGGCCTGACTCGTCCTGACCAGATTAACCCGGCCGGCCGTTCCGGCATGGGGGTTTTGGGCGTACCCATACCGGGTGAATAGGGTGCAATTGTTCTGATGAACAAGGCAGAGCGTTCAGCCCATTTTTTTCTGGCCGTAGGTTTTGAATTTTTCTAGAACCGTTTCCATTTCTTTTTCCGGCAGAATCACGGGGTTGCCGATGCTCTGGGTCTGGTAAAAAATCCGGGCGACAAATTCGATCTCTTCGGCGGCGGCAAAGGCTGTGTCCATATCTGGCCCCACAGCCAGCAGGCCATGGTTGGCCAGAAGCAGGGCATTGTAATCTTCGAGGTGTTTTGTCACATTCCGGGCCAGTTCCTCAGAGCCAAAGGTGGCATAGGGGGCAATGGGCACTTTTTTTCCTGCAAAACCCACCAGGTAATGGACTGCCGGGATTTCCCAGCCCAGGCAGGCAATTGTGGTGGCATAGGGAGAATGGGTATGCACTATAGCCTGAACATCCGGTCTTTGATGATAAACGGACAGGTGGAATCCAAGCTCGCTTGATGGTTTACAATCTCCCTCCAGAACAGTTCCAAAAAGATCGGTGAGGACGACATCTTCAGGCTGCAACGCGGCATATTCAATGCCGCTTGGGCTGACAGCCACAATTTTAGAATTTCGGTCAATGATGCTGAGATTGCCTCCGGTACCGGTTGTCAGACCGGATTCAACCATTTTCAGCCCAAAACGAACGATGGTTTTTCTTTTGGTTTCCAACTGCATAAATACCTCCATGGAAAATGATGATCTGTCCTAAATGGATAGGAAGAGGATTCATCATCTCTTGTCCTGGTTTCAACCCGTCAAAGGGGACTGCTTGAGCCCTGGGTGAATACCTATCAAATTTTTGGGTATTTCTGAACCCGATCGGCCATTTAATTTAAGATCTCTTATCCCCACGGCTTTTTGTTTAGCCGCATTTGGTATAACCGCATGAGTGGCAGGTTTTACATCCCTCTTCAAAGGTTATGGCTTGGCCGCATTCCGGACATAGATCCGACTTAAGTCTGTTTTTATACTGCTTTTTCCGGTGTCCATTTTTCCGGGGCAGATATCGTTTTGACAGCACTTTGGCAATGGCATCAGGAATTGAGTAGACCAACCCCCCATCCTGAAAAACCGCGTGTTCACCGCGAATTCCGCTGATCTGTTCAATGATTTCATCCACTTCAATCCCGGATCGCAAGGCCAGGGAAATCAGCCGTCCGATGGCCTCTGTCTTTGCCTGGGTTGATTTTCCGGATTTGCCCACGGTTGCAAAAAGTTCAAAAGGCCTGCCCTTGAATTCTGAAACCGTGATATAGAGACTGCCCATTCCGGTTTTAATTCTATCGGTAAACCCTTCAAGGGTCTGGGGTCTTTTTTTCCCGGCCAGAAGAAATTCATCTGACTCGGGTGTTTCACTTTTTTTTGAAACAGAAAGTACCTGGTTGTCCTTGCTGCCGTCCCGGTAAATGGTCACCCCTTTGCATTTAAGCTTAAAGGCCTGGTTATAGATAAACCTGACCTCGGCTTCAGGGGCGTCATGGGGGAGATTCACCGTTTTTGACACGGCATTGTCCGTGTACTTTTGAAAGGCTGCCTGCATTTTGATATGGTGTTCAGGTTTAATTTCATGGGCGGTAATAAAAATTTTTTGAAGGTCAGCGGGTACGCTGGGGTTTCCTTTGGCCGTTCCGGTTTCGGCAATTTCCTCCATCAGGGCATCGGAGTAAAATCCTTTTTCAATGGCCCGCCGCTTAAACACCGGGTTCACTTCAATCAGTCGGTCATTGTCCATGACCGTTCTGACATAGCTTAGTGCAAAGGCAGGCTCAATACCGCTGGAACAACCGGCAATGATGCTCAAGGTTCCTGTCGGGGCAATGGTGGTGGTGGTGGCATTGCGCATTTTCTGATCTTTAAAGATACTCTGGTCAAAATTGGGGAACACTCCCCTGGTTTTGGCCAGATGACAGGAGGCCTGGTGGGATTCTGTCTGAACAAAGTCCATGATTTTACAGGCCAGTGCCAGGGCCTCTGGTGAGTCATAGGCGATATCGAGCATATAGAGCAGGTCTGCAAAACCCATGATGCCCAAACCGATTTTCCGGTTTGCCTTGACCATGTCGTGGATTTCATCCAGGGGGTATCGGGACATGTCTATGGTATTGTCCAGGAACCGGACGGCAAGATGGATCGTCTTTTTAAGCTCGTCATAATCGACTTGAGCCTTGTTTTTCTTTTGGATCACAAACCGGGTCAGGTTGATGGATCCTAAATTACACGCTTCCATGGGTAATAGCGGCTGTTCCCCGCAGGGATTGGTGGATTCAATTGCGCCGATGCCCGGTGTTGAGTTAAACCGGTTAATTTCATCGATAAAGATGATTCCCGGATCTCCGGTCTCCCATGCCTGTTTGATTAATTCGTCGTAAACCGCTGCCGCACTGAGGCGGGCGGTTTTTTTCCCTGAACAGGGATCAACCAGGTCATACGCTTCTTTTTGGGCCGCTGCAGCCATGAATTCATCTGTCACAGCCACGGATATGTTAAAGTTGTTGAGCTCTTTTTTATTCTTTTTGCAGGTGATAAAGGTCATGATATCCGGGTGATCCACCCGAAGGACAGCCATGTTGGCCCCTCTGCGGGTTCCGCCCTGTTTGACCTGTTCTGTTGCCGTATTAAAGATTTTCATAAATGATACAGGACCGGATGCCACCCCTCCGGTGGAGCCGACCTTGCTGTTTTCAGGGCGGAGCCGGGAAAAGGAAAAACCGGTGCCCCCGCCTGATTTATGTATGATTGCGGCATTTTTAACCGCATCAAAAATACCGTCAATGCTGTCTTCCACAGGGAGGACAAAACAGGCGGCAAGCTGTCCCAATGACCTGCCCGCATTCATCAGGGTCGGGGAGTTGGGTAGAAATTTGAATTCGGCCATCAGGCTGTAAAATTGATCTTCAATCGTTTTAATATCTGTTTTGGAGTCGTAATTTTTTTCAGCTTCGGCAATATGGGTTGCCACCCGCCTGAACATATGTTCAGGTGATTCACATACCTTGCCCGCGGCATCTTTTTTCAGATATCGCCTTTCCAGAACGGTTTTGGCATTTTTAGTTAAAAAAGTGATCTGGTCTGTTTTTTTTTGACTGGGCATGGATATAGTTCCTTTTGATCGGTTAAAATGAATGTTTGTATCGAGAAAATATACTATATATGGTTATTTTTGCTAAGGCAAGCACAATATGTGGTTGCCGTTGCCGGCCGCTGGAGCCCATTCCTCCCTTGGCGTTTGATCTGTCCGCCCCAAGGGTGCATACCCTCGCCCAAATATATCATAACCTGAAGGCCAGAAACTGACAATTTGAGAAAACCGGGCAAATGTATCCCCGGGGTGATTCACGGTTTTACATTGGCCGGGCATCTGGGTAAAAAAGAGTTGACAAAGGGAGACGGTATAAATAAATTGGTCGTACGTCCGATCAATTTTTTTAGGAAACCGGTATGGGAAGAAAAAGCAAGGCAGACCAGCGGCGAATTCAAATCATCAAGGTGTTTTATCAATGCGTGGTTGACCAGGGTGTGGCCAATGCCTCGGTGCGGAAGATTGCCAATGCCGCGGGTGTCCCACCGTCCACCCTTCATCATTATTTTAAGAACAGAGAAGAGATTATCGAAGAGGCGGTGCTTGATTTTACCGACAAGATCTTTACCCGGTTTAATGAGCAGATGAGCGCCATGGACGCGGATTCAGAATGCCGGGACCAAGACCGGGTCAATCAGGGCATTGAGTTTATTTTTTCCCAGGGCATGATCAATGAGAACCACACGGGTTTTTTTCTGGAATGCTGTGTGGCGGCAAGGCATAACCCAAGGATCAAGGCCACCATTGCAGAGCTTTTTGAAAGATTTCGCAAGGCCATTGTGGATCATTTGGAACAGGTACCTGGATTTGACCGTTTGGATCTTTCCCAAAAATCCCTGCTGGCATCCACTGTGGTGGCTATCCATGAGGGGATTGAACTTCAATGGTTTGCCGATCCCGAACAGGTCAATTTGGCCCAGACCCTTGCAACCACAAGGAATCTGATCGATTTTTTTATCAAAAATGCAGGCAATCTCTCTTCCAAAGGAGGATGATCATGGACTGGACCCGCTGCTATGGAAGGTATCGAAAGATTTTTTCAGGTCAACGGTTTCCTCTGGCCTTTGTGGATCTGGACCAATTTGATCGGAATGTGGCCTATGTGGCAGCCACCCAGAAAAATACCGGCAAAACCATCCGGGTGGCATCCAAATCCATTCGAAGCCTGGATTTGATCAAACGGGTGTTTGAAAAAGGCGGCCCTGCCTATCAAGGCATTCTATCCTTTACCATGGAAGAGGCCGGCTTTCTTTTTGATAACGGCCTGGACGATATCATTGTGGCCTATCCCACAGCCCAGCCCTCTGATTTGGCCCTGTTTGCCCAAAAAACCAGGCAGGGGGCCAATCTCGCTTTGATGGCCGATTCTTTTGATCATCTAAAATTAATTTCCAGGGCCGGTGAAACCGCCGGTATCCCCCTCAAAGTCTGCCTGGATGTGGATATGTCCTTTAGGGCATTGGGCGCCCGGGTTCATCTGGGGGTGAGGCGCAGTCCTGTGTATTCTCCGGACCAGGTTCTGGATCTTGCCGTCAGGGCCGGTCAGCTGCCCTGTATCAGGGTTGCCGGGATCATGGGGTATGAGGCCCAGATTGCCTCTTTAAACGATAATATGCCAAGCCAGGCCATTAAAAATAAATTGCTCAGGCTGTTCAAGCAAAGGTCTGTGAAAGAGCTGACCCGTCGCCGGGAACAGATGGTGGCCCGGCTGAAACAGATGGACATCCCCCTTGAGGTGGTCAACGGCGGGGGCAGCGGAAGCCTGCTTTCCACGGGCAAAGACAGGGCTGTCACCGAAGTCACGGCAGGATCTGCTTTCTTTGCCCCCGGGCTTTTTACCCATTTTCACGAGGTCCATTTTGAGCCTGCGGCATTTTTTGCCCTTCAGGTGGCAAGGATTCCCAAAAAAGGGATGGTCACCTGCCAGGGCGGGGGATATGTGGGCTCGGGCGAGGTCAATGTCAACCGTCTGCCCTGGCCGGTCATGCCCCCGGGCCTGTCCTATATTCCCATGGAAGGGGCAGGAGAGGTCCAGACCCCCCTGATTCTCCCGTCCCAAGGCCCTGACCTCAAGCTTGGAGACCCTGTGTTTTTCCAGCATGCCAAGGCAGGAGAACTTTGTGAACGGTTTAATGAACTGCACCTGGTAAAGGATAACAGGCTTGCAGGCCGGGTGTCGACCTATCGGGGAAAGGGCCTTGCTTTTTTATAACACCAATATAACGAAAACGGTTTAGCCGCCGGGTTTTGATTGTTTAACAACATCCTTAACATTAGAGGAGGAAATGTGAAACCGTTCCGGATATTTGATTTTATCATTGTGGGGGCCGGGATTTCAGGCCCGTTTATTGCCGATGAACTCTGCAGGGCAGGAGCTGATTGTCTGCTCATTGAGGCGGGCAGAAAGTATTCAAGAAAAACCTATCCTGACAACGGCCTGGACGGGAATTCCCAGCTTTATTGGTCCGGCGGTCTGGAACTGGGCCATGACTGCAAGATCGCCTTTTTACGGCCCAAGGTGGTGGGCGGCGGTTCCATTGTCAACCAGGCCCTGGTGGACCGGTTTGATGAGGATGCCTGGGGCTCCTGGAAATCCCAGTCCGGGGTGGATTTTTTCAATGTCGATGATATGGCGCCCTGGTATGACAAGGCAGAAGGGTCCATTGAAATCCAGGAGATCCCGGCCCAGTTCAGAAATAAAAATGCTGAAATTTTTGATCAGGGGTTTAAAAATCTGAACTTCCAGAGTGCGCCTTTGCGGCGGGCCCAGAGCAACTGCCGCATAGAAGAGGGCAATTGCTGTATTGAATGCCTTAACGGATGCCGCCTGGGATCCAAGCAGTCCACGCCTGAAACCGTATTAAAAACCGCTCTGGAAAATGATCTGGTTCTGGTTTCCGATACCGAGGTGGTTAAGGTGGAAAACAACCAGGGGGATATCAAGGTGTTTGGCCTGGATCCCAATGGCGGAGAATCCATTTTCCAAGGAAAAAATCTGGTCTTGGCCGGAGGGGCCATCGGCAATGCAAGGCTGCTGCTCAACTCGGGATTTGGTAAAAAACTGCCCCATATCGGCAAAGGGTTTTTCTGCCACCCCCAGTTTATGAGTTTCGGGGTGTATGAAGAAAAGATCAACTCCCATATGGGGGCATTCCAGGCCTTTAAATCAGATGATCAGGGGTTTAGAAAAGAGGGGTTTAAACTGGAAAACGTCTATGCCGGTCCCGAGGGGATCTCTTTGCTGGTGCCGGATTTTGGCCTGGCTCATCACAGGGCCATGGAAAAACTCTCTCATTTTGCCTGTATCGAGGTCTGCACCCGGGACACCCATCCGGGCCAGATCAGTGTGAACCGAAAGGGCAAGGCCCTGATCCGAAAGGTTCAGAATGATGAGGATATCCGCAGGTATGAAAAAGGGGCCAAGGTCATTGATGATATTTTCAAGTCCACCAATGCCAAAGAGATCATCCACGGCAGGTTCGGCATCGGGCTTCATCTCATGGGATGCTGCGCCATGGGTACAGATTCGGGAACCTCTGTTATCAGTCCGGAGTTCAGCCTTCACAATCACCCTAATATTTTTGCTGCGGATTCGTCCATCTTTCCCAATGCACCGGGGATCAATCCCTCCCTGACCATTATGGCCCTGTCCAAAAGGGCGGCTCACACTATTCTTAAGAACAGAGCATAAGGAATAAAATTATGATCGTGTCAAAATATTTTTCCCAGGCCCAGTTAAAGGGGCTTGTCAAGGCCGGAGATATTATCCTGCCCGGCACCGAGACCTCTCCTTCTTTTTCAGATACCGGCTGCATTGTCCACATGGACCGGATGGCCGCCTTTTTGTCCGAAGATGATTTAAGCGGGCTTAAAATGCTGCTTTGGGTATTCAGGTGGATGCCGAAATGGAAGATACGCCTTCTTTTCAAGCTCTGCAATAAGAGCAGCAAGTTCCCGGGGTTTATCGGGGCCGGGATGCGCATGCTGGAAATTGGTGTCAAAGGGGCCGTGTTTTCACCCTATTATGCCAACCTTACAGCGCCTGGGTATACCGGAAAAAAAGTCCATGACGCCATTGACTGGCACCCAAAATTAGTGCTCAAAGAAGGAGAACTTCCGGAAAAGGCCATGTCCGTGAACCTTGATGATCCAGACCCTCAAGAGATTGACCTTATTTACAAGAGAGCCAAAACTGCCCAGCCTGACATCCGGGACTGGGGGGTGAAAAAACGGGTGGAATTCTTATCCGCCTTAAAAGCGGTGATTCTTGAGCACCAGGAGTTCATCCTTGACCAGGTCCAGAAAGATACGGGAAAATCAAGGTTTGACGCCATTACCGCAGAAATTTTCGGGGTGCTTGATTTTCTGGACTACCTTGAAAAAAATGCAGTGAAATGTCTAAAAGACCGGAAAGTGCCGACCCCTTTTGCCCTGATGGGCAAATCTTCCAAGGTTTATTTTGAACCGTTGGGCACAGCCCTGCTCATCTCCCCCTGGAATTACCCCTTTTACCAGGCCATTGTCCCCATTGCCCAGGCCTTTGTTGCGGGAAATGCCGTGGTGTTCAAACCCTCTTCAGCCACGCCCTTGAAAGGCCTTGTGGAGCTGCTCCTGGCCAAGGCCGGGTTCAGGCCCGGCTGGGTCCAGGTGGTTTACGGATCCGGGTCAAAGGTGGGAGACGCTCTTGTGGACGGCCGGCCAGACAAAATTTTTCTCATCGGCAGCCAGGCTGTGGGCCGTCATGTCATGGAAAAAGCGGCCCGTCATCTGATTCCCGTGGAGCTGGAACTTGGGGGTAAAGATCCCATGGTGGTCTTTGACGATGTGAATATTGAACGGGCCGCGGCAGGGGCCATCTGGGGGGCATTCACCACCACGGGCCAGTCCTGTACCTCTGTGGAGCGCCTCTTTGTCCATGAACAGATTTATGAAGAATTTAAAACCCGATTGATTCGGGAAACCCAAACACTGGTGTTGGGCACAGACAAGGACGGTAGCTGCGATATCGGTCCCATGTGCACCCAGGCCCAGGTGAAAGCCATTGCAGCCCAGGTAGCCGATGCCAAAGAAAAAGGCGCCCGTTTTCTCACCGGCGGGGACTGGGACGGCCGCTCCGAATTGGTTCCCCCCATGATTGTGGAAGGGGTGACCCAGGATATGCTCATGGACCAGGAGGAAAATTTCGGACCGCTTCTGCCCCTCTACTCTTTTTCCAGTGAAGCCCAGGCCATTGAACTGGCCAATGATCCGGAATACGGGCTTTCAGCATCGGTATGGTCCCATGATATCAAGCGGGCCGACCGGGTGGCCAGGGCCATTTACACGGGCAATGTCTCCATCAACAATGTCATGCTCACCGAAGGCAACCATGCCCTGCCCTTCGGCGGAGTGGGCAAAAGCGGGTTTGGAAGGTACAAAGGAGAGTTTGGGTTCTATGCCTTTGCCAACATCAAAGCCATCCTCATTGACAAGGATTCAGCCAATATGGAGGCCAATTGGTTTCCCTATACCCCAAAAAAGTATCAGATTTTTTCAGACCTTACCAAAGCCTTGTATTCACCCGGAAAGATTTTGGGCCTGATCAAGGGCTCATTTTACGGGCTCAAGCTTGAAACCTATGTGAAAAAACTGGCTAAAAAGGGCAGAGATTAACTTGAATTTTTGATGAACCTGCTGGAATAAAAAGAGGGATCAGGAGTCCTTTAGTACATCCTTTACCGTTTCATCGGTCTGGATGACAAGGGGCTCTTGCTCTCTTGCAGGTGCCGAACTTGTGATCTGTTTTCGTGTAATGGAAAAGGAGCCTGAGCCTGAGGAGATCACCCAGTCTTCCAGTTCAAAGTTGAGAAAAATGATTTCCGGGATATTGGAAAGCAGCTTGCACAGGGTTTCCACCTCTTCGTGCTTCATGTCCTGTCCTGAGACTTTGCACAAGCGTCCTGTAAAGCTTGCGGCCTTGCCTGAAAAGGAAAAAAAGAACTGCTGGAGATCTGTTCCGTGGCTGACCAGAACCCGTTTGATCTTTTGATTTATTTCATATCTGGTTTGTTTTGTTTTCATTTGGGGCGAATGATAAAAGTCAAAGCCAAAGAAGTCAATACTCTCTTGGATAAATATTCCGAAAAAAAGGGCAGAGGGTGGGCCCGGGCAAATGGAAAAAAGGGGGGACGCGTTTAATTCAAAAAACAATCCCTGGTCCATGGCTCGGCCGTCTTGGGCTCGCATACTTTGATCAGCCCGGGCATTACCGTGTTTCTGCCGTTGACCTTTGCCTTGTAGAGCATGGTGTCTGCATCTTCGATAAGCCGGGAAATGTCCGTGTTGGCTTCAAGCTGTGAAACCCCGAAACTGGCCGTAATCCTTATGCTGGCACCGTTGAACGGAATCCTCAAGCCCGCAATTTTGCACCGGAGCCGGTCGGCCAGCTCCATGGCCTTGGCCTTGTCTGTTTCCGGAAGGATTGCAATGAACTCTTCCCCCCCGTACCTGGCCAGGACATCCCCTTTTCTCATGCCCTGCCTGATGAGCAGGCTCACCTCTTTGAGGACCTGATCTCCCCCCAGATGCCCATGGGTATCGTTGACTGATTTAAAATGGTCCAGGTCAAGCATGAACAGGGACAAGGGGTTGTTATGCCGGGTGGCAGAAGAGACATGGCCCTTGAGCTGATTTTCAAACTCCCGTCGGTTATAACATCCGGTCAAAGGATCAATCACAGCCGCATCTTTGAGGTTTTCAATTTTAATCTGTTTGGACAGGGCAGCAGCGCATCCCTGGAGAATGAGACGGATCACCTCATCCTGAAAAGAGGTCATTCCTTTTTTGGGCATCATATAGAGGCGTGAAAAACAATTTTCCTCTTTAAGGTCATAATGAACCAGGGTATTAAGGCTGAATTTTTCCTGACATTCGTCCTGCTCAAACTCATGGTTTAAATAATTTAAATCCGAAGGATTTTTAATGCTAAAATCCTTGAGTATAATATCTTCAATGGAAGTCTTGTACATCCTTGGATCCAGCCAGACATCAAGTCCGGCCTCTTTTTTAACCACAAAGGCAAAAAGCCTGTACCCCAGAAGATCTTTAAGGCAAAGGGCCACCTCATTGATAATTTCCTTTGAAGAGGATTTCTGGTTCAAGGCCAGAATGTGCCGGGTCAAGTTATTCTGGGCCGCAGCCCTTTGGATAGAGGAACTGAATATCAGGCTGAAAAAAGCGGTCACAGTATTGCTTAGTTTATTAAGGGTCTGATTCATGGATTTTCCTTTTCAATCGGTGCAATTCCTTTGAAAAGAGAATAAAGCAAGAGGTGTGCCAAAATTTTTTGTTAAACCAAGGGGTTGACTTGTTTTGGGGCAGAGGGGGACTGCGGTCAAAGGGGAAAAATGTGCAGGGGAGTTCCACACCTCCCTGTCAGTCTTTTGACAGGGAGGTGCTCGGGAAGTGAATCTTAAAGGGTGCCTTTCAGGCCGATCTCTTCTGCCACGGGCCGCATCCCCATGATGACCTCGGACAGGTCCATGTCCAGAAAATCAGCCCCTTTCTGAATAACGGTTCTGTCCACAGCAGCGGCAAACCGTTTGTCCTTGAATTTCTTTTTGACGGACTTGGCCTTGATGTCCAATATGCTTTTAGAGGGTCTGACCAGGGCCGCACTTGACACAAGCCCGGTCAGTTTGTCTATGGCATACAGGGTTTTTTCCATTCGGGTTTCAGGTTTAACTTCCGAGCAGATTCCCCAGCCGTGGCTGACAACGGCCCTGATATATTCCGGCGGCCAGTGAAGGTCTTCAAACAATTGAACGCATTTGACACAATGCTGGTCCGGATACATCTCATAGTCAATATCATGGACCAGACCAACAATTTTCCAGGCGTCAAAATCTTCCCCAAAACGGGCGGCAAAATGTCCCATCACAGCTTCTACGGCCAGGGCGTGGCGGATCAGTCCGGGTTTGGAATTGTATTTTTTAAGCAGATCAAATGCCTCTTTTCGGGTGGGCTTATGGGAATTCATTCTCAATCCTTGCAATTTCATTTATTTTAGGTACAATCCTCATAACCTTTAACCCATAAGATGTCAATTGGTGAAGCCTTACTCCATGCAGACCAGGGAAAAAAAAGATGGGTTGTTGACAGAACCGCAGCAATGGTCTGCCAAATTGTTTCTTTTAGCAGGGGCATGGGCTGTTTTACTGGTATTGTTCGGTCTTGGGTTTTGGGCTTTTCCCCAAATTCCGCGATGGATATTTTTCTATCTCTGCCTGGGTATTCATTTTATTTTTCTGGCCGGGGTTTTTTTGGCTGTCAAGCAGCGTCACACCCAAACAAGGCGTTTGCACGCCCAGTCCCTTGAATTTCACAGTCTGGTTTCCCAGACCCGGGATTTATTGTGGGCGTTGGATGCAGATCTGTGTATCACAAAAAAACTGGGCCCGGGCCAGGATATGACAGGGTATTCTGCCCAGGAATTGATCGGCATGCCATTTGCCCGTCTGCTCTCTGAAGAGGCTGCCAAGGAATTTAACGGACTGGCCCGGCAGAATCAGCCCTTTTCCATGGAAACCGAAATCTGTCTGCCCGATGGGCAGGTTCTGGCCATTGAAGTTTCAGGAACCCCGGGAAAGGGCAATTTTTTCTGCCAGGGAGTGATCCGCAATATCTCAGAGCAAAAGCAGAGAATTCGTGACACCAAAGCGGTTGAAGAAAAACTGGGCCGGGCAGAAAAACTCAAAAACCTGGGACTGCTCGCAGGAAGCGTTGCCCATGATTTGAACAATATTCTGTCCGGGATCGCCACATATCCGGAGGTGCTGCTTCTGGACGAACATCTGGATCCAAAGATCCGTCAGGGTCTTATCATGATCAAGGACTCGGGAAGAAAAGCATCCTCCGTGGTTTCCGATCTTTTGACCATTTCCCGGGGCATCAAGGCGGAAAAACAGATTCTCAATCTCAACACCCTGATCGAGCGGTACATGGCCGCGCCTGAATTTCATAAGATCACAAAGACTTATGCCCAGGTGGAGATCGAGGTGATCACCGAGCCGGAACTGATGAATATCAGCGGTTCCTATATTCATATTGAAAAGGCCGTGATGAACCTGGTGCTCAATGCGGTTGAAGAGACTGCTGCACAAGATCGCGGCCGGGTCACCTTGTCCACGGCCAATTATTATGCAGATCATCCCATTGTCCATGGCCAAAAAAAAGAACTGCCCCCCGGGGAGTATGTGATGCTCACCGTGGCGGACAATGGTTCCGGCATTCCCGAAGATTGCCTGGACAAGATATTTGATCCTTTTTTTACCCAAAAAGAGATGGGCAAATCCGGCACCGGCTTAGGGCTGACCGTGGTGCTCAATGCGGTTCAGGATCATGACGGGGCCGTTTGTGTGGCATCCGATTCCCAGGGGACCCAGTTTAAACTGTTCTTTCCGGCCATCCGGGCGGAACTGCCGAAAATAGATATTCCCGGGTCTGTGGAGGAAATTAAAGGCCAGGGAGAAACCCTGCTGATTGTGGATGATCTGCCCAGCCAGCGCAAAATTGCAGCCACCATTCTTAAAAATCTGGGATACAAGGTGTTTTCCGTGGCTGATGGCCTGGCTGCCACGGAATTTGTGAAAAAGACCCCTGTGGATCTTTTGATTCTGGATATGATTATGGACCCCTTTATTTCCGGCCTTGAAACCTATGAGCGGATCAAGCGGATCTACCCGGACCAAAAAGCAATTATTGCCAGTGGACATTCAGAATCACAAGATGTATTAAAGGCCCAGAAGCTGGGTGCGGGCTGTTTTGTAAAAAAACCTTACACCATTTTAGACATGGGCATTGCCGTAAAAGAGGAACTTGAGAATTAATGGATATTTTAAAGACAAAGTCAAGGATGCAGGCCTGGTCCGGAATTCAGAAAAAAAAAGGGAAAACCATCAGTTTTGTCCCGACCATGGGCTATCTTCATAAAGGTCATCTCTCCCTGCTGGAAATCGGGGGTCCCCTTTGCGATGAACTGGTGCTCAGCATCTTTGTCAACCCGACCCAGTTCGGCCCCAACGAGGATTTGGATGCCTATCCCCGGAGTATTGAAAAAGATCTGGCTATGGCCGAAGCTGCCGGGGTCACCGCTGTTTTTCTTCCCAACACCCAGGAGATGTACACCCAAAATTATCAGACGCGGGTCTCTCTGGACCATCTGCCCAATTTTCTTTGCGGAAAATCAAGGCCTGTTCATTTTGGCGGGGTGGCCACGGTGGTCACCAAATTGTTTAATATTGTTCAGCCGGATGTGGCCATTTTCGGTAAAAAGGACTATCAGCAGCTCCAGGTGATCAAACAGATGACCCGGGATCTTGATTTTAACATTAAAATCATCGGCGGAGAGATTATCAGGGAAGCGGACGGGCTGGCCATGAGCTCCAGGAACGCCTATCTCACCCCTGACCAGCGGCAGTCTGCCCTCTGCCTTTCCCGGGCCATTGAACTTGCCAAAAAAATAGTTGCACAAGGAGACGTTTCAATTCTGCCCATTGTCAAAGAGATGGAAACCTTTATCCATTCCTTTGATCATACCCGGGTTGATTATATTGAATTCTGCGACCCGGAAACCCTTGAACCTGTTGATCTCATTGAATCCCAAACCCTTGTGGCCATGGCCGTCCAGGTGGGAAAATCCAGGCTTTTGGACAATGGGCTTATTGATCTGCCACAATAACCACTCGGCATTCTTTTAAAAATTTATGCCGTTCTGTGGATTTTTCCAGGCTCTTTGCATCTTTCATGCTCACCATAACCGCATTGGTTTTGTTGTCGGCTTTTCGCAATGCCTTGAACACCAGGGGATTGGATCCGATCCTTTTAAAGGAAAGCGCGGTTTCCATATCGCATAAATAGGTGGCCACCCCGTATTGGACGGCAAATTCCCGGCTGACAAACATGGACGAGTAAATTTCTTTTCCCTGTTCGCTGACAATGACCGGATAGAGAATGGGATCAAGGCCAAGGTCCCGGGCATCCACCACCAGGCCGGTATAGGGGATTTTGTTGATAGGGATTTCAGGCCGGTTTGATTTGCCCTCTGGTACGGGTTTGGACTTCATTTCAGTGATTTTAGGGATCTGTCGGATATGGTCCGGCAATACCAATTGGAGGAATCCCCCGAAAATTCGGGTTTCCATTTTAACCTCCACATCCATGGCAGAGGTATACAATTGCTGGGTAATGACGGCATCCTGGGCTGTTTTTTCTATCCCGGCCAGGATTACATCATGGGCGGAGGCATACTCCCCCACAGTGAGATCAGGGGAAATTTTAATCTGCTTTAAGATGGTGATGATGTTCCTGATGGCATTGGCCCTGGCGGATCCGGGCATGGCCGTTGGGCCAGCCTCCGTATTGATTTCCGGCTGGGCATGACCTGTAACCATGACCTGGCCGGTGCTCCAGTTGATCGCCCCGTTTTCAAACGATTGGATGCAATAAGAGGGGGCTGCCCTGACCCATTCCGGACGAATGGCCCAGGCCAGGATCATTGTGATGGCCACGGCCCGTCGGATGTAAAGGAATTCAGGTCTCATTTGTCTTTTCTTTTTCGGGTAAAATATAGGATGCCTCTATAAAGTCTGCCAGTTTTACCGCCTCTTCCAGCCCGAACACAGGGATGTCGGGGCGATTGGGGCGGATATTTGAATCTGTTACAAACGCAGCCAGATGGGGATCTTCAAGGCAAAAGGGAGCCTTGTGATCGCTGTCGGTTCTGAAGATTTCTATCTTGGGCTGGGCCTGGCGTTTAAACCCTTCAACAAGGATCAAATCCATACCCCCAAGATAGTCTTGCATTTTTTCTATGGGCTTTCGGGAATCGTCCTTTACCAGGGCCACCCGGGAATCGGTGATGACCAGTGCAGCATCGGCCCCGGCTTTTTTATGGCGCCAGCTGTCCTTTCCCTTTTTATCAAAGTCAAATCTGTCATGGGTGTGTTTTACCGATCCAATGGTGTAGCTGCGCTTTTTTAACTCGTGTATCAGTTTTTCAGCCAGGGTGGTTTTACCGGCGTTGGATTTGCCAACAATCAAAAGTATCTGAGGGCTCATTATTTTTGCTGTCTTAGGGGTAGTTCAAATGATTTAAAATAGAGCCCAGCCCAAAGAAAGTCAAGGCAGCAGCCATATTGTATTTTGTTCTGGGTTTCGCCCCGCTTTTCAAGGCGCTTTTAGCCTTGCAAAGCAGCACAAAGGCATGTATTTCTCTTTTAGTAATAACAGGCAAAACAATGACTTTTTTTCAGTGATGTCCGGTTAGGTTTTTGCTTGCTCAATAATTTTTTGATCTTTGACAATATTGTCCCTGTTTGAACTATGAGAGCCCTGCTCCTCGCAGCCAAACAGGTCATTTAGAATGGCGGTTCGCAGTTGCCGAACTCTTTTGATCGTGACCTTTTCATTAAACTGTTTTTGGCAATGGATTGCCAGTAACAGGTAAGTGATAAGGCCGCCAAGAATCTGAACCATAAGGCCGTATTCACTGCGGGCAATGAGATGATATACCTTCAGATGTTCTTTCCACCATTTGAAAAAATCCTCAATGGTCCACCGGAGTTTATAAATTGTTGCTATTTGTTCCGCTGTTAAATCATGCCTGTCAGTTGCCACATAGTATTTGACGCCAGCAATTTTATAGCCAACAACCCGAACAGGCCTTTTCGTCTGGTTTTGATTCGGAGTACCAAGTTTAACCAGTGCATCATAAAAAATGTAGCTGTCGGAAGGGGTCTCGTGGTTATCAATAATTGTTCTTGTTGTCCTGGTTTTTATACGGCAGACAAAATGTTTGCCTTGCTCCTGAAGCAGGTCAAATTCTTTATGGGATTGATATCCACGATCCATAACACCTGTTTGCCCCTTGGAAAGTATTTTGGGAACAAAAGTGCGTTCAGCGCCGTTGCCTTCAGTCAAAAAGATTTTGTTTGGGATTCCGTGATTAATGTCAAATCCGCAATGTACTTTGGCTTTTTTACTTCCTTTTCTGTAGTTCGCCCAGTGCATTGAAAGGACTGCATTTATGAGACTACCGTCAATGGAAACCAACTCTCCTAACTCGGCGTGTTCACCCGGATGACACTCAAGAGCCTGTTTATAAAGATCCTCAAAGATAAATTGCAGTTGTTCGAGTCCCCTGTGATTGATGGCTTCACAGAAACTACTACGGCTGATACCACCGTCTGGCGCAATATTTTCTTTAGCAAAAACATTCTCCTTGAGATCCTGAATTAAATGTCGGGCAGACTTGTGCTCCTGAAGATGGAAATAAACCAAAGCATTTATCTGGTCTTCGAATGTCATTTTTAAAGGGCGGTCTCCTCGAGATTGTAATTCCGGTGCTTTTGAAAGTGACTTTATCAGAGGGCACCTGAAATTGTCAAAGTTCAGGGACCGTAGTTGTTTTTTAGGGACTGAGATGTGCGTCATTTGAGCTCCTTGAGTTAAATTTTCAAGGCGCACAAAAATTTTTACGCACATTTGTCAACACAAAACCGACTGTTTTTTCAATGATTTTAGATGCTTTTTATATGCAACAACCTAACCGGACACTACTGACTTTTTTTAGATTGCTGGGAAAGGATTGATGGAAATTAAAAATAATCTGGCCTTGATCGGTATGCCGGCGGTGGGCAAGAGCACCGTGGGCGTCCTGCTGGCCAAAAAAATGGGGTATGCATTCCAGGATACCGATATTTTAATTCAGACACAAGAAGGGATGACCCTGGCCCAGATCATCGAGGCAAAGGGGCGTAAGACTTTTTTAGACATTGAGGCCCGGCATCTGATGGGGCTGGGGTGTTCCTCCCAGGTGATTGCCACGGGCGGTTCGGTTATTTACAGGGAGGCTGCCATGATCCATCTTGCACAAATGGCGACCATTGTATACCTTAGTGTTGATCTGCCCGTACTCATGACCCGGCTGTCCGACCTGGAAGCCAGGGGGGTGGCCATTGGTCCGGGCCGGGGGGTTGACGATCTTTACAAAGAACGGACGCCCCTGTATGATAAATTCTGCGATATTAAAATTGACTGCGGGCAGATGTGGCCGGACCAGGTGGTCTCTGCCGTTTTTGAGGCGGTTTGTTGCCCAAACCCCGCCCGTATGGACAAATAATGGCATGATGCCGGGAAGGAATCAGGTTATGGATGAGATGCTGACAACAAAAGAGGTGGCCAAATTTCTCAATGTGAATGAGAAAATGGTCTATTCCCTGATTGCGGAAAAAGGTCTGCCTGCATCCAAGGTGACCGGAAAATGGATATTTCCCATTGACCTGGTCCGTCAATGGGTGGAAACCGGGACGGAAAATTATCCGGAAATTGCCCCCCTACCTCCTTATCACGGCCTGGTACTCATCGCAGGGTCCAATGATCTGATTCTGGATGCCTTGATCACCACCTTTAACCTCAAACACCAGGAGCACATGGCCATGTTCGGCCTTACCGGAAGCATGGGCGGGCTAAAAGCCCTGCGTATGAACCGATGCCATATTGCCGCCTCTCACCTGGTGGCTGACAATAAAGAGTATAATTTCCCCTTTATTAAAGATGAGATGAGCCAGGTGCCGGCTGTGGTGAATTTCTGCCAAAGGGAGCAGGGCCTGATGGTGGCAAAGAACAATCCAGAACAGATTTTATCTGTTCTGGACCTGGCTGCAAAGGGGCTGACTATGGTTAACCGTCGGCTGGGCACAGGCACCCGCCAGCTCTTTGATCGCGAGTTGAAAAAACAAGGGGTTCTGGGTGAGGCCATAAAGGGATATGAGACCTGTCTGCCCCGTCATATGGATGTGGGGATTGCTGTCCTGTCCGGGGCGGCCCATGCCGGCCCGGGGATCCGGGCGGTTGCCAATATCCTGGGGCTGGATTTTATCCCCCTGAACTGGGAGCGGTTTGATCTGCTTGTCAACAAGGACCGGTTTTTTGACAAGGGTATTCAATTGTTTTTATCTTTGCTCAAGGGCAAGGTGATCCAGCGGACTGCTGAAAAATACGGGGGGTATGACCTGTCCATGACCGGCAAGATGGTCTATCCTGAAACCGATCTTCCGTCTGAAGAGTCTTCGGACAAAAAAGATATTGTTGGAGACCCCCCGCAGGGCAAGGGGTGATTCTCCAACAAACGGTTTAGGCGATCTCCGGAAAAAAGATCTGGGGATCTTTTCTGGTGCTGCAATTTTCGTTCAGCCATTTTGCCTTGTCTTTCATGGGGCCTTCTTTGAGAGATCTTGCATTCTGGGGGCAGGCCTTGATGCAGGCACAGCAGAAGATACATCTATCATCAATGGTGGCATATCCCTTTGTTTCATCCACAGCCTCTTTGGGGCAGGCCGTGACGCATACCCCGCAGTCATCACAGTCATCTGAAACATCAATAAAGGCAAAGGCCCCTTTTCCCATCCCCTGTTTGTAGGGATGATTGCCCGGCACCTTTAGAGCGCCCGGGGCTTTGCCGGTCTCTAAGTGTTCCGCAATTTTTTTCCCAAAGGCAAATGCCTGTTCAAGGTCCTGGGCATCCGGCCGGTTTAAGGCCGTGGGAAATTCTGTGCTTGAAAAGGAATGCTCTCCCACAAAGGCAGAGGCGGCCATGGGGTCAAATCCGCAGTCCTGTGCAATGTCTGTAAGCTCTAACAGGGCATCGTCAAATTCCCGGTTGCCGTATACCACGACGGGCACCACCGGGGTGTGGTCGGCTTGAAGGGTTTTAAAGTAATCTGCTGCATCTTTTGGGATACGGCCTGAATACACAGGTGCCCCCATGAGGACAATCTCATTTTCAAACTTGGGAGCCAGCTGAAATCTTGTTGCAGGCAATGTGATATCAACGACCTTGGTCACCTTTTTTCCCATGCCTTTGGCAATTTCTTCCAACACGGTCCGGGTGGTCTGGGTGGGGGAAAAATAAATAAGCGTGATCTCTTTCATAAAATCTCCTTTATTCTAAAAGCGTTTAAATTACCTGATGGCCGCTTTTTGTACGAAGGGTGAGATCGTCTGCTTTAAATCTTCCATCTCATCTTGGGTAAAAAAATGGTGGTCATCCGTTAAAAAACTGGGGTCCAGAATATCCACATTCCGGGAGCAGTTCTGGAGTATATAGGTTGATGCCCCTTGAATCATCTTGCCGATTTTTGCCATGATTTCCCGGGTAATAAAGGGTCTGGCACAGGTGGTCCTGAACTCATAGCCCAGGGCCTTGTCTATGATCAGGTCAATGGACTCCCGGATGCTTTCCACTTCGGATGTGTTTTTCATCACCAAGGGGTAGTGTTCAAGATCTGTTTTAATGTCCATTGCCAGATAGTCCACCAGACCCTGTTCCATGAGGCGAGCCAGGATTGCCGGCCGTGTGCCGTTGGAATCGAGTTTGATCTTGAATCCCATATCCCTGACCCGACGGATGAAATCCGGCAAATCTTTTTGAAGGGTGGGTTCTCCCCCGGTAATGGCCACGCCCTGGATCATGCCCCTGCGCCTTTTAAGAAAGGCGAAAATTTCCTCTTCGGTAAATTCCGGGGCTGTTTTCTTGTCCGTGCCTGCCCTGTTCACAGGCCCGGCAGCAAGTGCCGGGTTATGGCAGTAGGGGCAGGTGAAATTGCAGCCGGGCGTAAAGACCAGGCAGGCAATTTCACCCGGGAAATCAATGAGGGTGTTTTTTTGAAATCCGCCGATATGCATGGGCTGTCCTAGGATGCCACCTGGTGGGTATTATAGGTTTTTCTCATGCAAAATTCGGTTTGTTTGCCGTTGTTCCACTGGCTCACAGGTCTCAGATATCCGACCACTCTGGAGTAGACTTCAGTCGGTGCATCGCAGGTCTCGCATCTTTCATGCTCACCTGAAATATACCCGTGGGAGGGGCAGACGCTAAAGGTCGGGGTCAGGGTAAAATAAGGCAGGCGGAAGGTGTTGGACACCTTGGACACCATCTGTTTGACCACTTCAATATCCTGAACTTCTTCGCCCAAAAATAGGTGCTGGACCGTGCCGCCGGTATATTTGGTCTGAAGGTTGTCCTGGAGTTCCAGAGCCTCAAACAGATCATCGGTGTAGTTTACCGGCAGATGGGTGGAGTTGGTGTAAAAGGGGTCGCTTCCGTTCTGGAATTCTTCTTCATTGGCGCAGATGATGCTCTTGAATTTCTTTTTGTCCAAATTGGCAAACCTGTAGGTGGTGCCCTCTGCAGGGGTGGCTTCCAGGTTGAAGATCTCGTCGGTGGCTTCCTGCAGATTTTCAATCTTGGATCGGATATGATCCATGACCTTTACGGCAAACGCCTGGCCCTCTTTGGATGCAATGCCGTACTTTTCACCCATGAAGTTGATGCAGGCCTCGTTCATGCCCAGGATGCCGATGGTGGAAAAATGATTCCGCCAGTATACCCCGGTGCTTTCCTTGATTTTTCTTAAATAGAATTTTGAATAGGGGTAGAGATCTCCGTTGGTGAATTTTTCAAGGATTTTACGCTTGATGCCCAAAGATTCCGCAGAGATGTCAATGAGGTTGTCCAGGCGGTCAAAAAAGTCGGCTTCATCTTCGGCCACATAACCGATTCTCGGCAGGTTCAAGGTGACCACCCCGATGGAACCGGTCAGAGGATTGGCCCCGAAAAGACCGCCCCCCCGTTTGCGCAGCTCCCTGTTGTCCAGGCGCAATCGGCAGCACATGGATCTTGCATCTTCGGGATCCATGTCTGAATTGACAAAATTTGAAAAATAGGGAATGCCGTATTTTCCGGTCATTTTCCATATGTTTTCCAGTTTGGGATTGGCCCAGTCAAAATCTTCGGTAATATTATAGGTGGGGATGGGAAAGGTAAACACCCGGCCCTTGGCATCCCCTTCCATCATGACCTCGGCAAAGGCGGCATTGATGATGTCCATCTCATCCTGGAACTGGGCATAGGTCTCTTCCAAATATTGGCCGCCAATGATGACGGGGCTGTCCTTAAGGGTGCCGGGAACAATCAAATCCATGGTGATATTGGTAAAAGGGGTTTGAAACCCGACCCGGGTGGGGATATTGATGTTGAATACAAATTCCTGAAGGGCCTGTTTGACCTCTTTGTAGCTTAGGTTGTCATGTCTGACAAAAGGGGCCAAAAGGGTGTCAAAATTGGACATGGCCTGGGCCCCTGCAGCCTCTCCCTGGAGGGTGTAAAAGAAATTGACAACCTGTCCCAGTGCGCTTCTGAAATGCTTGGGCGGAGAGGATTCCACTTTTCCAGCCACCCCTTTGAACCCTTCAACCAGAAGGTCCTGGAGGTCCCAGCCCACACAATACACAGACAAGAGGCTTAGATCGTGGATGTGAATATCACCGCTGTAGTGGGCATCCCGGATTGCAGGCGGGTAAATGCGGTTGAGCCAGTATTCTGCGGTAATGTCCGAAGAGATGTAATTGTTCAGGCCCTGGAGGGAATAGCTCATATTGGAGTTCTCTTTGACCTTCCAGTCCATGCGGCTGATATAGGATTCCATGAGGCCGACGTTCTCGTCAATGGCAATTTTACGGATCTGGTTGTGCTGTTCCCGGTAGATAATATAGGCTTTGGCAGTCTTATAAAAGGGGGAGTCTAGCAGGACCCGTTCCACAATATCCTGAACTTCCTCTACTTCCGGAACAGAGCCCAACTGAAGGTCGCGTGCCAGGGTCAGCACTCGCATGGTCATTTTTTTGGCATCCCTGCCGTTGAATTCTCCGGTTGCCTCACCTGCCTTTACCAGGGCATTGGTGATCTTGGAAGAATTAAATTGCGCAACCCGTCCGTCACGTTTTTTGATCTGCTCAAACATGTACCCACCTCTTGAAATCTGATTGAAATTAGCATATCTTGTTGTCTGTGCCGCCGGAAACATTATCGTGGACGTTCCGGGCAGGCCTCAGATCTATCGCAATATATAGTTGGCTGTCAAGAGAAAAAAGCTATATATTGTGGTTTCAACCTAACACCCTGGAAATGCAATGCAACTGGATCAAAACCCTTTTTTTAGAAAAGCCATCGTGCCCTGGTATGACGCAAGTTTTGCCTGCTGGACCCTGATCTGGGCCATGGTGATTGTGTTTGGATTCTCTTTGGGCGGCATCTGGGTGGTCAGCACCACCCCTGAATTTTCAATGCACATCTGGTTTCCCTGTATGCTGGCAGGATTGTCCGGATTTTTGGCTCTGAAGGTGTATTTGCGGTTGCAGGCCAGGGCCGGAAACGATTAGATTTATCCCCTGAATCCCTGGACCACTTCAATGAGGTGGTGGAGAATTTTAGCCGTCACCCCCCAGATCACCACATCTTCGTAAGGATAGGTCAATTTCATGATACTGGGCTGGCGCCCGGCATAGCCTTTTTCTTTGTGAATTGTTTCAAGCAGGGCAAAGGGAATTTTAAAGACCCTGGAAATTTCTTCCCGGTCAAAACAAATCTGGTCCTTTTGATTCCATATTCCGGTAAATGCCTGGATATCCTTGTTGTTCAGGGTCTGAAAATGCCCGATGGATCCTGTGACCGCAACATTGTCGGCAATGATACCCATCTCTTCATTCAGCTCCCTTAGGGCGGTCGCCTTTGGGGAGGCATCCTTTTTGTCCACATGCCCCCCTGGAAACGCCATCTGGTTTCTCCAGGGATAGCCTTGGGTATCTGCCTTCTGGATAAAGAGAAGACTGGGGTCTGAATTGAATAAAAACAGGGCCATTACAGAGGTGGGCTGGTAAAGTTCAGGGTCCGGGGGCAGGGGGTGGTCTGCCGTCTCAATGGCGGATTGAATTTGTTTTGTACATCTTGCCTGGTCCATGGGCCTCCGATTCAAGAATTTAGGCTCATAAAATACATCTGATCCTTTTTCTTGTCAAACGCCGGGCAGATGATCCTTTAAATTGTTGGCTGATCTGCCCTTTTTTTCTTGACCCGTCTGATCGTAATTGATTATTGATAGGAATCATAAGGTTTCATTTCTTTTTTCCGACGATCAATACCTTATTTTCTTTTTAGTGGAGGTTCTTGATGAATTTGATAAAAATTCTTTCAAAAGTCAATCAGATAGAAAAAATTTCTTTTTTAAAAATTCTGGATAAATTCTGCGAGGAAAACAGAGATAAGAATCCTAAAATAGATAAAATCCTCACTGAGAGTGACAACATGCTGAAAAAGGCTGAAGACTCAAGCATCGTTCAGTTGTTTAGCCTGTTAAGGGATGAATATATGAAGCATCTTGAAACAGGCATAATCTTCAGCAACCATCAATTGGATATCGTTGTGGAAATCTTTGTTCGGGATGGAAACCAAATGATGTCTAAAGATTGGTTTTCAAAACTCTATAAACAATCATTATCTTCTTTGAAAAAGCATATAAAGCGGATAACTTCTGAGATTGCAAAAGAAAAAAGTGAGCTTGGGCCTGAAAAACGAAGAGATTATAAAATATATCAAAGTTGTGTGAAAACAGCCTTTACCAATGACATTCAAAATAATAGGGAAGAGCGCATTTCATGGTCTGAAAGAACCATCCTTCATACATTATCCACAAAACTCGGGCTTTTGCGAGAAGAAGAAAAATCAATTAGATATTCTGTTGTACCACCTGAAAGGCATGAGATAGATGAAATAATTACGGAATTAAAAGAAACAGGTATTATTTTTTTTAATCGGAAAACAAACACAATATTTGTGACGGATGAAATTATTTACCTGTTAAGAAAGATATTGGGCATTGAACTTCCTAATAAATATTTGCGTAGGATTCTTAAACATTTGAAAGATCCAGAAATAAATCTCATTGCGCGACACTATAACCTGGGCGCATTCCTATTTTCCCGGTTTTAAAAAGGCCTGTCTTTTAGAGCAAAAAGAATGATATCCTCTGTTACGCTGAAATGAACATAAATGGATTGTGCTAATGAAGAAAGCTGAAGATTGTAATACTGTTGATGAAGTCCTTGCATGCCTCAAAGAACTGGAAGAAGATCCAAATCGCTTGGTTCGTAACGCTAACGAATTAGAACAGATGGAGCAGGAAATCCTTGAGTATACAAATCGGATAAGCGCCTTTTTTTTAAAAAAAAGATCCAGGCCTCAGTAGATTCCTCTGAACAGGTCGACCAAGAAAAAGAATTGATGTCCAATTGGCCGGGACGGATGAAAAGCGAAGGGCTTGAGACCGTTTGGATTCAGCTTTGTACAGATAGTTCGGTTGATATTCATGTTCGATACTATCGAAGGTCCTGTGACCGCCGAAAAGGAAAAAGATATAAAGGTGCATACGCTGGCTTAATCCTTCTTGGAATCCATGATCGCTGCTCGCCTGCTTTGGCTTCTATGGTGAGTTCTTGGTCAGCCTTATTAAGTTCTTTTGAAGAAGTCCGTCAAGTGCTTTGTGACCGTGGGATGACGTTGGGTATAAAGGTCATCCGTAAACTGACCTATCGGTACGCAGAGCGGGCTCGAGCCGAACAACAAGCGGGCCGAATCCCATTAAATGATAGAGATTTACTTGAAGGGCGGCGAGTCGTTATCAGCACTGATGGTGGCCGCACTCGGCTCAGAGAGAAGAAAAGGGGACCAAAAACCCAAAAGGATAGAACCCGATTTCGTGGGGCATGGCGAGAACCCAAGCTTTTGATCATTTATGTAGTGGACGCCCATGGAAAACAAGAAAAAAGCTTTTCACCATTTATTGATGGCTGTTTCAATGGACCGGATGGTGTATTCCACTTGTTAAAGGGTTATTTGAACTCCCTTCATATTCAGAACTCAGACAAAATACTGTTTGTTGCAGATGGGGCACATTGGATTTGGAATCGAATCCCCGGACTGCTAAAAGCATTGGGTTTGGCTCCTGAGCGTGTGTATGAACTTCTCGATTTCTACCATGCAGTTGAGCATCTGGGTACAGTAGCAGGCTTAAGGAAGACCTGGTCATCCAAGGAACGCAAACGCTGGGTATCGAAGCAGCGAGGTCTTCTGCTGAAGGGAAAGGCGATTGAGGTGGTACAGGCCGTCCAGAAGCTTTGTAGAGGCAGAAACAGTAAGGCTATCAAGACGGAACGGGATTATTTTGTGCGCAATGAACTGAGGCTTAATTTCTCAACTGTAAAAGCGTTGAACTTACCTATTGGCAGCGGTGCTATTGAAAGTTCGATTCGGAGAGTCGTGAATTTACGTCTTAAAGGTCCATGCATCTTTTGGTATCGGGAGAATGCAGAAAAAATGATTATGCTGCGATCATTTTATAAAGCAGGGCGTTGGAACTGCCTGAAGCAGATGGCAAACATGCACAATCCAGTGCCAGCGGTATAACCGGGAAAATGGGAATGCGCCCCTATAACCTTGATCGGAAATTGGACAGGCCCGGGAAGATACAGGCCATTATTGAATGGGGTATTAATGCTACCTCATTATTAACTGAGGATATATATAAAAAAGGAGTGACAAAAGTTGAGAAACCCAAACGAATTCAGAATTTGATACTCAAAGATCTCAACATTGATTTGCCTAAAATGGGAAGATCTTTGGAAGAAAGGGTATGTATCCTACTTGATTTTTTGAGGAACCAAGAAAAGGAAGATACCACATCATTATCAAAAGACGGTTTGTCAAAATTACTCTCCTTGCTCATTGAATTTAAGCCGGATTTGAATCAAGTTGTTAAGTTGGAATTTGAGATTCAAAATGAGGATGTCATGCATGCCGGGTTGCTAAATGACTATAATATCGGGCCAAGAGATTTATTGTATTTGATTCCAAAAAAGGATCTGATTGAATTTTGTAAAAAGAATCAAATAAATTCTCGTGGGAATCTTATTCGCAATATCATAAGCAGCTTTAGAAATATCCAGGACTTATACTTTGATAATTATGTTGAGATTGGATGCCGAGACCTTAATACCTTAAAAGACAGAGGGCTGGAAATAAGAGAAAGTGAACTCGGCCTGCTGTATGAAAAAGTTACAAAGGATATTCTTAAGAAGCTTGGGTTTAATGTTGATGAAGCATTAAAAAAGAAATTAAATACTGCCCGATCAAAGATGGATATCCTTATTAATATAGGGAATCAGGATGTTATCATTGTTGAATGTAAAACGATCAAAGACAAAGACTACAATAAATATACAGCAGTTTCCAGGCAATTAAAATCCTATGAAAGCAATTGTAAGAAAAATGGCTATCATGTAAATCAGGTGGTTATTGTGGCCAGTGATTTTACTGAGGATTTTATCAGTGAATGTGAGTATGATTTGGACTTGAGCATTTCATTGATTTCATCTGTTGATTTGATAAAAATTTATGAAGGCTTGAAAGAGTCCAAGTACGACCAACTGCCGGTAAGGCTGTTGTTAAAAGACGGTGTGCTGAGCGGGGATAGAATTGTAAAGGCCTTGAATCGGTAAGATAAACCTTTGTTAATTTTCCCGGGTGTTCAACTGCCGGTAAAAGGCCTGCTCAATGGCCTTGACCTGGTTGAGACGGTCTTGGGTGAGAAAAATTTTAAACAGCGGATCAGTGGCGGTATAGTCTTGTTCAAGCAGCTTTTGTTCAAGAATGGAAAGCACCTGGATGGAGACATCGCAGGCAGGGTAGCCTTTGTCATCTAGGTGGATGTACTTGTCCTGGTGAATTTGGACAATATTATTGATGTCCACCAGCTTGACATTGCCGGCCGGCGTGAGAATCAGATTGCCCATCCCGGCAAGGTCCGGGATATAGCCGGTCTGGTCCATGAGGTTGCGGACCCTCCTGACAAAGGCGGCCATATTTTTAAAGGCCTTTTGGGCCCGGATATCTTTGGGCGTATCGTGGGCCATGGCAGAGAGCAGGGCCAGGACGTTTTCTCTGCCTGAAAGCCGCCAGGGGTCCAGAATCTCTCCGTCCACATATTCCTGAAGGCCGCAGAGCAGGATTTTTCCGGTATCATTCTGCCCGTAATCGGCAATGAACTCTTCGGATCTTGCAATGAATTTGGGCCCGATATATTCCACAAGGGTATTATACCGTTTGATCTCAAGGAAAATTTCCTCCTGGGTTTTAAACCGGTGTCTGAAGATCCTGAACATTTTTACGGGCCTGGCCCTTGGAAAGACACGGATGCCGTCCTGGACAACACCTGAGCTCTCTTTTTCCACATCAGAGGCCAACACCACCTCAAAAATATGGGATCTTAATCCGGACCTGTAAAATTTACGGAATACATACAGGTCTGAATTCCGGATAAAGTTGAGTTTTTTGACTTCGCTTCCGGATAAATGGGCCTGATTTCTGATGTCTTTCATGGCTTAGCTCTACCAGAGAATGCAAATTTCCTCCAGTTGTTCTTTAACGAATGTGACCGGGCCAAAAAAGAATAGGGTGAAAACCGCCCTGAAACCGGGTGGCAAAAGACGTCATTTGGGGGTATGATAAATTCAATTTCACCACAGGAGCAAAGGAGGATTATGGAAAAGAGCGAAATCGCCCGGAACGTTGCTGGTTGTGCCATGGTTTTGAAATTTTTCTTCCGGGCAAAAGGGCCTGACCCTCTGGCTTGGCCCAGGGCGTCTTAATATGCGTATTTGGGATATTGATCCGGGATTTTTAAATGCCCCGAGCCTTTTGGGAGAACACCGGGAACTCCACGGCCTTTTTTCCATCCACATGAATCATAAAAAAGGCTACTCCCGGCACCCGGAGACCTTGAGGTGGAAAACCGCGCTCACAGGGCTGTTCCAGCGCCACGAAATTCTGGTCCGGGAGATGCAGCTGCGCGGGATGAATCATAAAAGCCCCCTGGAAAAACCTGGAGGAACCCTGGTCTGGCCGGAATCGTGGATTGATCTTCCCCATGTGCAGTTTGGCCTGCTCAGGGCCAAGTATGAGGGAAAGCCCCATGGCCGGATTCCCCTGCCGGATAACTGCCAAAATCTCTGGGCATTTCACAAATATTCGGTCATGGCCCGGGACCCTGGGCTCTATAAACAGATCGGGCCGGCGGTTGCCCGAAACAATATCAGGTTTGACGATCTTGCCCTGTTGGTCACAGGCCTGCTGAGACAGCCCCCTGCCGTGGGGCGGATGAGAAACGTGCTGGATCATATGTGGGGATATGTCTCGGGATTCAGCCGGCTTTGGCCTGAAACTCTTGATTTGGCAGCTCAGTTCAAAGAAATTCAGGTGCTGAGCCTGGATTATGATATTACCTATTTAATAGCGTCTACGGCATTGTCAGAGATAGGGGCCTGGATTTAATTTTGCCGGATTATCTCCCCCGGCCTGAACGGGACTGCCCAAACAGGGATTTGAATTCTGCCTGCCTGCCTTGACAATTTCATTTTTGCTACAATTATTATTTGGAAACTATTATTTATAATTGTAAAAAAAATATAAAAACAGGAGTTACAATGGGAGCAAAAAAGACACGTAAATTTAAAACCGAAGTCCAGCAGCTGCTGCACCTGATCATCCATTCCCTTTATTCAAACAAGGAAATTTTTGTGCGGGAGCTGATTTCAAACGCCTCTGATGCCATTGACAAGGCAAGGTTCAAGGAACAAACCGAACCTGATCTCTTTGCCGAAGATACTGATTTTCATATCCGTCTGTCCGCAGACAAAGAGGCCAAGACCTTTACCGTTTCAGACAACGGCATCGGCATGACTTTTGACGAGGTCAACGACAACATCGGTACAATTGCCCAGTCCGGCACGGCAGCCTTTATGGAAGCCTTGGAAAAATCTAAAAATGAGACAGGCCTTTCCCCTGAACTCATCGGCCAGTTTGGGGTGGGATTTTATTCCGCCTTTATCGTGGCGGACAAGGTCCGTCTGGATACACGGGCACCGGGAGAGGAAAAAGGCACACGCTGGGAATCTGACGGCCAGGGATCCTATACCCTGGAAGAGATTGAAAAACCGGGACGGGGTACTGAAATCACCCTGTTTCTCAAGGATCCTGAAGAGGGTGACCAGGATTTTACCGAAGAGTATACCATCCAGAATATCGTGAAAAAGCATTCTGACTTTGTCACCTATCCTGTGATCATGAACCTGGAAAAGAGCGAGCCCATCCCTGAAAATGAAATCGTCAAGGACTCAGAGGGCAAACCCATTGGGGATACCTATAAAAAGGTCAGGTCCGATGAAACCCTTAACTCCATGAAAGCCATCTGGGCCAAGGCAAAAGACGAGGTCACAGAGGATGAGCACAAGGAGTTTTACAAGCATATTTCCCACAATTGGGATGACCCCTGCGAGACCATTCACAAAAAATTTGAAGGGGTGACCGAGTATGATGTACTCATGTACCTGCCGGCCAAAGCCCCCATGGATCTGTTCCGTCCCGAGCGCAAACACGGGATGCAGCTTTACTGCAAACGGGTCTTTATCATGGACGACTGCAAGGAACTGCTGCCCGAGTACCTGGGATTTGTCCAGGGCATCGTGGACGCTCCGGACCTCAACCTTAACGTGAGCCGTGAAATTCTACAAGAAGACCGGCTGGTGAGAAACATCCGCAAAAACCTGACCAAGCAGATTTTTTCCACCCTGGAATCCATGGACAAGGAAAAATACGAAGAGTTCTACGGTGAATTCGGCCAGGCCCTGAAAGCAGGGATTCCGACGGACTTTGCCAACAAGGAACGTCTGGCCGCCCTGTTGCGGTACAAGACCACCAAGTCCGGCGAAGAGTATGTCACTTTGGATCAGTACATTGAGAACATGAAAGAGGATCAAAAAGAAATTTATTTTCTCACCGGAGAAAGCCTGACCTCCCTTGCCAACTCTCCTCTGCTCGAAGCCCTCAAGGCCAAGGATTACGAAGTGCTGCTCATGGTGGATCCCATTGATGAGTGGGTGACCCAGTCCTTGCCCGAGTACAAGGAAACCAAACTCAAGAGTGCTGAAAAAGGGGACCTGGATTTAGACAAGGTCGATGATGAAAAGAAAAATGAATATTCTGCCCTGCTCTCCTTTTTAAAAGGCAAGCTTGAAGCAAAGGTCAAGGATGTTGTGGTTTCCAACCGCCTCAAAGACTCTGTCTCCTGCCTTTCCGGCGATGACTGGGGCATGAGCGCCTATATGGAAAAGATCATGAAAGCCTCTGGCCAGCAGACCCCGGACCAGAAGCGGGTGATGGAGATCAATGTCAACCACCCGGTCATGGAAAAGATCAAGGCATTGTTCGAGTCTGATACCACCAACCCCACACTTACGGATTATTCAGACCTGCTCTATGATATTGCCGTGATTTCAGAAGGTGGAAAACTGGACAACCCCGCCCGGTTCTCAGGACTTTTAGGGGATCTCATGGCCAAGGCCATATGATTGTTTATCTTGAAACCCTCGGCTGTTCACGCAATCAGGTGGACAGCGAGATCATGCTGGGCAAGCTTATTGCGGCCGGACACGAGACCACCTCGGATCCGGCCGCAGCCCAGGTGATTATTGTGAATACCTGCGGATTTATTTCAACCGCCTCTGATGAGGCGGTTGAAGTGATTCTGGAGATGGGGGCGTATAAAAAGACCGGGGCCTGTGAACGCCTGATCGCCACCGGCTGCCTGGCCCAGCGGTACAAGGATGATCCGGATCTGGTCAATAGCCTGCCCGAGGTGGATGCCTTTTTGGGCACGGCGGCCTGCGATCAGATCACGGCTGCTGTGGAAGGAAAAGACGCCACTCCCCTGGCCCTGTTTCCCGATCCCAACCTGAGAGGGTTCCAGGCTCCGGAAGATTCAAGGGCGCTTCTCTCCCAGGGCTTTGCCTATATTAAAGTCTCAGAAGGGTGCAACCGCCACTGCACCTATTGTATTATTCCCTCCCTTCGGGGAAAACAGCGGTCCCGGCCGGTGGAAGATATTTGCGCCGAAGCCGTTGATTTGGTGTCAAAGGGGGTCAAAGAGATCATCCTGACTGCCGAGAACACCACGGATTACGGCCAGGACCTGGAAAACCGGGAAGTCGGATTTCATACGGTATTGGCACAGCTTTCAGCGGCGGTAAAAAGAGCGGATCCCCATGCCTGGATCCGGTTTTTATACACCCATCCGTCCACCTTGGATGAACGCATCATCAAGACCGTCCGCGACCATTCAAATATCTGTTCCTATTATGATGTGCCTGTCCAGCATGCAGCCTCGTCTGTGCTCCGGCGCATGGGACGACCCTATACCCGGGAAAATCTCATGGACCTGTTCAGGTCCATCAGGCTAAATGACCCGGATGCCAGCCTGAGAACCACCATCATCGTGGGATTCCCCGGGGAGACCGACCAGGAGTTTGAAATTTTGATGGATTTTATCAAAGAGGTGAAGTTTGATCATTTGGGGGTATTTACCTATTCAGACTCCCAGGATCTTTCATCCCACCTATTAAAGGATCATATTGACCCGGAGATTGCCGAACAGCGCCAGGATACCCTTATGGTGGCCCAGGCCAAGATTTCCGAGTCCTTGAACCAGCGCCATGTGGGGCAAACCTATCCTGTGCTGGTCGAGGAAAGCCCCGAACCCGGGGTCTATATCGGCAGAACCCAGTTCCAGGCCCCGGAGGTGGACGGGATGACATTTATTTATTCAGATGGCCTGGACATGGCCACCCTTGTTCAGGTAAGAATAACAGATGCATTTGAATATGATATTGCCGGGGAGAGGGCATGAGTGTTGATATAAAATCAGAGATTCTACAGCTTGCAGCCCAGGACCTTGAACAGGTGGAAACAGCCCTTGAAAAGAACCTGGCCCCCAACCTTGATCTGGTCAAAACAATTGCCTCCCATCTGCTCTTTGCAGGCGGGAAAAGGCTCCGTCCCCTGCTCATGATCCATTCGGCAAGGCTTTGCGGGTATGAGACCGGATTTGAAATCTTGTTTTCCACCATTTTTGAATACCTCCATGCCGCCACCCTGCTCCACGACGATGTGGTGGACGGGGCAGACAAACGAAGGGGTAAAAAAGCGGCCCACACCCTTTGGGATGCTCCCAAGGTGGTGCTGACCGGGGATTTTCTCTTGGCCCAGGCCCTGGACATTGCCGCCCAGACCCAGTCTCCCCGAGTGATTTCCGTGATTGCCCATATCACCCAGGCCATGTCCCAGGGCGAGATTGTCCAGATGGAGAAAAAGGGGGATCCAAATCTTTTAGAACAAGAATACAACCAGATCATTGAGCGCAAAACAGCCGTGCTCATCCAGGGGGCCTGCCAGACCGGGGCCATTGTGGCCCAGGCCGCACCTGAAAAGGAGGCGGCCCTTAAAGCCTATGGATATCACATGGGCATGGCCTTTCAAATGGCAGATGATCTCCTTGATTATACGGCCACGGCCGAGGACCTGGGGAAAAATCCCGGCGCGGATCTGCGGGAGGGCAAGCTGACCCTGCCCCTGATCTACAGCCTGGCAAAGGCAGAAGACCCGGATAGAGATTTCATCCTGGCCTGTCTGGCAGATACAGGGTTTGAACCTGGACAATTTAAGGGGCTTAAACAGCGGCTTGAAGATCTTGGCGGGATTTCCTATACCCGGGACCAGGCCATTTTCCATGTGGAAAAAGCCAAGGCCGGTTTGGAGATGTTTGACTCGTCTCCGTCAAAGCAGCTGCTGACCCTGATTGCAGACTATTCCATCCAAAGAAAGGTGTGACCATGAATTTTAAACGTTCAGCAGGCATATTTTCGGCCTGGCTGGTTCTTTTTATCTTGCCTTCAATGACCCTGGCAGGCCAGAGCGCCAAGGTCCTCACCCATGTGACCACAGGAGAGCAGACCATCGAGGGCCAGGATTTATCCGGAGCCAAAAAAATGGCCGTGCGCAAGGCCCTGGAAGGGGCGGTTCAAAATGCCTTTGCCTCGTTGGTTTCCCGCCAGGTCTTTGCATCCAATCTTGAGTTTCTCTATGACAGGCTTTTGCCCGGAACCGAAGATTTTGTCATCATCTACAGGGTGTTGGACGGTATCCAGCGCAAGAATAATTACCTTGTGGGCGTGGAGTCCAAGATTGATCTTGCCCGGGTGGAAAAATATCTTCAAAACGCCCGGATTCTAAAAAAAGGGGGCAATAATCCAGTGGTGCTCATGCTGGTGGCCGAACAGACCCCGGATACCATTTTACCCCGGTATTGGTGGGGGAAGAATCCCCAGGCCTATACCTCCCTTGCAGAACCCGTGCTCAAGGCCCAGATGGGTGAGAACCGGATTTTGTTTGCCCATTCAGGTACGGATTATCCGGATCCCTCTTTTTATTCCATCCAGTTTTCCTCCATTTATGATACCCGGGCCGCCATGGATCTGGGTCAAGCCATGAAGGCGGACATGGTGGTTCTGGGCAAGGCCAAAGCCTTTGAATCCTTTAACCGGATGGGGGATGAAAAAGCCTTTGATGCCATGATTGATTTAAAGGTTTATGATCTGGCATCCCAAACCCTGGTGGTCCAGACCGATGCCCAGGCCACTGCCACAAGCCAGACCCAAACCCAGGGTTCCACCCAGGCCCTGACAGAGGCGGCCCAGACTGCGGGCCAGGAGCTGGGCCAGAAGATCGAAGCCTTCTGGAGCCAGACCCTGAGAAAGGAAAATCGGTTTGACCTGGTTGTTGAGGGGAATAATTTTCTGACCCGGTTTATTTCTTTGAAAAAAAGATTTCAGGATATCCGGGACATTGAAAATATGCAGCCCAAGGAAATCGGCACCTCCCACGCTGTTCTGGAAATCCTGTACAAGGGTAGCCCCAAGCAGTTTGCAGATGCGGTCCTTCTCAAAACCTTTGAGGGGTTCGGCCTTGAGATTGTCGAGGTTACCCCGGACCAGGTGAAAATCAGGTTTGTTGAAAATCAGGCGGCCGTGGAGGTCCAGGAAACCGGGCCTGAAATGATTTTGGAAAAAACAAAAGAATAATCCCGGGTTTTTCTTGACATAAAACAAGGGGTCTGATAAAAAAACTCGATGTTTAAAGGCGCGTAACTCAGTTGGTAGAGTGCTACCTCGACACGGTAGAAGTCAGCAGTTCAAGTCTGCTCGTGCCTACCAGTAAATTCAAGCACTTATGGAATTATCTGTAAGTGCTTTTTTTATTTTTTGTACCAATTCATACCAGATCGATTAAAATATCTGTGATATTTAGTATGTTGCTGAATAATGCTTCCGCTGGCGCTGAGGCAGATCCGGGAACCGAAACCGTGACACAGAATTCTGAACATTCCCTGTTCGGGTTGTTGGCTATAAAATTGCTGGCGTCAAATACTATGTGGCAACTGACAGGCATGATTTAACAGCGGAACAAATAGCAACAATTTATAAACTCCGGTGGACCATTGAGGATTTTTTCAAATGGTGGAAAGAACATCTGAAGGTATATCATCTCATTGCCCGCAGTGAATACGGCCTTATGGTTCAGATTCTTGGCGGCCTTATCACTTACCTGTTACTGGCAATCCATTGCCAAAAACAGTTTAATGAAAAGGTCACGATCAAAAGAGTTCGGCAGCTGCGAACCGCCATTCTAAATGACCTGTTTGGCTGCGAGGAGCAGGGCTCTCATAGTTCAAACAGGGACAATATTGTCAAAGATCAAAAAATTATTGAGCAAGCAAAAACCTAACCGGACATCACTGAAAAATAATAAGAGTTGAAATGGATTATTTACAGCAGCAGCATTTAATGATCAGTGTTGAAAAAAACGGCCCTGATAGATTAGTCAAACAGAGGTTTCCTTTGCGGTTTGGGAAATATTCGGAAATTAGGACCCCGGATTATGAGTTCTGTTTTAATCTGAACGGAGAGATCAAATCAATTCGAGGGCTTAAACCTGATTGGCCCCATCCGGCTGAGCAATTTAAGCGGACGGCCGGAAACGACTGGGTATATTATACTGTTGGTGATAAAAGCGGAGCTGATGGAATTATTTCCTGGATGGGCGAGTATTATTTGCCCTGCCTGCCGTACAGCAGCAATCCGGTTTGGGAAATCAATTATTTTTCCAACCCCGTGGTTATGAATGCCATGGGCCAATGGTCCCAGTTGTTCGGCACCTTGTATATGGCAAATGAAAAAGGTCTGTATCCGCATGCAAGAGGCCTGATCGAACGGATACTGGTCAATGATGATCAAACGCTTTATAAAAAATCCAAACAGCTGAATGAAATCATTGGCCTCAGGGTCTCTGTGCTTCCACCGGATACACGGCATGTGGATTATGATGTGATTCCTCTGACCATAGCCGACGGCTGCCTTTATCATTGCAAATTTTGCTGCGTCAAATCAGATCAGCCATTTCAAAGAAGGTCACAGGAGAGTATCAGGGGGCAGGTCGCGGCCCTGAAAAAACATTTCAGTTCAGATATTATAAATTACCATGGTCTTTTTCTTGGGAATCATGATGCATTGGCTGCAGGTCCTCAATTAATCTGTTTTGCAGCGCAAGAAGCCTATGATGCTTTCGGGTTCAGATCGCGGAAGGATCAAAGACCGTTTTTATTTCTCTTTGGCAGTGTGGATTCTTTGTTAAAATCAAAACAAAGTTTTTTTGAGCAATTGAACCGGCTGCCTTTTTATACGTATATTAATATCGGGTTTGAATCTGTTGATAAAACAACCTTGGCTGCTATCGGAAAGCCGGTTACTGTTGAAAAGGTGAAAACAGCATTTGCGAAAATGCTTCAAGTAAATAAAGCATATCATCGGATTGAAGTCACAGGTAATTTCGTTGCTGGAGACAATTTGTCACCGGATCATGACGAGTCCCTTGCGGATCTTTTAAAAAACGCTGATGTGGAAGGACAACCAAAAGGGGCGATATATTTATCCCCGCTTAAAAACAGCCCGAAAAAAAGAGAACTATTATCACGGTTTTATAAAATAAAAGAGGAAAGCAGGCTACAGGTCTTTGTCTATCTGATACAGAGACTGTAGATAAGAAAATTTGAACGATTCCGGTGCCGGGATTACCGCGGTTCACACCACAGGCCTGTCCCTCTCCTTTAAATACCCGGGTGAATTGGAAAAATATGCCCAGGGCCACAGCCTGTCAGGTGAACTGTCCTGGCAGTTTTAAAGGGGATAGGTCTATATGCCAGAGGCTGAACCGGCTTTTTTCGGTTAAGAGATTTAATTTCAACAAAGGACATGATAGGGATAAAATCATAGATGTTCAAATTAGGTGGGAATGTTCAGAATTCTGTGTCACGGTTTCGGTTCCCGGATCTGTCTCGGCGCCAGCGGAAGTAAAAGCCAGGTCCGAGAATGGGCCTTCAATCTGCCACGTCGGAGGAGTTGGCTTTTGCTGGAGCGGAGTTCCTGGAACCATCTTTTCCATCTGTAAATAAATCCCTATCAAATTCCCAGCTCTTTATCCAGCCGGCCTTCAAAGAAAATTGCCAACTGGGAAATTGTCAGTGACCAGTTTTGAACCGGCATTGTCCATTTCTTACTGGCGTTCTGGATCCCCATGTAAAGCAGCTTTAACAGGCTGTCCTGGTTAGGAAACGATCCCTTTGTTTTGGTCAGTTTTCGAAACTGTCGATGCACAGCCTCAATGGTATTTGTGGTGTATATTATCCGTCGGATCTCTTCTGGATATTTAAAGAAATGACTGAGGCGCTCCCAGTTGTTCCGCCAGGATTTTATCACAATCGGGTATTTGTCATTCCATTTGTTTTCCAAAATATCCAGTTCTTCTTCGGCCAGATCCTTATTGACCGCTTTATAAACACGTTTTAGATCTGCCATAAATTCCTTTTTATTTTTGGAACCAACGTATTTCAATGAATTTCGGATCTGGTGGACTACGCAGAGTTGAACTTCTGTGTCCGGGAATATGGTCTCAATGGCCTCGGGAAAACCTTTTAGACCATCAACACAGGCAATCAGGATATCTTTTACCCCTCGGTTTGAAAGGTCTGTTAACACCTGCAGCCAGAAGTTCGCACCCTCATTCTCGGATATGTACAGCCCAAGAACCTCTTTGCGGCCCTCGATATTCACCCCAAGAATTGTGTAAACGGCTTTGCTGCTGACCTTTCCGTTTTCTCGTACTTTATAATGTATGGCATCAAGCCATACGATTGGGTACACATTTTCCAACGGCCTGGCCTGCCATTCTTTGACGGTATGGATGATTTTATCGGTAATGGTGCTCAGAGTGGCATTTGAAATCTCAAGTCCATAGATTTCCTGTAAATGGGAAGCCATATCATTATAACTCATGCCCAGGCCGTAAAGGGCTATTATCTTTCTTTCAATTTCATCGCTGAGCGTTGTCTGATGTTTTTTGACGATCTGTGGAGAGAAGGTTCCGGCCCTGTCACGCGGGGTTTCCAGCTCAAATTTACCATCCAGGGATTTAATGGTCTTTTTGCTTTTTCCATTACGGCGGTTGGCAGAAACTTCCTGCCCGAGATGGGACTCCAACTCTCCTTCAAGAGCAGCTTCAGCAAGATTTTTGATTAATGATGTAAGGACGCCGCCCTTACCTGTGAAGGGTTTACCTTCCTGGATGCCTTTAAGGGCTTTTTGAAAATCAAATTCGGTGTTTTCTTCGGTCATGTCAGTTCTCCTTATTTAGCTGAGTATATCAGCTTTCATTCAACTGACACAGAATTTTGAACGCCCTTTAAAATAATTTTCTATACCCATGATTTGATCTTCCAGTAGTCGCTTTTAAACCATTCTAAGAGTCACAAATTCTTGCATAATTCTAAATCCCCCGACTATCGGAAATCGGTTCTGATTTATATCGGTATCATGAAGTCTTTTCACTTCGGAAAAAGTCAATTGGACATTTAAACTATTCATTTTATTTTCCAGCCATTCCGAGAATCTCAACAGGCAAGGATTTAGTATCCTTGTTTATTAAAGGACTCATGAGCATAACAGGATGCATTCTTCTTGTCTGGAACTCAATTGCCATGGAAATTAACGGGTTAGCCAGGACTATGCAAAAAAACATAATTGACAAATTCCCCTTGCCATCCGGGCAATAGGCAGTTTATGCTTCGATTGAACTGATTTCAATGAGGTCTTACGATTTGAAAACCAAGCATCCGACAATTAATGAATGGCTTTTTTTGTTTGCGATTTTAATATCGGCGATTGCATTGATCATCTCCGCCTGGCAGGCGTTTATATTTAGAACCCACAATGAATTAAGTGTCAGGCCGCTTTTCTAAAAAACTTGGACAGGTATTTTCCGAACTCGCAAAAGAGGTCGGCTGGACGTTTGATTAGCGGCAAACATGTTCTTTTTTTTGGGTGTTCACCCCAAACCCAACCGCCGGGAAATACCAGGGCAAAAGATTGATTCCCCATCCCATTGAAATCCCTATAACGCATAAGTCCTTGCAAGGATCTGCTTAAAAAATTCAAGCCTGCAAGTCTTTTCCCTGATCATGGGGTAAGGTTTGAAATCTGTTGACTATAAACCCTTTACAAAAGATTAAACCTATAATTTGCCCCTTGTCCTTATCACAAACGGTGTCAAGAATTATTTGACATTCATTCATCTAATCCATACATTGACTGGCGAATTTTGGCCGGCTAAATTTTGGCGTCGGGCAAATTTTTATGATGAAATTTGGCATTGCCGATGCCAACTGATTTTTGTTGGGAAAAAATTAATTGGCAAAACCAGAGAAGTAGAAAGAAAGCAGCAGGAAAATCATGTTTACAAACCCCTTGAGTTCAGACTTACCGTCTACCATTGACCATGCGGTCAACATCCTTTTGGATGATTTGCGATTATTGGACCGGACCCGGCTGGGTTCCATGACGGGCGCATTCCCATTTTCCCGGTTATACCGCTGGCACTGGATTGTGCATGTTTGCCATCTGCTTCAGGCAGTTCCAACGCCCTGCTTTATAAAATGATCGCAGCATAATCATTTTTTCTGCATTCTCCCGATACCAAAAGATGCATGGACCTTTAAGACGTAAATTCACGACTCTCCGAATCGAACTTTCAATAGCACCGCTGCCAATAGGTAAGTTCAACGCTTTTACAGTTGAGAAATTAAGCCTCAGTTCATTGCGCACAAAATAATCCCGTTCCGTCTTGATAGCCTTACTGTTTCTGCCTCTACAAAGCTTCTGGACGGCCTGTACCACCTCAATCGCCTTTCCCTTCAGCAGAAGACCTCGCTGCTTCGATACCCAGCGTTTGCGTTCCTTGGATGACCAGGTCTTCCTTAAGCCTGCTACTGTACCCAGATGCTCAACTGCATGGTAGAAATCGAGAAGTTCATACACACGCTCAGGAGCCAAACCCAATGCTTTTAGCAGTCCGGGGATTCGATTCCAAATCCAATGTGCCCCATCTGCAACAAACAGTATTTTGTCTGAGTTCTGAATATGAAGGGAGTTCAAATAACCCTTTAACAAGTGGAATACACCATCCGGTCCATTGAAACAGCCATCAATAAATGGTGAAAAGCTTTTTTCTTGTTTTCCATGGGCGTCCACTACATAAATGATCAAAAGCTTGGGTTCTCGCCATGCCCCACGAAATCGGGTTCTATCCTTTTGGGTTTTTGGTCCCCTTTTCTTCTCTCTGAGCCGAGTGCGGCCACCATCAGTGCTGATAACGACTCGCCGCCCTTCAAGTAAATCTCCATCATTTAATGGGATTCGGCCCGCTTGTTGTTCGGCTCGAGCCCGCTCTGCGTACCGATAGGTCAGTTTACGGATGACCTTTATACCCAACGTCATCCCACGGTCACAAAGCACTTGACGGACTTCTTCAAAAGAACTTAATAAGGCTGACCAAGAACTCACCATAGAAGCCAAAGCAGGCGAGCAGCGATCATGGATTCCAAGAAGGATTAAGCCAGCGTATGCACCTTTATATCTTTTTCCTTTTCGGCGGTCACAGGACCTTCGATAGTATCGAACATGAATATCAACCGAACTATCTGTACAAAGCTGAATCCAAACTGTCTCAAGCCCTTCGCTTTTCATCCGTCCCGGCCAATTGGACATCAATTCTTTTTCTTGGTCGACCTGTTCAGAGGAATCTACTGAGGCCTGGATCTTTTTTTTAAAAAAAAGGCGCTTATCCGATTTGTATACTCAAGGATTTCCTGCTCCATCTGTTCTAATTCGTTAGCGTTACGAACCAAGCGATTTGGATCTTCTTCCAGTTTTTTGAGGCATGCAAGGACTTCATCAACAGTATTACAATCTTCAGCTTTCTTCATTAGCACAATCCATTTATGTTCATTTCAGCGTAACAGAGGATATCATTCTTTTTGCTCTAAAAGACAGGCCTTTTTAAAACCGGGAAAATGGGAATGCGCCCCTTTGCAACCGACTGAACCCAGTGCATAAAACTGCTCTGAAATTCATTCGGGTTCATCCTCTCAAAAATTCTGCCAAAGGTGTCATGGGAGGGTATCCCATGGGGAAGGCTTAGAAATTTTGACAACCACCTTTTTCTCTTTTTGCCAAAGTTTTCAATTTGCTCATAAGTGTCTGCGCCAGCAACTACCGCACAAATTGCGATGATGACGACATCAATTAAATTATGAAGCTTATTGTGGTGTCTGGGGTCCTGAATATTGTCAAAAAAAGTTTCAAGAGATTTTTTTTCGTTCATTGGCAACTCCTTGTGTTTATTGCCATATATATCGTATCTGTGCAGTGATGTCTAGGAAAATTTTGTTCGATGCTCATATACTATAGCAAGCCAGGAGAGCCAGGCTGGGATAGGGTGAAGGGGGTGGAGTGGCGTAAATGAGCGGCCCGCCAGGACGGCATAGGTCCGATCATTTCCGCTTCTTAAGCGGTCAGGACGACCGCTTAAGATTTAACGGAATCCCCCTCACCTATTCCAGCCGGGTAAGGACGAATCTTAATAAAAGTTACATGCGATGACCCTGAATCCGGTTGCCTGGAATGGCGTCTGGATTTTCAGATCCAAATTGTGATACCTTGGCTGGACACAGCCGGGATGCGGCCCATTGGTTTTAATGCCTGAGCCTTAGGAAAAAAGGAGTGTGTTGGAATGTCTGTCCAGTTGATGATCATTCTGGGATATTTGGGTCTGACCATATGGGTGGGAATGTTTGCCAGAAGAAAATCAGGGTCTGCCAAATCCTTTCACGGGGCAAATCTCGGGGTGCTCATGTGCGTGGCTGCCGGAACCGGGGAATGGCTGGGCGGCACGTCCACAACCGGGATTTCAGAATACGGGTTTGCCTATGGCATTTCAGGGGCATGGTATACCCTGGCCAACGGAATCGGGGTGATTGTTCTGGCCCTTTTTTTTGCCAAATTGTACAGAAGCCTGGACACGGTAACCATTCCCGGAATTATTGAAAAATTTATCGGACAGGATGCCAGGGTGGTTTCTTCCATTCTGCTTACCTTTGTCATGATTGTTGTGGGAACCGCCCAGATCATTGCCGCAGGTACTTTAGGGGTCTCGGTTCTGGGGATGGATTTTACCCTGTCCGTGGTTGTTTTCGGCATTAGTTTTATTGTTTATACCTTCTTTGGCGGGATGAGGGCGGTGGGATATACCAATATCATACATCTGGCCGCCATGTACGGCGGGGTGATCCTGGCCATTATTTTTGTGGGAAAAGATATTGGCGGGATTGAAAATTTAGGCCAAATGCTGCCGGCCCAGCCCTATTATTCCATGACCGGTATTGGCATGCCCAAGGTCTCGTCCTGGGTGATCGCCTCGATTCTGGGGGCGTGCACGGCCCAGGCCGGAATCCAGCCGCTTCTGGCGGCAAAAGACGGGGCCACCGCTAAAAAGGCCGCTGTGATTACCGCCTTTGTGGTGGCCCCGTTCGGTCTGCTCACCGCATTGCTCGGCATGGCGGCCCGGGTCAAGTTTCCGGAATTGGAAAATGCCAAGCTGGCCCTTCCCCTGTTGATGATGAACTTTAATCCCCTGGTGGGCGGGATTGTCCTGGCCGCCATCACCGCTGCCATTTTATCCACCATTTCCCCCATTATTTTGGCCTCAGGCACCATGGTGACCAAGGATATCTACCATTGCCGGATCAATCCTTTGGCCGATGATGCCAAGATCCTCTGGGTGTCAAGGGTTTTCACCTCCCTTTCAGGGGTGGTCTGCATTGTTCTTGCCCTGGCGGTCTATCATGCCGGGGCCCGGATTCTGGATGTTGTCTACTTTGCCTATACCATCAGGGGGGCCTTGTTTGTGGTGCTGCTGTTCGGGATTTACTGGAAAAAAGTGACCCAGCCCGGAGCCATTACGGCCATGGTGCTGACCTCAATTGCCGGGGTTTTCTGGGTGGTTTACAAAAAAATTACGGGCGCCTATCCCATCCATCCTTATTTTACGGAGACCTATGCCGCTTTGATCGTGGCAGGGGTTTCAACGGTTTTGTTTTCAATTTTTCCCAAGGCCGGACCCTAAAAAGAGTAAAAAACGGGTTGAGTTTACCCTGAGCCAGGACTGGCTGGGGGTGCTGAAAAATTTATGCAGGCCTCACGCCTGACCGTCTGTCCTGGCTGAGGATGATCCCTGAAAAGACCAGAATTGAGGCCATGTACTGGACGCCGGTGAAGCGTTCCCCCAGGACAATGGCACTCATGATCAAACAGAATACAGGGATGAGGTTGATAAAGGCCGTGGCCTGGCTGGCCGGAATCCGGCTGACCCCGAAATTATAAAACCCGTATGCCCCCAGGGTCACGGCAGAGCCCAGGTAGAAAATGGCGGCCAGGGGAACCGGGTCAATCTGGGTGGGCAGGGTGGTGCCGGGCAGAAACAGGGCCGGGAAAAAGAAGACAGCCCCTGCAAAGCCCTGGATAAAGGTCAGAAACAAAGGGGAATACCTGGAGGTGAGTTTTTTCAAGGACAGGGCATAGCCCGTGGCGCAGACCATTGCCAGAAACTCCAGAAAATTGCCCAGCATGGGATTGGGGCCGTGGACAGAGGCTTTTGAGGCAAGGCTCAGCCAGAGGGCGCCGCCCACAGCCAGGGCAAACCCTGCACAGGTTCTGGGGCTGATCTGCTCTTTTAAAAAAAGCCAGGCCCCAAACGCCGTGAGCAACGGCATCATGGTGGTGATCATCCCTGCCTGGGAGGCCGAGGTATAGACCAGGGCATTGGCCTCAAATACAAAATAGAGGCAGGGCTCGCAGATCACCATCAGCAAAATGTATTTTGCATCCTTTAACCGAAGCCCTGTGTTCTTAAAAACAAAGGGGAAAAACAAGGCGCAAAGGCTGGCCACCACCATCCTGCCGAAGATGACCACCATGGGGTCATAGGTTCTGAATGCCAGCTTTAGGGCCACAAAGGTTGATGCCCAGAGTACCATGGCCACCACCAGGCAGATATAGGGGGTAATGGAACTATTTTTATTCACGGTTGATCCTTTTTAAAGTTAAGCTGTCAATCTTATCATTTTTGGAATTTTCCACAACCCCAATTCATGGCCTTTATTTCACCCTTGGTGCCTCAACGCGGAAGCCTTGAAGACTTTTGAAACGCAGGGGGGGATATTTATTTTTCTAAAAAAGGATAATTCTCATTTGTATCTTGCACAAATTTATGGAATCAAGTAGACAATTTTTTATAGTCTTTATTTTTTTACAAAAAAGGTGATTTTATGAGCCTGACATTTTCCTGTATGACCCCTGTGGACAGCAGTGTTTACCTGGAGCGGCCCTATGCTGATCCCCCCCAAATCCAAGCGGCCTTAAAAGCAGGTGTAGCCGCCCAGAAAATCTGGGGCACCACCCCTTTGGCTGACCGGAAACAATTTTGCGCCAGGGCTGTTGATGCCTTTGAAGCCAACCGAGAAGAGATTGCCAAAGAGATCTGCTGGCAGATGGGCAGGCCCATTAAATGGGCCGGTGGTGAAGTGGACGGGATGGTTGACCGGGCCAGGACCATGATCAATTTGGCCGATCAGGGCCTGGCCCCTGTGACCCTTGCGGCCAGGCCAGGGTTTAAGCGCTGGATTCAGCGTGAGCCTTTGGGTCTTGTCTTTGTCATTGCCCCTTGGAATTATCCCTATCTGACAGCCATCAACGCCATTGTCCCGGCCATTCTTGCCGGAAATGTCGTGGTGCTCAAACATTCGGCCCAGACCCCCTTGTGTGCAGAACGGCTGTTCCAGGCATTTGAGGCGGCAGGGCTGCCTTCGGGGGTATTTCAATACCTTCATCTTACCCATGAAGACACCCAGGCCGTTATTGAGGATCGCCGGGTGGATCATGTGGCCTTTATCGGGTCTGTGCCCGGAGGGGCCATGGTGGAAAAGGCTGCGGCAGGGCGGTTTATCAGTCTTGGCCTGGAACTTGGGGGAAAAGATCCTGCCTATGTGCGTGCAGATGCTGATCTGGATCATGCCGTGGACACGGCCATGGACGGGGCTTTTTTTAATTCAGGCCAGTCCTGTTGCGGTATTGAGCGGATTTATGTCCATGAAAGCATATATGATGCTTTTCTTGAAAAATCCCTGGCCTGGGTCAGGGGATTGACCCTGGGGAGGCCGGATGATCCTGAAACCACCCTGGGCCCCCTGGTCAAGGCCTCTGCCGCGGATTTTGTCCGGGACCAGATCCAGGATGCCGTTGCCCGGGGGGCCAAGGCCCATATCCATGGGGACGAGTTTCCCATGGACAAGGCCGGCACCCCCTATCTGGCTCCCCAGGTGCTGTCCCGGGTCAGCCATGAGATGCGGGTGATGACCCAAGAGATTTTCGGCCCTGTGGTGGGCATTCAAAAGGTCTCTTCTGACGATGAGGCCCTTGACCTGATGAATGACAGTGAATTCGGCCTGACCGCCGTGATTTTTACCCAGGATATTGATCTTGGGGTGGCTCTGGGGGCCAGGGTCAATACCGGCACCTTTTTTATCAACCGCTGCGATTATCTGGATCCGGAACTGGCCTGGACCGGGGTGAAAAATTCAGGCTGGGGCTGCACCCTGTCGGTGTTGGGGTTTGAATCTTTGACACGGCCCAAATCCTTTCATATCAAGACCCGGCTGTAAAAAAGGTCCCAGGGTTGTGGTCAGGGGGGATTCTGCTGGGAAGATTACACGATAATCCTAAAGGTGGACGGCGGCCTTTTTTTGGGCGTTTTGGGGGCAGGTTTTTTATCCTGCCCAGGGGCCCTGAGATTTGGGGCAAGTTTGAAATCCGTATGAAATTCATGCCCGCAGTTGGGGCAGCGCATGACCATGCCCCCGATGTCTGCAGGGATACGCAGCGGCTTGCGACATGCCTTGCAATTTTTAATGAGATAATTTTCCATGGGTATGATATCGGCAGGGTTGGTGTAACTATTAAGCAACGTGCTGCCGCCATTTAAAAATGTATCCCCCTCAGCCCGCATATTTCACGAATCGATTTTGCTTTAGCTGCAAGGCGTCAGGTCGTGAAGCCGTAGTGACTTTACTACGAACGGTCTGCAACGCCGCAGATGAGGTAAAATCGGTTCGCCCGAAGGGTGACAATTTGTACTCTTGGAATTGGTTTGGTAAGTAATTATAACTTGCTGTATTTAACATAATTAATATCCAGTTTCCTCAAATTGTCATGAATGTTCGGGTTAGGTGAGACCAAAGGTCTGGCGGGGGGTCAGCTCGTTTGGGAAGCGGTCCGCAAGTAATTTGCATAAATCAGAGCAAAAATGACATTCGTCCACATATCGGTCTGCATGGTCCAGGCTGTATTGCTCGGCCAATGCTGCCGGCCCGCCAAAGGCTAAGGGCCCGCACACCGGATGGGTCTTTGGGTCGTAATTGCCCAGGACCTCGGCCAAAGAGGTGTCAAGATAATTGCCCATGCTCAAGCCCTGACAGAGATGAACATTCCCAAAAGGATCAATATGAACCCGCCCGGGATTTTTCAAGTTTTCCTTTTTGCATTTTGTCAGCTCCGTCCATGGCCGGGTCGGTAAATCCTTTACCAGCGTTTCCACGGCCCGCCCTCTAAGCTTAGGGCCTCCGGCATATATGGGTTCCCCTTTAGCCTGGCCCTTTGGGGGGACCCATGAAGGTTTTTCAATGCAAATTTTATTGACATTCATTCCAAGTGCTTTGGCCGCTTGTGCTGCGATCTGTCCCGGTGTTGTACGGGTGTCATCATGGTGAAAAGAATCATCCCCCGGCTCTATGGTTTTCAAGCCAGCCTCCTGCAAGGGGCCAAGCCATAGTTTGGCATCCTCAACCCCTGTTGCCCAATAACAATTTGTTTCGACGGCTGTCTCAAACCCGGCGTTTGTCACCCGCCGGATCCCTTCATGGAGAAGACCATAATACAAAAAAGGCTCGCCGCCTTCAAAACTGATGGACTGGATGTGCTTTAAATCCTGGGCCTCCTGAACAAGACCCTTTAATTGATTTAAGGTAAACACCCCCGATCGTTCCGGGCTGCAAAAAAGAAAACAGTGGTCACAGGCATATGTGCAGGCGTATGTTAAGAGAATATGCAGTCCTGTAATCATTTTGACCTCCTTATCGTTCACGGATTGATCAAGTATTTTTTCCAGGATAATCGATTTTGACCGGAAAATGAAGGGATATCAGATCGGATCCCGGATCACTTTATCCCCCACGGTCTCAACGAGCTGATCCAGAATTTTGGCATCCTGGGGGTCTGCAGGCCGCCAGGCGTTTCCAAGCACCCGGTCCCCTGCCTTGTCAAGATTGACGTCTGATATCAGGATCTCTGTGTATTTCAGCCTTGGGTCTTTTTTGTGATATGGCCAAACCTCAAAAATCCTCAGATTATATATCTCCAGATCGAATTGTTCACAGATCCTGGGGATGATGTATTCAACGCAATTGGTGGCGGGGACGCCTGTGTCCTCGCCCTGGTCTATCAACAAGACCCAGGCCGCACAGGTCCTGGCTTCCTGGGCAATGATCAGATGACAAAACGAATCCATCAGCCCGGGATCCGTTTGCTCCTGTTCGGTCCCGGACCCTTTCCAATTGTAAATCGCTGAATATGTAATTTTAAAATACATGGCTTTGCTCATGCGTGGCCATGCTGAAGATGGCTGATTCCGGGGTTAAGCATACTTGCAAACATCCACCCATTCTTTAGCCTTTGAATATTTTTCAAGCTCTTCTAGGGTCAGCCGTATTGACGCGTACCGATCCCCTGCCGCCGGGATCACCTCCAGGTGTTTTTTCAAGGAGACATCCAGATATACGTTCATTGGGCGGCTCAGTCCAAACGGGCAAATCCCTCCGACGTCATGGCCCGTATGGGCCAGAGCCTCATCCTTGCTGAGCATTTTCGCCTTTTTGGAAAAATATTTTTTGTACTTTTTATTGTCAATCTTTGCCTTGCCCGCAACCACAATCAACAGCGGGGTGTCATCTATTTTAAAGGACAATGTTTTCCCGATTTGATCCGGATCAACCCCGTGTGCCTGGGCCGCCTCTTCAACCGTGGCTGTGGAGTCTTCTAAAACCATAACCCGGTGGGCCATATTGTATTTTTCGAAATATTCAATCACCGCTTCTAGGGACATGTTCCAACCTCATTGTATTCCAATTCTTATGGGCAGCAATAGTACTCAGCAATGAAGATATAGTGGATATGGAAGATTGAAACAAGGGTAAAAATTGTTTGCCCATGGGCAGGGAAAGGCTGTGCCCATCGTTTCTATGAAAACCTGGGCCTGCCACACAGGTCATTCTTGCCTTAATTTTTTTGGGTCGGACCTGCCGGAATTTCAGAGAGGGTATCACGGTTTGATCGGGTATGCCTGGAAATTTGAATCCATTAAAGGCGCTGGGCATGGAATTTTCTTGAGTACGGTCAATTCGCATTATCGGTTGATCTGATCTGGTGAAAATGATTTTTGATTCTGTTTCCAGTGTTCTGTGGTATAAGACCCTGGTGTAAATATGGAAATTTTAAAACAAAGACATCGTTAACTTAGGGTATCCAAAACAAATGAAGTCCAATACTCCCGAAGGGCCTCCCATGATGCTGGCTTGCTTTATCTGGGGCCTGGGTGCTCTTTTTTATCTGGCAGGATTTTTCCAGCGGGTCGCACCCGGTGTCATGACCCAGGAGCTGATGCAGGATTTTAATATATCTGCTTCAGGCTTGGGGCATCTGTCAGCCCTGTATTTTTATGCCTATGTCGCCATGCAGATTCCCACGGGGATTCTGGCGGATACCCTGGGTCCCAGAAAACTTTTAACCGCAGGCTGTATCATTTCGGGGGTAGGGACCCTGCTTTTTTCAATCTCTCCGGGATTCTTTGGCGCAGGGGTTGGCCGGCTTTTGATCGGCGGGTCTGTGGCCGTGGCCTTTGTGGGGCTTTTAAAGTTGTCCTCCGCCTGGTTTCCTAAAAAATTTTATGCGTTGGTCACCGGGAATGCCCTGTCCATAGGGCTGATTGGAGCGATAACCGCCGGGCCTCCCCTAAGATGGTTAATGGATATCTTTAATTGGCGCAGCGTCATTTTTGTTACTGGATTAATGACCCTTGTTTTAGGATGCCTGATCTGGTTTGTGGTAAGGGATACGCCCCAGGAAAAAGGGTATCCTGGAATTGAACCGGGTATCCCCCCGTTGCAATCCTTATCCTTTAATCAGATCTGGAAAAATCTTTTTAGGGTATTTAAATATCAAAATACCGTACTTTTGTTCGTCATCCCGGGTGGCATTGTGGGCTGCATATTGACCTTTTCCGGGCTTTGGGGCGTTCCCTACCTTGTTTGTCACCACCATTTGAGCCCGGGTACGGCAGCAAATCTAATCTCCTGTCTGCTGGTTGGCTGGGTCTTTGTCAGGGACAGTTTTCGGCTTGACCAATATGGGGGTGATGATGGGGCCCATGCTGTTACAGCCTGCTGTGGGCAATATATTGGATCATTATTGGACCGGGGAGCTGGTTGACGGGGCAAGAATTTATTCTCTTCAAGCCTATGAAACCGGGTTTATCCCTCATCCTTTTGGTTTTTACCAAAGAGACCCATTGCCGCGGGCTTGAATAGTCACAGATCAACCCTGAAACCCTTTCACAGCCGTGTGGAATGATTCTTATGCCCGGCCCACTTGGGCAAATCATCCTGAAGATCAATCACCCGATTGCCATAGAAGAGATGACAGGTGGGTTTGAACGGGTCCGGCACCTTGGCTGGATGTTGGAAATCAAACAATGAGGGGAAGGCCAGCCACATCCTGCGGCCTTCATCGGCAATGGGGGTGCCGCAATTGCCGCAGCTCACCTTGCAGGGTAAAATCCGTTCTCGCCTGCCCAGCTCGCTGTTGAAGAAAACCAGATGATCCAAACCCGCCGTCAGCCTGACATGATGTTTGTGAAAGATCGCAGCCCACTGCATGGGGGCACCGTGTAAGGTCTGGCAAACCTGGCAATGGCAAATTTTAGCATCAACCGGATCCGCGCTGACCTCGTATTGAACCGCCCCGCAAAAGCAGGCTGCCTTGTACTTTGGAATAAATTTTTTATCTTCCAAAGAGGCATACTCATATCCCAATGAATGTTCCATTAACAATTGCCCTCCAGTTTGAAATTGCCCGTTTTTTTAATCCCTCTTTTTTTCTTCCCAGGTATTGCGGTGGATACATCTTTCAGTATACCGCTCTTTTGACGGTAATTTCTGGGCCGGCCATCCCATGACCGCAAGGCCAAAGGGAATGATGTGATCCGGCAAACTGAATATGTTGCTGAATTTTTCCACCCGGTCCTCCAGAGGATAAATCCCTGTCCACACCGCACCAAGGCCGCTTGCATGGGCGGCTAAAAGCAGGTTCTGCATGGCTGCTGAGCAGTCCTGGGGCCAATACCCCTCGTATTTTTCTTGGGACAGATCTCCGCAAACAAGGATGCCCAAAGGGGCTTTTGTGATCATGGGCACATAGGGGTGAACGGTTTTAATCTGATGTTTTTTTGCACTATCCGTGACAAGGATAAACTGCCAGGCCCGCTCGTCTCCGGCACTGGGTGCCATCATGGCCGCGGCCAAAATCTTTTGGCCCAGGGATTCTGGGATTTTTTGATCCGTGTATTTTCTGATGCTTCGTCTGGTATGAATTGCTTCGAATAATTCCATTTTTGAGAACTCCATATTTTCATCCTGATGGTTGCAGGAGGTTAAAATAAAACAGGCTTGCATATAAATCAACTAGGGTATCGTTTGGCTCCATGCCCTTTTAAAACAATATTGGCCAGCATAAACTGAGTGGGCAAAAGCTGTTTTAAAATCTTTATAGCCTTTTTGACATAAGTCTGAACAGGGAAATTTCGTGGCAGGCATTCCATTGAAAAACGGAGCCTGACCCACAGGTCGTTCTTGCCTTAATTTACCTTGGTTTGGCCTGCCGGGATTTGAGAACTGTCATCAAGATTTGATCGGGTATTATTGATATATAGTGTGTTTTTTGGCGGTTGGCCATTGGATAATTATTGTTGAGTTTGAACATTCAAAAAAACTAATCAATTGATCTGTCAATCATTACCAAAAATTGCCAGGTGATTTTGAGCTTATATACCATGATTGCGGGGTCTCAATTTACTAAACGCCACCGGGTAAATCAGGTGGCGTTTAGTTATGATTCTCATGGCACTTTTTTTGTTAAACCAACAACTTTTCCACACGGCACGGTACATATCGGTGAAAGGGTGTTGCTGCAAAGCGATCCCTATGGCTACTTTTCGTTAGCCGGTTCACATTTACCCCATGTTCTCTCCCTTTATATTTCAATCCAAATCCGTGGGGCATCAGGACCTCACCCTTCCGGGTTTCACCGGTGATTTCAAGTTCAATTTCAACACTGGCCGCTTCCGTGGTCAGACTTACGATCTCCCCATCAACCATGTTTAATTGTGCTGCATCATCAGGATTCATGGCAAGTGTGCAGACACGTCTTGATTTGTTCCAGTCCGGCTTTCGCATCAGGGTGTTGGCCACATTGGAGGTGTGACGTCCGGCACTCAATGTCATGGGAAGAACAAGCGCTTTGGCCTCCTGTTCCGGAGTGATTTCATGGACCCATGCTTCCATTTCCGGAATATGGACATGAATCTTTCCATCAAGTGTCTTAAGTTCATCCATGTTGTTTTCAAAATCTGTTTTTCCGATCCAAAGGCCTTCGGGGTGGGTTAGAATTTCTTGAAACATCTTCTGGGACCATCCGATTCCAGGGGTTAGTATGGCAAGAGGGGCAATACTTTTATGACGAATAGAACCGATGATGGCTTTGGATACCAGGCGAAAATCAGTCAATTGTTCAAACCAGCCAGGTTTTGTGATGCCCTTGCGTGACGCCGCAGCAACCACCTTTTTGTTTGCGGGAAGCAAAATACCCCACAAGGCCGCTTTATTGCCTGATTCAAAAACACGTCCTAAGGTCATGGAAAGGATGTGGGGCATGACTTTAGCGGTCTTTTTGTTTTTGGAAACAAACGAAAACAATGCAGCGGCATAATCCATTCTGCCCTTTTGGGCCGCTTTTTTAAGCGTGTCTGGAATGTCAGGAATCAGCCCTGCAGCCTGGCAAATGCCGGTATAAATTTCTCCTGCCTCTTTGGCATCCCCTTTTGCAGCATGACGGGTTGCCGCATCTGAAAATACACCTCAGGGTATGTCCATGTAAAGAAGGTCGCATCCCAGGACTCATATCCGGATTTGGCAGGCAGAACATAGTCGGACAACTCGGCGGTTTCAGTCATCCCTCTGTGACAATATAAGTGAGACACTTACCCCTTGATAAATTAGTGTAGGGCGGGTAAGGCAATACTTATATGAAACCGATAAAAATGAACCCACTACCAGAGTCCGAAAAACAGGCAGCCCCCAAGGAGGCACCAATGGAAGGAGCCCATAGGGCGACTGGAATTGGTGCCTCCTTGGGGGGACAGGATTCAATCCCTGATCCTGAAGTTCCTGAGAAAAAGCCCCGGCGTAATTTCACTGCTTCTTATAAACTGCGTATTCTCCAAGAGGTTGAAAACTGCAATGAATCCGGAGGAATAGGTAGGATACTTCGAAGAGAGGGCCTCTATTCTTCAAATTTAGCCGATTGGCGCAAAGCCCGGAATAAAGGACTTCTCAACGCCATGGCACCTCGAAAGCGAGGGAGGAAATCCAAAGAGAAGAACCCATTGGCAACAGAGGTCGCCAGACTTCAAAAAGAAAAATCTAAATTAGAGCATAAGTTAAAACAGGCGGAACTCATCATTGAAGCCCAAAAAAAAATTTCTCAGATCCTGGGAATCCAACAAAATCTGGACGACCTCAAAGGAGACGACTGATGAATGCCGCCCTAACGTTAAGTCACGATCTTGGGAAAAAGCCTTCATGTGAGGCTTTCGGTGTCCCTCGCTCATCTTTTTATAGGTTTTATTCTCCGAAAAAACAGGTGAAATCAAAGCGGGGCAGCTCTCCTCTTTCTTTGAATCCTGATGAACAACAAACGGTTTTGGATATTCTTCACTCGGACACGTATCGAGACCAGGCCCCATACCAGGTCTATGCCTCTCTTCTTGATAAAGGAAAATACTATTGCTCCATCAGAACGATGTATCGGCTTCTTCACAAAGAACATGGTTCTGTGCCGGAACGAAGACGGCAGGTAAATCGCCCGAAATATAAAAAACCTGAATTGCTGGCAACAGGACCGAATCAGGTCTGGTCCTGGGATATTACCAAGTTGAAAAGTGTCACAAAATGGACTTATTTCTATCTGTATGTAATCATGGATATTTTCAGCAGGTATGTTGTCGGCTGGATGGTCGCCCATAGGGAACAAACAGCATTGGCCAAAAGGCTTATTGAGAAGTCCTGTGAAAACCAAAATATATTACCCGGTCAGCTTGGACTTCATGCAGATCGGGGAGCCAGTATGAAATCCAAAGGGGTTGCCCAACTTCTTGTCGATTTAGGGGTAACCAAAACCCACAGCAGACCGCACGTCAGCAATGATAACCCTTACTCTGAAGCTCAGTTTAAAACATTGAAATATTGTCCAAAATTTCCAAATCATTTTGGTTCGATCGAGGATACAAGAGCCTTCTGCCAGGATTTCTTTGGATACTACAATAAAGAGCATTACCATTCTGGTATTGGCCTGGTAACCCCGGAACAGTTTCATTATGGCATTGCTAAAGAGATTTATGGGTCTCGCTGTAGAACTTTGAAAGAGGCGTTTATTAAAAACCCAATACGCTTTAAGGGGAAAATCCCTCGGCCACCAGCTTTACCAGAAGCAGCCTGGATCAACAAACCGGAACAGGAAGAGAAGGATAAGATTGGAGCCTAATTTTAGGCATAAAGTGTCTCATTGTCATTGACACATTCCGCATGGCAAGCTCTATGGTGACCAGAAGGTCAAGTTTTTTAAAGGCATTCTCATAGGCGGTTGAATCTGCATAGGATCTGAGGGGATTGGAGCTTGAGGCAACAATTGCTCGAAGCCGCTGTGGATGATCGGATAAAATTTCCTCAGGCACCACATTGGGAGGGAAAGCCCCATTAATTGCAGGAATATCAGTGGTAACGGTGCGCCAGGTTTTGGTGTCCCGTTCATCTGTATGGGAGCCCAGAGGGATGAGACCGCCGGGGATGACATTTCCACCAGTGACACACAGCCTGCCGCAAACAGCTGCAAGGATCATATACAAATAGGTCACCAAGGTGCTGTGTCTGTTCATATAGACACCAAGATCAAAATGCATGCACCATTTGCGTTGGGAAAGTTCTTTGCATAATCCATATACATAAGATTCTTCAACCTCACAAAGGGCAAGGGCGCCTTTAATGTCAAATCCCTCAAACCAGGGCCGTATCTTTTCAAATCCTGTGACATGGCTTTTTATATACCCTTTGTTTTCAATGCCCGTTTTAAGGATGATGGCGATCATTGCTCTGGTTAACAGTGCATCAGTACCAGGTTTAACCGGGATATGGATATTGGCGATTTTGGCTGTCTCCGACTTTCGGGGATCAATCACTGCCAGCAGTTTATCTGGATTTTTTGAGAACTCTTTTAACATGATCGGGGCCCGTGGTGTCTGGTGTGACACCATGCCGTTCCAGCCAATGGCCAGGATCATATCACTGTGGTGTTCATCAGGAATGGCAAACCGGTTCTGACGGCCGAGCATTCGCCCGCATGCCCAGAAATAGCCGGTCAGTTCCTGGGCAAGGGCATTATAATTATACCGGGAGCCTAAACCTTTCATGAGGGACATGCCAAATGCGGCTTCAAAAGGGAATGTTCAGAATTCTGTGTCACGGTTTCGGTTCCCGGATCTGTCTCGGCGCCAGCGGAAGTAAAAGCCAGGTCCGAGAATGGGCCTTCAATCTGCCACGTCGGAGGAGTTGGCTTTTGCTGGAGCGGAGTTCCTGGAACCATCTTTTCCATCTGTAAATAAATCCCTATCAAATTCCCAGCTCTTTATCCAGCCGGCCTTCAAAGAAAATTGCCAACTGGGAAATTGTCAGTGACCAGTTTTGAACCGGCATTGTCCATTTCTTACTGGCGTTCTGGATCCCCATGTAAAGCAGCTTTAACAGGCTGTCCTGGTTAGGAAACGATCCCTTTGTTTTGGTCAGTTTTCGAAACTGTCGATGCACAGCCTCAATGGTATTTGTGGTGTATATTATCCGTCGGATCTCTTCTGGATATTTAAAGAAATGACTGAGGCGCTCCCAGTTGTTCCGCCAGGATTTTATCACAATCGGGTATTTGTCATTCCATTTGTTTTCCAAAATATCCAGTTCTTCTTCGGCCAGATCCTTATTAACCGCTTTATAAACACGTTTTAGATCTGCCATAAATTCCTTTTTATTTTTGGAACCAACGTATTTCAATGAATTTCGGATCTGGTGGACTACGCAGAGTTGAACTTCTGTGTCCGGGAATATGGTCTCAATGGCCTCGGGAAAACCTTTCAGACCATCAACACAGGCAATCAGGATATCTTTTACCCCTCGGTTTGAAAGGTCTGTTAACACCTGCAGCCAGAAGTTCGCACCCTCATTCTCGGATATGTACAGCCCAAGAACCTCTTTGCGGCCCTCGATATTCACCCCAAGAATTGTGTAAACGGCTTTGCTGCCGACCTTTCCGTTTTCTCGTACTTTATAATGTATGGCATCAAGCCATACGATTGGGTACACATTTTCCAACGGCCTGGCCTGCCATTCTTTAACGGTATGAATAATTTTATCGGTAATAGCGCTAAGGGTGGCATTTGAAATCTCAAGTCCATAGATTTCCTGTAAATGGGCAGCCATGTCATTATAGCTCATGCCCAGGCCGTAAAGGGCTATTATCTTTCTTTCAATTTCATCGCTGAGCGTTGTCTGATGTTTTTTGACGATCTGTGGAGAGAAGGTTTCGGCCCTGTCACGCGGGGTTTCCAGCTCAAATTTACCATCCAGGGACTTAATGGTCTTTCTGCTTTTTCCATTACGGCGGTTGGCAGAAATTTCCTGTCCGAGATGGGACTCCAACTCTCCTTCAAGAGCAGCTTCCGCAAGATTTTTGATTAATGATGTAAGGACGCCGCCCTTACCTGTGAAGGGTTTACCTTCCTGAATACCTTTAAGAGCTTTTTGAAAATCAAATTCGGTGTTGTCTTCGGTCATGTCAGTTCTCCTTATTTAGCTGAGTATATCAGCTTTGATTCAACTGACACAGAATTTTGAACGCCCTTATATGATCCGCTCCCCAGTATATCTATAGTATCGCAAGCCGGTTATCCGCTGGCAGCTGTCAAAGAGTGTTTAAGGCAACTCGTTTAAAAAATTGTCTATACCCAGCTGTCCATGACCTTGGGTCAACCTGTATACAGCCAGAGAAATTCAACATAATGGTTCATTGCTAAGCGTCTCTCTTTTTAATTTATTTATAGCGTGTAGAGATCGTCCGTGGCAAATACCGCTTCTGTGGTGAGGTTCACACCGAGCTTGCGCAGCCCTTCCTCATCGCCAGGGGAAGGCATGTGGGTCATGTGCATTTCACATTCGTTAAATTCCTTTAATCCTTCCATGGCAACCTGGATTGCGTGGTTGGACGTGGAGCTGATTGCCATGGCAATCAAGGTTTCCTGAAGGTCCATGCTCAGGCTTTTTTCGCCCAGGATATTTGTTTTTAGATTTTTTACCGAATCACAGACAAGATCCGGCATCAGGTTGATTTTGCTGGGAATGCCGGCCATATGTTTGATGGCTCTGACAATGGCACTGGAGGCGGCATGCATCCGGGGGGAGTTGCTCCCCTGGATAATCGTACCGTCTTTGAGCTGGATGGCAGCCCCGAAATGGATACCGTCATTGCCCAGCCTTGGATCTGCCTCGGCTTCTTGGGCAGCGTTTCGTGCCGGGATGACAACAACCCGGTTCTCAACGGTGAGGTGGTGCTCTTTCATCATGAGTTCGGCCCGTTGGACAGTCTCTTTGTCTGCAAGGCCCAGGACATATTCGCAGCGGTAGCGAAGATACCTGCGGATAAGCTCCTGCCGGGCCGCTTCCTGGGCAATCTCATCATTGGTGATGGCAAAGCCCACCCGGTTAACGCCCATGTCTGTCGGGGATCTGTAACCTGCATCATCACCGGTAATTTTTTCCAGAATCCGTTTCAGCACCGGGTAGACCTCAACGTCCCGGTTGTAGTTCACCGATTTGGTATCATAGGCCTCCAAATGGAAGGGATCAATCATATTATGGTCGGCCAGGTCGGCGGTTGCCGCTTCATAAGCCACGTTTACAGGATGTTTTAAGGGCAGATTCTAAACCGGAAAGGTTTCGAACTTGGCATAGCCGGATTGAATGCCGTGCTGGTGGTCGTGGTATAGCTGGGAGAGGCAAGTGGCCATTTTCCCGCTGCCCGGTCCCGGGCCTGTAACCACCACCAAAGGCTTTTTTGATTTAATATAATCGTTGGTTCCGTATCCTTCTTCGCTGACGATGAGGTCCACGTCCGTGGGGTAGCCCTTGGTAAAATAATGGGTAAAGACATTGATGTTCCGGTGCTCTAATTTTTTTTTGAAAATTACTGCTGCCGGCTGGTTTTCAAACCGTGTGATGATGACTCCCCGAACACTGATATCCCAGCTTCTTAAATCGTCTATGATTTTAAGAATATCTGTTTCATAGGTGATGCCGACGTCCGCACGAATTTTTTTGCGCTCAATGTCTCCCGCATAGATGCAAATCAGTACCTCAGCCTGTTCCCGAAGCTCGTGAAGCAACCGTATTTTGATATTGGGGTCGTACCCGGGCAGAACCCTGGCAGCATGATAATCAAAGAGTAGTTTACCGCCAAACTCAAGGTAAAGTTTATTATTGAACCGGTCAATCCGGCTTTTTATTTCAGCAGCCTGCTCTCTTAAATATTTTTCATTATCAAATATTTGTTTTTTTATCATTTTTCTTCCCCGGTTCAACTGTTTAAAAATCAAAAAGGGTGTATCATAAGTTCCTGATTTTGACAAATTACCCTTTTTATTAATTGCCTTGTTTTAATGAATTCATGAGGCGGACTTATCGTCAAAAACAATCAACGAAAAAACTCAAATGTTTGTTACTCAGGCTATTTGTGACATGGATGGTTGTCCATGGAAAATTTTTTTGGGCTCTGTTCTAATCACCGGGGCCGGATTTCAAAAAAACAGGGTGTTTTTCCGGGAAATTTTTAGATAGGCTTTCTGATGGACAGGATGGTTTACGGCATTGTGAAAAAGAAGGTCCACATCAATCCCGGCCCTTTTCACATCTATGGTGTATCGGATGATGTTCCCTTGGGGGATTTGGTTGGAGACAATGCCTTCTATATAGTAGTGTTCTGCATCCTCGGAAGAAAAAGGGGTCTGAGAAAACGTAATGGTCTCGGGCCGGATCATGATGGTTCTGCTGTCTGTGACGGATGAACCGGTCATCCGAGAAAAATCTTCTGAGCTAAGGTTATTGTAGCTTCCGATGAAACTTGCGGCAAATGCGGTGGCCGGCCTTGAATATAATTCCATTGGCCGGCCGGACTGTTCGATCCGCCCGTCATTGAACAGGTGAATGGTATCTGACATTCGCATGGCCTCTTCCTGGTCATGGGTAACAAAAATCGAGGTCATATTCAACTGGTTATGGAGTTCTTTTATTTTGATCTGCAACTCTTTTCTGAGTTTGGCATCAATGGCGCTGAACGGTTCGTCCAGCAACAGGACGCTGGGTTTTGTCGCCAGATTTCTGGCCAGGGCAACCCGCTGCTGCTCTCCGCCGGACAGATACGAAGGATACTTTTTCTCACTTCCGCTCAGGCCGACCATTTCCAAGGCTTTTGCCACCTCATGCCGAATTGTTTTTTCGGGCATCTTCTTCATTCTTAGCCCGAAAGCGATATTTGAATAGACCGTCATAGTGGGAAAGAGGTTATACTGCTGAAAAATCATCGCCACGTTCCGGAGCCTGGGAGGCACGGCAGTTATATCCCTGCCATCCATAAAAATCCGCCCGCCGCCCAGTGCCGTCAGGCCGGCGAGACAGCGCAGAAACGTGGTCTTGCCGCGGCCCGAAGGACCGAGCAGAGTGACAAATTCACCCTGCTCGATCCTAAGGTTTATCTTTTTGAGGATATGCCTGTCCCCATAAGATTTTTCAATATCTTTGAACTCGATATACGCCATGGTCAGTCTATCGGTTTAATGCCTTGTTGACAAAGCGCATATCCACGATGTCATCGTAAGGAATGCTTTTTGTGATTACATGGGTGGCGACACAAAAATTTTCAACCGCTTTCTGGCCTTCCTCAGAGATGTAGCAATCCTTTGTAAAACTGTTTTTGGACAGTTCTATTTTTTCTGTGAGTTCTTCCATCGTCATTGAGTCAAACAGGTCGGTAACCTGTTCAGCGACTTCAGAAGAGGTATGGGCGCCAATCCATTGTGCGCCCTTGACCATGGCGTTGACAAATTTTTGTACGGTTTCCGGATGTTCTTGGGCAAACTTTTTGGTGGTCACCACAATTTCAGCGGGAAAAATGTCCGCTTTCAGATATGACCTGCTGTCTTTATCATTTTCCGTATATACGAGCACATTGTGTTGGATATTTTTTAATTCAGGCAGATTATCCGAAGAAAAATAACTCGCAGAAATTGCGCCAAGGCCTAAGGCGGCCATGGAGGCACCGTAGTCCATGGTGACAAAGGTCACATCCTTTTCCGGGTCCAGTCCGTTCTGATTCAGGATATTTGAAATAAAGGAGTAAGGTGCGGAGCCGGGCATGCCTGCAAAAATGCTTTTCCCTTTGAGCTGTGAGATGTCAGTGATATTTGCCCCTGCCGCCAGGCCGTAAAGCCTTGTTTTGAATACCGTGCCGATCAGAGACGATTGCAGCCCCTGGATCTGGGCGGTCAGTACGGGCTCTTGGGAGAGAAGGCAGAACTGGGAGTCTCCGGCGTGCATCCCTAAAAAGGCTATGGGACCGTCTTTGTAATACATGAATTGGACGTCTAAGCCTTCATCTTTAAAAAAATTGTTTGCATATGCGATATAAACCGGCATCCAGGTGATGAAACGAAATTCTGAAACCACCACTTTGGTCAATTGTGAATCTGTTTTGGTTCCTGCCTGGGCAATTGCGTATCCGGTGATTGAAAAAAGAATGGATATGCTGATTAGCAATAACGTAATACTTTTTTTCATGAATCTGTTCCTTTAATTTTTTGTGTGATATGTGAAAAGATTGAGGTAAAACCCCGTTCCGTTTAGCTCAAAGAAAGCTGGGTTTCACTCCTCCATCTTAAAATGAACCGTTCAATCCGTTCCAGGCAATAGTCCAGGAGAACCCCAACGATCAGCAGAATAATGATGCAGGACATGACTCGTTCGATTTTAAAATATGAGGTGGCGTAGGAGACCATCCAGCCGAATCCGCCGGAGGATCCCATGTATTCCCCGATAATAGCGCCGACCATGCAGGCGCCGACGCCTCCCCTGATTCCGGAAAAGATAAAGGGCATGCAGGCGGGAATCACGACATGCCAGAGTGTCTGGAATGAATTATCGCCCAGCAGATGGGCGGATTCGATTAAGTTCTGTTCGGTATTTTTAATGGCGCTGTAGGTTGAGAAGAATAAGATAAAAAAGACCATCAGACCGGACAAGAATACCTTGGAAGCAATACCCAGCCCGAACCAGAGCACATAGACCGGTGCTAATGTAAGCTGGGGGATGGCGTTGAGGGCAGTGAGAATAGGATTAAAGATTTTGCCCAAAGGATCAAACTGGGCAAAAACAACCCCGGTCAGAATCCCTGCCGACGTCCCGTAAAAAAGGCCTAAGAATGCCTCCTGAAGCGTGATGAAGGTGTGTCTGGCAAGCTTCCCGCTGGCAGCAAATTCCATGAGATCCTTTAGAATCACACTCGGATAACTTGTAAAAAATGTGTTGTATAGATTCAGACGGGCACTGATTTCCCAGGCGGCAACCGCTCCGAGGATTAGCGACCACCGGATTGCAAAATAGACAATTTTTTTATCCGCTTTTTTGAGATCTGCGTCTTTCACGCTTTCTTTCCTGTGCCTTTTGTTTTTCAAAGTCGGTGTAATAAGTATGGCCGTATATAATGTTCATGTCCGAAATTCCGGCTTGGTCAAGTTTTTTCTCGATCACGGATTTACGTTCGTCCATTTCTACTGGGTTGATGGTCTGTCTCACGCCCTCAATAACACTTGAAAATATGGAAAAGGGGATGCCAGCCATGGCCTCTGTATTTTTCCATCTGGCCAGGTAGCGGGTGCCTGAACAGAACATGGAGATGTTCATTGTCTCGGTCTGAAGGGGGGTGACCGTGCATTCCACACAGACGGCCTGGTTCCCGATCATATTAAAATTAGTCTGCATCCCGTGCATATAGGTATACCCTTGGATAAGCCGCATGAGGTTTTTGTTGTCCGTGACAATGAGAACGACATCCGGTGCCTTTTCAAAATTTTCCAATGGCTTAACAATTACTCCATAGGTCGGGGTGGAAATGATTTTCATGTTGCCGGCCACCGTTGCTGCCAAAGATTTGTTTTGGTAGAGGCCCAGCATGATGCCTTCGCTTCCGTCATAGAAATCTTGTGCCGGTTTTTCCATGCCAAGAGCCCTTGTGCTGCCGAAACAACCGGAGTTTTCTGCGGTGAACTTCAACGCGGCACCACTCATGGCACATTTGACGCAGACACAATAACTTAAGGGGGCGTAAAGTTCTCTTGCCTCAAAGGTATCGAACTCTTCTTTTGTCTTGACCAGCTTGACGCCCACGATTCTGCGTCTTGTCTCTAAAACGGCATATGCTTTTTTAATATCGGTTTTCATTTTTCAACTCTTTTTTTGACCTGATTTTTTTAGAGTGGGAGGGCGCATTCCCATTTTCCCGGTTATACCGCTGGCACTGGATTGTGAATGTTTGCCATCTGCTTCAGGCAGTTCCAACGCCCTGCTTTATAAAATGATCGCAGCATAATCATTTTTTCTGCATTCTCCCGATACCAAAAGATGCATGGACCTTTAAGACGTAAATTCACGACTCTCCGAATCGAACTTTCAATAGCACCGCTGCCAATAGGTAAGTTCAACGCTTTTACAGTTGAGAAATTAAGCCTCAGTTCATTGCGCACAAAATAATCCCGTTCCGTCTTGATAGCCTTACTGTTTCTGCCTCTACAAAGCTTCTGGACGGCCTGTACCACCTCAATCGCCTTTCCCTTCAGCAGAAGACCTCGCTGCTTCGATACCCAGCGTTTGCGTTCCTTGGATGACCAGGTCTTCCTTAAGCCTGCTACTGTACCCAGATGCTCAACTGCATGGTAGAAATCGAGAAGTTCATACACACGCTCAGGAGCCAAACCCAATGCTTTTAGCAGTCCGGGGATTCGATTCCAAATCCAATGTGCCCCATCTGCAACAAACAGTATTTTGTCTGAGTTCTGAATATGAAGGGAGTTCAAATAACCCTTTAACAAGTGGAATACACCATCCGGTCCATTGAAACAGCCATCAATAAATGGTGAAAAGCTTTTTTCTTGTTTTCCATAAGGGCGTTCAAAATTCTGTGTCAGTTGAATGAAAGCTGATATACTCAGCTAAATAAGGAGAACTGACATGACCGAAGAAAACACCGAATTTGATTTTCAAAAAGCCCTTAAAGGCATCCAGGAAGGTAAACCCTTCACAGGTAAGGGCGGCGTCCTTACATCATTAATCAAAAATCTTGCTGAAGCTGCTCTTGAAGGAGAGTTGGAGTCCCATCTCGGGCAGGAAGTTTCTGCCAACCGCCGTAATGGAAAAAGCAAAAAGACCATTAAATCCCTGGATGGTAAATTTGAGCTGGAAACCCCGCGTGACAGGGCCGGAACCTTCTCTCCACAGATCGTCAAAAAACATCAGACAACGCTCAGCGATGAAATTGAAAGAAAGATAATAGCCCTTTACGGCCTGGGCATGAGTTATAATGATATGGCTTCCCATTTACAGGAAATCTATGGACTTGAGATTTCAAATGCCACTCTGAGCACCATTACCGATAAAATCATCCATACCGTCAAAGAATGGCAGGCCAGGCCGTTGGAAAATGTGTACCCAATCATATGGCTTGATGCCATACATTATAAAGTACGAGAAAACGGAAAGGTCGGCAGCAAAGCCGTTTACACAATTCTTGGGGTGAATATCGAGGGCCGCAAAGAGGTTCTTGGGCTGTACATATCCGAGAATGAGGGTGCGAACTTCTGGCTGCAGGTGTTAACAGACCTTTCAAACCGAGGGGTAAAAGATATCCTGATTGCCTGTGTTGATGGTCTAAAAGGTTTTCCCGAGGCCATTGAGACCATATTCCCGGACACAGAAGTTCAACTCTGCGTAGTCCACCAGATCCGAAATTCATTGAAATACGTTGGTTCCAAAAATAAAAAGGAATTTATGGCAGATCTAAAACGTGTTTATAAAGCGGTCAATAAGGATCTGGCCGAAGAAGAACTGGATATCTTGGAAAATAAATGGAATGACAAATACCCGATTGTGATAAAATCCTGGCGGAACAACTGGGAACGCCTCAGTCATTTCTTTAAATATCCAGAAGAGATTCGACGGATAATATACACCACAAATACCATTGAGGCTGTGCATCGACAGTTTCGAAAACTGACCAAAACAAAGGGATCATTCCCGAACCAGGACAGCCTGTTAAAGCTGCTTTACATGGGGATCCAGAACGCCAGTAAAAAATGGACAATGCCGATTCAAAATTGGTCACTGACAATTTCCCAGTTGGCAATTTTCTTTGAAGGCCGGCTGGATAAAGAGCTGGGAATTTGATAGGGATTTATTTACAGATGGAAAAGATGGTTCCAGGAACTCCACTCCAGCAAAAGTCAACTCCTCCGACGTGGCTGATTGAAGGCCCATTCTCGGACCTGACTTTTACTTCCGCTGGCGCTGAGGCAGATCCGGGAACCGAAACCGTGACACAGAATTCTGAACATTCCCTTTTCCATGGGCGTCCACTACATAAATGATCAAAAGCTTGGGTTCTCGCCATGCCCCACGAAATCGGGTTCTATCCTTTTGGGTTTTTGGTCCCCTTTTCTTCTCTCTGAGCCGAGTGCGGCCACCATCAGTGCTGATAACGACTCGCCGCCCTTCAAGTAAATCTCTATCATTTAATGGGATTCGGCCCGCTTGTTGTTCGGCTCGAGCCCGCTCTGCGTACCGATAGGTCAGTTTACGGATGACCTTTATACCCAACGTCATCCCACGGTCACAAAGCACTTGACGGACTTCTTCAAAAGAACTTAATAAGGCTGACCAAGAACTCACCATAGAAGCCAAAGCAGGCGAGCAGCGATCATGGATTCCAAGAAGGATTAAGCCAGCGTATGCACCTTTATATCTTTTTCCTTTTCGGCGGTCACAGGACCTTCGATAGTATCGAACATGAATATCAACCGAACTATCTGTACAAAGCTGAATCCAAACGGTCTCAAGCCCTTCGCTTTTCATCCGTCCCGGCCAATTGGACATCAATTCTTTTTCTTGGTCGACCTGTTCAGAGGAATCTACTGAGGCCTGGATCTTTTTTTTAAAAAAAAGGCGCTTATCCGATTTGTATACTCAAGGATTTCCTGCTCCATCTGTTCTAATTCGTTAGCGTTACGAACCAAGCGATTTGGATCTTCTTCCAGTTCTTTGAGGCATGCAAGGACTTCATCAACAGTATTACGATCTTCAGCTTTCTTCATTAGCACAATCCATTTATGTTCATTTCAGCGTAACAGAGGATATCATTCTTTTTGCTCTAAAAGACAGGCCTTTTTAAAACCGGGAAAATGGGAATGCGCCCGAGTGGGATCATAGTACGGAACAAGGCTTTTTTCTAATACATGTTACCAATAACATTGGGCCTGATTGATAGTAATATTCTATTTTAATTAAATGGAGATTTTCACATATGACCGGTGCGAATCAGGTCCTTGTACCCAGAAAAGAAAGGTATTATCGTGCTTGTGTGTTATCGATCATCCCGTGTGTTTTCATCTTGTTCAATTTTTCAAGCATGAGTTGTAAGGTTGATTCTTTTTCAATCAGGGGTGACAAATGATTTGAAAAAGACCAGAATGCCTTGCGTATGGAATGTGATAGATCATTATCTGCAATATTTTGATTGTTAAAATGAAGACCTTGATTGAATTTTGGATAAAATCTGAAAATATTTTTAACGCAACGTTTGGGTCTGTATATATCATCTGATATGAGCAGCCCTTATCCGCGATGCAATACCCGGTGTGTAATTTTCCTGGATGAATTACCATGATGTTCCCTGCAGGAACTATGTCTGGAGGCGATTTGTATCTAAAGGACTGGGCGCCTGATTCAACGATACCGATGGCAAAACTATCATGGGTATGCGAGGCGAATTCGTGATCGGTATATTGCGTAGATAAAAATTGGTTCATCAGAAAATCGCGTACCTGGACTGAGAAACATCACTGGGAAGGCAATAACACAGTAAGGATTTTTATGCTTGAAATGATGGTGTGAACATGATCATGTTCTAATTTTTTTGTGTTATTCGCACAAAATCGGAGAATGAATTAATGTCCACAAGCTTCATATACCATGCCTTTGGCCTTCGTGACTACTTTTATAAAACAACGCGTTTCATCGGTGGAATAATCACTTTTGAACTCATACCAAAACCGGAGGCGGTAAAATGCCCGGAATGTAATTCCAGGTCCGTCACCAGGAAAGGGATTGTGACAAGAGATCTCAGAACAATACCGGTAGGTTCAAAACCCGTGATTCTCAGGACGGCTATCCAGAGAATTTGGTGTCCGTTCTGTCAATTTGTCCGGCAAATCAAACTATCCTTTGCCCAGGAGGGGAAAAGCTATACCCGGGCTTTTGAACGGTATGTCTTGGAGTTGTCTCAGTTCATGACAATCAAAGATATTGCCATCCATTTAAGGATCAGCTGGGATACGATAAAGCAGATCCAGAAAGAAGACCTGCTGAGGCGTTATCGAAAAATCCCCCTTGAGAAAGTCCGGCAGATTGCCATAGATGAAATTTCCATAGGGAAAGGGCATAAATACTTGACCATCGTGATGGATCTGGAATCCGGTAGAATTCTGCACGTGGGAGAAGGAAAAGGTGGTGAAGCTTTGAAATCTTTTTGGACAAAAGTGAAAATATCGAAAGCAAAAATCAAAGCCGTCAGCATCGATATGTCCCCGGCATACTTGAGTGCTGTTATTGAAAATCTTTCTGGTTCAGCAATTGTCTTTGACAGATTTCATGTTGTTAAATTGTTCAATGAGAAACTGTCGGATTTCAGGCGAAAGCTCTACAACCTTCTTGCCAATACCGGGCAACAAAAACTTCTGAAGGGAGTCCGGTGGCTTTTGTTAAAAAATCCCGAAAACCTCAGTGATGACAAGAAGGAGGCCCAACGGTTAGAAGAAGCATTGAAAATAAATCAGCCGCTATTGGCAGTCTACTACATGAAAGAGGAACTCAGGCAAATATGGAATCAAAAGAAAAAAGAAACAGCTGAAAAGATAGTCAGCAATTGGATCAATCTGGCCAATATTTCCAAAATTCCAATGTTGATGAAATTTGCCAAGACCTTGGCTGTGCACAGGCAAAGAATCCTTTCATACTATGATTACAGGATATCTACAGGTCCTTTAGAAGGGACAAATAACAAGATAAAAACCATGAAACGGAAAGCTTATGAATACAGGGATTCGGAGTTTTTCAGGTTGAAACTTTTGGACCTTCACAATAAAAGGTACGCATTAATCGGATGAACCTAAAAATTTTAATCCACTGATAGACGAATCAGCCGAATAGATCGCTTTGTTGTTGTTTGTACTTTTTACCATCAAACGATCAGAGCAGTAAATGTAAAGATTGAAAGAAGGGTTAGAAATTGAGTGATTCTGCAGTAAATGTTTCTGGCCTTTAAAACCTTTTAACCCCTTATTGAAGGGGGGGATACTTTTTATTATTGGGGTTTGAAATGTAAAATCAGGCAGATCAGACACAAGGTGTTTCAGGTAAAGATTACCCTTTGGCCAGGCGCTGCTTTTGGGTTGGATGACGCCCCGGACGTTCTGTATGCTCTGTATTGTAACTTTTTTAAAACACCCCGATAGTCATTCCGGCAATATTTTTGAAAAAGGGTTTGGCCAAGGCCGGAATTTGGGGGGTAAGTGTCAATAAACGAGTGTACAAAATTACTTTTAAGACTTGAACTAAAGGGCTGCGCCATGGGAGCCAAGAATGGTTCGCCTGTCTACAGGTTGTGTTACGATGCTGGCAAGGGCCTGTTTTTTTAATTAATGCAATCTGGTTTTGTTTTGTGTATATTAACAAACTTTTCATCAAATATTTAAAGGAATTAAAATGAAAGTTGATTTAGATAAGGTCAGTTATGTTCTTGGGCAAAGTGTGGGAGGAGACTTTAAAAGACAGGGCTTTGACATTGATCCTCAAATTTTTGCAGAGTCATTTGTTGCGGCGTTTAACGGGGAACAATCCCAAATGCCTGTTGGTGAAATGCAGCACATTATGCAGAATTTCCAAAGAGCAATGGAGGACAAAAAGCAGGCAGAGCAGATGGAATCAGGGAAAAAAAATATTGAAGCCGGGGAAAAATTTCTTGAAGAAAACTCTAAAAAAGAAGGGGTTAAAACAACTCAAAGCGGGCTTCAGTATAGGGTGATCACCCAAGGCAGCGGGAAAAAACCTGCTGTCACAGATACCGTTGAAACCCATTATGAAGGCAAGACACTTGACGGTAAAATTTTTGACAGCTCATACAAACGAGGACAAACAACCACCTTCCCGCTGAACGGCGTCATTAAGGGCTGGACAGAAGCGCTTCAGATTATGGCTGAGGGCTCAAAATATGAATTGTATATTCCATCTGAGCTTGCCTATGGCCCAACCGGCAGTGGGGGCACGATTGAACCATATGCCACATTGATTTTCACTGTTGAACTGATTGCAATAAAATAACGGCGCATCAGATTTTTTGAATTCCGGGGATGGGAATTCGGAGAACCCGATGACATCTAAATTTTATGATCTAAATAGAGAGGCGGTTTCGCTGTTAGGACATCTGTACAAAGAACTATCCAACGGCTGACTGCCAGTGTCAAACTGCGCGGTATGCAATTTTCAGGCGCCTGGTTCTGGACAACCGCTCACGTTTTATTTGTCTTACCCGGAAACCTCAAGTTAGAGGCTTTCACCCAATGGACCGGAGGAATCTGAAATGGAATGGTGGCATAGTTTATCTGAGTTCTGGCAGGGCTTCATCTGTGGCGGTATTGCAGTTCCCCTTGTGATTGTTCTAATCGAGATCATTGTAAAGCTTGGATTCAAGCGGGGCTGACCCTGCCCCAGATTCAACTCCAAAAAAGGGTTTTGTTTTAATTTTTTGACTGCCCGCCGGCAGCCTTGTATTTTGAGCGGAAAGGTTGACTTTTGCCGCCTTTGTCAAAAAATTTGCCCAGATCTGGTAAAATGTTGACCCTAGTTTTATAAAGGTCACCCCGGGGGGCTTGCAAACCAGGCCCTTTGGGGGATGATCGCCCAGGTTTATCCGGAAAAATCTGGGCACCCCAAGATTCCTGATGCGCCTGTTTTCTTTCTTTGTTTTGCCGCAGGTTTTCTTTCAATTGATCTGTGGTCGTTCGTTTTCTTTTTGTCTTCCCAGTGATTTATCCTAAATTTCAAAGATGAAAATCATTTCCATTTTTTTTTAACGGCAGAAGAACAGTCCTGGCAAGTTTTCTGGGAAAAGGCTTGACTTTTATCTGGCTGATAAATAGTCTTCATTAAGTTAGTGGTATTAACAAAACTTTTTTGTAAAGGAATTCCCATGATTTTCAGTCAAATATCAGAGCGGCTGCAAAAAGGAGATCCCAAAGAAATCGCCGATCTTATCGGCCAGGTGTTTGACCAGGGCGCGACACCGGAACAGGTCCTTAACCAGGGCTTGATTGCCGGCATGGACCGGGTCGGACAAAAATTTCAATCCGGTGAAATTTTTATTCCTCACATGCTGCTGGCCGAAACCGGTAATGGCCCGGCAGGACGGGTGGTGCTGGGCACGGTGCAAGGAGATCACCATGACATTGGGAAGAATCTGGTATCCACAATGCTTGCAGGCAAAGGATTTGAGGTCATTGATGTGGGGATCGACGCCCCGCCTGAAACCTTTATCGCAGCCGTGGATGACACGGTACCGATCGTGGCCATGAGCGCGCTTTTATCTACCACCGCACCGTTTATTGGAAAGACCATCGAGGCTCTGGACAAGGCAGGGCTTCGTAAGAATCTTAAAATTATGGTGGGAGGCGGGGCTGTCAGCCAGAGATTTAGCGATGAGATTGGTGCGGATGCCTATGGCGGTGATGCCGCCACAGCTGCCGTGCTTGCAATGGATTTAGTGGGAAAGGGGGCATGATGAACGGAAAAAAACGGATTCTCACCGCCCTGGATCCTGGGCAGGCCGACCAGGTCCCCCTGTATATCCACGGGATTAATGAGGCCCCCATCATTGGCATTGGCCAGCAGATCACAGAAGGGCTGCCCGAAATAAACGATTTTCGAAAAATGAATGACGCTGAAAAGTTCAAGGTGCTGGATACCCTGTTTCTCATCCATGAAACCTTTGAGGTTGACGGGTTTACCTCCTTTGAGATCGGCCATGAATCAGGGGTTGATGACCAGCATATCAAGGATGAGTTCGGCGTGGTCTATGCCTTGTCTGACTTTGGCCTGCCCGTTGCCATGGGGCATCCCCTTAAAGAGGCCTCTGACCTGGAGCATTATCAGCCCCCGGTTCCGGACCCGGGGCATTTGCTGCTTTTAGATCTTGCCCGGGATCGTTTCAAGGGCGAAAAGGCCCTTTTCTGGCTCATGCGGGGAAGCTTTGTTCGTTGCTGGCGGCTGATGGGGATGGAAAATATGATGATCAAGATGTTTGATGACCCCCAATTTGTCCATGATGTGGCAGCCATGATACTGGACTATAACCTGGCCCAGCTGGATCTGCTGGTGGGGGCCGGTCTTGATGTCTTGGTGATTGAGGATGATATTGCGGACAAAAATTTTCCCCTCATCGCCCCGGGTCAGTTTTTAGAATTTGTGAACCGGTATAACCGTCAGGTTGTTGATGCGGCCCATGCAAAAGGCCTCAAGGTGGTTCGACACAGCGACGGAAATCTCTGGCCCCTCATGGACATGCTTCTGGACACAGGCTATGACGGGTTGAACCCCTTGGAACCCCAGGCGGGAATGATGCTTGACAAGGTAAAGGACTATTGCGGTGATCAAATCTGCCTGCTGGGCAATATCGATTGTGTTGATCTGCTGCCCAACGGAACGCCCCAACAGGTGGATGCAGCCGTAAAAAAGGCCATTGAGGATGCAGGTCAGGGAGGAGGGCTGATCATCTGCTCTTCAAACTCCCTTCATCCCGGGGTGGCCTCGGACAATTGTATAGCCATGTTTGAGGCCACCCGCAAGTGTGGCCGGTACCCGACCCCATAAAGGGATTCACCCCTAATTGTGACGAGGAATCAATGAAAACATTTTCAGCCCAGGCCCCACTGGGATCGCCTTCCTACCGCCGTTATCTTTTCTGTCTTTTATTTTTGCTCTATCTTTTTGATTATATGGACAGAATGGTGATTGTTTCTCTGTTTCCCTACCTTAAATCAGACTGGGGTATCACGGATACCCAGTGCGGGCTGCTTGTCTCTGCCGTGTATTGGTCCATATTAATTTTTTCATTTCCCGTGTCCATACTGGTGGACCGCTGGAGCCGGAAAAAAAGTATTGGGCTCATGGCCGGTATTTGGAGTTTGGCCACCCTGGCCTGCGCTTTTACCTGGAATTTTTCCCAGTTGTTTGCCGCCAGGACCATCATCGGGGTGGGTGAGGCAGGCTATGCCCCGGGCGGAACCGCCATGATATCAACGGTCTTCCCCAAGGAGCAGCGGGCCAGGGTTCTGGGGTTGTGGAATGCCTCTATCCCTCTGGGATCTGCCCTGGGCATTGCCATTGGAGGGTTGGTGGCCGAACACTGGGGCTGGCGTCATGCCTTCGGGCTTGTTGCCCTGCCCGGGATGGTTGCTGCCCTGCTCTTTTTTTTCATCAAAGACTATAAAACCGTGGTCCAAAACAGGGAAACGGTTCAGGTCAAGATGCAGTTTTCAGACATTGCCCGGCAGTTTACCCGCAACCCCACCCTGCTTTTTACCAATCTTGGCTTTGCTGCCAATGTTTTTGTGACCACCTCTTTGATGACCTGGCTGCCCACCTATTTTTACCGGTTTGAAGGGCTGACCATGAGCCGGGCCGGCATCAAGGGCGGGTCTGTGATGCTGCTGGCCATCATCGGAGCGCCTTTGGGCGGCGACCTGGCAGATTTGTGGATGAAAAAACGTCAAAATGCCCGCATGGTCTTTCCGGCCATTTCATCGGCCATCACAGCCCTGCTGCTCTTTATTGCCTTTGGATTTTTCAAAGGCCAGGTTCAATATATGGTTCTGCTTGGGGCCGGTGTCTTTGCCGTGGCATTTGTTCCGGCGGCTGTTGCCGTGACCCAGGACGTGGTTCACCCGGGGCTTCGGGCCATTTCCCTGAGTATTAATGTGATCATTCAGCACCTTTTGGGCAGTGCCCTGGGCCCGGTTTTCATTGGGGTTCTTTCCGATGACTTTGGTCTTGAAAAGGCCATGGTCTGCCTGCCGGTCTTTGTTCTCTTGGGCTGTTTGCTTTTTTTAACCGGTTCCCGGTTTTATGCAAGGGATCTGGCTGCAGTGGAACAAAATATTTTAGAAACGAGCTGAACCTGGCCCTGATATTTAACCTTATTTAAAGGATACTGCCATGGGATTTACCATGATTGGAGAATTGCTCAACACCAGCCGTCCGGGAATTCAAAAAGCGGTTGAACAACGGGATGAAGAGACCATCTGCCCGTTGGTGCTGTTACAGGAAAAACAAGGGGCCGCTTATATTGATATCAATGCCGGCGCCGGGGTACACACCGAACGCCGGGATATGCAATGGCTTGTTCGTACGGTCCAGGCCGTGACAAATCTTCCCCTCTGCCTGGACAGTCCGGATCCCCATGTATTGGCATCTGCCTGGGAGATACTGGATCGTCCCCCCATGATCAACTCTATTTCCCTGGAAAAAAATCGTTTCCAGTCAATGCTTGACCTGTTAAAGGGCCGGGAATGCCAGGTGGTGGCCCTGTGTATGGATGATACGGGTATGCCCGAAACAGCCGAGCAGATATGTGGGCGCGCCCATGCCCTGGTCAATGGACTTGCCGGCATCCATATCCAGCCGAATGCCATATGGATCGATCCCCTGGTCGGGCCGGTGAGCACCCATACGGGAAACGGGCTTATCTCTTTGAAAGCCGTGGCCCTTATAAAAAAACAAATTCCCGGGATCAACACGGTCTGCGGTTTGTCCAATATCTCATTTGGCCTTCCCAACCGCCGTATCATCAATCGAATGTTTCTGGGCCTGATGATGGGCCAGGGGTTAGACGGGGCTATTATGGATCCAGGGGACCGGGATTTAACCGCCGCCCTTAAAACCGTTCAAATGCTCATGAATCAGGACGAATACTGCATGGGCTTCATGGAATATTTTGCTGCAAATTCCTTGCAGGCAGATCACCAATGACCCGATCGGATAAAAACTGCCGGAACAAAGCGGGATCCAGGTCCGATTGCTCCCCCCGGACAAGACCGCCCACGGGCAGGCCCTGGGATTATCCCGGCAGATTGATTTTCCGGAGCTGGGCGGGGCGTCTGGGTTTCAAACCCGGTTCCTGGCGGCCATGGCCTTTCCCCATCCTTTTTTGTTGACACGAATGTGGAAGAACCTAGCGGGGGTAATGATGACCGTTCTGCCTTTTAACCGCATATTTTACAAATCGATTTTGTTTTGGCTGCATGGCGCCAGAGTGTGACGCCCTAGTGGCCTTACGGGGAACAGGCCCGCATCGGGGGAGAGGATCATTTGATGATATCCGAGTCAAACTGGATGATCAGGAGAGTTTAAATTCCCTTAAAACAGTTTCAGGCTTGATTCCAATCGGCCCTGGGTATAAAAGAAAAACCGGTGGGCCAATTTGCCGCCATTGCCGTCAGCGGGAAGCCTGCTGCATGGCCGGCCATCGATTTAAAAGGGTATCCAATGGGAACAAAAGAACGGAAAAAAAGGGAAAAGATAAACCGTAAGACCCAGATCCTCGGGGCTGCGCGTGCACTTTTATTCAGTAAAGGGCTTGGCGGGACATCTGTTAACGCAATTGCCGCCCGGGTTGAATTGAGTGTGCCTGCCATTTACCGGTATTATAAGAATAAGGATGAGATTATTTTTGATCTTTCCGAAGAGGGGCTTCAACTGCTGCAAAAGGATATTTGTTTGGCAACAGAGGCTGCCCAATATCCGGAGCTGAAACTGGAAGCCATTGCCCTGGCCTACCGCCGGTTCAGCATCGTCCAGAAAGATTATTTTACCGTGATTAATCATTTTTTAACCTCCCCTGAAACCGTGCTGCCGGATCACCTTAAGCATAGAATTGATCACTATGGTGAACATATTTTAATGCAGGTTGTCTCTGCCGTTGAGCAAGGCTGTAAAACCGGGCGGTTGTCCTGTGATGATCCCCGTCGTTTCAGCCTTATGTTCTGGGGGAGCATCAACGGGATCATCCAGCTCCAGAAGATTGAGCATACCATTTTTTCCGGCAAGGACCATGAGGCCTTGTATCAGCATACCGTGGAGACCCTGATACAGAGCATACAGATCAGTGAATCTCCCTTGAAAAATGCCCATTAAACCCAGGGGGGATTTTTAATCATCCGGACTTCAGCCTCTTTCCATGCCCCTGATCAAGGCTTGCCCGGGGCATACTCTTCTTGATATAAAGTCTTTTCCTGTCCTAATCTTATGCGGGATGAAATAAGGCCCAGAAGCATGGATGGCCGTCCGGCGCGGCGGAGATTCTGCCACCCGTGGCAAGATATTTGTAAATGGTCGTGGACCTTTGTTTTCAAAGGAGAACCAGATGGATTTCATAGACAAGATAATTTCGGGCTTTGGCACCATGGTCGGGCTTTCTGACCTGGCCCTGGACGATGGCAACTGCTGTACCCTTCAATTTGATCAGGTGATTGTGAATGTCGAGTATCTGCCCGATACCCGGGTGTTTTATTTTTATACCAGGATCGGGGCCATTCCGGCCAACAAAGAGGTCCGGCTTCAGATATTTGAATACCTGCTGGAGAGTAATTGTTTTTATCGCAAGGCCCATGGCGGGGTGCTCGGCATTGATGGGGAACAGGATGCCGTGATTTATACCCATAAATTTAATGCAGACGATCTTGATGCCAAAATTTTTGGCGATTATATGGAGGCCTTTGTGAACACGGCCGAGACTTTTGCCGGGGACCTGCTGGATGAATCAGGAGACAAGAGCAATGCCATGCCCCCCATGGGGGGGCTCCGGGTATAGACCCCATGGGGGAAATCCGATTATAGCCGCCCCCTTATTGGGGAATCCAACCAACAGCAAGGAGTAAATTATGCCTGGCGACATGTCACAATTGAATCGTCTGAATCAGTCCATGGGCCGGATCGGAGATCAGCATCTGGGCCTGGACAGTCAAAACCGTATTACCCAAGGATCCACCAACTGGCTGGGCCGGGCCGTGAACTGGGTTAAGTCTGCTCTGGGAATCAAGGGGCAGGAGCGTGACAACAAGGCCATCATGAATCATGTGATTGCCACCATCAAAGAGACCCAGGGTATGGGGGACCGCTTTGCCGACATTGCCAAGGGCCGTTTGAGCAGTGCTTTGGACAGGGGACGGCCCATCACGGGCCGGCGGGTCTCAACGGTGATCTCTGATCTGGTCAGGCTCAAGACAAGCGAGACCTCCGCCCGGGAGGCCAATATCAAGATTAACGTCAAGGACCTTTGCGACACCCTTTGCGATACCGGAGACACCCCGCTCATGGAAGCCCTGGAAGACCAAATGACCTTTTTCGGCCTGGGTGACAGGTTTGGTGAACTGGGGTACGCAGAGGTGATGGATCTGCGGGATGAGGTCGAAACCCGCCTGGAACGCTCCTGTCTGCGCAATGGGAAAAGTCCCACTCTGGAAGAGGCCTGGCCCGTTATCAAAGAGGCCTGCCGTAAGTTGGCAATGAACATGGTCAAAGAGAGCATCTCCCAGCGGGTGTCGACCATGGCCAATTATGAGGACAAGGATTCTCCATTGATGAAGACCTTTCAGGCCCATGCCCGGATTTTGAAAATGGAGGTGGATATCCAGCCCCGGGATCTGGCCAAACTGGCTGAAAAATTTGAAAATAAACTAACGGTGGTCTCTCTCTATGATCCTGAAAATCTTCACCCCCCACCCAGGAAGAATCCACCGATGCCATGAAACGGGTGATTGATTCGTTTTTGAACGGCCTGGCCGTGGTGGAGGCCCGAAAGGATCTGTCCGACACCCAGCAGGCCAGGGTAACATCGCTTTTGGTTTCTGCGCCCAAACTATATACCCCGAAGATGGTCACCGCCCTTTGCGATACGGTCACTGCGTCTGAAAAACTGGTCAGCGTTTTGACCGACACAAGCGTTGGTGTGGAAGAGGCGGGAGATCGCCTGAAAGCCTACCAGGAGGTGGTCAACACGGCACTGTATCAGGAAATGTCAGAGCGTGGAAGCCTGCTGAGAGAGGGCATTGGCGGGGCGCCCGAGGCAGATACCATTCGAAGGGATTCAATTAACCTCGGGCTGGCACTTTCGGGCATGACCCGGGATGATTCCCTGGCCAAATTTTACGATTTGGCCGGCCAGGGCAGTTCCTTGTCTGCCCTGCGCTTTAACCTCGAAAGCATGGACCAGACCGACCGTGCCGTGTCCATGGAAAAGATGACCCTTTTGCGTTTTCTCGGTGAGATGGGCAGGCAAGGGGATGTCCACCCCAAGATCATTGACCAGGCCTTGAACAATGTGGGGCCGGGGGGCGTGTCCGTGGACCATTTGCGTACACTTCTGGGTGAGGGCGTTCACGGCCAGGGCGGAGTGGTCATTGAAGAGGGCTTTAACATGGACGGGGCGCTATCGGTGTTTGATACCAATATTAACGAGGATATGGGGGTTGTCAGCAAGGATCCTGCAGGGCTCCGGGAAAAAGCACCTCAATCCCTGGTCGCCAAAGCCTCTTATTTTTACGACGGGTTTTTGACGGATTTTTTCCGCAACGGAATCATGGTGGGAGGGGACCGCATCCTGGGATCGGGCACCCAGGATTATGGCAAAATGGAAGCTGCCCTGGACAAGCTCATCTCCAAATTCCCCAGTGCCCAGGAAGCCGGGCGTGTGACCCGTCCCCTGTTCCAGAGTCTTGGGGCCACCATCATGATTTCCCTGATGTCGGACCCCGTCACCAGTGAGCCGATGATGAAACTCAATGCCTGCACGGGAAAGGGGCTTAGCGATTTTCTGACCTTTGACATCAGGCCCAAAGAAGAGGGTGTCTATGATGTGCGGGTGGATATGGGCACCCAAAAGGATTCCAGTGCCCCCAGCGGAAACAAGACAGATGGCTTGGGCATGTCCGCAGGTGTTGATATGACCGTTACCGGCGCGGACCGGGACGATCCCCGGCCGCTGGTGGAGACCCGTGGCTTTGATTTCGTGTTCGGCAGGATATAGACCGGCCATTAAAAATCTTCGAGGTAAAGGATTTACTCTGAATCCTGCGGGGTCAGATCCTTTTCCTGCCTCAGGTAACCTGCGGTTTCCGCCTCTTTTTCAATCTCTTTGGGCGGGGTGCCCCCGGGCCGGGTCTGCTGGTTGAGCTGGTAAATCTGGGAGGCATTGCCCAGGTCCCTTACACTGGTGATGGAGGCAATGGATTCCCTGTCCTTGAGAAAGTCGATCATATCTTCTTTGATGGACCTTAAGTCTTTATCAGACTTTCGCATCTCAAGAATATACCGGGGATGTTCAAGATTCCGCATGCCTGTGGCTGTGAATGTGGTCGAGACAATACGGGAGACAATCACCCATGGGGTAATGCTGCTTCGGATCAGGGTGTTTTCCGACCGGGTGCTGTCATGGATGCCCGTGCCTGTCGATATCTTTGATTCCGTGAATGTGCCTTCGCATTTAAAGTAGATGAGCAGGGACTCGAACTGGATTTCCGCGTAAAACAGATGGGCCGTGTTGACCAAAAGGTTGGCAAACCCGTTGAAGATGACCATGATGACGAAGAGATGGGCTGCATTTGCACCCAGGGTCATCAGGTCTTCTCCCCTGCTGCTGAACACATCCCCAAACGCGTTGGCCTGGCTGCCGGTATGCTGGTAGACACGGACAAGGGCAAAGGCTAACAAGATGGTCAGGGCCAGACTTGCCAGATGACAGAGGTTTCCAGCCAAAAGGCTGGTCAGCCGGGCCCTTAAAAATCCGGGTCTCCATGCCATGGGCATGACCCGGGGCTGGACTTCCTGGATCATTTCTCCCCTGAAATCCCCCTTGCCCTCGACCTGTTCGTTGAGCTGGGGGTCAAGTTCCTTGTATACTCTGTTGGGGACCTCTTTATACCGGCGGTTGGCCATGACCAGGTTGTCCAGGTTGATGAATATTTCATTGGGATGGACAGATTCCTGCCAGTTTTCCCTCAGTTCGGAGACTTCGGTCACAGGGTCGGCCTTGGTCATTCTCGCCCGGAGCAAAAAGGCAAGAAGACCGGTACTGATCAGGGCTGCGGCAAAGATGCCGGCCAGATACCAGAAAACATGGGCCCGGGACAGGGCCTCCATCCAGGTGGCCACCTGTTCGGCTGAAAGGCGGTTTTGGGTCATGACCCATGAAAAGCCCATGCCCACCACGCCGGGCAGCACAATGGCCGTGGACAATACGTTTACCAGATCCCGGGAGCCAAAGGAATCAATGGATTTTTCTGCCCCCCTGGGAGATGCCCCGGCCCCCGGCATACCAGACAAAAATCAGGTAGATGACCAGCACCAGGGCATATGCGGGAAAAATCGTCTTGCCGGCCTCGCCTGTAAATCCGGCCAGGGAGACAAAGGCCACAAATCCGAATGCAATCAAGGCGGTGAGCATTTTAACCCAGGCCCCGAAAATCCGCTGGGTCAGGTTCCGAATGGGATAGGGCATGAACAGCAGCTTGGGAAAGAGGCTGTGGAGCAGGCGGGCCAAAAGTCCCTGGGGTTCCAGAAAGGTTGCGTTTTTTCTGCCCACCAGCATCTCTTCAACGACCTGGGCGGTATAGGCCACATAATCGGACTCCTGGTCCGACTTGGTCGCATCTGACTTGTTGAAATTTCTGGCCAGGGAGGTGGGATGATTCCGGCCGACAAAATACCTTAGGGTGGCATATATTCCCGAGCCCAAAGCCCGGATGCCAAGGCTTAAGACAAAGATTCCGAACACAACCAGAATCCACCCGGCACCGGCATCTGTCTTGACAATTTTTACGGCCGTAAAGAGAAGGTAAATACCTGCTAAAAGCTGAAGAACACCTCTGAAAGACGTGATCCGGCCTTCAGGTTTAAACGGATTTTTTAGCCCAAGATCAATGGATCCATAATCAAACGCCATGATTTTAACTCCTTATCAACTCAATAAAGGCCGGGTCTGTCACCGGGCGCATTCCCATTTTCCCGGTTTTAAAAAGGCCTGTCTTTTAGAGCAAAAAGAATGATATCCTCTGTTACGCTGAAATGAACATAAATGGATTGTGCTAATGAAGAAAGCTGAAGATTGTAATACTGTTGATGAAGTCCTTGCATGCCTCAAAGAACTGGAAGAAGATCCAAATCGCTTGGTTCGTAACGCTAACGAATTAGAACAGATGGAGCAGGAAATCCTTGAGTATACAAATCGGATAAGCGCCTTTTTTTTAAAAAAAAGATCCAGGCCTCAGTAGATTCCTCTGAACAGGTCGACCAAGAAAAAGAATTGATGTCCAATTGGCCGGGACGGATGAAAAGCGAAGGGCTTGAGACCGTTTGGATTCAGCTTTGTACAGATAGTTCGGTTGATATTCATGTTCGATACTATCGAAGGTCCTGTGACCGCCGAAAAGGAAAAAGATATAAAGGTGCATACGCTGGTTTAATCCTTCTTGGAATCCATGATCGCTGCTCGCCTGCTTTGGCTTCTATGGTGAGTTCTTGGTCAGCCTTATTAAGTTCTTTTGAAGAAGTCCGTCAAGTGCTTTGTGACCGTGGGATGACGTTGGGTATAAAGGTCATCCGCAAACTGACCTATCGGTACGCAGAGCGGGCTCGAGCCGAACAACAAGCGGGCCGAATCCCATTAAATGATGGAGATTTACTTGAAGGGCGGCGAGTCGTTATCAGCACTGATGGTGGCCGCACTCGGCTCAGAGAGAAGAAAAGGGGACCAAAAACCCAAAAGGATAGAACCCGATTTCGTGGGGCATGGCGAGAACCCAAGCTTTTGATCATTTATGTAGTGGACGCCCATGGAAAACAAGAAAAAAGCTTTTCACCATTTATTGATGGCTGTTTCAATGGACCGGATGGTGTATTCCACTTGTTAAAGGGTTATTTGAACTCCCTTCATATTCAGAACTCAGACAAAATACTGTTTGTTGCAGATGGGGCACATTGGATTTGGAATCGAATCCCCGGACTGCTAAAAGCATTGGGTTTGGCTCCTGAGCGTGTGTATGAACTTCTCGATTTCTACCATGCAGTTGAGCATCTGGGTACAGTAGCAGGCTTAAGGAAGACCTGGTCATCCAAGGAACGCAAACGCTGGGTATTGAAGCAGCGAGGTCTTCTGCTGAAGGGAAAGGCGATTGAGGTGGTACAGGCCGTCCAGAAGCTTTGTAGAGGCAGAAACAGTAAGGCTATCAAGACGGAACGGGATTATTTTGTGCGCAATGAACTGAGGCTTAATTTCTCAACTGTAAAAGCGTTGAACTTACCTATTGGCAGCGGTGCTATTGAAAGTTCGATTCGGAGAGTCGTGAATTTACGTCTTAAAGGTCCATGCATCTTTTGGTATCGGGAGAATGCAGAAAAAATGATTATGCTGCGATCATTTTATAAAGCAGGGCGTTGGAACTGCCTGAAGCAGATGGCAAACATGCACAATCCAGTGCCAGCGGTATAACCGGGAAAATGGGAATGCGCCCCTGTCACCTTGATGGTTTATTCATTTTTAGTGCAAGAAACTGTATTACTGTTTAACCAGGGAAAAATCAACTTGGATTTAAGAATGATGGGGGGGTGCCCTGCTTTTTTTACCCCTTGCTTGATACAATGTATTTGCACTTAAATTATAAAAAAGTTACTCTTTAAAATAAAAGGCAAAGAAAGACCTTAGCCCCTGAACCCGCACACGGCTTTGGTCAGACCGGCCTGAGGCCTTGCAGCTAAAGCCGAATCGATTCTTAAAATATGCGAGCTCGTTTTTATAACACGGAAAAAAGGGATACCCCATGGCCATTTTTGGAACACATGGATTTGTCAGGAAACAGGAAGTTGGTTTTGCAAAAAAACTTCTGGTCTGGAAGTATGAAAATTCGGATATGGCCATGCCTGACCAGGCCGCTTTATCCGCCCAAGCTGAAGAGGTTGTTGAGCAGGCCCATGGGATCGCAAAAAAAAGGGGGCGTAATGTGATTGACATCTTAAAAGAGACAATCAAAGAGATTAAGACGAAAAATCACTTGTAAATTAACCCCCGACTAGATTCATGAAGATTTAGACCACCCATTGCGCAGGAATGAAAAAATAGACCTGTTCTTGACAAAAGCATATTTTTTAACTAAATGAATAAACAACTTTTGTCAGAAGACAAAGATGTAAATACAAGCGGTATACACATATAAATCAAAGCCACGGAGGCTTGTTGTTCCAGATGTCTGGAATGCATTTTCCGTGGCTTTTTTTTATTGGGGATAAAGATGAAAAAATTAAAATATGTTTTGTGGATTGTCGTGATTTTGTTTTCTGCTGGCAGTGCCGCGGCACAAGAGGTGACCGATGCCCGGGGCCGGACCCTGACTCTGCCGGACAGGGTGGAGCGGATCATCTGTTCGGGCCCGGGCTGCTTGAGGCTGGTCGCCTATCTTGGGGCCCAAGATCTGGTTGTGGGGGTGGATGATATTGAAACCCGGCAGCGTAAATTTGATGCAAGGCCCTATGCCTTTGCCAACAAGGACTTTCGGTCCTTGCCTGTTTTTGGGGGATTCAGGGGCCAGGATGATCCTGAGAAAATTTTAGGCCTTGATCCCATGCCCCAGGTGATTTTTAAAACCTTTAACGGTACCGGGTGTGATCCGGATGAGCTATGGAAAAAAACAAGGATTCCCGTGGTGGTCCTGGAGTATGGAGATCTTGGACAGGGAAGGTCAGATCTGTTTGCCTCCATTGACCTCATGGGCAAGATTCTGGACAAACAACCAAGGGCCCTGGAGGTGATTGATTTTTTCAAGGGCGAGATCCAGGCCCTGGCAGACCGTTCTCTGGATATGCCCGAAAAAAAAACATGCTTTATCGGAGGCATTGCCTTTAAAGGACCCCACGGCTTTCATTCCACAGAGCCGTGTTATCCCCCGTTTGAATTTGTAAACGGCCTTAACATTGCCGGCAAAGACCGCCCTTTGGGCAAAGCCCTTAAACAGACCCTCTTTTCCAAGGAAGAAATTCTGGAGGCTGATCCTGCCATTATTTTTGTGGATTTGAGTACCCTTCAGATGGGAGAGGGCCATGGGGGACTCTTTGAGCTGAAAACAGATCCAATCTACCAGGCCCTGACCGCGGTTCAAAAAAATCAGGTCTTTGGGGTGCTGCCCTATAATTGGTATAGCCAGAATTTTGGTTCCATACTTGCCGATGCCTGGTATGCAGGGAAAATTCTTTATCCGGACAGGTTCAAGGAGATTGATCCTGTGAAAGAGGCCGACCGGATCTATTCCTTTTTATTGTCAGTTCCGGTGTTTGAACAGATGAATGCCCTGTTCGAACACAAGGTCTTTACCCGGCTGGACTTGGAAAAATAGGGGGCATATGCATTTTGAAACATCAGGGTCTCCTGCGGCTTACCTGGGATATATACGCAAAAAAACTCTGTTTTTCTGGAGCCTGTGCACCATTTTAGTCGTTTGTTTTCTGGCTGCCATCAGCCTGGGGGCGGTCCATATCAACAGTCTGGATGCTTTAAAGGTGCTGGTCACAGGCTCCGGTGCCGTCAGGGATGAACTTATCATCTGGCAGATCCGGCTGCCCCAGGCCCTGACCGCCATGGTGGCCGGGGCAGGCCTGGCATGTTCCGGGGCTGTGATGCAGTCGGTGCTGAAAAACCCTTTAGCATCCCCTTTTACCCTGGGCATTTCCCATGCGGCGGCCTTTGGGGCGGCATGCGCGGTCATGGTCATGGGGTCCGGGGTCATGGCATCCAGCTCTGCCGATGCCCTTAATATTTCCTATCCTCTGCTCACGGTGGGCTCTGCCTTTTCTTTTTCCATGCTCACGGCAGGTCTGGTCATTTTCATTGCCGGGCGCCACGGGGCCAATCCCCAGGTATTGGTGCTCACAGGCGTTGCACTAGGCTCCTTGTTCATGGCAGGCACCATGCTGCTCCAGTTTTTTGCCGATGATGTTCAGCTGGCCGCCATGGTTTTCTGGACATTTGGGGATCTTGCCCGGGCCGATTGGTCAGATCTTAGGGTCTTGGGGCCTGTTACCCTGGTGATTCTTGTGTTTTTTCTGGTCAATGCCCGGTCTTTCAATGCCATGGCCCTGGGGGATGAAACCGCCCAGAGCCTGGGGGTGAGGGTGAAATCTCTCAGACTCTGGGCAATGATGGCAGCGTCGCTGACCACGGCCGTGATCATTTCGTTTGTGGGCATTATCAGCTTTGTGGGCCTTGTGGCCCCCCATATTGTCAGACGGGTTATCGGGGATGATCATTATTATCTGTTGCCGGCCACCCTGGTTTCAGGGGCACTCATCCTTCTGGGATCGGATATTACGGCCCGTCTTGTGCTTTTGCCCCATGTGCTGCCGGTCTCCATTCTCACCTCTTTTTTAGGGGCGCCCGTGTTTATCTATCTCATACTCAAAGGAGAGCATTCATGATGTTTGAGGTCAAGGATTTAAGCTTTCAATATAACCAGGACAAGGTGCTTGAGGATATTGGATTTTCAGTCCAAAAAGGAGAACTCACCGTCATCCTGGGGCCCAACGGGGTGGGCAAGACCACCCTGCTCAAGTGTCTGAACCGTATCTTTACCCCCCAAAAAGGATCCGTGCTTGTCAACCAGATGGATATCAGGGCCATGGGGGTCAGTGATATTGCCAGGCATATCTCCTATGTGGCCCAGGAAAATCCCGGGGGACGGCTGACAGTATTTGATGCCGTACTCATGGGACGGACCCCCCATATGCGGTACAAGGCAGGGCCTGAAGATATTCAAAAAACCCATGCGGTCATGGACCATCTTAACCTGGATCGGATGAGTGTGAAATATTTGGACCAGCTTTCCGGGGGGGAACTTCAAAAGGTGGCCATTGCCAGGGCCCTGGTTCAGGAGACGGATCTGCTCTTAATGGATGAACCCACCTCCAGCCTGGATTTGAAAAACCAGACCGAAATTCTCGAGTTGATCCGGCATATTGCAAGGTCCCATGAAATGGCCGTTGTGATGACCATGCATGATTTGAATTCTGCCTTGCGGTATGCGGATCAGTATATATGTTTAAAAGACTGCCGGGTTCTGGGCGCAGGACTGATCGGTGAGATCACACCGGAGTTGGTGACCCGGGTTTACGGGCTGCCTGTGGAGATTGTGCATCACAGGGGATGTCCCATGGTGGTGCCCGTGGCCGCCTGATTGCAGCGGTTTGACCGGCTGATAAATGAATCAAAATCAAGGAGAATATTTATGGGATGTGCAGTGGATACCAACTTAATTGAGGCAACGATTTCCTTTCACGGCCATAGCTGCCCCGGCCTTGCCATCGGGATCAGGGCAGCGGAACTGGCCATGGAAAAACTTGAAATTCAAAAGACCGCCAACAGTCTTTGCGTCACAGAAACAGATATGTGCGGGGTGGATGCCATCCAGTTTCTCACCGGGTGTTCATTTGGCAAAGGCAATCTGGTGCACAAGGATTTCGGCAAGTCTGCCTTTACCTTTTTTAACCGGGATACGTCCCAAGGATTCAGGGCCTTGTTCTTGGACAACGGCCCCCAGCAAGAAGACAGGACCGCTCGGATCCGGCAGATTATGGCGGCAGATCTTGAAGATATATTTGAGGTCCAGAAGATTGATGCGCCCCCGGTCCGGCCGGCCCGGATTTTAAAGAGCATTGTCTGTGATAAATGTAAGGAAATGACCATGGAATCCAGGATCCGGCTGTTTGGGGGAGAACAGCTGTGCATGCCCTGTTTTAAAGCTGTGGAGCAAAAGATTTAGGATGGCGGTGGTGCAATAAAAAAGATGCGCCGCAATGATTTTATTGCATGTCTTTCAAAAAAGGCTCACATGGGCAGATCCGTTCCCTGGCGGATTTCCATGGGAGCCTTTTATGATTTAAAATCCCCGGGACAGGATCGTTAACAAATTCGTCTAATCACAGCGAAATGTTTTTTTGGTATGAAATTATCTATAAATTCAAGGTGTTGGTTTTGTGCGGTTCAGAAAGACAGTTCTTTTCTGTCCTCCTGGCATGGTTATGGCTATACTCATGGATCATGAAATTGATTTAAAGTGACTGGATCCGGGCGTAATTTCCCGGCAAGGCGAACCTCCAGAGGAGAGCAAATATGTCAAAACGTTCTGTGTTCAGTGTATGTGGTATGTGTACTGTACGCTGTCCCATTAGTGTAGAAGTGAAAAACGGCCAGGTCTCATTTGTTAGGGGAAATCCCCATGTGCCGGCCATGAAAGGGGCAGTCTGCCCCAGGGGGGCTGCTGGAAAAGCCCTGCTCCATGATAGTGAACGCCCCCAGACCCCCCTGATCCGGGAGGGTGAGCGGGGTGAGGGAAAATGGAGAAAGGCCACCTGGGACGAGGCTTTGGATTATTTGGCCGACCGGCTGAACAGGATTAAAGAGGAGCACGGTCCACGGTCCATTTGTTTTACTGACCGGGGCGGGCCCTTCAGGGATATGCACCGGGCTTTTTTAAAGGGTCTTGGCACTCCCAATTATAATAATCATGATTCTTCCTGCGCCAGGAACGTCCAGCATGCAGCCCTCTCCCTTACCGGCATGGGACGTAAGGCCGTGGCCTACGATCTCAAGAACTGTAAACATGTGGTCCTTCAGTTCAGAAATATTTTTGAGGCGGTGAATGTTCAGGAGGTTAACAACCTTATGGATGCCATGGAAAATGGATGCAGGCTTTCTGTTATTGATATCCGATCCAATGTCTCTGCTGCCAAAGCCTCCAGGTTTATGAAAATTAAACCCGGAACAGACTATGCACTTAACCTGGCCGTTATCCACGAAATTATCAATAAGGGTCTTTATGATGAGAGGTTTGTCCATAAATATGTGGAAGGGTTTAAAGCGCTTCGGCAGTTTGTCACTCCCTATACCCCTGAATGGGCTGAAAAAGAGACCGGGATACCGGCCTCAACCCTTTGCCGTTTTGTGGAAGAACTGACGGCTACCGCCCCCGCCGTGATCTGGCATCCGGGCTGGATGGCGGCCCGGTACAAGGATTCCTTCTACGTCTGCCGTTCCATCTATATCATTAATGCCCTTTTGGGCACCTACGGTGCCAAGGGCGGGCTTCCCTTTGTGTCAAAACCAAAGGATGTGGGCGCCAAAGGACTTGCCTCCTTTATGGATCTTTATCCCAAGCAGGAAGAAAAACGGGCCGACGGGGTGGGGTGGAAGTACAAGCAGTTTGAAACGGGCCCGGGTCTTGCTCACCTGCTCTATGAGGCCATTGAAAAACAGGACCCCTATCCAATCAAGGCCTATATTGCCTATCGCCACGATCTACTTATGGGATATCCTGAACCTGACCGGATCCGAAAGATGTGGGAAGAACTTGACCTTCTGGTCTCCGTGACCTTTTCCTGGTCAGATACCGCCTGGCATTCTGATTTGGTCCTGCCCCTGTCCACCTATCTGGAGAGGGAAAGCATCATTGCCACGAAAAATGCACTCAAACCCCAGTTTTTCGTTCGCAACAGAGCCGTGGAGCCCAGGTACGACACCCGGGCCGACTGGGAGATTATTTCAGGTCTTGCCCGGCGAATGGACCTGCCGGATCTGGTCTTTGACAGTGTGGGGGATCTGTGGCGTTTCCAGTTTAAGGGCACAGGATTGACCATGGAAGATTTTTCTGAAAAAGGTCTGGTTTCTCTCAGTGATGTCCGGTTAGGTTTTTGCTTGCTCAATAATTTTTTGATCTTTGACAATATTGTCCCTGTTTGAACTATGAGAGCCCTGCTCCTCGCAGCCAAACAGGTCATTTAGAATGGCGGTTCGCAGCTGCCGAACTCTTTTGATCGTGACCTTTTCATTAAACTGTTTTTGGCAATGGATTGCCAGTAACAGGTAAGTGATAAGGCCGCCAAGAATCTGAACCATAAGGCCGTATTCACTGCGGGCAATGAGATGATATACCTTCAGATGTTCTTTCCACCATTTGAAAAAATCCTCAATGGTCCACCGGAGTTTATAAATTGTTGCTATTTGTTCCGCTGTTAAATCATGCCTGTCAGTTGCCACATAGTATTTGACGCCAGCAATTTTATAGCCAACAACCCGAACAGGCCTTTTCGTCTGGTTTTGATTCGGAGTACCAAGTTTAACCAGTGCATCATAAAAAATGTAGCTGTCGGAAGGGGTCTCGTGGTTATCAATAATTGTTCTTGTTGTCCTGGTTTTTATACGGCAGACAAAATGTTTGCCTTGCTCCTGAAGCAGGTCAAATTCTTTATGGGATTGATATCCACGATCCATAACACCTGTTTGCCCCTTGGAAAGTATTTTGGGAACAAAAGTGCGTTCAGCGCCGTTGCCTTCAGTCAAAAAGATTTTGTTTGGGATTCCGTGATTAATGTCAAATCCGCAATGTACTTTGGCTTTTTTACTTCCTTTTCTGTAGTTCGCCCAGTGCATTGAAAGGACTGCATTTATGAGACTACCGTCAATGGAAACCAACTCTCCTAACTCGGCGTGTTCACCCGGATGACACTCAAGAGCCTGTTTATAAAGATCCTCAAAGATAAATTGCAGTTGTTCGAGTCCCCTGTGATTGATGGCTTCACAGAAACTACTACGGCTGATACCACCGTCTGGCGCAATATTTTCTTTAGCAAAAACATTCTCCTTGAGATCCTGAATTAAATGTCGGGCAGACTTGTGCTCCTGAAGATGGAAATAAACCAAAGCATTTATCTGGTCTTCGAATGTCATTTTTAAAGGGCGGTCTCCTCGAGATTGTAATTCCGGTGCTTTTGAAAGTGACTTTATCAGAGGGCACCTGAAATTGTCAAAGTTCAGGGACCGTAGTTGTTTTTTAGGGACTGAGATGTGCGTCATTTGAGCTCCTTGAGTTAAATTTTCAAGGCGCACAAAAATTTTTACGCACATTTGTCAACACAAAACAGACTGTTTTTTCAATGATTTTAGATGCTTTTTATATGCAACAACCTAACCGGACACTACTGCAATAAAATGGAAGAAATGAAAAATCAGGGGTACCAGTTTAATGAACAGACCAGTGTTGACGGAGGGCACGGTCGAGTCGAAACGCGCAGGGCTGTGATAACCTCTGATATTGATTGGTTTGAAGATAAAAAAAGTTGGAAAGGTTTGAAAAGTATTGGAATGATTGAATCCACCCGGGAAATGGACGGCCAGATCAGTCATGAAAAGCGATATTATATATCGAGCCTGGATAGCGACCCCAATATTTTTGGTAATGCTGTCAGGAGGCATTGGGGAATTGAAAATTCAGTGCATTGGATATTGCGTTCCGTGAAGACGAAAGGAATGTTCAGAATTCTGTGTCACGGTTTCGGTTCCCGGATCTGTCTCGGCACCAGCGGAAGTAAAAGCCAGGTCCGAGAATGGGCCTTCAATCTGCCACGTCGGAGGAGTTGGCTTTTGCTGGAGCGGAGTTCCTGGAACCATCTTTTCCATCTGTAAATAAATCCCTATCAAATTCCCAGCTCTTTATCCAGCCGGCCTTCAAAGAAAATTGCCAACTGGGAAATTGTCAGTGACCAGTTTTGAACCGGCATTGTCCATTTCTTACTGGCGTTCTGGATCCCCATGTAAAGCAGCTTTAACAGGCTGTCCTGGTTAGGAAACGATCCCTTTGTTTTGGTCAGTTTTCGAAACTGTCGATGCACAGCCTCAATGGTATTTGTGGTGTATATTATCCGTCGGATCTCTTCTGGATATTTAAAGAAATGACTGAGGCGCTCCCAGTTGTTCCGCCAGGATTTTATCACAATCGGGTATTTGTCATTCCATTTGTTTTCCAAAATATCCAGTTCTTCTTCGGCCAGATCCTTATTAACCGCTTTATAAACACGTTTTAGATCTGCCATAAATTCCTTTTTATTTTTGGAACCAACGTATTTCAATGAATTTCGGATCTGGTGGACTACGCAGAGTTGAACTTCTGTGTCCGGGAATATGGTCTCAATGGCCTCGGGAAAACCTTTCAGACCATCAACACAGGCAATCAGGATATCTTTTACCCCTCGGTTTGAAAGGTCTGTTAACACCTGCAGCCAGAAGTTCGCACCCTCATTCTCGGATATGTACAGCCCAAGAACCTCTTTGCGGCCCTCGATATTCACCCCAAGAATTGTGTAAACGGCTTTGCTGCCGACCTTTCCGTTTTCTCGTACTTTATAATGTATGGCATCAAGCCATACGATTGGGTACACATTTTCCAACGGCCTGGCCTGCCATTCTTTAACGGTATGAATAATTTTATCGGTAATAGCGCTAAGGGTGGCATTTGAAATCTCAAGTCCATAGATTTCCTGTAAATGGGCAGCCATGTCATTATAGCTCATGCCCAGGCCGTAAAGGGCTATTATCTTTCTTTCAATTTCATCGCTGAGCGTTGTTTGGTGTTTTTTGACGATTTGTGGAGAGAAGGTTCCGTTCCGATCACGCGGGGTTTTTAGCTCAAATTTACCATCCAGGGACTTAATGGTCTTTCTGCTTTTTCCATTACGGCGGTTGGCAGAAATTTCCTGTCCGAGATGGGACTCCAACTCTCCTTCAAGAGCAGCTTCCGCAAGATTTTTGATTAATGATGTAAGGACGCCGCCCTTACCTGTGAAGGGTTTACCTTCCTGAATACCTTTAAGAGCTTTTTGAAAATCAAATTCGGTGTTGTCTTCGGTCATGTCAGTTCTCCTTATTTAGCTGAGTATATCAGCTTTGATTCAACTGACACAGAATTTTGAACGCCCTCAAGACGAAAGCAGAGTCAGAAAGGGGAACTCTCCTGATAATTTTGCAGCGATTCGGCACATTGCATTAAATTTATTACGGAACAATAAGACATTTAAAGGGAGTGTAAAAACCAAAAGGTTGAATGCTGCTATGGATATCAAATATCTGGAGGAAGTTATGTTTGGATGATACTTGAACTAATCAAAACTATAGGCACTTTACAATATTTATATGCGTGAGCCCTGTTCAAATTGTGCCTGGGCCACTGCCATGCCGTATCCGGGGACGATGACTGTTTTTTTGCATTGAGGATTTTTTCGGCCATATCTTTGATCGGGTTTGGTTTTTCCGGGCTCGGCTGAGTTGTTTCCGGGTCTGGCTGTGATTTGTTGGTTTTGTCCGGGTCCAGGTCCCTTGTTTTTGCCAGGGGCACAAAGACCCTGTAAAGGGATCTGTTCATTGCCTGGCACATCACATGGGTCAGAACGGAACCTGAGGCTGCCACTGCCGCACCACAGGAAATCAATAATTTATTACACAGAACCATGCCGCAAAGGGCCGCGGCAAGACCGGTGGTTGCATTGAGAAAGGATATGAGCACCGGCATATCTGCACCGCCCACACGAATGGCAAACAAAATACCGAATACGGTTGAGGCAAGGATAATGGCAACCCAGATGCAGATGGCCAGGGGTAACGCCAGAGAGGCGGCCAATCCAATCGATATCAGGAAGGTTACCATCAAAAAGAGGGAACCGAGGATGAGGGTGTGGTGTTTAAGTTCCACAGGGGGCTGGTTTAATCGGTTGGCAAGCTTGCCTGCGGCAATGATTGAGCCCGAAAGGGTGAATGCCCCCATGGCCAACCCGAGCAGCCCGGATATTTTATTGACAATGGAAAGGTTGCCCGCCCCCCTTGTCAGTTGGACAAAGGCAATTAAAAAAGAGGCAAACCCGCCTGCACCGTTTTGGAATGCCACCATTGACGGAATTTGAAGCATATTGATCCGGGAGACCACCCACACCCCTGCCAGGGACCCGATCAACAGCGCTCCTGACAGAACGTACGGATGGCAGGGGGGGGGTCTGAACAGGACAATGCCTGCGGCCATGACCATGGCAATCGCTGCAATCATATTTCCCCGTTTGGCCCGATCCGGGTGTCTGAACATCCAGATGCCCCAAAAGATCAGGCCGAGAATAAAAAAATCCAGCCCCTGGTTTAATATTCTTACCCCCATTATTGGCCCTCCCCTGCGTTTTTATTCTTGAACATCCTCAACATTCTGCCGGTGATGGTAAAACCGCCGATAAGATTAAAGCTGGCCATTATCAAGGCAATCCCTCCAATGATTTGTTCAAAGGGGGTGGATTCAACTGAAAAAAGAACCAGGCAGCCTAAAATGGTGACCGCAGATATGGCATTGGTCATGGACATGAGCGGGGTGTGAAGCAAGGATGGAATCTTGGAAATCAACACGTATCCCATGATGAACGAAAAGATAAAAACACCTGTGACTAAAACAATATTTGCCATGGTCGTCTCCCGAAATTTTATTGGTCGCTAAGATTTATGGCCTTGAGGGTGCCCTGGTGGTACAGTTTTCCCTTGTGGGTCACAAGAGATTTGCTGACGATTTCATCGTTCATGTCAAACTCTTTTGAGCTGCTGTCTTTGCAAAGGTTGTTGGCATACAGCCATGAAGAATGGATCGGCAGAGAGCCGGGGATGTTTTTAATGCCCCAGATATAGGTGCCCTGATGATTTATTTCCTTTCCGGGAGAGGTCATTTCACAATTTCCCCCCTGGTCTATGGAAACATCAATAATGACCGATCCGGGTTTCATGGATTCAACCATCTCTTTGGTGATCAAATGCGGGGCCACTTCGCCGGGCACCAATGCGCTTAAAATAATAATATCCGATTGGGCCACCTGGGGGGCCAGATACTCACGTTCCTTTTCAAGCCACTCATTGGACAATGCTTTGGCATATCCGCCGTCTCCAATGGTCACTTCGGGCGGCACATCAAACCCTGTAACCTTGACCCCTAAGCTTTCAGCCTCTTTTTTTGCGTCAGGGCGGATATCCACGGCTTTGACAGCCCCGCCCAGGCGTTTGCCGGTGGCAATGGCCTGCAGCCCCACAACACCTGTACCCACAACCATAATATTGGCCGGCTTGATCATGCCAATGGATGTCCCGATCATGGGGATAAATTTGGGAAAGTGGGCAGCGGCCATGATAATGGCTTTATACCCTGTGATGGCACTCATGGAGGTCAACGGGTCCATCCGTTGTGCCCGTGAAATTCTGGGAATGCCGTCCATGGTAAATGCGGTGATCTTTTTTTCCATCATTTTTTTGACATCATTGTGATTGGACGGTGCTGCCGGGTGCAAAAATGTAACCAGGATCTGATCTGGTTTGAGCATATCGATTTCGTGTGTATTGAAGGCCTCGTTAAAGAGGGGTTCTTTGACCTTTAAAATAATATCAGAGCTGCCAAATACCTCTGCTGCATCCCTGGCAATGGTGGCCCCTGATGCCGAATATTGATCATCACTTGCAAAGGCACCCTCTCCGGCACAGGTTTCAACCATGACATCAAACCCGAGTGTTTTGAACTTTTCCACGGTTTCCGGCAATGCTGCGACCCTGTTCTCATTTTTCATTATTTCTTTTGGAATACCTATGATCATTCTATGCTCTCCAATTTTTATGAGATGTTTTTGTCATTCCCTGATTTTTAAATTTGGGTGCCGGACCTGCTGTACTCCTCTTTGTTGCGGAGCAGATATGAACAAACCCAGGCCCGGCACCAATATTCTTGTCTATTCTTATTTTATCCTGGTGCGGGTCAGGCAACGGCTGCAACCTTTTGAATTTGCACCAGGGCAAGCTCCAGAGCAGCATGGAAAATTGGCGGCTCCGGAGAAGAAAGCAGGGTTGTCACTTCATGGTTTGCCTCCTTGACAAAGACCCGGACAAGCTCGCTATTGCCACCGCTGTTGTCCGTGACAACGGGTACAAGGGTGGACAAGGCCTCTACGGCCATTATTCTGACATTATAGTAGAGATCTGTTCGTTTGATCAGTTCAACCAGTTGTTTTGCCGTATCAACACTCGGGGCTGTCAAGGCTGATGAGGCTTCAACCGCCGCTTCTCTCAACCGCCAGTTTCCGTCAAAGCGAAGTAGCCGGATCAGTTCATCTTGATGATTGTCTAAGGTTCCCCCCTCTTTCAAATTTTGCAGTTTGTCTAATGCACCGCCCCAATCCATCAGATTTCCAAAGATGTCATCTTTCATTATTCCTTCAAGTTGGTTTTAATAAACCCATATCTTGTTTTTCTGTTTTTTTTTGCCTGGGCTGCACCTGTGACCTAATCCTTATATGGGTCATGTCTCCGGATTTTTGTCTAAGATAAAGAGCAATCCCTGTACCAAAGATAAAGAAAGGGTAACTGCTTGAAATCATGGTTTGTTTTAAAGAAGGTACGGAGGGTGTGTCCGGATCAGGACGTTGCAAAATGCAACAAGGATGCAGATTGCATCAGTTGAAACAAGAGACTTGGGACGGTTTAAATTTTAAAGCGTTTCATGATCCGGTATAGGGTGGAACGATTGATACCCAAAATTTTAGAGGCCTTGGTTTTATTGCCCCCGGTGGTTTCCAATACCTCCTGAATATGGTTCTTGCTCATGTGGTCCAGGGAGTTAATATTCCGGCGGGGGGTATTGGAGACGGTTTGTTTTAGAATGCCCGGAAGGCTTTGAACGGAGAGAATGGAATCTTCTTCGAACAGAGTTGCCCGTTCAATGATATTTTCAAGTTCTCTTACATTGCCGGGCCAATGATAATTTTCCAGCAGTTTTAGGGCATCTGAAGATATCTTATCAATTTGTTTTTTATTTTGAGCTGAATATTGTTTTAAAAAATGGAAGGCCAGCAGGCCGATGTCATCTGCGCGCTCACGTAATGGCGGTAAATGAATGGTGACAACGTTGAGTCTGTAATACAGGTCTTCTCTAAAGTCTTTTTTTTCAACCAGATCCTCAAGATTTCTGTTTGTCGCAGCGATAATCCGGACCCTGACATTTTTTCTTTTAAACGATCCCACCGGCTGGATTTCTCCGGTTTCAATGGCTCTTAGCAGCGCCTGCTGCAAGCCTTTGCCAATATCACCAATTTCATCCAGAAACAGGGTTCCCCCATCAGCCGCTTCAAAAACCCCCTGCTTATCCGAGACCGCCCCGGTATAGGCCCCTTTTCGGTGGCCAAAGAGTTCGCTGGACATCAGGTTTTCATTGAGGGCCGCACAATTGACCGGTATGTATGGTTTTGACGCCCGGTTGCCATTATGGTGTATGGCCCTTGCGACCAGGTCTTTTCCGGTCCCGGTTTCTCCACAGATCAACACCGTTGTTCGGGAGTCTTTTACATGGTGAATGGTCTTAAACAAATCTGCCATGGAAGGGCTGGTTCCAATGATGCTCTCAAAGGTATACTCGTTTTTCAGACGAATTTTTGAGCGGGTATTGTCCACAAGCAGGGCTTTTTTTTCCAAGGTTTTTTTTACGACCCGCTTGAACTCTTCCATATCAAAGGGCTTCATAATATACTCTTCCGCCCCTTCTTTCATTGCAGATACGGCAGTATCAACGGTCCCGTATGCTGTTATCATGATAAACATGATGTTTGGATCATATTTTTTTGCCGCTTTTAAAACCTGTTTGCCGTCAATGCCGGGCAACTTAAAGTCGGAAATAATCGGGTCAAATGACCTTGCTTTTATACATTGAAGGGCATCTTCCCCGGACGCTGCGGAAAAGGCTTCATATCCCTGTTTTTTGATGACATGCACCAATCCCCTGTTCAGGTTAAGATCATCTTCAACGATTAAAATTTTGAACCTACGCATGGTCTCGTTAATCCTCTATGGGCAGTTCAAGGGTAAAACTTGTCCCCGACTGTTTTGAGTTATTGGAGGTTGCACTGACCACTCTTAAATCTCCGCCTAATTTTTTGGCCATTTCATAACTGATAAACAGCCCTAACCCGGTTCCCTCGCCCGGCTTTTTAGTTGAATAGAAAGGGGTGAATATGTTTGAAATGGCCTGTTTTGAAATCCCGCTGCCCGAATCGTTTACTTCAATTTTAACCATTTTCAATACCCGGACAAAATGAGTTTTCAATATAAGGCTGCCCCCGTCGGGCATGGCCTCAACAGCATTTGCGACCAGGTTGGTCAGTATGGATTGCACGGTACTGGCATGGGCAACGACATCCGGTATATTTTTTTCCAACTCAAGTTTTACGTCTATTTTTTTTGAATTGCAGTGGGGAATGGTAATTTCCATCAGTTTAGTCAACAAACGATTACAGTCAACGGTCTTAGAATCACTGTGGGTGTGTCTTGAAAAGTACATTAGATTTTTGATAACATTGCTTCCCTGTTTAACCTCATCAATCACGGTTGACAGGTGCTGGCCGATGCTGTTTCGATTGAGATCCTTATCCGCCAGTTCTTCAAGTGCAATTTGAGTATAAAGCAGGGCATTTGCCAGAGGCGTATTTAATTCGTGGGCAAGTCCGGAGGTCAGCAGCCCCAATGAGGCGAGCTTTTCTTTTTGAATGACTTGAAATTCCATCTCTTTTTCGCGCTGATATTTTTCCTTGACCATGTTTGCGATGACCGCTGATATAAAAAAAGCCAAAAGAAAGACAACACATCCGGTGATGGCGGCATAAATCAGGGCTTTTTTTTCAAGGGCTTTAATCCGGTTTAATATCTCAACCATATCCTGGTCAGCAAAGACAATCCAGTTGAAAGGCGGTATGTTTTGTTGTGACTGCAAAACGGTTTTCCCTCGGTAATCAATGGATTGGCGGGCAGGTAACAGGGTGTTCAATACCGGCGTCTGGATTGAAATTTTAGTTTGAAGGGCTTTGGCCCCGAATCGGGAGGCGGATAAAAACCAGCCTCCCTTGTTGACCAGATAAACTTCCCCTGTATCCTCTATGTTATTTTCTTTTAACAGGACATCGATGAACCTGAAATCAACCATGGTGTACAAATATTTAGGGTCATCTTCATTCTGGTTTGTGAGCTTTTTGGATAGAATCAATACGGGATTCAGCTGGTCCTTGTCTGCAAGTAAAAAAAGTGTACCTGCCTGAACCCCCTTCCATGACAACCCGGGTTCGGTGGCTTTTTTCAGGATCTTGGGATCAATGGATTTTCCCTTTGAACTGAAAATCAGTCTTTTGGACTGGCTTAAAATAAAAAAATCAATATAGGGTCTGTGGGGATCGTTTTTCAACTGATTGATATGATGCTCAAAATTTGAGTCTGAAATGTCTAAAATACTGCAGAGCAGATTCATATCATTGACCCGTTCTATCATGAACTGCCGGATGGATTCTGCGTTTCGCTTTGATAAATTCATTAAATATAAGGCGGCTTTTTCCTCGATCATTTGTTTGCCCTGGGAGATTCCTATATACCCGAAAGAGACCAGGGGAACGAGTGCAACAAGCATGAATACACAGATTAAAAGCGATCGAAATTGCCGAAAGTACAGCTTTGTGAATTTTGTATCTATGATATCACCATAAATAAATTATCCTCTCTGTTCAAATTACCCTTATCATAGAGACTTAATTTAACCAATGAGATTCCGATTAAAGAAGGGTGATTTATGAAACCGTAAAAAGGAATACCCCCTGGGTTTGCAGATTTGGAGTATAAAGCAGATTAAAATGGATGGAGCGGGAAGATAATGAGGATAGCGGTTCTCAAACTAAATTTCCATTGAGGTCAAAAGAATCGATAGAACACTGCCTTTTGACATGGTTCAAACGGAAGGTGTTTATGAAAACCGCTATATTTTCATCATAGATTAGGCGTCCCTAAGGCATTTTAAGGGGGGCGGTGGACGTTTTAGGGTATCAAATTGCCGTCGTTTCCGGCCTCAATTCCGTAAATGTTTCAATCAAGGGCATCCCCGAATACCACTCTTTAAAGTCTTTAAGGCCCATATTAAGACAAAAGGCCATGCGCAGGGTATATCTTGAATTCAAGGGGTCAAATTTGCCTGCAACCAAGAGATCAAGCCAGAAGACAATGATTGGAAAGAATCTTAATACATGAGATTGGGCAAAAACAGGATAATCCAGGGGCAGAGCATGAGGATGACCACGCCTGCCATCACGGCAACCAGAAAAGGGGTAATACCCTTGAATATTTTTTCCAGGGGGACTTGTTTTTTCAATACCGTTTTGGCCACCCCGTAAACCACATAGACATTGATGCCCACAGGCGGGGTAATGACTCCCATTTCCGTGACCATGACAATGATAATCCCGAACCAGATCGGATCATACCCCAGGGCCGTGACCACGGGGAAAAATATGGGCACGGTCAGGGTGACAAAGGCCAGGGCATCCATGAAGCAGCCCCCGAGAAAATAGATGAGAATAATCACGCCCATGACCAGGATGGGGGGCATGTCAAGCCCTCCGACCCAGGAGGCGATTTCAAAGGGGATTCGTGTGACCGCTAGAAATTTTCCAAAAATAACAGCCCCGGTAATGAGCATGAGGACCATGCACGAGGTCCTCAGGGTTTCCATCAGCGAGTTGACAAAGCCCTGCCATGAGATCTGTCGTCTTGCCACGGCAATGACGAGCACCCCGAAAGCCCCGACTGCAGCAGCTTCTGTGGGGGTGAACAGCCCGTAGAAGATCCCGCCCACCACGAGTCCGAATATGGCCAGGGTTTCGCCAAGCCCTAACAGGGCCTTGAATCGTTGTGCCCAGGAGAATTTTTCTCCTGCAGGCCCCTGTTCAGGAGACATTTGGCACCGGATATAGATGGATACGATAAAGAGAAGGGTGACCAGCAGGGCCGGGAAAATGCCGGCCACAAAGAGCTGGCCAATGGACTGCTCGGTGAGGATGCCGTAGATGATCAAGACCACGGAAGGGGGCATGATCATGCCGATGCCGCCGCCTGAAGCCACTGCCCCTGTGGAAAGTTCATCATCATAGTTGAACCGCTTCATTTCCGGCAGGCCCACCGTGGCCATGGTGGCGGCGGTGGCAGGACTTGATCCGCAGACCGCTCCAAAGGCGGTGCAGGCAGATACCGTTGCCATGGCAAGTCCTCCCCGGATGTGGCCTAAAAATTTATACCCGGCATCGTAGAGGCGTTTGGAAATCCCTGAATTAAACCCCAGCTGCCCCATGAGAATGAACAAGGGGATGGTGGTCAAATCATAGGATGAAAAGGTTTCATAAACATTTCTGGACAATAGGACCAGGGCGGCAGAGGGGGAAATCATCAGGGAAAAACCCGCCACCCCTACCAATGCCATGACAAAGGCCACAGGCATTCTTGTCATGAACATGAAAAGCATGATCATAATGCCGCAAATTCCGGCGAGGACAGGGCTCATCAGGATTCCTTTTTTTGCTTCATGGTGTCAATGATCCGCTGTCCTATGATCACAGCAAAAACCGCAAGTCCTGCGGCCAGAATAGAGACAATATAGTGGATGGGAAATTCCAGGTTCATGGAGACTTCTCCTGTGTCCCGTATATCCCCGGCATACAAGAACATCTGCCAGGCAATAACGCTGAACAGGATAAAGCTTAAGGTCCGGGTGATGATTTCAAGACCTTGCCGGATGTTTTTGGGCAAAAGCCTTGTGACAATTTCCACGCCCACATGGCCGTCCATTTTATAGGTATAGGGCAGGGCCGCTGCCATGACAATTACGGCTAAAAAGCCGACCAGTTCCACTGAGCCGAAAATGGGATGTTTGAAAAAACGGCCCACCACATCTGCCACGGTGAGCAGCATCATGGCGGTGAGGGCGGCAGCGCCCAGGTATTGAAGCCAGAGAGAGAGGCGGTCGAGTATGGATATTTTCGTTTTCATTGATGGTCTATTTATAAAGTCAATGGGTCCGCCAGGCTGAAATCTACGCCTGCCGGACCCGTTTGTTTAAGTTAACTGAAATATGAACTTACATGTTCGTTTTGATAAAGTCCACAATGACTTTTCCGTCCAGCCCTTTTTTGGCAGCGGTTTTAATATACTTGTCAATGACAGGGGCAGCCGCGGTACGCCATTTTTGGGATTCAGTCTCGGACTGGGCAATGACCTTGCCCCCTTTTTCCTTGAAAAAAGCCAGTCCTTTTTGATCTGATTCATCCCAGGCCCGCCCGTGTTTGCCTGCCCATTCAGCGTTGATTTCCAGGATGATTTTCTGCTGTTCCGGGGTCAGTTTAGCCCATTTGTCCTTGTTCATGAACACGGCAAAGGTTGTGGTATAGGCGGTGGAATAGTTTTGGACCATGTAGTGGACCACCTCTCCGAGTTTCCATCCCTTGTTGGATTCCATGGGATGGGAAGATCCGTCCACCACCCCTTTTTGAAGCATCTGGTAGCATTCCCTCATGCTTTTCCCCACAGGAGACGCCCCGAGAGCTGCCTGTACCAGTCCGCTGGTGCCGGTTCCCCGAAGTTTCAGCCCTTTGAGATCCTCAAGAGTGTTTACCCCTTTGTCCCGGGTGTGGATAAGTCCCGGCCCATGGGCATGGAGAAACATGATCTGGGTATCTTTGAACTCTTTGGGAGAAAATTCCTTGAGCACGGCATTGGCCAGGGCTGTCGCCTGGACGCCCGAAGTATAGCCCATGGGCAGATCAATGGCCGAGGCCACGGGAAACCGTCCCCTGGAGTAGGCCAGGACGGTCATGCCGATATCTGCAATACCGTTGACCACCCCATCATAGGTCTGGGGGGCTTTGGTCAAGGTGCCGGCAGGAAAGTAATCAATGTTAACTTCTTCATTTGTTCGTTTTTTAACCTCTTTGCACCAGGATTCTGCCAGCTGACTCTGGATATGGGTGGGGGGGAAAAAGTTAGCATAGCTCAGCTGGGTTTGGGCCCAGATGTTCGGCGTAAAAAGCAGGCCTATGGCTGTAATCAACAAAAGAGAGCGCATTGTTCTTTTCATGGGTATCCTCCGGAAGATAATCTAATAATAGTTACAATATAACTATAAATAAGATAGGGTTTCTACCCTATGGTATCCAAGCCTGATTCCCTGTCAAGGGAAAAAAAAGGGGGACAGGAAAAAATAGGGAAAAAATTGGTTGATCGATCAACTATGCCCGGTTTAAAAGGCTCTTGAAAGATATAAACGTCCATATTTTTAATTACAAAAAGCTGATTTATAGCTTTATTTTAGCTTTTTGACCGGAGAGGGACGCCCTGGTTTGGGGCAAGTAAAAAAAAAGATCTTAAATTTTCGGAAAGGCCTGGATAATTTGATAGGATCAACCATATTTTAAATTCATGGTCGGTTCGGTTTTTTGAACCAACCGTGGTTAGAGGGGGACAGATTCTCCGGACAATATCATCAGGGTGAGGTCGTCGGCCTGGGCGGCCAGCCTCTGGATGCATTGATCCTTGATCCATTGAACCTGCTCATGAACGGACATCTGCCTGGACTGGACCAGCCAGTTTAAAAATCCCTTAAATCCCAGAAGCCCTTGGTCTGGGGGATCATTTTTCAGCCGTCCGTCTGTGAATCCGTCCGTGTATAGGAACAGCCGGCTGTGGCCCATGGGGATGGTGTTTATTCGGGGAGATGAAACATTGGGCATCACCCCCAGTGGCGGGCCGCAGGGCTTGACCTGAATGATTTTTTCAGGGCCCATGATCAAGGGCGGCAAGTGGCCCATATTGATGAGGTGAACCTCATGGGTGACAGGATCAAACCAGCCGCCTGCAAAGGTGACAAACATCCCCTGGACAGCGGTTTCATAAAGTTCTGCATTCATCATTTCCACCACCCGGCTGATATCATCCCCTACCTTGCACAGACAGCTGAAAAGGGAGATGGCCTTTGCCATGAGCAGGGCTGCGGCCGTGCCTTTTCCCGAGACATCTCCGATGCAGAAGCCAATGGCGCCTGAAGGGAGAAAAAAACAATCATAAAAATCACCGGAAAGGTGATAGGCCGGGATATTAAAGGCATTGATATTGGAAAATTTTTTAAGATCCGGCTGAAGGCTTTTCTGAATTTCCCTGGCCTTCCCAAGCTCGGCTTCCAGGCGGCCGGCATATTCATCCCTTTGACTTAAAGAGTTCTGGAGTTTCCAGGTCAGCTCCCGGTAGGTGAGATTGTCCTCTACCAGTTTCTGGTTTGCCTGGTTCATGATCTGGTTGAAATCATCATGGCTTGTGGGTTTGATCTTTAAAGGGCCGGTGGCCTGACGGACCTGTTCGGGCAGAGAGGAGAGCAGGGTTTGGATCTGTTCGTCCGAGAGTTTAAAAAAGAGTTTGGACCTTTTTTCAAGCAGCTTCAGGGCTCCTGCTTTGTCATGACAGGTATAGACTGCATTGCACAGATCTGCCAGATGGATCAGGGCCGGCAGCATATTTTCCCGACTTGGTTTTTCAAACCGGTGGTGGGCTGAAATGGCCCGGGCATAGGATTTGGGCAGCCCCCATTTTCTGGCCAGAAGCCCGCCCATATGATCGTGGGTAACTTTAAACAAGGCCTCTTCCATGGCCCTGCGGTCTTCGGGCAGATTGGGCCTTAAAAGGGGCCATCGGTCGGCCTTTTCAGGGTCCATGTAAAAGAGGACCAAGAGTCCGATATCCTGGAGCATGCCCGCGGAAAAGGCCTCTTCCACAGGTCCGTTTACCATTTTTGCAAGTTCCCGGGCTGCCACCCCCCGGCGGACTGAATCTCCCCAAAAGGCATCCATGTCCAATTGGGGGATGGAAAATCTTGAAAGGCTTTCCTTGACCGCAAAGCAGAGCACTAGGCTTTGGATCTGTTCCATGCCCAGGACCACCAGGGCTTCGGAAATGGTATGAATCTGCCTGGAAAATCCGAAAAAAGCGGAATTGACAATGCCCAGGAGCTGAACCGTTAAAGAGGGGTTGGTTGATACCAGCCGGGTTAAGGTGTCAATCCGGGCATCCTCTCTTAGGGTATACTCGATTAGTCCCATGATATGATGGTCGGGCATGGGCAGGTTTTCTGGCCGGATGCGGCGGTAAAAAGACGGGTCTGTCATCTTTTGATGCCTTTGTTTGATGGTGTGATCATACGGCTATTTTTCAGCGGCTTGTTCAGGGTTTAAAATCAGTTCATAAGAGGGCGTTTGGCTGAACTGCTCCTTTGCATAGAGAATTTTTCTGTACGTCCCCGTGATGAACATTTGGGCCTGGTCATCATAAAAAGGGCTCATGAAGTTGCCTGAATTGCCTGTGGGTATAATGGACCAGGAATTGTCAGGATCGTTGCAGTCTATGAGCCTCCGGGTGGAGGGCAGGGAGGCCACCTTGTAATCGTGGCTGCCGGTTTTTGACTTGAGCTTGTTTACCGAGGTGAATTCAGAAGGGCTGGCAAAGGGACCCACATTGAACAATCTGTTCAAGGGTTTTTTCCGGCCCATGGCATGGACAAATTTGATGGTGTGAACCGATCCCCAGGTCCATTGGCTCTGGTCTGTTCCGTACCTGTCGCAAAGTTCTTTTACCCCGGCTTTAAAGCCCGCAACAATCAAAGCATCCCTGGATTGAACCTGGATTTTTTTAAGGCCTTCCATATCCCATTTTTCCTCTTTGGAGAGAAGCTCATGGATCCGGGCGGCCCGGTCAGAGGGCCTGAAATATCTTGTGAGCACCCCAATGGGATCGATGGGGATCATTGTGGGCAAATTGTTGGCCGTGATAATCATTGAATTCTCAGGGTTTTCCATCTGGGGATTTTTTTCAAAGGGAAGATAGCCTGACCATTCTTCTGCGCCAGACCCCCCGTTGTGGATTTTTTTTCCGCTCACCTGCCCCGCCCGGATGGGCACCCGGCCTGCCGCCCACCACCCGATATTGCCGCTATGATCTATATAGGAGATATTAAGACCCGGGGCGGCCAGTTTTGAGAGTGCAGTTCTAAACTGGTCCATGTTTTCAGCCTTGCCCATGCCATAGACCACATCCAGTATGGGGTTGTCCAGCTTATGGTATACCCAGGAGACAGAGACAGGACGGCCTGTGTATCCTGTTAAAAAATCTGAAATCACCGGGCCGTGGGGGGTGATCCGGATGGTCAGGATCACATTGTTTTCCCCTTTGACCTTGATCTCTTCTTTAAGGGTTTTGATTTTTACCCACTGGCCCTTGAACTTGACCTCATCTTTTTTCTCCGGATGAAAGGTCTCTGCGTAAAGGTCAAGATCGTCGTTTTCAAACATGGTGATGGCCCAGGCCTTGGTGGTGTTGTGGGCCAGCATGGGAAAGGGCATGAGAGGTAAATGATACCCGTAGTTTTCATATCCCGGGTATGAGAGATGGGCCTCATACCAGACCCCTGGATTGGCAATGCCGATATGGGGATCATTGGCCAGAATCGCATGGCCGCTTTTGGTTTTTCCAGGTCCCAATACCCAGGAGTTGCTTCCGGTAAAGGGCGGGAAAATTTTTGCGGTCTGGTCCAGCAGCCGCTGGTATGCCCGTGTAAATCCGGTAAATTCATGGGCCTTCTTGCCATGGACTGATCCAAGGATATTTGGGGATTTTTTTGTTGATGCAACGGCCAGGGCCTCTTTGCCGATCCCCTGGGGGTTCATCACCGTGGTGTGGTTGTTCAGGGTATAGGCAGGAAAGATCAGGTCAAGATCCGCCCGGGTTAAAAAGGGTTCGAGAATGGTGTACAGAGAATCTCGCTTGATGCCGTCGGCAAAGGAATAGGCCACATATCCCATGACGGCAATGCAATCTTTCCGTGTAAAGGGGGCAGGGGTAAATCCCAGCAGGGTATACTCCACGGGCAGGGGCTGGGTGGCGATACAATGATTCACCCCGTCCAGAAAGGCATCCAGAAAGGCCAGGGCCTCGGCATTGATCAGGTCTTCTTTTTCCAGATAGTCCTGGGCCCTGTGTTTGAGCATCAGGGTGCGAAACTTTTTATCTACATCCACAAGTTTGGGGCCCAGGATTTCAGCCAGTTCCCCCTTGGCCAGCCGGCGTTGGAGTTCCATTTGAAAGAGCCGGTCCTGGGCCAGGGTCAGGCCCAGGGCAAAATAGGCATCTTTGCCGTTTTGGGCCGTGATATGGGGCACCCCCCATTGGTCCCGGACAATGGCGGTCTGCTGAGTGATTTTTGTGATGTTCAGACTGCCCTGGATTTTGGGCTGAAGATGGTCAAGATAGATCCAGGCCCCGCCTGTAGCAAGAATACCAAGTCCAAAAACAAAGAGGATAAAAAAGAAAAGAACTTTTGCGAGCTGCTTCATGGAATCTCCTTATTAAGGGGAAAATCAACAGGTTATTTGCAATGGGGTTGTTGTACACTAAAAAAAATCTTTCACAACTCTCAAACCCGTCGGCATCTGCCGGGGAGGATCGCCATGGTTCCAACCCCTAAAACGGCCGGGTGGGAAAAATTTTGTTTCTGCCAGGACCGGGTTTGGGCGGAATTGGCAAAAGGGGTTGAAATTTAAGGGTTTTTCCCATTGCTCCTCAAGGAGACCCATGATTGAATATTTTAATATTCAAGCGTTCTGCTTTTTTCCAACCCATGAACCGGGTTGCTCTTAAATCCGGAAAAGGAGTCTGTCATGAAAAAGATCATCCTCTGTTTTGACGGGACATGCAACGACCCTTCAGATGCCCGGCAGAAAAAAAATCTTAAGATGGAGATCAAGGACAATAGTGTTTCCAATATCTTTAAACTTCATTTGCTGCTGGGGGGCGGTGTGACCAAGGGAGAGGCAAGGGTTGCCGGCCAGAAAAGTTTTTACTATTCAGGGGTGGGCACCTATGGAAACAAGCTGCTTCAATGGTTTAATGCAGGCCTTGCCCTGTCCAATATGGATGTGGGGCATATTATCAGAACCGCAGCAAAAGACCTGGCCCGGGACTGGTCCCCCGGGGATGAGGTGATGGTCTTTGGGTTTTCCAGGGGGGCGGCCATTGCCCGGCGGTTTTGTGCAAAAATCAACACCGAAGTGGAAAAAAAGACCCATAAAAAGATGGATATCAAGGTCCGGTTCTTGGGGGTGTTTGATACGGTGGCCTCCATTGGCTGGCCCAATATGGATGATGATAAAAAGCCTGTTTCCGATGTGAAATTTGAAAATTGTGTGGTGGCAGATACTGTGGAAGAGGCCGTGCACATGGTTTCCATTGATGAAAAACGGACCGCTTTTATGCCCACCCTCATGGCCCATGATCCCGGTCGGATCACCGAGGTCTGGTTTGCCGGGGCACATTCTGATGTGGGCGGGGGATACCGGTATGACGGTCTTTTCGACGTGGCTCTGGATTTTCTTCTGGGTGAATTTGTTATCCGGGACCTGGGTCTGAAAATTTTGCCTCCAAAGCCCAAAGATTTTCAGAATCCGGCCTGCCGGAAACTCGGCCTGGCCTATGATGATGTGGCAATCCAACCCAACCCCATGGGCAGAAGCCATCAACAGGATCGTTCCTTTTTAGTGGAATGTGCCCTGTCAGACCGGGATCTTCGGGTCCATGTGGATGAAAATCATCCCCAGGGCGCAGCCCCCCTTCCCTGGGTTCATTATTCAGTGGTGGCCAGGATCCACGGGAACCGGTATTATCGGCCGGTTTCCCTGAGCAAGAGAAGCCTGAAAGACCTTGTGGAAAATGAGATTCCCCATGCCTTATGGCGGCCGGACAAGGCCGATCCAATTGAAGTCAAAGGCTTGGCTGAACATTTGAGCATGGGGCCGCCGGCCCCGAAAAAGCTTGAGATCGGCAATTCTCGTCTGGTGACAGTCTATGCCAACCAGAAGATGAACAGAAGCTATGTCTATGCCAATCAAGGCGAGGCCTATCAGTTCAAGCTGGCCCCCAACCAGATCTGGTTTGACTCCGGGGTGGACTGCACACCAAAGGGATGGACAAGGGCCTCTGAAGATTTTCCCTGGTATCTGGATATTCCCATAAAATGCATGGAAGATGAAAGACGATGCCCTGTTGCCGACTGGTTTGAACTGGTGGGGCAGGTGGGCAAAAATTCACCTGACTGCTTTCAGGTGCTCAAACATCTGTCTTCGAACAAGAGCCTTGAAGTCAATGGGGCAGGAGAGCTTTTCTTTTTTGTCAATGATTTGGAAGACCGGTATGACAACAACCTGGGCCTGGTCCAGGTTGAGGTGATCAGGATAAGATGATTCTCTGCCGGGCCGGGGGGGCAGTGATATTTTAAATTTTCAGTTGCTGGTTCATAGGGTCTCCAGGTTTGGGGCGTGGTTAAGCCGGACGACCACCACCCCGCCCCGGCCGTAGCCGAAATGACTGAAAACACCCCCGTAACAGGTGGAGATCCCCTTGTAAAAGGTGTGAAATGAAAGTGTATAGGGGCGGGTCTGGGCGGGATCCACATCCAGTATTGTCACTCTTCGGGTTTGAGGGTCAAATTGGCCCACAGGGGAAATATGGGGGATGTTCAGTTCTCTTATAAAGCTGCCCTGGTCAAAGTGGGCAATGACCAGGCAATTGTCCCGGACCTGGAATTCTTCCAGGACCAAGCCCAGTCTTTTTTGTATTTCTTTGGCAGGGGCGCCTCTTTTTGCCTTTATGACTTCCACCTCGGCATTAAAAATCCCATAGGCGTCCAGGCTGGCTGCGACCACACGGCCCAGCACGTTCAGGGGAAGGCCCCGCCGTCCTTTGTATCCCTGGGGGCCCATGCGTTCCTTCCAATGGGCCGCTGTCACCTGGTCAAGAAGATTTTGTTGGGTGACCTGTGTAAAACCCGGCCCCAGGCGTTTTTCCAGCAAGGTATTGATGATGGATGCCACAGATGCCACGGAGCAGGAGGAGTCATGGAATTGTTTGACATGGTGGCGGTAAAGGCCCGCCCTGAGGCTTTTTCCCTGTTTTTCTTTCGGGCCAGGAACCTTTAAGACCGCCTGATGCCTGCCAAAGCATCCGGTCCGGGTCAGCCAGTGGAAAAAATATCTCACAATGAGAACGGTTCTCATGGTATATCTGTAAATGAGCATCATGGGCGTATCCTGTTCAGTGAAATCAATACCTGAAATATCGTCCCAAAAAAAATATTGTCAATGATGAAAAAATCAGACCTGGAATTTTTAACTATTTTTCAGGGATGAAATACTGGTTTTCTCCCAGTTGGAGCATAAGGCCTTGGTCTGCCTCTTTAAGGCATTTGGAAATTTTGGCCAGGGCATGGGAGGTGAATTTGATCTCATGGGGTGGGGTTGAAAAAAAAAGGCTGTCTTTTTTGATATACAGCCTGCCAGGATCCAGCATTATTTTTTGTGAGGTGTTGAGCAATAGTTCGATCTTGTCTTTGATATGGATATGGGTCACAAAGATGGCCGTCTCTTCATAGGGGAAATATACTTTTTCTTCTCTGTCTTCAATGATCTGGCTTAGAAAATAGCCCTGGTCGTCTTTTTGGATGGATCGGTTAAAATAGCTGATGATCTTGGGATGCTCCAACCGCCCGTGCTCATTATGCCAGACCCCGTTAGAGTCCATCCAGAAAACCGCCTGTTCTTTGGGGATGATATTGATTTTATTTTCTGAACCCATGGCTTTTCCTTTTTTTTGATCCGGATCTTTATTTAGCCTAAAATCCGGTCCATATCAAGGCTGAATCCCGGGGTGCCCAGGGCTATGGCATATGGATTTGGCTTTTGGCCCACCAGGGGCAGGGTAACGGTTTTTTGCTAAATTTCAACATTTGTTTTGACCGCTGAAAAGCGCTGGCCCCGGTATTGACTATGAAAGGATAATATCGCATGCTGGAGCCATGTTTAATACGGGGAAAAAAATGAGCACGGACAAGCGGGTCACCATTATGACCCTGAACCTCCGGTTCGGCCTGGCCCGGGACGGGGAAAATGCCTGGGAAAAACGGCAGGACCGGGTGGCCGGGATATTAGAGCAATATCCGGCAGATTTTATCGGGTTCCAGGAGGTCAACCATTTCCAGGCAGGGTTTCTGGCCGGGCATCTGCCTGACCATAACCATATTGGATGGTACAATAAAAAAACGCCCTGGTGGCAGTCCAATATGATTTTTTATCACAATTCCTGGACCTGTCTTGGCAGCCGCCATCATTTTTTGACCCCAACCCCTGACATCCCCTCCAAACTTGAGGGCTCTAAATGGCCGAGGCAATGTGTGGTCGGATGGTTTCAAAAAAAGGGCAAAGACCTGGTTATGGCCAATACCCATTTTGATTTTTATCCCCGGGTCCAGGATAAAAGCGCACAACTGGTCCTGGAATTTTTGAGCCGGTTCCCCCTGGGTCTTTCTTCCGTCATTACTGGGGATTTTAATGCAGATCCCGGATCTTTGGCCTATGAACGGTTTATGGCCCATGGGTTTGACGAGGTGTTGAAAGGGGAAAAGATGACCACCTTTCACGGGTTTTCAGGCAAAGAAACCTTTCGTCACATTGACTGGATCCTTTACCAGGGCGGGTTGATCCTGGATGGGGTCAGGGTGGTTACCGATGATTTTAAAGGGAAATTTCCTTCGGATCATTACCCGGTGATCTCAACTTTTTCATGGAAGGACAGCCCCCATCTCCCATGAGCCGATTCCTTTCATCTATTCTGCCTTAGTCTGTAAAAGATCTCCCCGTTTTCAAGGTGATTCCTAAGATTGTCCAGGCCCTGGAAAAAGAGAAAAAAGCCCTGGTCCAGGCCCCGCCCGGGGCCGGTAAAACCACCCTGGTGCCCTTGGCTCTCTTGGACCAGCCCTGGATGAAAGATAAAAAAATTGTCATGCTTGAACCCAGGCGTCTGGCAGCCAGGGCCTGTGCCGCACACATGGCATCTCTTTTAGGGGAAAAACCCGGCCAGACCGTTGGCTTCCAGGTCCGCATGGAGCGGTGCATCGGTCCTTTGACCCGAATAGAGATCATCACCGAGGGGATATTGACCCGGAAAATCCAGTCTGATCCCGGCCTGGAAAAGATCGGGGTTTTGATTTTTGATGAGTTCCATGAACGGTATATCCACGGAGATCTCGGCCTGGCAATGGCCCTGGAGTCTTCCTGGGTCTTTAATCCGGAGTTACGGATTCTGGTCATGTCCGCCACCATGGATACCCGTGAATTGTCAAGTATCATGGACAATGCACCTGTAATCCTTTCCCAGGGCAGGACCTGGCCTGTGACCACCCATTACCTGGATCCGTCATCAGGGACCTTGAAACCCGGCTGAGCCAGACACTTGGCTCCCGGCCGGATATTAAAATTTACCCTCTGTTCGGGAATCTTCGTCCGGCCCGCCAGGCCGCAGCCATTGCACCTTCCCTTCCCGGACAGCAAAAAATTGTTCTGGCCACCCCCATTGCAGAAACCTCTTTGACCATCCAGGGGGTAAGAGTGGTGGTGGATTCAGGCCTGGCCAATCTGCCCCGGTTTTCCCCGGGCAGGGGAATGACCCGGCTTGAAACCCTGCCGGTTTCAAAGGCTTCGGCAGACCAGCGCCGGGGACGTGCCGGCAGGACGGCTCCCGGGGTCTGTTACCGGCTCTGGTCTGAGCATGTCCACCAGGGCCTGGTTCCCTTTAACCGCCCTGAGATGCTCTGTGCCGACCTTGCATCCCTGGCCCTTGAACTGGCCCAGTGGGGGGTGAAGGATCCCAGGGATCTAAAATGGCTGGATCCTGTGCCTGAAAACGGATTTGAATCTGCCCGGGCCCTGTTCAAACGGCTTGGCGCCCTGGACGATGGGGCAAGGATTACCGCCCATGGTCAAAGGCTTTTGACCGCAGGCATTCATCCAAGGCTTGCCCATATGGTGGTCAAAGCAATGGGATTTGGCCAGGGATTCATGGCCTGCTGCCTGGCGGCCCTGGTGGAAGCGCGTGATTTCATGGGAACAGGCCAGGGCGGGACAGACCCCGATCTGGGGCTTCGTCTGGAAATTTTACAGCAAATGGCCAAAAAAGGGAGATCCGCCCCTGGCAGCTCCGTCCATATGGGCCGGGCACAATCTGTGCTCAAACAGGCCCGGCGCCTGGCAGACCGGTTCAAAATTACATCCCGGTCCATGGATATTCCCATGGCCGGCAGGGTCCTGGCCTTTGCCTGGCCTGAGCGGGTGGCCCGAAAAAGAGGGGCGAACAGCCTTGCCTATCTCATGGCTTCGGGCAGCGGTGCCTATTTTTCCTTTGCCAATTCCCTTTCAAATGAGACCTTTATTGTGGCTGTCCATCTGGATGGGAATCCCAAAAGCGCCAGGATATTTCTGGGTGCGGCCTTTCGGGAAAAAGACCTTGAAACCGATTTTTCCGTTCAAACCCGTGCCAGGGTTGTCTGGGATAAAAAAAGCCGGTCAGTCAGGGCCTTTACCCAGAAGGAATATGGAAAAATTCTGCTTGGAAAAATCCCCTTGGCCGATCCAGACCCCCAGGCCGTGACCGCTGCCCTGGTCCAGGGGATATTCGAGGCCGGAATTGGGATTCTGCCCTGGACAAAGGATGTGGTAAAATTTAGAGACCGGGTTACCCTTTTAAGGGGACTGAAAGATTTGGATCCGGCATTTGAAGCCCTTCCCGACCTGTCTGATGATGGATTGCACGCCAGTTTGGACCTCTGGCTGGCCCCTTTTTTGGACAGGATATCTTCATTGAACGGTCTTGGGGCCAAAACCCTGGAAACGGCTCTGAAAAGCCGGATTTCTTGGGATCAGCAGCAGATGGTCAAGGTCCAGGCCCCCACCCATGTGACCGTGCCCTCGGGATCACGGATTCCCATCCAATACAGGGACGAAAACGGGCCGTTGAAAAATCCTGTGCTGGCGGTTCGGCTCCAGGAAATGTTCGGTTTGATGCAAACGTCCGCCATTGCCCGGGGAAAACTGCCCTTGACCCTTTATCTGCTTTCCCCTGCCTCCCGCCCGGTACAGATCACCCGGGATATTGAAAATTTCTGGAAACAGACCTACACGGAGGTGAAAAAAGATCTCATGGGTTGGTATCCCAAACATTATTGGCCGGATGACCCGGGAAGTGCCCAGCCCAAGGCCAGGGCCAAACCAAGGCATTGAAAATCTTGTTTAACGGTATGGGGGTTGAATATGTGAAATATCAAAGATGGGGAGTAAAGCGATGGAAAAATAGCATGCCTTTACCTAAAGAACGCGATAAAAAGAAGAGAATCAATGAAAGCACACCCTAAAGAGAGTTGAATAGAGCATCCATGCAAATTCCAGGGGAGATCAGAAATGGCAGATAAAAAATATGACTTTATCATCACCGGTGCAGGTCCCACAGGCCTTGCTGCCGCCATTACCGCAGGCCGTCTCGGGGCCTCGTGCGTGGTTCTTGAAAAGGGGAAAAAACCCGGGCCTGAACCCCGGGGGGAGAGTATTGCCGACTATGATTTCATGGACGAGCTTTTGGGAAAAGACTGGCTGAAAAATAACGCCTCAAACGATCCGAGTTTCAGGCGGTTTCACAGCCCCATGGACCGTAAAAACAGGCTCATTGATGTTCACAGGCCCTATTATTTTTTCCATTGGGATCACCTGATGACCCATATGAAAACCCTGGCCCTGGCGGCTGGGGCTCAATTTCTGTTTGAATCCGAGGTGGTGGATTTGATTGAAACCGACCATGGCTGTACAGGCATAAGATACCAGGATAAACAGCATAATCTCCATGAGATAAAGGGGAGAACCACCTTAGGGTGTATGGGCCATAAGGATCCTTTGGGCAAAAAATTTGGAATCAAAAGAGAACAAATTGATTGTCCCACCATGAAGTATTACAGCGCCAATGCCCCCCGGGTCAATTTATCCGAGCATCCCAACCTTCAATTTTATTTGATCTCCCCTAAAATGCTTGAGATTGCCCCGAACCTGCCCCCGGCCGTGGTCTATGTGTTTCCATTGGCTGACGGAAAAATGGAAGCCGGGTTAATGCTTCGTTTAGGGCAGTTGGAGAATTTAAAAGATGTTGAAATTCCGGATCCTAAACTCATGCACAAGGTCTGGGACCATTTGACTCAGAATTACCCCGGGTTTTCAGATTTTTTTAAGGGGGCCCAGACCAGTTATAAAAAACTGACCATGATCTCCAACCGACAATTATTTGAAAATATAATTCCCCATGAACGAGGCGGGCTGATTTTTCTTGGAGACACCATTGGTTTTAGTGAGGCAAACGGTTCATCCGGCTTGTATTTCGGCATGGCCCAGGCAGACTTCTGGGTTCGTTTGATCCTGGAAAATACAGGGCCGGAAAAATTTTTATGGTCTAAAGCCTTTGCACAAAACGCCAGGAGAGAATATCAAAAATGGCCGGTTTATACCCATATTAAAAAATCCTATAAAGATATTGTCCTGGCCGAAAAGATCATGTTTAAATTCTGCGGGTCTGATCGCGGATTGAACAGATGGTGGACCCCGCTGATGGCGCTTTTACAGATGAAAAGCTGAACATAAAAAAATGTGAATATCCAGACTGCATTGAAAGGACTTTGAATGAGAGTTGAACAGCCCGGACCCGTGACCTCGCGAATCACCCTTATGGGCCGGAATGAATCTTGTGTGTACCTGGTTGACGGAAAAGAGGAATATGCCATCCTGGGCGGGGGCATGACCTATATTGTGCCTGATCTCATGACTCAGATTAAAGCGGCCGGGATTGATGAAAAAAAGATCAGCCGTCTGATCATCCACCATTCCCATTTTGATCATCTGGGCATTGTTCCCTATGTGAAAAAACGCTGGCCCTGGATAAAAATCTCCGCCTCTGCCAGGGCTGCAGAACTTTTATCCCGCAAGGATGTGGTGGCCTCCATTGCCTCTTTGAACCTCATGCTTCTGCCTGACCAGGGTGCAGCAGATCTCAAGGAGAGCCTTGGGATCCAGACCATTGAGATTGACGAGATCCTGTCCCAGGGGGATGAGATCTCCTGCGGAGACCTTGGGTTTGAAATGATTGAGGTGCCCGGGCACTCCTCTTGCTCCATGGCGTCCTATCTTTTTCAAGAAAAGGCCATGTTTGCATCTGATGCCGGGGGAATTCCCTATGGGGACCATGTGTTTGCCGCGGCCAACTCAAATTTTGACGATTACCAGGCAAGCCTTGAAAAACTGGCCGCCTATGAGACCCGGGTTCATCTGTCAGAGCATTACGGGGCACTCACAGGAGAAGAGGGGCACAGGTTTATCTCAAGATCCATTGAAGCGGCGGCTAAAATGAGAGAATTGCTCGAGACCACCTATGCCCGTTACCAGGATGAAAAAAAGACGGTCAAGGCCCTGGTGGAGATCGTTTCAAGTCAGGCCTCTGGATATTTTCTGCCCAAAGAGGTCATGGCAATGGTGCTAGGTCAGATGACCCGGTTTATTGCCAAACAATATTCAGTCTAAGTATTAAAGGGGGAAACATGGGGGAAAAAGGTCTCGGCAGCTGCTGGCAGTTCATATGGAAAATGCACGGCGGCTGTTGGATGATTTCCTTTCTGACCACGGCATTGGCCTGGACGTGTTGGGAAAGGCCATGGAACAATTTTGCCAGACCGTGTTTGAGTTGCCCGAAGATGCGGTTTGCAGGCCCGGATGCGCCTATTGTTGCAGTTTAAGGGTAGGGGTTTCCATTCCCGAACTTCTGGTTATTTTTTACGAGCTAAAGGCCCAGGCCCATCCAGAGGTGCTGGCGGCCTTAAAGGCCCGGATTTTGGGAATGTTCAGAATTCTGTGTCACGGTTTCGGTTCCCGGATCTGCCTCAGCGCCAGCGGAAGTAAAAGTCAGGTCCGAGAATGGGCCTTCAATCAGCCACGTCGGAGGAGTTGATTTTTGCTGGAGTGGAGTTCCTGGAACCATCTTTTCCATCTGTAAATAAATCCCTATCAAATTCCCAGCTCTTTATCCAGCCGGCCTTCAAAGAAAATTGCCAACTGGGAAATTGTCAGTGACCAATTTTGAATCGGCATTGTCCATTTTTTACTGGCGTTCTGGATCCCCATGTAAAGCAGCTTTAACAGGCTGTCCTGGTTCGGGAATGATCCCTTTGTTTTGGTCAGTTTTCGAAACTGTCGATGCACAGCCTCAATGGTATTTGTGGTGTATATTATCCGTCGAATCTCTTCTGGATATTTAAAGAAATGACTGAGGCGTTCCCAGTTGTTCCGCCAGGATTTTATCACAATCGGGTATTTGTCATTCCATTTATTTTCCAAGATATCCAGTTCTTCTTCGGCCAGATCCTTATTGACCGCTTTATAAACACGTTTTAGATCTGCCATAAATTCCTTTTTATTTTTGGAACCAACGTATTTCAATGAATTTCGGATCTGGTGGACTACGCAGAGTTGAACTTCTGTGTCCGGGAATATGGTCTCAATGGCCTCGGGAAAACCTTTTAGACCATCAACACAGGCAATCAGGATATCTTTTACCCCTCGGTTTGAAAGGTCTGTTAACACCTGCAGCCAGAAGTTCGCACCCTCATTCTCGGATATGTACAGCCCAAGAACCTCTTTGCGGCCCTCGATATTCACCCCAAGAATTGTGTAAACGGCTTTGCTGGCGACCTTTCCGTTTTCTCGTACTTTATAATGTATGGCATCAAGCCATATGATTGGGTACACATTTTCCAACGGCCTGGCCTGCCATTCTTTGACGGTATAGATGATTTTATCGGTAATGGTGCTCAGAGTGGCATTTGAAATCTCAAGTCCATAGATTTCCTGTAAATGGGAAGCCATATCATTATAACTCATGCCCAGGCCGTAAAGGGCTATTATCTTTCTTTCAATTTCATCGCTGAGCGTTGTCTGATGTTTTTTGACGATCTGTGGAGAGAAGGTTCCGGCCCTGTCACGCGGGGTTTCCAGCTCAAATTTACCATCCAGGGATTTAATGGTCTTTTTGCTTTTTCCATTACGGCGGTTGGCAGAAACTTCCTGCCCGAGATGGGACTCCAACTCTCCTTCAAGAGCAGCTTCAGCAAGATTTTTGATTAATGATGTAAGGACGCCGCCCTTACCTGTGAAGGGTTTACCTTCCTGGATGCCTTTAAGGGCTTTTTGAAAATCAAATTCGGTGTTTTCTTCGGTCATGTCAGTTCTCCTTATTTAGCTGAGTATATCAGCTTTCATTCAACTGACACAGAATTTTGAACGCCCTCCGGATTTTTGAAATCTCTTCACAGGGCAATCTGCTTGAAGAGGATTTTTGGCGCAGCACACAGCAGGCCTGTCCCTTTCTCAACGACCAGGGCTGCTGCATTATTTACGGGTTTCGTCCTTTTTCCTGCAGGGCCTATCATTCCACGGACCGCAAGATCTGCCAAAGGGGGTATGAGGAGAAAAAAGAGGTCCAGGTGCCCTGCTTTCCCCTTTACCGGGCCACCACGGACATGTACTCTTCTGTCTTTATCAAGGTGTTGGGTGACAAAGGCTTTGCCTCTTTCCAGGTCAGCCTGGTCAAAGGCCTTGACATTTTGTTCAAGGACGAGGGCGCCTCAGCCCGATGGCTTGGGAAAAAAAATGTATTTTTGGATGCAAAAATTTAAAGGCCCTGTGAAGATTCCGACCTTATTTTTTTTTGTATTGAACTTTTATCCCTCTGGCAATGCGTCTGTATTTGAAACCTTTGATATTCTGAAACCATGTGATTTTTCAGAACCGCTGGCGGTTTTTTATCATCTTCCATAAAAGGGGTCGGGTATATGCAGAATTTATAAGGACCCATGGGGCCAAGATTGTCTTTTGCACCCCATGGGTTGTTCTTTCTGCCGAATAAAAGGTCTTATCGGGTCATTGAAAAGACCGTTGGATCAGCGGATGGTTTTCATGGCGCCCATATATCCCCTGAGACGCTGGCCCACCTGCTCAACCGAGGTATCCCTGATGGCCTGGTTGACCTGGATGAGGCGGATATTGTCGCATCCTGAATCGGCCAGGTCCAGGCCTTTGCCAATGACATCCGTGTCCAGGGTTGCCATAAAATCTTCAAGCAGGGGCACGGCTTTGTGGGCAAAGAGATAGCACCCGTACTCTGCCGTGTCTGAAATGACCACGTTCATCTCGTAGAGTTTTTTCCGGGCAATGAGGTTGGCGATCAAAGGCACCTCGTGAAGGGATTCATAATAGGCAGACTCCTCAATGATCCCGGCAGAGACCATGGTGTCATAGGCCAGTTCCACCCCGGCCTTGACCATGGCAATCATGAGAATGCCGTTGTCAAAAAATTCCTGCTCCGGGATCTCTTGGTCCTGGCAAACGGATCGTTCAAAGGGCGTCTGGGCGGTCTGGCCCCGCCATTTGAGCAGGTTGGCATCGTCATTGGCCCAGTCTTCCATCATGGTTCTGGAAAAATATCCGGTCATGATGTCATCCATGTGCTTGTTGAACAAGGGGGTGAGGATCTCTTTGATCTTATCGGCCAGGTCAAAGGCCCGTATTTTGGCGGGATTGGACAAGCGGTCCATCATATTGGTGATGCCCCCGTGTTTCAGGGCCTCGGTAATGGTTTCCCAGCCGTACTGCACCAGTTTTGAGGCGTAACCGGGATCAATTCCCTTGTCCACCATCTTGTCGTAACAGAGCAGGGAGCCCATCTGGAGGACCCCGCAGAGAATGGTCTGTTCGCCCATGAGATCTGATTTAACTTCGGCCACAAAAGAGGACTGGAGCACTCCTGCCTTGTGTCCGCTTGTGCCCGCGGCATAGGCCTTTGCCAGCTCAAACCCTTCTTGTCTCGGGTCGTTTTCCCGGTGAACGGCAATGAGGGTGGGCACGCCAAAGCCCCGTTTATACTCTTGTCTGACTTCAGTGCCCGGAGATTTGGGAGCCACCATGATCACGGTGAGGTCCTTTCGGATTTCCATGCCCTCTTCCACGATATTAAAGCCGTGGGAGTAAGAGAGACAGGCGTCTTTTTTCATCAAGGGCATGATGGCGTTAATGACCTTGGTATGCTGCTTGTCCGGGGTGAGGTTGATGACCAGGTCTGCTGAGGGCAGCAGATTCTCATAGGTGTCCACGGTGAATCCGTTTTCCGTGGCATTTTTCCAGGACTGGCGTTTTTCTGCAATGGCCTCTTTTCTCAGGGTATAGGAGACATCCAGTCCGGAGTCCCTCAGGTTGAGTCCCTGGTGAAGCCCCTGGGCACCGCAGCCCACAATCACGATTTTTTTGCCTTTCAGGGCATCCACTCCGCTGAATTCATCCGGATTCATGAACCGGCACTGGGAAAGTTCTTCAAGCTGAAGCCTCAACGGCAGGGTGTTAAAATAATTATTGCCCATAACAGGGTCTCCTTTATAAGGGTTGGTTTTTTAATCCTGGGGTTTACCATGACCTAAATTTTATATTGCGTCAAATGAATCGTTGGCAACATTGTATTGCAAAAAACGAAACAATACTTTAAAATATCAGGGTATTTTATTCAAAGGAGGCGTTTATGGACATTCGGACCCTGGAATTGTTCCGGCATTTAAGCGGCTCCCTTCATTTTGCCAGGACCAGCCAGGCCTGCCATATCACCCCCTCTGCCCTGACCCGGGTGATTCAGCGTCTAGAGGGGGATGTGGGGGAGACGCTTTTTTTCAGAAATAACCGGTCTGTGGAGCTGACCCATGCGGGCATGGCATTCAGGGCCTATGCCGAAGATGTGCTCAGGCGCTGGGACCTGCTCCAGGGACAATTGAGCGAGGATGAGATTCTCCACGGCGAGCTTTCCCTGTATTGTTCTGTTACGGCCGCCTATAGTATTTTACCCCGGATCATTACCCTTTACCGGACCCTGCATCCCAAGGTGCAGATCCGTCTGGAAACCGGGGATCCTGCCCAGTCTTTGAGCCGGCTCATGAACCGGGAGGCCGATGCGGTGATTGCAGCCCTGCCCGGCAAGCTTGCGCCCCAGGTGTCTTTTTTAAGCATGGCCACAAGCCCTTTGGTTTTTATTGCGGCCAAACAATATCCGGATGTGATTGTTAAAACCCATGGTCGGATTGACTGGGAAAAAACCCCCATGATTCTGGCGGACACGGGACTCAGCCGGGAACGAATGGACGTCTGGTTTGCCAGAAAAAGGGTGGTGCCCAATGTCTATTCCCGGGTGGCCGGGCACGAGGCCATTCTTGCCCTGGTCAATCTGGGCTGCGGCATGGGCCTGGTCCCCAGGATTGTCCTGGAAAAAAGCCCTTTTGCCCGGGAAATGACCATTCTTGAGCATATGCCGGATCTCCCCCCCTATGAGATCGGGCTGTGCACCCGGAAAAACAGCCTGGCCAGTCCCAGGATCCAGGCGCTTTGGGAGATCGGGGGCCAGTCGGCCGCCAAATATTGACTTCATTGCTAAATTCACATATGAAAAAGGCATGTGCAGACCATGGATGATCCGGCAGAAAATGCCTCAACAACAACCTTGCCTTGGAAAATAAGAGATTGAAAATTATTCAGCCAACATCACCTGAGACCGGAAATCAGCACCCGATGCCTCCCGTTTACCGGAAAATAATTCTGGCCTTTGCATTTGTTTTACTGGGCCAGGCGTTGTTTTTTTCCGGGCCTGTTCGGGCTGAATCCATCACCATTGCCTGCTACAAGGATTATCGTCCCTATTCCTATGTTAATGCCAAAGGTGAACCCGAAGGGGCCCTCATTGATTTTTGGCAGATGTGGGGAAAAAAGAACCATGTGGATATTTCCTTTATCCCCGGCGCTTTGGACCAAAGCCTTGAGCGGGTGCACAAGGGAGAAGCCGACCTCATGATCGGGGTTTTCAAGTCTAAGGAGCGCCTGGCAGGCCTGGATTTTTCAAAGCCCATGTTTGATGTCCACACCAACCTTTACATCCGTCAGGATATGGATATAGAAACCATTGAGGAACTGACCTCGGCAACTCCTGTGGGAGTGATCAAAGGAGATTTTGTCATTTCCTATTTTAAAACCCGGCATCCCAATTTGAAAGTAAAAGTCTTTGCAGGGTCTGAACAGGTGGTTAAATCTGTTCAGACCGGAAAAATAAAGGCCTATGCCCTGGATTTTCCCAATGCCATTTTCCTTTTGGCTGAACATGATTCTTTGACCCGGTTTCGGATATTAAAAACCCTGTACACGGAAAAACTCAGGGCTGCCGTGGCCAAGGGCAATGCCCCCCTGCTGGCCATGATCAACAAAGGCATCGCCTCTGTGTCAAAGGAGGAGATTGATGAACTTTACAGTAAATGGGGGATTCGGCCCCAACCTTTGATTGTCAAATACAGGGCCTGGATTGTTGGGGCCATTGTGCTGCTTTGGGGCGGATGTCTGGGATTCGGGGTTTATATTTTCAGGCTGAAGTCCAGGCTCCGATCCATGGGGGGGAAAAACCAGCCCTTTGACAGGGAAGAATGGAAGGAACTCATCTTTCAGGGGGAAAATGACTGGGTGGAATTCAAGTCTTCTTTGGTGTGGAACATGAAGACTCAAAAATCGGACAAGCGCATGGAAGCCGTTGTCATCAAGACCTTGTCAGCCTTTATGAATGCCCGGGGCGGCACCCTTTTTATCGGGATCAACGATGAGGGACAGGTCCTGGGGCTTGAACCGGATTACTCAAGTTTTCAGAAAAAACCCAACCGGGACGGTTTTATGCTCAAGCTCTCCTCCCTGATATCCCATCATCTGGGGCGGCAGAGCCATAAGTTTATCGTCACGGATATCCAGAATCTGGACGGCCATGATGTCTGCCGGATCACGGTTAAACCCGGGGAGCGCCCGGTGTTTGTCAAAGACCAGGGCAAGGAATCCTTTTATATCCGGGCCGGGGCCGCGTCGGTTCCCCTGACCATGAGTGAATCCCACGAATATATCAGCTCCAGGTGGTAAGTTTCGGGGCAGCCCTTTAGAACAAAATAGGTCAGGCACAAGATAGGGTGCCAGCCGTGATATTGAAAATTTTAGCTTGCACCCGTAATTGCAGATGATGAGAATTTTTTTCTCTTGAAGAGATTTTATATCCCAAAAGGTTTATTTCGATACCAAATTATTACCGGATGATAGCATCAGAGCAAACATGGATGCCAATACAGAGGCTAATTGCTTCATATGTTTGTGGACATCCTTTATATCTCGGCCAGGATAGTTCCGATAGGTAATCAGAATCCCGTTAAGGGAGGCGAAAAAAGCATGGGCGGTTATGCGATGGCTTCCATCCGGATTCAGCCGGCTGAAAAAAGTATTGAATTGATCCAACAGGGCCCGCTCTATCTGGTTAAGTTTGTCCACAGAAGATGTGTTTAATGCACCATCCAGCATGAAATGGGTCATCATACGAAAGTATGAATCGTTTTTTATCAGAAATTCCACAAAGGTGTTGGCCATATCCTCCACACCGGCCCCCTTATCTTTGATGACCTTATCGAGGAGAAGGTGGACCTTTTTTGCCCCCCGTGTAAGGGCCTCAATGAACAAAGATTCCTGATCCGGGAAATAGCGGTAAATGGAGGAGAGGGATATCCCGGATTCATCGGCGATATCCCTTATGCTTACCTTTGGGAATGGTTTGGCGGCAAACGATCGTTCCGCCGCATTCACAATCAGTTTTTGACGGGCTTTTCTTTCTTTTTCTTTGAGTATTGCAAGGGGTGTTTTTTTCATATCAACCTTTTTAGCGCTTGCCGTTAAGATTGCAATCTATCAGAATGCCCCCTCTTTCTTCAACACTATTTTGGATCAATCACAAAACCGCATCCACTTCTGCCATGGCCAAATTTTGATACGCATGGGTCAAATCGTGGCAGAATTTGTCCCAGCGTCGGCAGACCTCAAGGGTTTCAGTATCCGGACCAAAAAGAGACGGATGAGCGACCAGGGCTTTTGCCTCCTTTTCAAGGGGGGTAACAACTGCCGGATCAGCACCCGAAAGAAGTGATTTGATAACCTCATCCGGCGGATACCAATGGGATGCCCGTTGAAAATCCCGGTGAATCTGGGCAAGCAAAACGTTTCTTGGACCTTCCCAGAGTTCATTAATGGCAGAATCCCTGAAAAGCCTGGGAAGAGAAGAAAAATCTTCCATCACCCCATGGCCGCCGAAAATTGACATGGCCAGCCGGACCATATCCGTGCTGTCCCAGGCCGCCGTGATTTTCTGGAGCATGATCAACTCCCGGATGTTGAAGCGTTTCATCTTCGTTTCTAAGGGTTCCTGTCCATCTGTTTTCTTTTGAATCCCTCCCAGAACCAGAAAATCCCGGTAGAGTTTAAAGGTTGCCGCAAGGGTTCTTCTGGAAAACAGGGTTAATCTGTCGATCTGGTCCTTTACCATGGGAAACTCCTTGATGGCAAAACCAAAGGCAGACCGTTTGCGGCTGTATGCATGAGCCTCCCTACAGGCCCGGGCCATAAAGGCGGCAGCGGAAATGCCCACAGTCAGACGGGAATAGGTCAGGACAATGCCCACCACATTGGAAACCCCTTTGTCCAGAGGGCCGGCCGGATAGGCCACCGCACCCTTGTAGGAAATTTCAGCCGTTGTCAGTTCGGATGTTCCCATTTTCCACTTGATCCGGTTAATGGTGTAACCGTTCCGTTTTTCTTTGGCTTTGTCCCCCGGCAGCCAGGCCGGTACGATAAACAGCCCCACTTTTTCCGACCCCCGCGGCTTGGCGGTGACCACTGCATAATCAGCATGGGTGGCTGAACAAAAGAATTTATCTCCATATAACCGCCATACACCATCGGTTTCAACGGCTTCCACCCGGTTGGCCGGGACATCGGATCCTCCCTGGATTTCAGAGAGAAACTGGGAGCCGATGGCAATGTCATCCCCGAAGCCCTCCTTGCAATGGGCCAGAATACGGGCGAGTTCCGGAGTGTCGGCATAATTTTCCAACAGGGCCACCAGTCCTTCGGTGCAGGTCAGAGGGCAGGAGATGCAGGCTTCTCCGAGCTGATAGATCAGGTAAAGTTTGGTCAGTTTTTCAAACGGAGAGGTCCGGTCTGAAAAAAGCCGTTCACCAAACACCTCCCTTTCAAGCTCAAGGGTTTCCATGGGGCGGACAATACGGTCTATCCTATGGTTGTGGCCGTCGTACTGTACCAGATACGGCCTTTTTTCGGGCACGGCCGCTTCCTCTGCCAATGCTTTCCATCGGGAGGAGACCTTGGCAGAGGTCTCCCGGGCCGCCTTGTCTATGGCCTCCTTTTCCCCCGGTGCAAAACAGCGGATGACCTGTTTTAAGAAAGGGTCGCTATCATAAAAATCAGCCGTGTCCCTCCATGCTAGAAAATCGTCAAATGAATAGGGATTATCGGGATCGGGTAAAGACATTGGATCTCCTTTTTTTAAACCTGTTCTCTCAAAGAACGTTTCAATACTTTTCCCAAAGTGTTTCTGGGAATACCGTCTGAAAAATAAACCTCTTTTATACATTTGAACCCTGCCAGGCTTGCGCGGCAGGTCTCGAATACATCTTCTTTGTTCAGTCTGCTTTTTTCTGTTTTGACAATAAAGGCAACGGGTATCTCTCCCCAACGGTCATCGGGCTTGCCCACAACGGCGGCGTCCGCGATTTGCGGATGTTCCATCAGCACAGACTCTATTTCAGCCGGATAGATGTTCTCTCCACCGCTGATGATCATGTCCTTAAGCCGGTCAACAACAAAGACAAACCCGTCCTTATCCTCTGTCCCAAGGTCTCCGGTCCTATACCAGCCGTTGACCAATGCCTCTTTTGTGGCTGTTTGATTTTGCCAATACCCGTCAAAGACCTGGGGGCCGTGGAGCCATATTTCACCCACTTCGTCAGAAGCGCATTCCGTACCGGACACAGGATCTGTGATTTGGATACTGCCGTGAAAAACGGGTTTGCCCATGGAACTGGCCTTTTCCAATCCCATATCATGGGTCCAAAAGGTGATGGCTCCGGAATATTCGGTGGCGCCGTATACCTGATATACCTCTATATTTTGCTGGGCATAGGTACGGATCAACGACTCGGGTACGGGTGCCCCACCACAGATCAAATGCCTCAACCCTGAAAAATCCCTTTTTTTAAGCCCGGGGACCATGGCCATATATTGAAGCATTACGGGAACGGTCATGGCAAAATTAATCTTTTCTTTTTCAATGATTTCCCAGGCGGCAACCGGGTCAAAATCCGGCATAAACACCATGGAACACCCCACATGGACATTGGCAAATATCGGGGCCAGACCTCCGATATGAAAAAGCGGGGCAACAGAAAGATACCTGTACTTGTATGCTCAGTCCAGAGTGTGAACCAGGCCAATGGCCGCCCAAAAGCAGTTGTTATGGGTAAGAACGGCACCTTTGGGCTTGCCGGTGGTGCCCGAAGTGTACATGAGCACTGCCGGGTCATCCCCGAAACCTGTCAGTTTTGGTTCTGCATCCGTCATATCCTCAAGTATTTTTTCAAAAGAGTTTGCCTCTTCTGCAGTCCCTGTGGAAACGAAGACCTCAACAGAGGTGTCGGATTTCAAGGTTGAAACCGTTTGGGAAAATGCATCATCATAGATTAGAAGCTTGGCTTTGCAGTCATTCAGGATATATGACAGTTCTGGAGGGGCCAGTCTAAAATTAAGTACAGCTGTGATAACACCGGTTTTTGCGGCGCCAAACAGGACTGACAACACTTGTTCATTATTTTTGGCCAGAATTGCAAGGGCGCATTCCCATTTTCCCGGTTATACCGCTGGCACTGGATTGTGCATGTTTGCCATCTGCTTCAGGCAGTTCCAACGCCCTGCTTTATAAAATGATCGCAGCATAATCATTTTTTCTGCATTCTCCCGATACCAAAAGATGCATGGACCTTTAAGACGTAAATTCACGACTCTCCGAATCGAACTTTCAATAGCACCGCTGCCAATAGGTAAGTTCAACGCTTTTACAGTTGAGAAATTAAGCCTCAGTTCATTGCGCACAAAATAATCCCGTTCCGTCTTGATAGCCTTACTGTTTCTGCCTCTACAAAGCTTCTGGACGGCCTGTACCACCTCAATCGCCTTTCCCTTCAGCAGAAGACCTCGCTGCTTCGATACCCAGCGTTTGCGTTCCTTGGATGACCAGGTCTTCCTTAAGCCTGCTACTGTACCCAGATGCTCAACTGCATGGTAGAAATCGAGAAGTTCATACACACGCTCAGGAGCCAAACCCAATGCTTTTAGCAGTCCGGGGATTCGATTCCAAATCCAATGTGCCCCATCTGCAACAAACAGTATTTTGTCTGAGTTCTGAATATGAAGGGAGTTCAAATAACCCTTTAACAAGTGGAATACACCATCCGGTCCATTGAAACAGCCATCAATAAATGGTGAAAAGCTTTTTTCTTGTTTTCTATGGGCGTCCACTACATAAATGATCAAAAGCTTGGGTTCTCGCCATGCCCCACGAAATCGGGTTCTATCCTTTTGGGTTTTTGGTCCCCTTTTCTTCTCTCTGAGCCGAGTGCGGCCACCATCAGTGCTGATAACGACTCGCCGCCCTTCAAGTAAATCTCCATCATTTAATGGGATTCGGCCCGCTTGTTGTTCGGCTCGAGCCCGCTCTGCGTACCGATAGGTCAGTTTACGGATGACCTTTATACCCAACGTCATCCCACGGTCACAAAGCACTTGACGGACTTCTTCAAAAGAACTTAATAAGGCTGACCAAGAACTCACCATAGAAGCCAAAGCAGGCGAGCAGCGATCATGGATTCCAAGAAGGATTAAGCCAGCGTATGCACCTTTATATCTTTTTCCTTTTCGGCGGTCACAGGACCTTCGATAGTATCGAACATGAATATCAACCGAACTATCTGTACAAAGCTGAATCCAAACGGTCTCAAGCCCTTCGCTTTTCATCCGTCCCGGCCAATTGGACATCAATTCTTTTTCTTGGTCGACCTGTTTAGAGGAATCTACTGAGGCCTGGATCTTTTTTTTAAAAAAAAGGCGCTTATCCGATTTGTATACTCAAGGATTTCCTGCTCCATCTGTTCTAATTTGTTAGCGTTACGAACCAAGCGATTTGGATCTTCTTCCAGTTCTTTGAGGCATGCAAGGACTTCATCAACAGTATTACAATCTTCAGCTTTCTTCATTAGCACAATCCATTTATGTTCATTTCAGCGTAACAGAGGATATCATTCTTTTTGCTCTAAAAGACAGGCCTTTTTAAAACCGGGAAAATGGGAATGCGCCCGAATTGCAATTCGATCGCCCGCCGTTATACCGGACTTGGTTAAAAAGGATGCAAACCGGTTGATCCGCTGGTTCATTTCCCCGAAAGAATATCGGTAATCTTTTCCTATGCAGGCTTCGAGGTTTGGACTTAAAAATGCACGGTTGGTAAACAACTGACCAAGATTGATACCCATAAAAACCTCCCAAAAATGATACAAATTAACAATAAAAACAATGAGAACACTGTTCTCAATTACATTGTATTGTTCTCGTGTGTCAAGGTGCTTTAAATTTTTTGTGATTATAGTTTTCCGTGACAGGGTTATCGTAAACGGCATTTTGTCGAGTTGGCACTTAATGAACGAATTGTCAAAGAGACAAATTATGCCTGAATTATTATGTTATTTTGAAAAATGCAGAGATTTTGATTCAGGAACTCAACGGTATTGGTCTTATTATTAGCGCACAGAGATGATAAAAAAATTTATCAAGGCAAGTAAAGAAATTCAAACACTGAGGGGGATATCAGTATTTCACCGCCGCCAATATCGGATTTTTGTGCACACGGCTCATCTCTGTGGCCCTGAATGTGGCAACCTTAGCAAAATAAGCGTCATACTCTGAGAGTACCGAAGGTTGCAATATGAATTTACCGTCTGAGATTTCAGTTAAAATGTCTTTTTTTATTATGCTTTCAAAGGCCTTGTTCGATTTGTCCGTCCTTACACCGGCGATCTCATAGTCGATAATAACATCGGCAATGGCGTCTTTTTCAATCAGGGATAATTGTTTGAAGGCCTGGTGAAATTCAACCGTCCCCCTTGGCACTATTCCATAGAATGCCTTTGCCGCAAATATTTCTTGCGGGACTCCCTCATGGATTAACTGAGCATAATTTTTAAAACCAAAACGATCATAGTATGTTGGTAATCCTACAAGCGCGCACCCCTTGCTATTCATAGACTTGAGCAAGGCTAATCCATGATGGATAAGTGTTGTGCCTATTCGGAACCCCTGAAATTCGGGCAATACAGATATTGGACCAAGGCCATACCAGTTTGTTGTACCATCAGAAACGCTCACAGGCGAAAAGGCAATGTGCCCCATAATCTGTCCATCAATTTCAGTCACAAGGGATAGAGTCAATGCGCCGGCGGCACGCAAATCACGAATGGTTAAATGTTCGGTTTGCTGATTGAACGAATGATCCTTAAACGCCAGTTTTGTGACCCTAGTGATCGTCTCAATGTCTGATGGTTTCTCCTCTCTGATCATCATTTTATTATTTTCTCACACCAGCGTTGGGTCTAGCCTAAAAGGACCAACCCGTAACGTGAACTTGTAGAAACAGACGGGTCTTTACTTTTTTGCAACCACCCAGCCGTCTTGAGCAAATGGTTCATATTAATTCCATAGCCTGAAACCGATGGTCGAGAAAGGTCCGGATGTCGGCACTTTCCGTCACCGTTCAATACATTGCATTGGAGGTGTTCAGGACAATATATGTTTTTACAAGATCCGCCGGCAAAGGAGCTTGAAAAAACAGCCCCTTGGCATGGGCTGTTTTTTCAAGCGTTATCACAATAAAATGGAGTAATTTTGCAATTTCTTTTCGATTGGCAGAATACATTCGCTCTTGGGCCAGTTCAATTTCAATCAAGATTGCCCGGGGTGTTTCTCTCATATATTCTCTTAACCAATCCGGACCATTTAAGTTTGGCGGACATGTTGGAGATAACCCGTAATTAGGGCATCGGGTTTCCTGGCAAAGCGATGCGATATCATTTTCAATTTTAATTTTTTTGCCGTCAACCACTGCGGCTGCGCTGCTGCCCAGGTCCGTTGCCAACCGTAAAAGTTCTTCAATTATATCGTTTAAACTGTCCATATCCTTCGCTATGGGGTGCTTTTCACTGATCTTAACCGAAGGATTGGGATTCAATATCATGGTTTTGCACTGTCCACACCGCCGCTTTATTTCATCCGACCAAATTTCAACCATGGCACCACACCCATGACAGTTAAACTCAATGGGGACGGTTGACAATGTCTGGTCCAGGCCCGGGCATTTCATAGACTCGTTTAATCCCATATTTTTAAATCCTTTCAGAAAACGATTGTTGGCAATAGATCGCCTTGAATCCGCATGGATACCCTCTTGGGTCGTGTCCAAGAGCTTGCCCAACGGGTTCCCGGCAGACCATGCAGAATGCCAATGCTTTACTTTTTTCTGCGATCACATCCTTTTGATATGCTATTGAAATATGTAATACATCCCCCATTTGGGCTATAATTAAAATTAATTGCATTTCCCATGGTTGGAGAACCGGTTGACCAAGAAAGGGCGTTCAAAATTCTGTGTCAGTTGAATGAAAGCTGATATATTCAGCTAAATAAGGAGAACTGACATGACCGAAGAAAACACCGAATTTGATTTTCAAAAAGCCCTTAAAGGCATCCAGGAAGGTAAACCCTTCACAGGTAAGGGCGGCGTCCTTACATCATTAATCAAAAATCTTGCTGAAGCTGATCTTGAAGGAGAGTTGGAGTCCCATCTCGGGCAGGAAGTTTCTGCCAACCGCCGTAATGGAAAAAGCAAAAAGACCATTAAATCCCTGGATGGTAAATTTGAGCTGGAAACCCCGCGTGACAGGGCCGGAACCTTCTCTCCACAGATCGTCAAAAAACATCAGACAACGCTCAGCGATGAAATTGAAAGAAAGATAATAGCCCTTTACGGCCTGGGCATGAGTTATAATGATATGGCTTCCCATTTACAGGAAATCTATGGACTTGAGATTTCAAATGCCACTCTGAGCACCATTACCGATAAAATCATCCATACCGTCAAAGAATGGCAGGCCAGGCCGTTGGAAAATGTGTACCCAATCGTATGGCTTGATGCCATACATTATAAAGTACGAGAAAACGGAAAGGTCGGCAGCAAAGCCGTTTACACAATTCTTGGGGTGAATATCGAGGGCCGCAAAGAGGTTCTTGGGCTGTACATATCCGAGAATGAGGGTGCGAACTTCTGGCTGCAGGTGTTAACAGACCTTTCAAACCGAGGGGTAAAAGATATCCTGATTGCCTGTGTTGATGGTCTAAAAGGTTTTCCCGAGGCCATTGAGACCATATTCCCGGACACAGAAGTTCAACTCTGCGTAGTCCACCAGATCCGAAATTCATTGAAATACGTTGGTTCCAAAAATAAAAAGGAATTTATGGCAGATCTAAAACGTGTTTATAAAGCGGTCAATAAGGATCTGGCCGAAGAAGAACTGGATATCTTGGAAAATAAATGGAATGACAAATACCCGATTGTGATAAAATCCTGGCGGAACAACTGGGAACGCCTCAGTCATTTCTTTAAATATCCAGAAGAGATTCGACGGATAATATACACCACAAATACCATTGAGGCTGTGCATCGACAGTTTCGAAAACTGACCAAAACAAAGGGATCATTCCCGAACCAGGACAGCCTGTTAAAGCTGCTTTACATGGGGATCCAGAACGCCAGTAAAAAATGGACAATGCCGATTCAAAATTGGTCACTGACAATTTCCCAGTTGGCAATTTTCTTTGAAGGCCGGCTGGATAAAGAGCTGGGAATTTGATAGGGATTTATTTACAGATGGAAAAGATGGTTCCAGGAACTCCACTCCAGCAAAAGTTAACTCCTCCGACGTGGCTGATTGAAAGCCCATTCTCGGACCTGACTTTTACTTCCGCTGGCGCTGAGGCAGATCCGGGAACCGAAACCGTGACACAGAATTCTGAACATTCCCGACCAAGGCGTGGGGATTTAAAATTGGCATGGCCGTTGCCGCCTAATTTTTCAGAAGAGAAATCATCTTTTTGCACAATGCCCTAAAGGTGCCGTACCCTTGGGGTGAAATCATTTAACTTGTCTTCCCATGGGATGTTTGGCAATGACGTGTTTTACAACCGTTGGAAAATATAAGGATTTTCATTATGCCGATATTGACATAGCGAAATGTCTGTGTTACCCAGACCTTAATTTAAAAGCTGTCAGGAGATGATCCTGTAAATTTAAGGAGGGCATATGCCGCATCTGAGCATTGACAATACGCAAGTTGAATTTCAGCCCGGTCAGATCATTCTTGATCTCTGCCAAGACCTTTCCATAAAAATTCCCACCCTTTGTCATTTGGCCGGCACCACCCCCACAGGGGTGTGCGGGGTCTGCCTGGTCAAAGACTCAAAGGCAGGCATGGTACCGGCCTGCTCCACCCAGGCCCGATCCGGCATGGAAATCAGGACCCATGGCTTTGAGGTCAGGGCGGCCAGGAAAAAAGCCATTGAAGCCCTGGTCTCCACGGGCAACCATAACTGCGGGGTGGCAGGAGCCATGACCGCAGGATTTACGGATTTTCAGATGGATGCCCGGGAGATGGAAGCCTCTTTTGATCTTTGTCCTGCATGGGGGGACTGCAGGCTCCAGGATCTGGTCTACGAATACCAGGCCCAGGCATCGGGATTTGATACTCTCTGGAAAAATGAGGTGCCGGATGTGGCCAACCCCATGATTATCCGGGATTTTTCCAGGTGCATCGGCTGCGGCAGGTGTGTGAAAGCCTGCAACGAGGTCCAGGTGAACCGGGCCATCTCCATGGACAACGTTTCCGGCCGGGACCTTGCCGTTACCCCCGGTGGCGGCAGCCTTGTGGATTCTGATTGTGTATTTTGCGGGGAATGCATCCAGGCCTGTCCTGTGGGCGCTTTGGTGGAAAAAAAGGCTGAAAATAATTGGCGGCCCTGGGAAGAAAAAAAAATCAGGACCACCTGTCCCTATTGCGGGGTGGGGTGCCAGCAGTGGCTCCATGTCAAGGACAAAAAAATCGTCAAGGTCATAGGGGTTGAGCAGGGTTCTCCTAACAAGGGGCGGCTCTGTGTCAAGGGACGGTTCGGGTATGATTTTATCTATTCTGACCAGCGGATCAAAACCCCTGTGATCCGGGAGAACGGGGAATTCAAGGCGGTCTCCTGGGATCATGCCATAGATTATACAGCCGACCGGCTCAAAAAAATTATTTCCCAATCAGGCCCGGATGCCGTGGCCGGGGTGAGCTGTGCCAGATCCATCAACGAAGATTCCTATCAGATGCAAAAATTATTCAGGGCCGTGTTCAAGACCAACAATATCGATCATTGTGCCCGAACCTGACATGCTCCCACTGTCGCAGGTCTTGCGGCATCATTCGGTTCCGGCGCCATGACTAATTCCTTTGGGGAATTTTCAAAGGCAAAGATGTTTTTTGTGATCGGGTCCAATATGACCGAGGCCCATCCCGTGGCCGCCTCCTTTGTGAAAAATGCAGTTGAAAAAGGGGCCAGCCTGATTGTGGCAGATCCCCGGAAACATAAACTTACGGATTTTGCAGAGATCCACCTGGGTCTGAAGGTGGGGTCGGACATTGCCCTGCTCAACGGGCTCATGCATGTGCTCATCAAAGAAAATTTATATGACCGGGATTTTGTGGAAAACCATACCCAAGATTTTGACAAATTAAAGGCGGTTGTCGAGACCTATCCCCCGGAACGGGCAGGTGAGATTTCCGGGATTGATCCTGAAATCATTATTAAAACCGTCCGCCGCCTGGCCTCGGTACGCCCGGTCATGGTCTGCTATACCTTAGGGATAACAGAGCATACCTGCGGCAGGAACAATGTGGTGTCTGTTGCCAATCTTCAGATGCTTTTAGGAAATATGGGCGTGGAGTGCGGGGGGGTAAATCCCTTGCGCGGCCAGAACAATGTCCAGGGGGCCTGTGATATGGGGGCTTTGCCCAATGTATTCCCCGGATACCAGGCCGTTATTGACCCCTTGTCCAGGGAGAAATTTGAACGATTCTGGGCCGTGGATGGTTTGCCCGATAAAAACGGTCTCATGATCCCTGAAATGATGGAGGGGCTGGAAGAAAAAAAGGTCAGGGCCTTTTATATTTTTGGAGAGAATCTGGCCAATACCGAGCCGGATATCGCCAAGGTGGAAAAGGAACTGGGATCTGCCGAGTTTCTCATCTGCCAGGACATCTTTTTCAACGAGACCACCGAGTTTGCAGATGTGGTCTTTCCGGCAGCGGCCTGGAGTGAAAATGAGGGCACCTTCACCAACAGCGAAAGGCGGGTGAGCCGGGTGAGAACCGCCAGTCTTCCCCCGGGAGAGGCCCGGCCCAATTGGTGGATATTCAAGGAGATTGCAAAATGCTTTGGTGTGGAATGGGAGGCCACCAGCGCCCAAGAGATCTGGGACAATGAAATATCAGCGCTTGCCCCGGCCCTGGGGGGAATCAAGTATTCCCGGATCGAAGAAGACGGGCTTCAATGGCCCTGTCCAAGCATTGATCATCCCGGAACCGGATTTCTCCACGGCAAAGGATCCTTTACAAGGGGCAGGGGCCAGTTTTTGCCGGCAGAATGGACTCCTGCAGCAGAGGTGCCCTGTGAGGATCACCCCTTTGTCCTGAGCACGGGGCGCAGGCTATACCACTACCATACAAGGACCCAGACCGGCCGGTGCAAAGGTCTCAACCAGCTGCTCTCCGAGGAGACCGCAGATATTTCACTGGCAGATGCCGCCCGTTTGAACATTGACCATGGAGAGTATATTGAGGTCAGTTCCCGCCGGGGCCAGGTGAGGGTGAGGGCCAATGTCACCCGGCAAGTGCCCCAAGGCATGGTCTGGATGGCCTTTCACTTCAGGGAAAACAATGCCAACTGGCTGGCCAACCCCGCCTTTGACCCCATTACCCTGACCGCGGAATACAAGGCCTGTGCCGTGAATCTTGCAAAAGAGTCGTGATAAAACCGCCCGGGCCGGAAAAAGAGTTTCCGGCCCGGGCGGTTATCTTCTTAGGATCATAAAAGCCAATCAAATTTAGGCGTTCATTATACCGGGCATCATCTTCCCCCTTTTATTCCGGGTCCGCCAAAAATATTTTATCCTTGTTGCGAAATCAGGGCAAACCCTTTACTATCAGTGTATTCGATAATATTGTTGCGCTATTAGAGAAAATGACCTGCAGGGGCTGTCTGTTTTGAAAAAATTATTTAAAAAGCGTATTGTCCGGGATCTTGTTTGTCTGGCTGTTCTTGCCGGAGTTATTCTCTGGCTTTCCCGGAAATACGATGCGTTAGAATGGCTGATGGATTTTACCCGGACCCATGAATCATGGGAGCTGGATGAATTTTTTGCCATGGTTTTTTTCCTTTCATTTGCCATGGCAGTTTTTGCCTGCCGCCGCTGGCTGGAAAGCCAGCGCTTTCTTAGCGTTTTAGAAGAGCGGAACAAGGCCCTGGAGAAGGCCTTGGAAGAGATTGACTATCTCAAGGGAATTTTGCCCATCTGCTGTTCCTGCAAAAAGATCAGGGATCACAAAGGAGACTGGCAGTCTGTGGAGGCGTGTATTGAAGATCATTCCAAGGCCCGGTTTTCCCATTCCATGTGTCCTGACTGCCTGGAGGCGCATTATGGGGATGAACCCTGGTATAAAAAGGACAAAACCGGGCTCAAGTCTGAGAACTGATCTTGGATCTTTGTCTTTTTGGGATTTTTCTTGACAAATAGAGCCCGGTTTTGAATAAAGGACAGGTTCAGGTGCCGTACCGGCTTAATCGGGGAACCCTGTTAAAATCAGGGACGGACCCGCCGCTGTAATTGGGGACAAGGGCTGCAGATATCCACTGTGGAGACGCGTGCCATGGGAAGGGGCAGTCCAAGGATGATCCAAGAGTCAGAAGACCTGCCTGGATGTTGATGTTGCTCCCCTGGTATGGGGCAGCACCAGATCTTGGAGAAAAAGGGATCCCCGGATCAAGTGTCATTGGTCCGGGGGTTTGTATTCAGACGCCGGGTCAAGGCCTCATATTTTCAACTGAAAGGAAGATGAGATGAACCTGGGTTTGAATCTGCTGAATCGAAAAATTGCCTGCCGGGTGATGGGTGTTCTGTTGTTTTGTCTGATGTTTTTATCCCGGGCCCATGGCCTTGAGATCCGGGACAGTCTGGGCAACACCATTGATCTGGACGCTGTGCCCAAACGGATTGTCAGTCTGGTGCCTTCGGCCTCGGAAATTTTGACCCGCATCGGGGCCGAAGATCTGCTTGTGGGGACCACCTATCATGATGTTACCCTCAAAGGCTCTGACCGCCGGAAAATTGTGGGCGGTTTTTTTTCTCCCTCCCTGGCCCGGATAAAATCCCTGAACCCTGATTTTCTCATTGTTTCTCCCCTTCATGGGTCAATGATTCAGGCGTTTAAACCTTCTGGCATCCCTGTTTTTGTCTATGAAACAACAACCTTGGATCATGCCTGGGAACTCATGGCCTGCCTTGGCCGGATCACGGGAAAAGAGGCGCCTGCCCAGGCGTTGATCCAAGAGAACCAAAACCTTCTTGCCCATGTCAGGGCCAAGCTGGGCAAGGCCGGGGTTTCGCCCAAACGGGTGATCCGTCTCATGGGACGGGACAAGATCATGACCCCGGGAAAAGACTCTTTTCAAAATGAGATGATCCGGGCTGCCGGAGGGCTGCCCCCGGATTTTCAAAAGCCGGGCAAGGTGGTGACCGTGACCCTGGAGGAGTGGACGGCCTTTGATCCCCAAGTCATCTACGGCTGCGGCGGGGACCGGGCAGCGGCAGAATTGTTTTTTTCAACGCCCGGGTGGAAGGATGTGGCAGCCGTTAAAAATAAACAAATCTATTATCTGCCCTGCGATCTGACCTGCCGGGCTTCTGCCCGGACCGCAGCCTTTGTGGCAGGGCTTTCTTCCATGATTTACCCCCAGGCATTTGCAGACGCTGAAAATTTTGTTCATTCCACCGGAAAGATCAGTGAATCCTTCCTGAACAAGGACCCTGGTCTGCCTGGGAAAATGGAGCCGGACCTGGGGCTTGACTATGTGGACAAGGCCGTTATTGTCCGCAGCCATGTGTTTGATTTTGAAAATAAAACCCTGGTCATTGATTTAAAAGATCCCACAACCGTTGTCTCCACCCTGGAAGGTTCGCGGGATAATATTACCACGGTTGCCAATCACTATTCCCCGCCGCCCACCTGGATGCCCGGCCATGCAAAGGGGATTGATGCCACTAGAACGGGTATTCTCACGGCCATTGACCGAAACCCGGATCATACCTCTTTGCTCATGACCGGTGCGGATATGGATCACCTGGCCGTTCGCACTCAAACCTTTAAAGAGATGCAGGTCACGGCCCTGGTCACGGCCGGGGTGGTGTCAAATGCTGTGCGCATGGCCGAGGATGAGGGGCGGTATTATGAACCCGGCACCATCAATATTATTCTTTTGACCAATATGAAACTGTCGCCCCGGGCCATGACCCGGGCCATTATTTCGGCCACCGAAGCCAAGAGCGCCCTGCTTCAGGATCTGGATATCCGGTCCGCCTATTCAGGACAGGTGAATGGGGCCACGGGCACGGGTACGGACAATGTCCTGGTGGTCCAGGGCCAAGGCCTTCCCATTGACAATGCCGGGGGCCATTCAAAGATGGGGGAACTCATTGGGCGTGCTGTCTATGCCGGGGTAAAACAGGCCATTGCCGGCCAGAACGGCATCCTTGCGGGCCGCCATATTGTCCAGCGTCTTGAGGAGCGGAAGATCAGCCTTTACCAGCTTACCTCGGGCGCCCAATGCAATTGCCAGGAAAAAAAGGGGGATTTTTCAGCCATGGTGGAACACCTTCTGCTCAATCCTGAGTATTCAGGATTTATGGCGGCCGCCCTGAGCCTGAGCGATGCCTATGAAAATGGGCAGGTCCGGGATTTGACCTCTTTTGATCAATGGTGTCTTGGGGTGGCCGGCAAAATTGCCGGCACCCGGGTCCAGACCCTTGATTCACTGGTGGTGGATAAAAAAATACCCCTTGTGATCAAAAAAGCTTTTAACGCCGTCATGACCGGGGCCAGAATCAGGTCAGGCCAGGGGGAATAATGGTATGAAGATCAAATTTTGTTTGAGCGCTTTATTTTTGACCCTGGTGGCCTTTATTTTACCGGCCCTGTCTGCCGGGCAATCCCCAGTGATGGTCACTCGCGTGGTTTCCCTTTCTCCCATTATCACGGAAACCATTTACCTGCTCGGTGCCCAGGACAGGCTTGTGGCCAATACCCATTATTGCAATGTCCCCCCTGATGCTGCAAAAAAGGAAAAGATCGGGTCTGTGACCCAGGTGAATGTGGAAAAGATCATCAGCCTCTCTCCGGATCTTGTGATCACATCGGCCCTGACCCGGGAAAAACAGATCCAGGTGTTGAAGAACCAGGGGATCAACATCATGGAGATCGAAAATCCCAAAACCTTTGACCAGATGTGCGCCATTACCCGGGAAATCGGCCAGGCACTGGGCCGAGAGCGAGAGGCTGTAGCCATTGTGGCAGCAGCACAGACCCAGGTGAAACAGATCCGGGAACGGGTTTCCTGTTTTTCCCCGAGACGGGTGTTTATCCAGATTGGTCTTAAACCCTTGCACACGGTCAACAAGGATCTGTTTATCAACGAGTTTATCCTCTTGTCCAACGGGGTAAATATTGCCCAGGATCAGCCTTCGGGTATTTACAGCCGGGAAATGGTGATCAGGGAAAATCCCGATGTGATCCTCATTGCCACCATGGGCACCTCTAAAAAGGCAGGGTTCCTGGAAAAAGAGCGGTGGATGAAATTTTCATCCCTTAGGGCCGGGGTCAACAATGAGATCCATGTGCTGGATCCTGAAATGATCTGCAGCCCGACCCCGGCAAGCTTTGCCATGGGGCTTGCACAGGTGGCATCTTTGATCCATCCGGAGGCCGGCCATGACCAATAGCGGCAGATCCTGGGGGCTTGTGGTGGGCCTGCTTCTGGTTTTACTGATCCTGGCCGGGATACTTTCTCTTAGCGTGGGCAGTGCCGGCATTGCCGTGATGGATATTCCCGGGATTTTGATGGGGGGGCAAACTAGTGCCGAATACGGGATACTCACCGGCATCCGCCTGCCCAGGATGCTCTTGGGGCTGGCCATGGGCGGCGCCCTTGCCCTTGCAGGCACCCTGCTCCAGGGCATGTTTAAAAATCCTTTGGTCGAGCCCTACACCTTGGGAATTTCAGGGGGGGCCTCCCTTGGGATCTGCGTGAATATCCTGTTCAAGCTCTATGCCCATATCGGTATCATTGCCTATCCTCTGTCCGGGTTTGCCGGGGCGCTTCTGGTGATTTTTCTGGTCTACGGACTGAATCGCCGCACCCGCCATATCCGGTCCAACCGCATGCTTTTGACCGGGGTGATGATCTCCTATGTGGCCTCATCCTTGGTCATGCTTCTCATGGCCCTGGCCGGCACAGACGATCTTCAGAATATCGTGCTCTGGATCATGGGCTCTCTGGACGAGCCGGACATGGATCTCATCCTGCTCTCCCTTGGGGGATCCCTTTTGGGCCTTGTGCTCTCTTATTTTTTCTGTCTTGACCTCAACGCCCTGCTTTTGGGAGAGGAAGAGGCTGCAGGCCTGGGCATCAACACCTCCCGGACCAAACGAGGGGTGTTTTTCATTGCCTCTTTTTTGACGGGGCTGTCCGTGTCCGTGGCCGGGGTGATCATGTTTGTGGGGCTGATTGTGCCGCATTTTATGCGGATGATCACAGGACCGGACCACAGAATCCTTTTGATCGGTTCCTATTTCAGCGGGGCTCTGTTTCTCATTCTCTGCGATGTTCTGGCCCGGACCGTGATTGCGCCTTTGGAACTGCCCGTGGGTGTGATTACCGGCATTATCGGCGGGGTGGTCTTTATCTGGGCCATATCCCGGAAAAAAGGGGAGATATGACCCTGTCACCGATCTTGGATATCCAGGACCTGGGTCTGTCTTTTGCCGGGCGCCGGGTGCTTGAAAAGGTTTCTTTTTCAATCATGCCCGGCCAGATTGTCTCTGTTATCGGCCCCAATGGTGCCGGCAAGACCAGCCTGGTCAGGGCCGTTTCAAAACAGCTGCCCCTGTCCCAGGGCAATATTTTTTTTGATCAGACCAATATTCGCACCCTGGACAACTCTGTCCTGGCCCGGAAGATGGCTGTGGTGAGGCAGGCCATGGATCCTTTGCCCATGACGGTTCAGGCCTATGTGCGCCTGGGGCGTCTTCCTTTTTTTACGGGATTCCAGTTTTTTGAAACCCGGAAAGACAAGGATTTGGCATCAGAGTATATGAGGGTGACCGGGATCAGCCACCTGGCTCTTTCCTCAATGGACCGGATTTCCGGGGGCGAGCGCCAGCTGGCAGCGTTGGCCCGGGCCCTGACCCAGGAGCCCCGCCTTCTGGTCCTGGACGAGCCCACAGCCCACCTGGACATCACCCACCAGGCAAAGATTTTAGACCTTATCTCCGATCTGCGCAATTCTTTGGGCCTTACCGTGCTCATGGTGATCCACGACCTGAACCTGGCCGCTGAATATTCCGACTCCCTGGTCCTGATCAACAAGGATCACGGCGGCATCCATGCCATGGGAACACCAAAAAAAGTTCTCACCCGGGAAAATATTTTAGATGTGTATCACACCCGGGTAAAAACGGCCAAAAACCCGGTGTCGAAAAAGCCCTGTATTTTTTTGAACCGGTGGGGGGCACCTTCTGAACAATAGCATGATCTGTCAAAAGGGTTCTCCAGAGCCGGCAGGCGGCTCTGGAGAATGGGGTCATCCTGATCTTTCAAAAGATAAGGTGATCTTTAAAAGGCGTACTTGAGAGATGCAAAGAAATTGCGTCCGGCCATGGGGTAGCCGTTGATATATTCATAGTCTTTGTCAAAGAGGTTGTTGACCTCTCCGTGAACCCAGAGGGCATTCCCGTTTTCCTGCTGGAAAATTTTATAATTGCCTGTGAGGTTGGTAACGGTGAAATCTTTTTTTGTTACCCGTTCAGTTGCCATTGCAACCGCATTGTATACGTTGATATCCTGCTCTCCTGTGTGGGTAATCACCAGATTAACATTAAAAAGATCTGGATCGGCAACCCTGAGACCTGCTGAAATGGTCATATCGGAAGTATAAAGGAGATCCTTACCCGTATCACCGTCTTCATATTCGTTCAGATAAACGAAATTGGCAAAAGGCCTGACTTCCAGGCCCCATCCCAGAAGACCACCCATGTCAAAGGAGAGGGTGCCCTCAATACCGGAAATGGTTGCTTCATTTACATTGGAATAGGAATAATAATTGCTCATGCCCACGGTACGGGAATATGCGGATACGATTTTATCCTTGTAGTCTGTATAAAAGGCAGTAAGACCGGCCCGGGTCAAAAGAGACTCGTATTCAATACCGGCTTCATAGGTTTGGCTGCGTTCCGGGTTAAGGTTGGGGTTGGCCTCATAGATATAAAAGCCGCCGGAATATGACATATCTATGAGTAATTGTTCTGCCGTGGGCATGACAAAGGCCTGGCCAAAGTTGAGCCTGATTTTCCAATTGTCTGTGAGCAGGTAGGCTGTACCCAGGTTGAAGGTGACATCATCATCACTTTTTTCAGTGCCGTTACCTTCGATTTCATAGTCATCCAGTCGGACCCCACCAGAAAGAATCAGGCGTTCCCCAAGCAATCTGGTTTTTCCCAGGGCAAAGAGGGCCTTGTTGTCGTATTCGCTTGCCACGCCACTGGCGTTAATATCATAATTCACCCAGTCCGTGCCAAGGGTGAGCTGGGAAAGACCGAAATTTCCTGTGACCTGGGCCTGGATACCGTTCTGATCGGTTTCAGTTTCAGACGCATCCTTACCTGAATCCGGGTAATAATAGTTGTTGTTATCTTCTCCGTTGAAATATCTTAGACGCCAGGTATAGGATTTGGTTTCAGTGGCACCGTCATAGATGAGATCCAGAGAGGCGTTGTCTTTTTCGGTATAATCATCATTAGCTGAATTATATGCCAGAGAACTCCAATTCCCGGTTTCAACATCATAGAAATTGTAAATCAGACCAATGCGGTTGTCCGGGGCAAATTCGTATCCAAGATTAATACTGGCATTGATCTGGTCGTCGATATTGGTGTTGGCGTAATCCCCGTCATTTACCGTTTTATAATCATCTTTGTCCAGCCGGGTGATGGCTGCAGAATAGTCAAATTTACCGGATTTTCCAGAAAGGCCCACACTCTGCTCGTTGTGGCTGTAGCTGCCAAAACCGGCTTCCACAAACCCTTCAAAGTTATCGGTGCCTTGTTTGGTGATGACATTGATGACCCCACCCATGCCGGCGGACCCGTATTGGACGGCTCCAGGGCCCCGGATGATTTCCACCCGTTCAATATTTTTGGTCATGAATTTGGTCAGGTTTCCGGTTCCTGCCCGTCGACCGTTAAGGAGGATAAGAATATTACCGTTAAGGTCGTTGCCGTGGGGGTCTGTTCGAAAACCCCGGATACCGACGGAGGTGTTTCCCGAGGGATATTTGTGGATATGGCCGATGCCCTTTTCCGCCAAAAGGTCTGCCAGGCCACTGGCCCCTGAGGCTTCAATTTCAATTTTGTCAATGGTTTGTACGGTCTGGGTGACCTCTTTTTTCTTTTCTTTTACCCGACTGGCTGTTACCACCATTTCATCTGTGTCGTCAGCCATAAGAACTGACGGCAGCATCCAGACCGTTAAAATAATTAAAATCCATAACCATTTTTTCATCTTTTCTTGTCCTCCTAAAATTTAAGTAAAAACCTTAGGGTCCGGGCATCCCCAAAAGGGTAGAAAACAAAAACCCGGACCGTATATATACGATCCGGGATTTCCCATAACTATCCAATCAGGATCCAAAGTACCTTCTCTGTCCACGAGAAATAGGGGTGCTTTTGTCCAGGCAGGTCTTCTGACTTCCGGGTCATCCTACTCCCTGCTCCTTCCCGGCAATTTTGCCAGTGGTCTGCGCAGGTTTTGTCTCCGGTTTACAGCGGCGGGCCCGTTCCCGATTTTCGCGGGATTCCCTTTGCATCCGATGGTTCTCGGTCTGCGTCTGCGTTGTTACACGCACCTGAACAATGTTTCAGCTGTTTTACTACTCCCCCGGGCTTTTAATTGTCAATAGAAATGTGAAAATATTGTCATTGGGTTGTCCAAAGAATTATCCACCCTCTCAAAAGGAGGTGGTCTAAGATTCATGGACGTTTATTTTTTTGAGGGGGGCGGCATTGCCCTGTTCAGAGGTTATTGTCCGCACAAGGGTATTCCCAAGGGTGCATTTTCAGCCCTGATAGGGATTTGTCGCAGAATATGAGCACTCCGGCCCTGGCGGCCAGTATATTTTACTTGACATTTTTTGCCTTGGTTTGTAGCAACTAAACATAAATTTACCTGGTGCCAAAAGGCTTAATAGGGAATTCCGTTAGAATCGGAAACGGGCCCGCCGCTGTGATCGGGGACAATTGCTGCATCATGCCACTGTTTAATAAATGGGAAGGCGCAGCAGGAGAATGATCCGGAAGTCAGAAGACCTGCCATGTAGAAACCGACCTTTTTGTGCGGCACGCAAGGGGTCTGGCTTGATCTATCGGATAAAAAAGGGATATCCCCGGATCGTAACTATTACGGTTCGGGGATTTTTTTTGGAAACTATAAGTGGAATCTTAAAATGAAATTGAAGATGGTGTACGGCCTGGCCCTGATTCTGGCTCTGGCCCATGGCCCGGCCCTGGCAGATACTTTAGTGGACCGGGATATAAAGGTCCCGGTTCAACAGGCCATTAATACCCGGCAGGCAGCCCAGAAGCAAGTGGAGGCATGGGATGGTGAACAGGCCCGTCTGGTCGAGCTTTATGACCGGCTCACAGCTGAAAATATCCGGCTGGCCAAGGTCCGGGATTGCCTGACCCGGGACAGGGCGGATCAGGAAAAGGCCAACCAGGCCCTGGCAGCCGAGAAAAAAGAAGCTTTGAGAATTCAAAAAGAGATCCTGCCCTTTCTCGCCTCTGTGGTCAGGGAGATGAATCTTCTGGTCAAAACGGATGCCCCTTTTCTGGCAGGGGAAAGAGCCGATCGTCTGGCAAGGCTGTCTGCCATTCTGGATGACGGGCAGGTGTCCACTGCTGAAAAGTACAGAAAGACCATGGAGGCCTTGTTTATCGAGGCGGAATACGGGAATACCGTTGAGGTTTACCAGGAAAAGATCTTTTTGGACAACGCCTGGGTGTTGGGGAATATTTTCCGCCTGGGCCGGGTCTCCCTGTTTTTTCTCTCTTTGGACCGGGGCCGGGCTGCCCTCTTTGATGTGGCCCAAAACCAATGGCAGGTTCTGGACAACGCCTTTGTACCTGCCATTTCAGGGGTGGTGGACATGGCTGAAAAGCATCGGTCCATTGAGGTGATCAGCCTGCCCATCGGACGTTTGTCCCCGGGAGGCAGCCATGAATAAAATTAGCCTTCTTGTGATTGTTCTGGTCATGGCGACTGCCTCAACCGGCCTGGCAAAAGATATGCGCCAGTCATTTCAGAGTCTGGAAAAACAACGCAAAACAATGGCCCAAAAGGCGGCTTCGGAATTGGCATTCGCCCGGGCCCATGCCCGGGAACAGGCCCTGACCATCAAAAAGGATCGCCAGGCCCTTGAACAGGCCATTGCTGCCCTGAAATCTGAAAATAAAGATTTGGCAAAACTCACCCAGGGCCTTGAAAAAAAGGTCCAAAATCTCAGGGCCCAGGGACTTGAGCTTGGGAAGAGCCTTGAGACCTGCAGGGCCGTGAACAAGGAACTTGCCGGATTTGTCCATTCCCATGCCAAAGAGCTTAAAGCCCTTCTGGTTGAAAGCCTGCAAAGCGGATTAAACCCCAACCGCCATCCTTTCTTGCTCCCCATAATCAACCAGGAACGCTTCTGGTCCATGGATGATCTCAAGAAAATGACCCAAACCCTCTTTGATGAGATTCGGTCTTCGGGCGAGGTAAACCTCTGTCAGGGCCCTATTGTAGACCGGCAGGGCCGTGACCGGACCGCCCGGATTCTGACCCTGGGCAATTTTAACGGAATCTATGTATTGGAAACCGAATCCGGCCAGGCTGAAGAGATCGGCTTTCTCTTGTATTCAGACCAGAGCCAGCGGTTTTTTGCCTTGTCCAAACAGCCTTCGGCCCGAATGGCAGACCAGTTGGAGGGCTATCTTTCCGGGGACGAAGACAGCGCACCCATGGACATTTCCAGGGGAGGGGCCTTGCGCCGATTCACCCATGAACTCAGCCTTGCAGCCCAGGTCCCCAAAGGCGGACCCATTGTCTGGCCCATCCTGGTGATTCTGGTCCTGGCCCTGGTGATACTTGGGGAGCGGGTGATTTTTTTTATCAGGCAGAGGGTTAAAATTGATCCTTTCATGGACCAGGTGGCGGCGCTGGTGGACCGGGATGACTGGGAAGAATGCGCCCGGTTTATGCGTGACCGCAAAAAAGGCCTGATTCCCAGGGTGCTGCTCAAGGCCCTGGATTTCAGGACCCATTGCCGGGAGGAGATGGAAAATGCGCTTCAGGAGGCCATTTTAAAAGAGATTCCCGTTGTTGAACGGTTTTTGTCCACCCTGGGCATGCTGGCCGCCATTGCCCCCCTCATGGGGCTGCTGGGCACGGTCACGGGCATGATCAATACCTTTCACGTGATTACCTATTACGGGGCCGGGGATCCCAGAATGATGTCCGGCGGGATTTCCGAGGCCCTGGTCACCACCATGCTGGGACTGGCCGTGGCCATTCCCAGCATGCTCTGCCACACCCTGTTGTCCCGGCAGGTGGAAACCCAGATTAATCAGGTGGAGGAAAAGGCGGTTTCCTTTGTCAATATGGTGTTCAAGGCCAGGCAGGTCAGCAATGGCAACCCAGGATAAATTCTGATGCCTGACTTTTTGTATCATATGCAAGTCTATATCCGGTCCGGCGGGATTGTGATGCTTCCCATTCTCGGGGTCTCGTTTATTCTGTGGGTCCTTATTTTCAACCGGGTTCTTTTTTTGCGCAGGCTGTATTCGAAAAATATTTCCAGGGCTGCTGCCGGACAAATGGTCCAAAAAAACCAATGGCCTGCGGCCCGGGACCAGGGGGCCAATGCCTTTCTGGTCAGGGCCTTTTTATCCCGACGCAGTCAGGATCCTGTTTTGGATCAGAATATCCTGGATGAGGCCGTGATCCATGTCAATGCCTCTTTGGACCGATATCTTTCCATCATTGGTGTGCTCTCTTCGGTGGCACCGCTCATGGGGCTGCTGGGTACGGTGGTGGGGATGATGCAGACCTTTGAAGTGATCACCCTTTTCGGCACGGGTAATTCCCGGGCCATGGCTTCGGGGATTTCCGTGGCCCTGGTCACCACCCAGACCGGGCTGATGATTTCCATTCCCGGACTTTACATGAGCGGCTGGCTCAACCAGAGGACCATGAATCTCAAGCACCGGATCTCTTCCACAGGCATTTACTTAAAACGGTTTTTACAACCTGAAACCAGAGGCAGGTCATAAAATGCTCAATATTTCCGCAGCCAGGCGGACCCAGAAAAAGAGTCTTGAACTCAATATTGCTCCTCTCATTGACATGGTCTTTATTCTTCTGATTTTTTTTCTGGTCACCACCTCTTTTGTCAAAGAGACTGGGGTGGATATTTCCCGGCCTTCGGCCAGCACAGCCCAGGCCAAAACCCGGTCCACCATTCTGCTGGGAGTGACCAAGGAAAGCACTGTCCATCTAGACCAGCGAGAGGTCGATCTTAGGGCGGTGCAGTCCAATGTGGAGCGTGCCCTGGCTGAAAATCCGGAATCCGCAGTGGTCATTGTGGCGGACAAGGAGAGCCGAACCGGCCTGGTGATCTCGGTGATGGATGCCTGCAAACTGGCCGGGGCCAAAACGGTTTCCATTGCCGCAAGTCTGCCAAAGGGGCGGTAAATTTTTATGGATCCTAAAAATGTTTTCCTTCCTGAGCCAACACCGGTGAAATGGAAAAATATGATGGGATGGGGGCTTGCCGTATTTTTGTCTTTGGGCCTGAATTTGTTTTTATTCGGGATCATGCCCAATCTTATCCAGGGGGTGCCCCAGGGGGCTGAACCCCTTGAAGATCTCCACCCTCTGGAGGTGGTCCGGGTCAAACCCAAAGAGAGGCTGACCCCAAAGCAAAAGAATCTCCAACCGCCCAAACCCCGTCAGGAAAAAGTTAAACAGACCCCAGCAACAGGGCTTAAGACCTTGGTGCCCGCCATGGTCAAACCCCGGCTGCCCTTTGAACTCAACTCCCGGCTTCCTGAAATTTCCAGCCCCCTTGAAATGCCGCCATTGTCCCATGTTTCCATGACAGCCCCCATGCCCCAGGGGCCTTTTTTGGCCGGGGACCTGGACCTTCCCCTGACGGCTGTTGCCAAGATCCCGCCGGTATATCCGCTGCGGGCGACCCGCATGGGGATTGAGGGCTGGGTAAAGATCCAGTTTGTGGTGACCCCCAAGGGACGGGTCAGGGATGTGACCATTCTTGAGGCTGATCCCAAGGGGATATTTGAAACTGCTGTGATCAATTGTGCGTCCAAATGGCGGTTTATTCCCGGTACGGTTGAGGGAGAGGCCGTGGCCGTCCAGGCCCGGACCATCATCCGGTTTCAATTGGAGAAATGATGAGGCCACGCCCATATTCTTATATCCTGTTCATCCTGGTTCTGGTCATCCTGGCCGGATGGGCACCCCATGGCCATGCCAAAGACATTTTTCGAAACTTGCCCCGGGGTGCGGCCTTGTGTGTGAACAGGGCAGCAGCCCTTATCCAGGCCCGAAAATTTTCCGAGGCCGCAGCCGTGATCAAGGCCTTTCAGGACCGGCAGCAGGGGGTGACCCGGGCCCTGGCCGCCCAAAAGGGATATACCCATTACACCCTTGATTTTTATTTGGGAAATTGTCTGATGATGATGGATGCTTCCGTGGCCGGCCGACTGGAAGAGGCCGCCCGTGCCTATGATCAGGCCGTTGCCAAGGCCCCTGATTTTTCAGAAGCCTGGCTCAACCTGGCCCAGTGCCGGTATGGGCTGAACCAGATGGCCAAGGCCGGCCATGCCTTTGTTCGGGGCTATGATACGGCCCGGGAAAAAAAGGCCAAATCCCTGTATTATGGGGCGGCCTGTTTTTATCATGCCAATGCCCACCAAGAGGCCCTGGATACATTTTACCGGCTGATCAAGCGCCACAAATCAGAGATCCGGCTTGAGTGGACCGAAATTCTGGTCAACACCCTTTTTGCCCTGGACCGTAACCCGGAGGCCTTGCCGTGGATACAAACCCTTGCCGCAGATTCCCGGGAAGACAAACAAAAAAACTGGCAAGAGGTGCTTTTATATCAATACCTGACCCTGGGTATGGACAAAGCAGCTCTTGATTATGCCCGGAATCTGACCGGTCAGGATCCGGGCGAACCTAAGTGGTGGAAGGCGCTTGCCCATATCCACCTGGGAAAGGATCGGCTGGCGCAAGGCCTTCAGAGCTTGATGATTTATGGATTTCTCACCCCGTTATCCCCCTCTGAAATTCGTCTGACAGCAGATCTGTATTCTGCCTGCAATATCCCTTTGGAGGCGGCCCGGTATTATGAAGACTGGCTTAGAGCAGGGCCTGAAAAAGAAATTCAAGGCAAGCCATCACCTGAAAAAAAAGAACAGCATCAGGACCGGTCCGCTGTCATCTTAAAGATGGCCAATGCCTTTTTTCAAGGGGGAGACCCAAGGTCTGCTCTGGACTGGGCAGACAAGGGACTGGCCTTGAAAAAAGATCCCGGTCTCCTTGAGTTTAAAGCCCGTCTTTTATTTCATCATCAGGAATACCAGGCCGCAGGTGATGTGTATGAACAATTGGCTCGGTTCAAGGACTTCAAGGGGCGGGCTTTTTTGATGATGGGATATGCCGCCTGGAACACCGGGCAGTTTGAGACTGCGGCCCGGGCCTTTGAAAGGGCTGCGCTTTATCCTGATCAGAAAAAGGCTGCCCGGGCCTCTCTTGTCCAGGTGAGAAAAATGATTGCCCAAAACCAGATCAAGGGACTCGCCAGTACGCCTGTCGGCAAAAAGAGCCCCCCAACCCTGGATAAACAGTTTTAAAAATGATGAAAACCTTAGAATTCAAAGGTGTTGTAAAAAAAGGCAACAGCAGACATTTTACTGCTTTGGCCCTGTAACCCCTATGATGTTTGCAATGTTGGAGAAAAATTTAACCCATTATCCTTTATGGAGCTGCCCATGACAGATTTAGTGAAAAAATCAGATATCCCCCTTGTTGTTACGGCATTCGGTACCACGGAAAATGCCTTTTCCACCTATGAAAAAATGGACGGGCTTTTTAAAACCAGATTTCCCCGGAACCCGTTACTCTGGGCCTATTCTTCAAGAATGGTCAAGCATGCCATGAAACAGAAAAAAAATCTGGACCTTAAAGATCCTCTGGAAATCATGGCTGATCTTGCTAAGCAGGGCCATGAATGGGCGGTGCTCCAGTCCCTGCATTTGATCTGCGGCCACGAGTTTGACCGTTTGGTCTCCCAGGGCCAGGCCAGCGGCCTGAGGGTCTCCATGGGGCGTCCCCTTCTGACCTCTCAAACAGATTATGTCAAGGCTGCAAATGCCTTGGCAGGATCGATTCCGGCACCTGAGACCGGCATTGCCGCCGTATTGGTGGGCCATGGCACGGATCATCCTGCCTGGAGTGCTTATCCAGCCTTTGAAGATGTACTCAGACAAAGATTTGGTGCCCATGTTTTTGCCGGGGTGGTGGAAGGGTATCCTGAAAAAGAAGATATTCTTGCCCGGGTCAAGGCCGCAGGATTTAAACGGATCTGCCTGATCCCATTTATGCTGGTGGCCGGGGTCCATTTTAAGGAAGATCTCACCTGTGAACCAGATTCCTGGCAAAAATGTTTTGAAAATGCCGGGATCCGTGTGGATGTGGTGGATCAGGGAATTGGAGGGCTGTCGGGAATTCAGGATATTTTTTGCTGCCACATGGAAGCGGCCCTGGATATTATTCCCCTGTGATCCCGGGATAAACCAGAGATTTTTGCTGCGGCAGACCAGGTTTTAAAAATTCACATCCCGGCTGTTTTCTGATAAGAAAAGATCCATATGACAACCCCATTTTTAATACGGTCCAAGGTGTGGATAGAAGACGACTCGGGCAAGGTGATTTTCGGCCTGGGCCGGTTCAGGATTTTTTCGGCCATTGACCGGTGCGGATCCATTAATGCCGCGGCAAAGGAACTTAAAATGGGGTATCGGGCGGTCTGGGGAAAGATCAAAGCCACAGAAGAGGGCCTGGGCCGTCCCTTGCTCGTGAGAAATACCGGCGGCGCTGCCGGCGGCGGATCCACCCTGACCCCCTTGGCCAGAAAACTATTAATCGAGTTTCAAAATGTCCATTCCCATGTGATCTGCGAATCAGATCAGTTTTTTGCCTCTGTGTTTGAGAAAAAAATAGAACCAGACCTTTAATCCCCTTAATCCTGATCCCTGGATCAGGATCTGGGCGGGGGATTCGCAGGTTTTGATCTCTTCTGTGAATTTGACCCCGAATATATCCTGGTCAACAGTGAGCACAGCCTTTCTTCCCTTGATGATGGTCTCTTTTTCCGTTTTGTTTTTTACCCGGACCGCCGGGAGAACCTGCTGGGATCGATAGGCCTGGCTCAGGATAAAGGTCTCTTTTCTGATGATCAGTTGTTCAATGGTCTTTTTTAGGGCCTCTATCTTTGGTTTTCTTTTTTGAACAATTTGAAGCAGCTTATTTTTTTCTGTGTCATACTTGCGGGTATACCTGCGGTCTGCACTTACTGCACCCTTGTACATTCCGTATTTGATATCTGCCTGTGCTCTGACATGGGCGTTTAAGGTGTTGAAATCCATTGTTTGGGCCGTGTGGATCAATTGCTGAACAAAGGGGGCGTTGTCCCAATGATCATTCACCGGGGCCAAGGGCAGGTCCGGCCATTTGCCGGGATTCTGGTTTACGGCTCCAAGTATGTCTTCAAGGGTGCTGACCCCTGACAAAGGCTTGAACTCCAACAGGGCCAGGACATAGTTTAAATATTGATGCTGGCTCAGATAGGCCTCTTTGATCTTTGTTTTTTCAGCAAACCAGGTTTCCAGGGCCTGGAGTTCTTGTGCACAGCGCAGCTGATCAAGTTTTTGGGTCCGGGCCTCTATCATGGCCATGATGGAATCTGCCCTGAGATTGGGGGCCTTGCCAACCTGGAGAACACAGGGCCTGGGACCTGTGCTGAAAATATTTTTAACAATAATGTCTTCAAAGGCCTGGACAGCCACTGCTTTCAGGTCTGCATTGGGCGCTTTCAGACTTTTTCCGGTCATGATGATGGCATTGGAAATGGTCTTTCCTGCCAGGATATTCCCTTCCGCCTTGATTTTGGCAGGCTCACTTGCTTTGCTTGAGCCGATCTCCCCCTTGACAATGATATCTTTGGCCGCTGAAACCTGGCCCAGGACATTGCCGGAGACCTTCAGGGTCTGGCAGCGGACTTGGCCGTTTTTCAGAATGGATCCGTCCACCGTGAGGTTGACCCCTTTGTATTCATCTCCCAGATCCATGTCAATGGCCCCGGTATAATGCCGTTCCGGAACGGACTGGTCCTGGGGCAGGACAAAGAGGGTGCGGTTTTGATCGAGCACAGCCATCCCCTCATCTGCGGCCATGAAAAGATCCTCGTGCCTGACCGCAGTTGAGAAAGGCCGGGGCCGACGGGGCGGGGGTCAGTGAAAATCCACTGACATCTTTGCCTGGAATCCCGTTTTGGGGCGGAATCTGCTTGGCCAGGGCATCCCCTTTTTTCACCATGGGCAGAAGGTCTGCCTCCTGTTCTGCGCCCGAGGCAATAAACTGGGTGTCAAAGTAGAATTCCATTCTCCCGTCTTTTCCCTTTTCAGGGGCACGGCCTCTGGCAATTTTAATTTCATTGCCCAACCGGTTCTGGTCAATAAAGGCCTTGATCTCTTTATCCGGGCAGATGCCCCAGATAATGCCGATGGAATAAAGCCAATTTTTAAGGTCCGGCAGAAGGAGGTCTTCATAGCCCGGTTTAACCTGGATCAAATAGGCGGCCAGCTTGTTTTTTGAAAACCGATATTCAAAGCGCTGGGCAATGCGTTTGTTAATGCTGGTTTCAGAGTTGTATCTGTCCAGGGCCTGTTCCAGGGAGAGTCTTTTTTTTTCCATTTCTTTCTGGATTTGCAGGATTCGGCTGAGTTTTTGTTCTTCAAGGCCGAACAGCTCTTTGAGGACAAGTCCCAGATAGGGCTTGGCCCGGGTCTCTTCTGCCTTTTTTTCCTGGACCCTTAGGGCCTGGTTGAGCTGGTCAATGGAGATGAATTGTTTTTTAATGGCAATGGCGCCGAACCTCATGTTCAAAGAGATTTTATCCATCTTTGAAACGGCAATGTCGTTCATGGCCTCTGACAATAGGTCCTCTTTGATCCGGTCCTGGGTCAACAGGATGGCGGCCTTGTCTGCCTTGGAAATCTCCTGGTTTTCCAGGAGAATATCTCCGATGAGCTTACTCTGGTTGGATTCTTTGAAAATGGTGCTCTGGATATCCAACGCTTTTTTAACGCTTTTGGCCTGGACAAATCGGTTGGCCACCCCAAGTTCCCCGAATTTTTTATCCAGCATTTTCATTTCCAGGTGGTGGCGGACGGCAAAGAGAAATTCAATGTCCTCATCTGAAAGAGGCTGGGTCTCCTTGAACAGCTGTTCTGCCGTAAAATCGGGCCTTGTCCTGCGTTTTTGCTCAAAGGTGTCTATGAGGGCATTTTTCTGGTCAGCTGGGATCAGCCGGCATTTGACGGCCAGGGTGATCAGACCCTTATCCGCATTCGTGAGCGCATGGGCACCCTTTTTACCGGGGGCTTGAAATATCCTGGCCCCGGTGTCGGCTGTTTTTTGGGCGTCCGCATGAACGGACTTGGCATCAGGGTTCATAACAGGGGGAAAAATAAACAATTTTATATGGGATGTCAAGAAACCTGAGCCTTGACAACCGGCATTTTACCTTGTCTGTGCCGCCTATTTGCGGTATGGGTTATCCAAGAGTCATTTGCATGGTGTCCTGTGGCATATAGGTTGACCGGAGCTTTGTTTATACACCCGGCTCATGGGCCAAACAAAAGGATGCCCCCATGCAAAGAATTAAATTGGGAGGCCTGTCTTTTCAGATCCCGAAACGTCCTGCTTTTTAGGGGACTTATTCTGAAAAGAGGCGCACCGGGTGTGCCTGGAGACGGGCTGCCCTTCCAGAGAGGCAGGAGAATGAATATACCGTTTTGCAGCCAATGCGGAAGTCGAATGTCAGAGCGGATTCCGGATGATGATGACCATGTCAGGGCCGTGTGCAGTCAATGCAGCCATGTCCATTATGAAAATCCTAAAATGGTGGTGGGCACCATTCCCGTGTTCAGGGACAAAATTTTGATGTGCTGTCGGAATATTGAGCCCAGAAAAGGAAAGTGGACCCTGCCTGCCGGGTATCTTGAAAACCAGGAATCGGTTCAGGACGGGGCCGTGAGGGAAACCTTGGAAGAGACCCGGGCCAGGGTCCGTCTTGTTGGTCCTTATCGGATGTTTAACATCCTTTTTGTCGACCAGATTTATTTTATGTTTATTGCAGAACTCTTGTCTTTGGATTTTGGCCCCACAAAAGAGAGCCTGGAAGTTTGTCTGTTGTCAGAAGAACAGATGCCCTGGGATGATATTGCCTTTGAGGTGATCGGACAGACCCTGAAAGATTTTTTTGATGACCGGAAAGCACAGGCCGGCAATTCTTTGAAGGAAGCAACCTATGGGTTTAAGGTAAAGGATCTGGTTTTTAAACCCAGACCCGGAACCCCTTCCCTTTAAACAGCAAAAGAGGTTTATCCCAACCTTGCAGCTGAAACCTTCATGATTTTTGCAACATGGGGTTAGGCTCCCGGTCAGAATAAAATCTCCCATATGTCTTGTCTTTTTAATCATCTTCGCCGTTGGGTCGCAGGGCACATATTGAGTATAGTGTGAACGGCCTTCAACGACGCAGATGAGGTAAAATCGGTTCGCCCCAAGGGTGGTCACCCTTGGAATTGGTTTGGCAAGCAATTATAATTTGCTGTATTTAAAGATATCAAGGTCCAGTTTCCTCAAATTGTCAGTTTCTGACCTTCAGGTTATGAAATATTCGGACTATCGGATAAGGCAGGAGGTAAATTCCTTGAAGAGTTTAAGGGAAAATTTGCCTTCCTTGACTTCTTTTTTAATCAGATTGAGTGTGTCAAAGGGGGTTCTGGCCTTGCGAAAAGCTTTGCTCCTATAGGTCAACGATTCGTAGGAATCAATAAAGCCAATGATCTGGCTTTGCCGGCAGGAAATATCCGTTGCATTGGGATACCCGCTTTTGTCAAGGCGTTCATGGTGTTCCAGGGCCGTATTGGCCACAGCCAGATCAAATCCCGCGTTTAAAAGGATCATGTCATGCCCTGCCTGGGCGTGGGTCTGATAGGTTTTAAACTGGCTCTGGGTCAGACGCTCCTTGGATTCGATGATTTCTCTGTCCAAAGTTGAGGTGCCCACATCATGGAGCAGGGCGCACAGCCCTAAGGTCTGGGTATCTTTTTCTGAAAGGTCCAGAAAAAAGCAGTATTGGAGGGTCAGGGCCAGGACATTTACCGTATGCTCCACAATGATTTTTGAGGTGGTGGTTATTTTGCCCAGATAATCCATTGTGGTGTGGTCCTGGCTCATATTTTCAAGGAGGATGTCCAGGGTTTCCGGAAGGGCTGTCATGGCGGCTTCCTGGCCCGGTTCCAGGATTTCCCTGACAATATTGGAAAGTGCGGTCTTGATCTGGACCAGGCCACCTTCGGCCACCTGTTTGGCAAGGTCCATATTCAGGGTCCGGGTCAGCAGGTTCAAGGCCTTTGCCTTGTCTTTTTCTTCAATAAACAATTGGGGGTGGCGGGTCTGGCTTGCCCGCTCATGATCTAAAAGGTCGCCTGTCTGTTTGTATAAAAGATATTCTCCATCCTTGGATTGATGGTAAAAGGGGATGGTTTTTAAAAACTGGACCTGGGAGGGTCTGATGGGAAAGTAGTCTGACACGGGTCTTACCCTTTGCTGGTGATTAAGATTTTGGATTTATTTAATAACGGCCTTATGCTCTGATTGTTATATCCTTAAATTTACGCCTTGGCCCTTACAGCGCAGGGCTTTTAAGGCAAAATATGATGAAACCGAGTCTAAAGGATCTGGTTTAGAATGTCAAACCGGTCAAAGGGGGGCATGACGCAGGCGCCGCTAAAGAGTTCCCGGGCCAGGCCCAGCATCTCTCGGGCATTGTGGATGCCTGTGTCTATGGGAGTTGAATTTTTTTTCATTTTTTGAATCAGGGAAGGGGGAACCGCAATCCCATCCACCTTTGAATCCAGGAACAGGGCATGCTTTACCGAGATCAAGGGAAGAATCCCCATGATTACCGGGATATTGATATGGGCCAGCCCCCTTTGGATTTTTATGGCCGTGTCATGGTCATACACGGGCTGGGTCACCATGAATTCACACCCGGCTGCCGCCTTTTTTTTCATCCGTTTGATTTCATGATCAAGGCCGTCAACCTCTGGACGAAAGTCCAGGACAGCCCCTGTGTTCAGGCCGGATTTTTTTGCCATGGTGATGAGTTGAAAAACATTCAGATCGTTCACCGAGGTGGTGGGATGTTCAGGACCCGGGAGCGAAGGATCCCCGGTCACCGCGATAATGGTGTCCAGACCCAGGGCTTTTGCACCCCAGAGTTCTGCCTGAAGACCCAAGCGGTTGTGGTCCCTGACCGTAAAATGGAGGATGGCAGGTTTTCCGGTCTGCCTTTGAAGCAGGTGGGCAAAGGCCATGGCAGACATCCTGGGTCTTGCCACCGGGTTGGTGGCCACACTGAACCCGTCAAACCCAAGATCTGCAACGGTCAGGATTTTTTCCATCACCGCCTGGGAATTGCTGCCCTGGGGAGGTACCACCTCCAATGTAATTTTAAAGTTTTTCGGATCGGATGTGAAAAATGACATGGTTTTTCTCCGCAAGTCAAGGATGATCATTTGTTTTTCAAGTATGGATGAAATCCGGCCCAGGGTCAAATCCTAATTTGCCAGAGTTTTGAAATCTTTGAATTTTTTCTTGATCATCCCCCTCACACAATGGTAATGTTCCAAAATCGTTCCATGGTAAAATTTCATATATTTACCTAATAAGGGTACCTCTAATAATCAGAATTTTGGATTGAGTTCAAAGCGCAGAAACATTTTAACCAGAGAAATATATTAAATGTTGTAAGCATATGCTTCTCTCCAAATCGAGGATTCAAATTTACCTGGTTCTGACCTTTAGGTGGCAACGAAGAAATCGAGCCAAAAGACAATTATTAGAAGTGACCATAAATTGAGTACGTCCATAACTGCGTCTTTTTAACCCTGATCTTGGGTTAAATTCGCAGACCAATCGGAAACAAGGGGGGTGGATGTGGGTCTGAGCTATAAGATGCGTCTGGTTGTCCTGGCTGTTGGATTGTGCATTATGGTGGGCTGCGGGATCTTGTTCAAGTCCCTGCTGGTTCCCAAATCCTTTGGGGTGTACGGCCCTTACAGGGCCGATGCCATTGATGAAGAGACGATGATGCCCATCCGTCACGGCACAAACGCATCCTGCTATTCCTGCCATGGGTATGAGGCAAAGGTTCACAAGGCAGGCTTTCACAAAACCATCTCCTGTGAATTCTGCCACGGCCCCTATGCAGGCCATGTCAAGGAAAATAAAAAAACAGCTGCCCTGCCCGTAAAAAAGGGAAAAGAGATTACAACGCTCTGTCTGCGCTGCCATAATACGGAAATCAAGGCAAGATCCGAACAGGTGATCAAGACCGTTGCCATGCCGGACCATTTTAAAGCCCAGCAGGTCAAGCTGAGCCATACCTGCAACCAGTGCCACCACGTCCATGCCCCGTTGAAATATATTAACCGGGCCAAAGCGATCACCGGGTTGACGGAGAAAAAAATATGAAATTTGTTAAGCCTTTGCCGGACATGAAAAAGCGGTCTTTTTTGAAACAGGTACTCAAGGGGACCATTGCAGGTTCCCTTTACCTGGTTTATCCCATGGGGGCCAATGCCTTTGAGCCCCCCGAGTAGATTCCGGGAATCCAAGGTCATGACTATGATATCCTGGACCAGGAGTTTGCCTTTATCGTGGACATTACCCAGTGCATCGGTTGCGGGTCCTGCTGTGTGGCGGATAAACGCGAATATCATGTGCCCGACGGAAATTACAGAACCTGGGTGGAGCGATATGTCAAAGGATTTTCAGACCGGATTTATGTGGATGCCCCCAACGGGGGCCTGGACGGATACCAGACCCCCCGTTCGGACATAGAAGAGAAGGTCAGGGACACCTTTTTTGTGCCCAAGCTCTGCAATATGTGCAAAGAAGCTCCCTGTGTCCAGGTCTGCCCTGTGGGGGCCACCTTTACCACGCCGGACGGCTTTGTCCTGGTGGATGAGGCAAAGTGTGTGGGCTGTGCCTATTGCATCCAGGCCTGTCCCTATTCGGTACGGTTTATCAATCCTGAGACCCGTGTGGTGGAAAAGTGCAACTGGTGCTACCACAGGGTCCGCAAAGGCCTTTTACCGGCCTGTGTGGAGGTCTGTCCCACAGGGGCCAGAAAATTCGGCAGCCTCAAGGATGAATCTTCCGAGGTCTATCAGATCCTTAAAGGACCCGGAGTGCTGACGGTGCTGAAAAGAGAGATGGGCACCTGGCCTGCCCTGTATTACAAAGGGGCCAGAAGGGAGGTGGTCTGATGAATGCTGCATTTGCTTCGGTTCAGGGGGCTTCTGACTCCATAGGGTCTGCCACCATGCTTTTGTCCAACTATGTTTTTCCCAATGATCTTCACGTGCACTGGTCCATGATGATCGTGCTCTATCCCTATATTACGGGGCTTGTGGACGGGGCCTTTATCATTGCGGCCCTGTATTATCTGTTTGATGTGAAAAGCCTGCGCCCGGTGGCCCGGTTTTCCATGCTCTTTGCCCTGGCCTTTTTAAGATGTGCCACCCTGCCGCTGCTGCTTCATCTGGGGCATCCCGAGCGGAATCTGAACATGCTCATCACCCCGAGCCCCTCTTCGGCCATGGCCGGGTTCGGCTATATTTTTGCGGTTTCCATGGGGGTGGTGATTTTGTTCTTTTTATCTACCGGCCGGTGCTGGTGGAACTGAGGTGCATCTCAAAAGGATGGCTTCAGGTGCTCTACAGGATTATCACCCTGGACAGCATTGATCTGTCAAAAGAGGCCCTGGCCCTGGATGCAAGAATCATTAAAATTCTGGTGGGCATTGGTATCCCCGTTGCTGCCGTGCTCCACGGGTATGTGGGATTTATCTTTGGCGGGGTCAAGGCCAATCCCACCTGGTCCACCCCGCTCATGCCCGTGATATTTTTATTTTCCGCCTGTGTCTCAGGGATCTCCGCGGTTATCCTGGCCTATATTCTGATCCGGAAATTTTCAGGACGATCCATTGACCATGCCTGTATTGTGACCATGGCCAAGACCCTGACCCTGTTTTTTATCCTGGCCTTTTCCTTTGAAATGCTCGAGGTCTTTTCACATTCCTATCTTAAGACCGGCTACCACCACATGGTGGAAGGTCTGCTCAACGGTCCTCTGGCCTCATCGTTCTGGCTCTGGCAGGTAAAGATCTGTTCTGTGATTCCTTTGATCCTCTTAGGGGTGATGGGCCTCATGCGTTTGGATGAATTCTTTTATAATTTTCTGGCAGGCTCGGTCTCTGCCATCCTCCTGCTCCAGGTGCTGATCATGAGGTGGAACGTGGTCATCGGCGGCCAGCTCATGAGCAAGAGTGCCAGGGGCTATACCCAGTTTCACCCGGAATGGTTTGACAAGGAAGGGATCATTGCCGTGATCGTGGTCATGTCCATTCCCTTTATCATCCTCTGGGGTCTGGGCAAAATTTTTCCCTTTTGGGCCGGGGAGAATGAAACCTAATATTTAAACCTAAAAATATAAAATCTTGCAAGGGAGGTGGTGACGGATCAAGGCAAAACAGCAGGATCAAGGCAAAATCCTGTTGAACCCAATCAACTTGTTACGGAGGGTTTGAGTATGACTATTTTAAGGTCATTTTTGGCAGTTGCAATTTTTGGGGTGTTTACGGCAGGCTCGGCTTTGGCCCTGACCCAGGCCTCCTTTGACGTCAAAAATCCCCAAAATCAGGAAATGAATAAAAAATGTATCACCTGCCATTTAAAGGAGAATAAGTCCTTGGTGCTTCAATGGGAAAATTCCGCCCATGCCGCAGCCAAGGAAGGCCAGGTGGGATGTTATACCTGCCATGCGGCCGAGGCGGGTGATGAAATGGGGTACAAACATGAAGGGGCCTTTATCAAGGCGATTTTATCTCCCAATGACTGTGCCAAATGTCATGAGCCCGAGGCCAGGGAAATGGCGATTTCCCACCATGCCACCGCAGGCGAAATCATGGCCTCCCTGGACAATATGCTGGCCGAGGTGGTCGGCGGCATGCCCACCAACAAGGGCAACATGGCCTCAGGCTGCTGGCAGTGCCACGGCTCTGTGGTCTCATTGAAACGGGACAAGGAGGGCAAGACCCTGAGGTCCAAAACCGATGCCCCCCAGATGGATTACAATACCTGGCCCAATTCAGGTATCGGAAGGATCAATCCCGACGGAACCAAGGGGGTGTGCAACGCCTGTCATTCCAAACATGATTTTTCAGCCTCCCGGGCGCGTCAGCCCGAGAACTGCGGCAAATGCCATCTGGGCCCGGACCATCCCCAAAAAGAGATCTATGAGGAGTCCAAGCACGGGATTGCTTTTTTCACGGCAGAAAAGGGCAATACCCCCAACGGGATGAATATTTACAAGGACGGGTCCTGGGTATTGGGCGATGATTATCATACCGCACCCACCTGCTCCACCTGCCACATGGGATCCTTTATCAAACTGAACGGATCGGTTGCCAAAAACAGCCATAATGTGGGCGACAGATTGTCCTGGAATTTAAGGGCCCCTGTCTCATCTAAGCTGAACCGGGTGACCTTTACCGACGGGTCTGTCACGGATATTACCGGCGATCAGCCCCCCCGGGCCGGACAAAAGGCCAAGAAAAAATCCTATGTCAGGGAAGGGGACAAGCTTAAAAAAGTGATAGAGGAAAAGACCATTGCCTCTGTGGTGACCTGGAAACAGCGCCGCGAATCCATGCAGGAGGTCTGTAAATCCTGCCACGGGGTCAACCATATCAAAGATTTTTACAAGCAATTGGACGATACGGTCAACCTGTACAATGACAAGTTTGGAAAACCCGGGCTTGAAATTGTGAAGATGCTCAAAAAAGACAAGATCTGGAAAAATTCCGGATTCCAGCATAAGATCGGCTACACCTGGTTTGAGATCTGGCACCATGAGGGCCGCAGGGCCCGGATGGCTGCGGCCATGTTTGCACCGGATTATACCCATTGGCACGGCCTCTATGAGATCTCCAGAAATTTTTACCATGAATTTCTGCCCGAGGTTCAGGAGCTGGCCGACCATGCAGGCCAGGGCGAAAAGTACAAAAAATACATAAAAGATCTGCTGGCAAGACCTGAACATCTTTGGATCCGGACCGGCGGTTCGGCTGAAACCATGAAGCTGATTGAAGAGGAAAACAAACTGCGCTATAACCAATAAAGCGTATGTTTGCAATTATCCCTGATCTTGGAGAGGCCATGAACTCCAAGGTCGGGATCTTAATTCCGTCAGGCAGAAAGGGGCGGTGGCGCTCTTTTCTGCCTGATGTTTTTTGGGGGGGTGACAATGAAGAAACTGTTGGCGTTCTGGTTTGCCCTAACCTTTGGGGTGTTGCTTTTTTGGGTATGTATTCTTCCTGTCCAAGGGGGTGAACTTGAAGACCTTTTTGCCGAAGTCCAGGCTCTGAATATAGAACGCCAGGGATATGTGCTCTGCTGCGAACTCACCTCTGCCCAGCAGGCCTTTGCCAGGGATCATCTTGAAAAGGCAAATGCTTCAAAGGTATATAAATTAAGGGACAAGAGCCTTAATATTGTGGCAGACCGCACCACCCACCGGGTGCTGGTCATGTATGAGCAGTTTGAACAGGTTGACCAGGCCCGGGTTCAGACCCTTGTGGGAGACCTGTTTTTATCCTATGAAGACCCAACCCTTTCAGCCCATGACAAGGTGGTCTACTGGGCCTGGGGAAAAAAAGGCAAATTTACCGCAGACCAGTTCAACCTGGCCCGGGAGAAAAAAAAATCCCTGGCCATTGTGGCCACGGTGAAACTTAACTCCGAGATCAAGATCATGGACAAAGCCTTTGCCCACGACAAGGGGGATGTCTATTATATCATCAGTTCGGATCCCTTACTGGCCTTTTTTACTGACCCTTGATTTTTTCTCCAGGTTTTTTTACATTCAACCCCATGACAATTTTAAGACCGTTAAATTTAAGAAAATTGATTTTTTCCCTTTGGTTGGTCATATTCTGCATTCTGGGGACATCTTTGAGTTGCGCCTTGGCCCGCCCCCTGGAATGTGAATCTGCAAAGGGGGGTGTTCTGCGGTATGCCCTTCACAGTTCCAAGCTGGACAGCCTGGATCCTTTTTTTGTCAAAGGCGCCCAGAGCGCCACCTATGCCGACATGGTATTTAACGGGCTTTTGCGCTACACCCCCGGGGACGTCCGGAAGATTGAACCGGATCTTGCCCTTGAAATGCCCAAATTTGTGATCAAGGGTGGAAAACAGGTCTGGACCGTCCATCTTAAATCCAAGGTTTTTTTCCACGAGAGTCCCTATTTTCCCGCCCATGAACTTACGGCCCAGGATGTGGTCCTTTCATTGAAAAAAGTCGCCGACCCTGAACAAAGCGTTTTTTCAGGGTATTACCAGGGCATGACCTTTGAGGTTGTCAATTCATATGCCCTGAATATTATTCTGGATCAGCCGGTTTCCTTCTTGTTTTTTTTCCCTCTGATCACCAATTGGCGGGGGGGTATATTCTAAGCCGGAAAGTGTTTGAACCCGGGGGGTATGGAAAATTTCTCAAACACCCCGTGGGCACAGGCCCGTTTCAATTTGTCGACTATCAGCCCCAAAATAAACTTGTGCTCAAGGCCCATGAGCATTATTTCAGAGGGGCTCCCTGCCTCAAGGGGGTGTCGGTTTATTTTATGCCGGATTCAGCCCAAAGAGAGGCAAAATACAGATCCAATTGTTTGGATGTGATCTATGGCACCGGGGCTCCCGGCTGGCTGGAACGCATGGAAAAACTGCCCAAAACCCGGGTGGATGTCTTTGGCCCGGGATTTACCGGAATGTTTCATTTTAATCCGTCCATCAAGCCTTTAAATGATCTCCGGGTTAGAAAAGCCATGATGCATGCCATGGACAGGCAAGCGTTTCTTCATGCCTCTTCCGGCCGCCTGGTCTCTTTGGTGCTGGCCCCCATATCTGCCGACTTTCTGTCCGGAGGACTGACCAATGAAAAAGTAGAGGCCTTGAACCTTGCCCCGGCCTATGACTTGGGCCGGGCAAAAGAACTTTTGGCCCGGGCCGGGTATGAATCGGGATTTGATCTGGACATGGTGGTCTCTGAAAAACGATTGTACCGAAAAACCTTTGAGGTGCTCAAAGAGCAGCTGGCCCGGATCAATGTGAGGCTGAAACTCACCCGGGTCTCCCATTCCCTTTATAGCAGAGCAAACAATTACTTGAACAAGGATTTATACAACTTATATTTTCCCCATGAGATATTCATCAGATTTACGCAAACGCGTTATAGATTTTGTAGAAAATGGAGGAAGCAAGACGGAAGCTGCCAGTCAGTTTAATGTATCCCGTGGAAGTGTTCACAACTGGACGTCTGCCGAAGATGGTTTGTCATACAAGAAACCCGGTCCAAAAGGACCACGAAGTTTGGATCTGGAAGCTTTGCGCCTCCATGTGGAGACAAATGATGACATGACACAATCGGAAAGGGCGCAGCATTTCGGAGTATCCCGTGCCTGTATCTGGTATAATATGAAACAACTCGGAATCACTCGAAAAAAAAGATGACGGGATACAGGGAGCGAAGCGACAGCAAAAGAAAGGCATATCTTCGTCTTCGTGAACGTTATGTACGTCGTTGCAAAACGTTTGTTTATGTTGATGAAAGCGGCTTTTCGCCTTATACAACCCGTCGCTATGGATATGCTCTCAAAGGGCAGCGTGTTCATGGTTTGATTGCAGGAACAAAGCACCCTCGAACGTCTTTGATTGCTGCCCGCATCGAATATAGTTTTGAAGAACCATTTTTGTTTCAGGGAACATGCAATGCGGATATCTTTAATGCTTGGATCGAACACCAGTTGAGTCCACATCTGAACGATAATCATGTCGTTGTGATGGATAACGCATCCTTCCACAAGGGCGAAGAAACCAAATATTTGATAGAAAGAACTGGTGCAGCTCTTTTGTTTTTGCCCCCGTATTCACCGGATCTCAATCCGATTGAACACGATTTTGCGGCCCTAAAAACCATCCGTGAATACAATGAAAACGAAACGATTGATGAAATTATCAGGATGTATAAATAATTATCGGCATTGCTATACCATGAGAAAATCCGTGAGAATTTAAACCCCATTGTCCTCTATTTTACCTTCCGCCCCAATGCAGACAACTATCTTAGGGGATTTTTTCATTCAGATTCCATTGTTAAAACAGGTAAAACCCCCCACACGAATTTTTCCCATTATTCAGGCATGGACAGTCTTTTAGACGATGCAAAAAGCGATATTGATCCACGGCGGCAGGTGCTGCTCTGGGAGCAGGCCCAGATCAAGCTGCTCAGCCAGGCCCTTGTATTTCCGCTCTTTAATATTAGGCAATGCACCGTCAGAAGGGATTATGTGAATTACGGCCATGTTCTCCACTTTTCTTTGTCAGATTATCCCCAGTTCAATGAAACCACCTGTTTGATTCATCATGGCGGTGTGATTCCGTAGAAAAAAACCATGAGCACCATGACCACGGCGATGTAGATCAGGGTCATGCCGGATCCGGCCCGGATAAAGTCCTTGATTTTATATCCTCCGGGCCGCATGACCAGGGCATTGACCTGGTGGGTGGGCAGGATAAAGATGTTGGAGGCGGCCACGGCCACGAGAAGGGCGGCCATCCTGGGGTCAGCCCCGGTGTGGAGGGCCATGTTCATGGACAAGGGGATCATCAGGACCGCTGCCCCTATATTTGAGGTGACCAGGGTGAAAAAAGAGGTGAGGCAGCCAATGACCAGGAAGAGGAGGACCGGGGTGAGCATGCCCTGGGTGATGTTTATGATTGAGGCGGCCAGAAAATTTGCCGCCCCTGTGGTTTCAAAGGCAATTCCTAAAGGGATAAGCCCTGCCAGAAGAAAGACCGTCATCCAGTCGACCGATTGATAGGCTTCGTCCTGGTTCATGACCCGGGCGAGCACCATGGCCACCGCCCCTGCCAGCAGGGAAATGGACAGCTGGACCTTGAATCCCAGGGACAGGACCAGGGCCAGGCCAAGGCAGGCAATGGCGGTCCAGGCCTTTTCCGGGTGCAAAACCTCGCCTTTAAGATCCTGGGTAAAGGTCAGGGCTTTTCTGGGCCTGGCCAAATGAAATTTTTCCCATTCTCCAAACAATAAAAAGGCATCTCCTGCCTGGATTTTGGTTTCAGAGATATCTTCAAGAATCAGTTTTCCCCGCCTGTAAAGGGCCAGGGGATTGAGGGCTAGTTTTTTTCTGAACCCGTATTGGTGAAGGGTTTTGCCTGTAAGCTCGGACCTGGGGGGGACAATGGCCTCAATAATCCCTGATTTTTCTTTGGACAGGATGGTGCTGAGCCGGTCCGGCTCGGGCAGCAATTCCCATCCCATTTCCCTGGCCAGCCGGGTCGCATGGGTTTTATTATCCCACAAGGCCCACCACATCCGAAGGCTCGATCACATCCATTCGTCCCGGCACCAGGACCCGGTAGCGTCCCCTGTGTTTTGAGATACAGACCACGGTGGCATGGTATCTGGGGCGAAGTTCAAGTTCCTCAAGCCGTCTGGTGTAAAAGTCTTTTGGCACCCTCATTTCAAATACAGAACCGACCTCATCACCATAGGTGCATTCCAGGTCATGATCCAGCAGGTAGGACACATCTGAGCCAGGCGCTGCCTTGGGCAGAATGAGTTTGCCGAAGACCACAAAGTAGAGGATGGCGCAGAGGGTCAGGGAAAGGCCGATGGGGGCCACGCTGAAAAGGGTGAAAGGGAGATAGGGCTGGTCTGCCATGCGGGTATGGCTCCACCATGAGGCTGCCAGATCATTGAGAAGGATGAGAGGGCTGGATCCCACCAGGGTGATGCATCCGCCGATCACGGCAGAGTAGCTCATGGGAATGAGAATCTGGGAGACGGGCAGGTTCAGCTGCCGGCACATCCGGCGGGTGGCCGGTAAAAACAGGGCGGCTGCCCCGATATTCTGCATAAAGCTGGACAGCACTGCCACCGTGCCGGAGATCAGTGCCATGACCCGGGTCTGGCTTTTTCCCCCAAACCGGATAATGGCCCGGGCAAAGAGATTCATCACCCCGGTTTTATCAAGCCCGTGCCCGATGATGATCACCGCAATGATGGAGATCACGGCGTTGGAGCTTAATCCGGAAACGGCCTCGGCCGGTGTAATCACTCCGGACAGGGGTAAGAGCACCATGAGTAAAAGCCCTGCCATGTCCACCCGGAATAGATCCAGGATAAAGAAAAGACTGACAAGGATCAAAAAGATAAAAACAATGATCATTTCCGGGGTCAATCCTGTTAAAGCCATGGCATCACCTTGAAACAAGTCGGGTTGTAAAAAAATATATCCGGGCTAGGCCCTCATAGACGGCGGGTTTGTCTGGTGCATGGCAGAACCGGTATCAGGCCCTGCATTGGTATCAGGCGACAATCCGTTCAGGATGGGTAAACACGGCAAAATTGCTCGGTCTGACAAAGCCCACAATGGTGATGTTCATCTCCTGGGCCAGAAGAATACTCTGGTGGGTGGGCGCTCCCCTGGAGGCCAGGATGGGGATGGAGAACCGCCTTGCCTTGTGGAGAATTTCCGATGACACCCGCCCTGTGCCCAAAAGCACCAGGTTTTCAGGGTCTGTATCCTCAAGCACCAGGGTGCCGATCACCTTGTCCACGGCATTGTGCCTTCCAATATCGTCGTAATGAAATTGGGGCATTTCATTGTTGATGCTCACCCCGGCAGAATGGACACCCCCTGTTTTTTTGTGAAGATCAGAGCATTTGACCAGCCACCCCATGGCATCAATGATGGCCTGGCCCCTGACCCTGGCCCGGGTCTGAACCGGATGGCGAAGGGCAATTTCCATCATTGAGGTGTACATCACCCCTTTGCCGCATCCTGAGGTATAGACCCGCCGGCCTAAGTCCGAAGGGTCCTGGAAATTTTTGACCCTCACATCCAGCCGCCATTTTTTTGTATCCAGATCCAGGTCCAGTATCTCTTTGGCTGACTTGATCATACCCGAGGTAAACAAAAACCCATATGCATAGGCCTTTAAATTCGAAGGGGTGCACATGAGGGTGGCCATTTCATGGCCGTTGACCACAAAGGTCAAGGGCACTTCAAGGGCAACAAAGCTTTGTTCTTTTACCAGCGATCCCCCCTTGTACCGGGTAATGGGCTGACCAACCAATTCTTGGATCTGAGTGTCCACGCGCTTTCCTTTAAACTGTGAAATATTGTTGCCCAACCTATCATTGTCCGGAGGGGTTTGCAAGATTTGCCCATTGCTCAAAGGACGTTTTGGGGTGCCAGGGGGAGACGGATGGTAAAGCAGGTCCCTTTTCCGGGCTCAGATGAGAGATCAATTCGTCCGCCGTGGTCCTGGACAATGATAAAATAGGAGACGGACAACCCTAATCCCGTGCCCTGGTTTACCGGCTTTGTGGTGTAAAAGGGCTCAAAAATGTGTTTGGACACGGACGGGTCCATGCCCGGTCCATTGTCCTGGATGGTAATGCAGATCTCTTGGTCTTTTTGAACGATACCGATGTCAAGGCCGGGCTGCTCTTTAGAGTATGAATGGCCTGCCATGGCCTGGGCCGCATTGTTGATAATATTGAAAAACACCTGCTGGATATTGCTCTCGTCGCACAACACCTTGGGAACATCCCTGGCATATTGTTTTTGAATTTTAATTTTCCGGATATCGTAATTTTTCTTAAGGCTGTAGTCGTTTGTTGCAAATTCAATGCTCTGATCCATTATCCCGGCAATATCCTGAAGGGATTTCTCTCCGGATTTTTTCCGGATGAAATTGAGCATATTCTGGACGATTTTTCCTGCCCTGTTACCGGTCTCCACAATGGTGTCTAAAAAATTGACCACCTGTCTTTGTTCAAGGTATTTTTCCAGGGCCGTTAAAGAGATCCCCGCGTTTTGGGCGGCAGGTCCATTGGCAGGAAGGCTGGAAGACAGCCTGTTTTTGACCACAAGGGCGCTTTGGATCATCCCGGCCAGGGGGTTGTTGATCTCATGGGCCATGCCTGCGGCAAGCCCGCCAACGGTGATCATTTTTTCCGTCTGGATCATCATGGCTTCGGTTTTTTTCCGGTCTGAGATATCCCGCCAGGTGGCATGGAGGATCTGTTGTTTGGGGTTTGCTGAGATGGCGGTGAGCAAAATTTCAGCCGGGAAGACTTCTCCGTTGGCCCGGATATGGTTCCATTCAAACCTGTGACTGCCGTTTTTAACGGCATGGGCCATCATCTCTTTGGATTTTGAAGCCGTATCCTGCCCGTCGGCCTGGACCGGCGGTGAAAGGTCAAAGGGAAAACGATCAATGGGCTGGGCTGGGCTGTCATACCCCAGCATCTCCACCGAGGCCTGGTTGCAATCCATGATTTTCCCGTTTTCAAGGATCAGGAAGGCATCCTTGGACTGCTCAAATAATCGCCGGTATTTTTTTTCGCTGGCAGCCAGGTCTGTTTCATATGTATTTCGCTCCTTGAGCATGAGGCTGGCGGAGTCTGCCAGGGGAATGAATTCGGAAAAACAAATTTGATCATTTTCCAGGGGGCGATGTTTGAAGGCAGATTCTTTGAAATATCGGATAAAAAGTTCCAGGTTCTGGCTGATTTTTCTGGACAGCAGCCAGGCCAGGCCCACAGAGGCCAAAAGACAGAGGCCAAGGACTATAAAGGTTTTTAAAATCAGGACCTGGGTGGCCTTTTTCAGCTGAGCCTCTTTCATGGCAATCTGATGTTCGATTGAGTCAATGTGAACCCCGGTGCCGATATACCAGCCCCAGTCATCAATTGCCCGGACATAGCTGACCTTGGGTGCAGGGGGCTGCCCCTTGAATTTCGGGGCCACATAATTGACAAACCCTCCGCCGGAACGGGCCGCTTGGATCAGTTCCCCAACGATTTTCACCCCGTTGGCATCTTTGATATCAAGGGTGTTTTTTCCTTTAAAAGGCCCTGTCAGGCTCAGCCCTTCAAATGTGCCGGCAAAGATATAGCCCTTTGGTCCGAATTTGAGGGTTTCAAGGTAGCCTAAGACTTCTGTTTTGATTTTTTCTTCTTCATCAATGATGTATTTTCCGTTCCCGATCACCCAGTCCAACGGTTTGAAATATTTGACATAGGAAATTTTGGGCACAAAGATGCCGGGTTTGTCCGGCTTGTTCCAATGATAGGTGGAAAATCCTTCCCCCTGGGCAGAGCGGGCAATACGAATGAAATCTTTCATGATATATTTGCCCTTGGAGTCCTGGACCCCCATGAGGTTGGTTCCTTCCAGCTCTGGATTGTTCCGGTTTAAAAGTTCGGTGCCTGCCATGTCTTCGGCAAAATAATAGCCCTTGCCCTCATCCCAGGATGCAGCAAACAAGGCATCGTGGATTAATACCCTGATCTGGCCGGGTCCAAGTGAGTCCTTATTTTTTTTCCAGATATAGGTGGCGGTTTCCCAGGCCTCTTGAGTCCGGGATTTTACCGACTGCCTGACCCGTTTTTCAGCCAGAGATTTTTTATGTTGAATATAGTGAACCGCCTGCTGCACCTGGGTTTGAATGGTTTGCTTCCGGGAGGCGATATAGGCGGTTCTGACCTGGCGAAATTCTTGTTTCCGGGTGTTCAGCTCCCATCCCAGCCAGAGATAGGCCAGGAGGCATACCAGGGCCAGATAAAGAAGGGTAACACTGACCCAGAAGGTTTTTACAAGACTTTTATGTTTGGCCATAAATGTTGTCGCTTTTGAAAGCTGAAATTCGTAAATGAAAATATTAAGAATGAATTTAACAATTCATGGGCAAAATTGTCAATGTATAATCCTTGGGACGGATTTCAGGGCTTTTGTCCATGCCGGGTTGTATTTGATTTCGTCAAAGAGTAAACCTTGGGATAAGGCCCCCAGAAAAACAGGTTTAATTGTGGCTTGCATTTTTATCGCGACCCTATACAATGGCCGTTCTAATTTAATGGCAAGGCTGAAAATGACCGGGTGAACTCTTTTACTTCAGTAAAAGGCCTGCAAGATCAAAAAAAACAGCAAGAGGATAGTTTGAATGAAAAAAATACTGATTTTAATTGTGGCGGTCCTGGTGGGTACCTTTTCTTTAGCCTAGGCTGAAAAAGATGTATTCATCGGTATTTCAAAATTGATGACCCACCCGGACCTGGATGCACTTGAGCAGGGGATCCAGGACGGGGTGAAGGAAGGCTTGCCCAATGCCGGGTTTGACCTGCAGAATGCCAAAGCCGACAGGTCTGCCGCCAATTCCATTGCCCGGAAATTTGTGGTTGAAAAGGTGGATATTGCCGTGGGGATCACCGCCATGGCAGCCCAGTCCCTGGCCTGGAACATTGAGGACCGGCCCGTGCTCTTTTGTGCCGTCATGGACCCCAAGAAGGCAGGTCTTGCGAAATCCGCCACTCTTTTAAAATCCTTAAAACATGTTGAAAAATGGGTGACCGGCACCTCAAATATGCCCCCGGTCAAAGCGCAGATCATGCTTTTGCATCGGATCAAGCCTTTGAAAACCCTGGGTCATGTTTATTGTTCCCATGAGGCTGATGCCGCTGCCCAGGCCGAGGTTGCCAAGGAGGTCTGCAAGGCCCTGGGTATTAAATTTGTGGCAGCCACGCTGACCGGCCCCGACCCATCCAAGGTAAAGTCGGCGGTTCAGACCATTGCCCCCAAGGTAGACGGGATATACGTGAGCGCAGATTTTACCGTTTTCACGGCCCTGGCCGACGTGACCTCGGTTGCCATGGCCCATAAGATTCCGGTGATCTCCTCGGACCCAGGTTCTGCCGACACCACCGACGTACTGGCGGCCTGTGGATTAGACTATTACAAGATGGGCAGGGTAACCGGCAGGCTGGCCGTCGATGTGATCAAGGGTGCCAAACCCGCAGACATTCCCACCCGGTACATCACCGATCCCAGAGATTTAAACCTGTTTTTCAATATGGATGTGGCCAAGAAACTTGACCTGACCCTTCCAGAAGACCTTGTTTCCATGGCAAACAAGATCATCAAAGACGGCAAACTCAGCTCAAAATAAAAGTCATGGGGCACTGGTTTCCCCATGGGAATCTCTGCTCCTTTTTTTGCTCCAATATGTTCGATTCTCTTTTTCCAATTGGAACCCAAAAAATAAAACCTCAGGCTGTCTGTTTCAGGATTGATTTCATCTGATAATCTTTGCCTGAGAAGGGTCCATTGCGCAGGATCAACATTGCATTCAAAAATTGAGAATTGAACTCTTTGCCCGTAATCTTTGCAGGCTTTGGCAACCCTTCGAAGTCTTTTATGGCCGTTTTTATTTATTGAAACATCGTAGCTGACAAGAACCATCATTTTGATTTACCTCCAGAAAAACGGCGGATATCCGTCCATATCGTTGCGCATATATCGGTTCATTAAAAGCGCCTGAATATGGAAAAGCTGTCCCACCAAAATTTTTTCTTCGATAAAGGGATGGAAAATTTCATCCTGTTTCAGTGATGTCCGGTTAGGTTTTTGCTTGCTCAATAATTTTTTGATCTTTGACAATATTGTCCCTGTTTGAACTATGAGAGCCCTGCTCCTCGCAGCCAAACAGGTCATTTAGAATGGCGGTTCGCAGCTGCCGAACTCTTTTGATCGTGACCTTTTCATTAAACTGTTTTTGGCAATGGATTGCCAGTAACAGGTAAGTGATAAGGCCGCCAAGAATCTGAACCATAAGGCCGTATTCACTGCGGGCAATGAGATGATATACCTTCAGATGTTCTTTCCACCATTTGAAAAAATCCTCAATGGTCCACCGGAGTTTATAAATTGTTGCTATTTGTTCCGCTGTTAAATCATGCCTGTCAGTTGCCACATAGTATTTGACGCCAGCAATTTTATAGCCAACAACCCGAACAGGCCTTTTCGTCTGGTTTTGATTCGGAGTACCAAGTTTAACCAGTGCATCATAAAAAATGTAGCTGTCGGAAGGGGTCTCGTGGTTATCAATAATTGTTCTTGTTGTCCTGGTTTTTATACGGCAGACAAAATGTTTGCCTTGCTCCTGAAGCAGGTCAAATTCTTTATGGGATTGATATCCACGATCCATAACACCTGTTTGCCCCTTGGAAAGTATTTTGGGAACAAAAGTGCGTTCAGCGCCGTTGCCTTCAGTCAAAAAGATTTTGTTTGGGATTCCGTGATTAATGTCAAATCCGCAATGTACTTTGGCTTTTTTACTTCCTTTTCTGTAGTTCGCCCAGTGCATTGAAAGGACTGCATTTATGAGACTACCGTCAATGGAAACCAACTCTCCTAACTCGGCGTGTTCACCCGGATGACACTCAAGAGCCTGTTTATAAAGATCCTCAAAGATAAATTGCAGTTGTTCGAGTCCCCTGTGATTGATGGCTTCACAGAAACTACTACGGCTGATACCACCGTCTGGCGCAATATTTTCTTTAGCAAAAACATTCTCCTTGAGATCCTGAATTAAATGTCGGGCAGACTTGTGCTCCTGAAGATGGAAATAAACCAAAGCATTTATCTGGTCTTCGAATGTCATTTTTAAAGGGCGGTCTCCTCGAGATTGTAATTCCGGTGCTTTTGAAAGTGACTTTATCAGAGGGCACCTGAAATTGTCAAAGTTCAGGGACCGTAGTTGTTTTTTAGGGACTGAGATGTGCGTCATTTGAGTTCCTTGAGTTAAATTTTCAAGGCGCACAAAAATTTTTACGCACATTTGTCAACACAAAACCGACTGTTTTTTCAATGATTTTAGATGCTTTTTATATGCAACAACCTAACCGGACACTACTGATCCTGTTTCCTCTTTTGGTATGCAACCAGAACTTTTTTCCTGCCTTCATCCGTCATGTATACTGCGGTTGAATCTTTTTTAAAAAAGTCATTTTTGTTCACCTGACCAAGATTTATTAAGGTCAAGGTCAGGCGGTCGGCAATCAAGGGTCTGAACTCTTCCATCATATCAAGGGCCAGTCCGGCTCTCCCGGGTCTGTCCCTGTGCAGAAAACCAACCCCTGGATCAAGGCCTGCAGATTCAAGGGCGGATCTGACATCATGCATAAGAAGGGTATACAAAAATGAAAGCAGGCAATTGACCTCATCCCGCGGTGGCCGTCTGTTTCTTCCGGTAAAGGAAAACTCTTTTTTTTGTGCCGTAATCAGAGAATCAAAGACATGAAAATAACCGGCAGCGGCATCTCCTTCAATGCCCCGAATCCGGTTAAGGGTGAGAAGAGGACCGGAGATATCTCTCATGGATCGTTCCAGATGGTTTACGGCCTTTTGGATCCGGCCATCTTCTGTTTTATCTTTGTGATCCCTGAGAAACCGCTGCAGCACCCTGCGGCAGTTGGATATTTTGGCCGACAGGATGGCAGCAGCGATCCGGGAGGAGATATCTTCTTTGTCTGCACGGAGATATTGCTCCCGGCGGACAAGAACATTCCCGGAAACCGGGCCTTTGATCCGGGCTAAAAATCTTCCATACTGGGTCATGAAGCATACGGCAACGTCCTTCTCCGCACAAAATCCCATGAGAAAAGGGCTCATGGATACATTGCCAAAGCAGACAATACCTGACAGGGTGTGTATGGGGATCCTCAGTTTTATTTCTTTTTCCACTTTGACTGCAATGGCTTCCCCCTCTTTGGAAAGGTAGCTGCCCTGGGTGGTGACAAACAAGGTGTTTAATAGTTTTTTCATTTGGGTTCCACCATTTTTTTCATATAGGCCTGGACTGATTTTTTCCCGCAGACACGGGGCATGCAAAAGTCAATAAATGAGCAGTTTCTGCATTTGCCTTGATGATAGTCAGGGGCTGGCGTGATTCTGTCCCGGATCATTGTATGGAGTCTGCGGGCCGTGTCCCTGGTCTCCTGTCGGAGTTCCTGGGTAAAGTCCACTTTTTGCCGCCTGCGGGTTTTCCCGTAAAACAGGGCTCCTTTTTCAACCCGGGTATCGTACATCTCTTCAAGGCAAAGGGCCTGGGCGAAGAGCTGGACCTTGTCGATATTGTCTTTTTTGGGCCGCCCTCTTTTGTATTCCACAGGATAGGGCATCCATATTTGTTTTTTTTTATCGGCAAGATGAAACTCCACCACATCGGCTTTTCCCACCAAGCCAAGTTGCCGGCAGGTCAGGCCGAGGGCGTATTCAACCCTTACCTCCCCCCGGTCCCGGTCACCCCCCTTGTCCACCCGTTCATGCATGACCTTGCCCTCGGCAGTGAATTTGTTTTCAAACCATAGCCGCTCCACATGGATCAGGGCGCACTGCCTTGGGCAGAATAGGTAATGCTGCAGGGCGGACAGGGGTAGAAGATCAGAATTATCTATCATTAGAAACTACCCGGCTATTTTGTTTCAATGGTAACACCCTTGGGTAGGCCTGTTTCATTGATTTTTAATTCATAATCGCTGAAATCACGGGGGGGGGTGTTTTCATCCTTTTTTGTGATTGAGATTCTGTTAAACAATGAATGGGCTGGTGCACTACCTAAGGCAGAGTCATGTTTAAAAATGATTAATTTTCGGGTCGACATAAGTCCTCTGGCTGCGGAACGGTCAAGCTCGAACAGATTAACCAGCGATTCCCAGAATAAGGCAAGATCAGTTTTACTAAACCCTGTCTGGTCGGCCAAATGGGGGGATATAAATCCGTGGGCCATATAAACCCCGTATGGGATGGTATTTTTTCTGCCCATGGTTCTGTTGTCTCCCTGCTGTTTTTCAGCCTCTGCTTCGGTTGCAACGGCCATCCGGGTAATGGCATGTTCCAGAGTGACAACCGGGTCCGCAGATCTTCCAAAGGTCATTTGGACAGGCCCTCTGACCTGGCCTGCATTTTTCCCCGTGCTCATCACAGCGCCGAAGGTCCTGATATCATAATAGTTTTGGCACATCCATTTTCTGGCAACTTCTGTTTTATCGCCTTTGTTTTTTATCTTCTCTACAGTTTCCTGTTCATGGGCCTGGTCAATGAGAGTGTTGAGGACAGCCTTTTCCTTAATAAATATATCAAATGGTTTTTTTGCTTTTTTTAAAATTTGAATATAATTTCTAACTTTTCTTTTCAGGCAGACATCCGTGACAAGGCCGTGTCCGGTTTCAGGATCGATTCTGGGCAGGTTCCCGGCATCAGGATCTCCATTGGGGTTCCCGTCTTTTACATCGAAAATCAAGGCAAAGTCATAGCGGTTTGTGATGATCTCTTTCTTATTGGATTCGTTCATGTTTAGGTTCTCCTTGTTTTTATTTGTCTTTTTGATTTTTTGTGTTTTTTGTAAAGAATTTTTGCATCTGATGGTAATAGCCAATGGCAAATCGCCCCTGGTCTTCAATATTTAAATGGGCCGGGAACGCAAGGTCGGCAGGGATGTCGTTGATAATTTGGTTTAATAAATTTTCAAAATATATTTTGCGGCCATTGTTGTTTAACTTGGACAGATGATGATTTTTTAATCTTAAGAGGTTACCAAAGACTGTTCGTGGGGTCATGGATGCAGAACTATAGAAACGGTCTCGGATTGTTGCGTTGATACCGGGGCTGGCTTCCTGCTGAATTTTTTCAAGGGTGGCAAACAGCCTTCCTAACCGGTAGCCGATGTTAGTATTGTTTTCATCCAGGCTCATGTGAAGTTCCTCCTTTATATGGGGATGTTTAAATCGAATTGATAGGTTTATGCAGGCTTTGATCAGGGACGCCCGGGCGTAGGTGACAGCCTGTTCCGTTCGGATACGTCGAAGGGCTGCCATTAACAGGGTTTGGGGATAGGGCAATCCTTGGAGAATCGACCGCATGGTTTCTCCTGCAAGGTTTGGGGGGATGTTTTCTGATTTTCCAAGGACCGCCGTTGATACCAGGAGCCGGAAAAGGGAAAGTGTCTCCCTCTCCTTTGGGCCGTGGATAATGCGGATATCCTCAAAATGCAGCTTTATTTTTTCTGCCATATTGGAGACCGAGTCCACTATCCAAAAACGGACGGCAATACGGGCGGCATTGGGGGAGAGGCCCAGTACATAAAATTTATTTTTTTTGTTATCTCCTTCTAAGTACGCTCCGTTTTCAACCGACCGGAAAAGACTCTCCACAGCTTTTACCCCCCGGTCTGGATCATCTTTGGGCGGCTCTCCAAAAAAATTTGGCAGTTGCTGTTCAAGGTCACAGGCTTTTTCAGCCCAGAACACTGTAGAGGCATCTCCTACCCGCATCCGTTGACCGGAATCCCTGGACAGCAGATAGTTTAGGGCCGTGGTATAGGCAAAAACAGTATTTTTACCCATAGGCGCGTTATCCCCCTGGTTTTTGCCAAAGGATTTAAATGCCTCAAGGTTGAACGAGACAATGTTGGCACCGGCGGTTTGGGCGCCGTACACCCCTTTTATGGCGGGATGAAGTCTTTCCGAAGAGACCTGTTTGCCGGTCACAAGGCAAATGGTACCATCCTTATGGCTGCCTGAATCGGCTGCCCGGGAAATGATGGATTTTACTTCAGGCCGTTCCGAAATAATGCAGGTATCTTTGGCAAGCTGGAATGTCACATTGGCTTTTTTATCCTCAATAAGTTCCTGCCAAGCCTGTCCAAATCCAGAAAGAATTTCAGTCTTATCTTCTTTAATCAGAAATTGGCTAACAGCAAAAAGGCCCTGTTCTTGGTTATTTTCTAAGGCTTGGATTTTCTCCTTGAATGCCTCATGCTGTTTTGCTACCCGTTCTGGTGCTTCCTTTAAGAGTACTCCCAGGGCATATTCCAGATTATCCCAAAGCAGATTCGCTGCGACACCGCTTGTCTTTTTGACTGCCTGGGGGATCAAAAATTTTTTCGCTCTTTTATTTTTACCCTGGCCTTCATAGGTTGAATTGATGTTGATGGGTGTCCCGTCAGGTTTTAAAGTGATGATATAAGGAATTTCTTTATACTCAAATCCCAATGGTGCCATTTTTGACTCCGGCTCAGATGATTTTCGGTCATAATATTCCTTAAGTGCCTGAAGTATCATCCCAGCACCTCCTCTGAGTTTTTTCTATCCGGAACCGTAATGATCCCATTTTTCATTTGGGGTCTGAAAAACAGAGGTTTAATATTTTGGGGATCTGAGAAATCCATGTCATAAAGCATCCAGCCAAGATCCCGGTTTTCTTCAACCGGAGTCGCCGGTTCTGCAACAGGATTTACCAGGCGGAACTGGGCGGAAAATTCACGGCACCCCAGATAGGGCTGGTTAAAGCATTGGCCCTTTTTTGCCCGCCGTTCAAACATGGCCGCATACTTGGAAGGGGTTTCATCTTTTCGGAGCATTGCCTTTTCTGCCGTATCATTCAGGTATTCCGGCAGGGGATTTAACACTTTTTTCCTTTTTTCCGGGGGGATGAATTCAAACTCGGCAAATAATCGATATTTGACATCCCTGAGCAAAAGCCCCGCTCTTTGCTGCCTGTTGTCATCAATGAATATTTGTTTTTTCCGGGGTGAGGCCACAGCTCCCACTTCATTGCGCCGGACAGATATCCATTTGATGGGGGAGAGTACCTCAATTCGTTTTACCTGCCAGAATATGGCAGGCTTCCATAGAACAGCGTCAAAAATTGCCCTGGCCGCAGACGGGGTGATCACATCATAGCTGACGCGTTCCACCTTCATTTCCGGCCGGGTAAAGCAGGCATAGGGCCCGCTGACCTCCAGGCAAAAACCTTTCATGGTCCACCTCTTTTATTATATTAGGAGATTAAATCCTCTGGTGCCCAGCCCTGGCCAAAAATATCCAGGCCATGGGAATTGCTGTAGGGACCGAGCCAGGCCCAGAATTCGGGCCACACCTCGTCTATAAGTCCCTGGTGTTTTATTTTTTCAAAATCTGTTTTGGAAACATTAACTGAATATCTTTGAAGTTTGCGCATATTTTCCCGTGTGGGCCCGATGTGGCGCAGTTCCTCAAGAAATTTCCCGCTGTTCCCATAGGTTACAAAAAGGGGGCGGGAAGTTTGTTCAATCAGGTTAAAGGCTTTTGCTGCCGTCCTGAATTGAACATGAAGATCAGGCGCGTCTTTGATCAGCCAGTCTTTAAATTTGTCGCCCGTATCGTTGACTTTACCGTAAAAAAGGGAAAAGTACCGGTCAAAGATGTCAGGATGATCGAGATTGATTTTACCCGTATGTATTAATTCCCTGGTTGTATCTTCTCCCTTGCGAAGCAATCCGCCGGGTGAGTGTTTTGGGGGGATGAACACAACGATCCTGCCTAATTTGCCAACCGTGTTGAGCGTTCCTTCCCTATTGCAACGCCCCCCTGACTGGGCCACGGAATCCAGCCCGGATAGGGCCCTGTAAACAACAGGAAAATCAATATCCACACCTGCCTCCACCAATTGAGTGGAGATGACCCGGATGGGAAGGCCTTTTTGGAGGGCTTTTTTGATTTTTTCGATGACCTTTGATCGATGTTCCCCGCACATCAGGGCTGAAAGATGGATGGTGCCTTGGGGCATGAGCTGAAAAAGATCAAAGCAATCTTTGCGGGTGTTGACCACACAGAGCACCTGTTTATGGCAGGTCAGGTCTCGGGCGATGTCTTTCCAGGTGGACGGGGTTTTCATATCCTTTGGGAAAATGGTTTTTGTCCTTTTTAGCTGTTTATACAGCTTGGATGGGTTTGAAATGATGTTGAAGGGCGGGTCAATTCCTGGCAGGGCCGGTTGTGTTGCCGTTGACAAGGCCATGGAGACCTTATAGTCCCGGGTCAGATGGTTGACTTTTGGTTCATCCGATTAATGCGTACCTTTTATTGTGAAGGTCCAAAAGTTTCAACCTGAAAAACTCCGAATCCCTGTATCCATAAGCTTTCCGTTTCATGGTTTTTATCTTGTTATTTGTCCCTTCTAAAGGACCTGTAGATATCCTGTAATCATAGTATGAAAGGATTCTTTGCCTGTGCACAGCCAAGGTCTTGGCAAATTTCATCAACATTGGAATTTTGGAAATATTGGCCAGATTGATCCAATTGCTGACTATCTTTTCAGCTGTTTCTTTTTTCTTTTGATTCCATATTTGCCTGAGTTCCTCTTTCATGTAGTAGACTACCAATAGCGGCTGATTTATTTTCAATGCTTCTTCTAACCGTTGGGCCTCCTTCTTGTCATCACTGAGGTTTTCGGGATTTTTTAACAAAAGCCACCGGACTCCCTTCAGAAGTTTTTGTTGCCCGGTATTGGCAAGAAGGTTGTAGAGCTTTCGCCTGAAATCCGACAGTTTCTCATTGAACAATTTAACAACATGAAATCTGTCAAAGACAATTGCTGAACCAGAAAGATTTTCAATAACAGCACTCAAGTATGCCGGGGACATATCGATGCTGACGGCTTTGATTTTTGCTTTCGATATTTTCACTTTTGTCCAAAAAGATTTCAAAGCTTCACCACCTTTTCCTTCTCCCACGTGCAGAATTCTACCGGATTCCAGATCCATCACGATGGTCAAGTATTTATGCCCTTTCCCTATGGAAATTTCATCTATGGCAATCTGCCGGACTTTCTCAAGGGGGATATTTCGATAACGCCTCAGCAGGTCTTCTTTCTGGATCTGCTTTATCGTATCCCAGCTGATCCTTAAATGGATGGCAATATCTTTGATTGTCATGAACTGAGACAACTCCAAGACATACCGTTCAAAAGCCCGGGTATAGCTTTTCCCCTCCTGGGCAAAGGATAGTTTGATTTGCCGGACAAATTGACAGAACGAACACCAAATTCTCTGGATAGCCGTCCTGAGAATCACGGGTTTTGAACCTACCGGTATTGTTCTGAGATCTCTTGTCACAATCCCTTTCCTGGTGACGGACCTGGAATTACATTCCGGGCATTTTACCGCCTCCGGTTTTGGTATGAGTTCAAAAGTGATTATTCCACCGATGAAACGTGTTGTTTTATAAAAGTAGTCACGAAGGCCAAAGGCATGGTATATGAAGCTTGTGGACATTAATTCATTCTCCGATTTTGTGCGAATAACACAAAAAAATTAGAACATGATCATGTTCACACCATCATTTCAAGCATAAAAATCCTTACTGTGTTATTGCCTTCCCAGTGATGTTTCTCAGTCCAGGTACGCGATTTTCTGATGAACCTGACTTTTTTTCAATTTTGTCTGCTTCCTGACGGATATTTGAAAGATTCTTTTCACCTTCGTCAAGCCTGAATGGAAGGGCTGCCCGTCCGGTTTCTGAAGAATAAAAATCAGGCAGGCCTGCATGGTGGCCGGATACAAGATAGGCATACACCAATCCAACCTGGGGGCCGAACACCTCCATTGCAAAGGCTGCTCCGGCACTGGAATGATTTATTTTTCTGGTTCCGATTCCATCGTACCTTCTATCATCAAGCCCGTTTTCTCTAAGAAGATAGGCCTGGAATTCATCGGCGGCCTTGCCAAGATCGTGTAGGCGTCCTGCATTCCAGGCCCAATCGGAAGAGCAGAAATCCTTTGAAAAGCCGTATGCCTTTTGGGCGACATTTTTGAGATGAACCTCAAGTTTTTGCCAGTCTTCTCTGGGCTGACCGTCCTTGCTGTGGGCATATAGCTTTTTTGACATATGAAAGTCTCCATGATTTTTTTAACTATAGTTCCGATCTGGGACAAAAACGGTCCTATAAAAAACTATGGTTCATCAGAAAATCGCGTACCTGGACTGAGAAACATCACTGGGAAGGCAATAACACAGTAAGGATTTTTATGCTTGAAATGATGGTGTGAACATGATCATGTTCTAATTTTTTTGTGTTATTCGCACAAAATCGGAGAATGAATTAATGTCCACAAGCTTCATATACAATGCCTTTGGCCTTCGTGACTACTTTTATAAAACAACACGTTTCATCGGTGGAATAATCACTTTTGAACTCATACCAAAACCGGAGGCGGTAAAATGCCCGGAATGTAATTCCAGGTCCGTCACCAGGAAAGGGATTGTGACAAGAGATCTCAGAACAATACCGGTAGGTTCAAAACCCGTGATTCTCAGGACGGCTATCCAGAGAATTTGGTGTTCGTTCTGTCAATTTGTCCGGCAAATCAAACTATCCTTTGCCCAGGAGGGGAAAAGCTATACCCGGGCTTTTGAACGGTATGTCTTGGAGTTGTCTCAGTTCATGACAATCAAAGATATTGCCATCCATTTAAGGATCAGCTGGGATACGATAAAGCAGATCCAGAAAGAAGACCTGCTGAGGCGTTATCGAAATATCCCCCTTGAGAAAGTCCGGCAGATTGCCATAGATGAAATTTCCATAGGGAAAGGGCATAAATACTTGACCATCGTGATGGATCTGGAATCCGGTAGAATTCTGCACGTGGGAGAAGGAAAAGGTGGTGAAGCTTTGAAATCTTTTTGGACAAAAGTGAAAATATCGAAAGCAAAAATCAAAGCCGTCAGCATCGATATGTCCCCGGCATACTTGAGTGCTGTTATTGAAAATCTTTCTGGTTCAGCAATTGTCTTTGACAGATTTCATGTTGTTAAATTGTTCAATGAGAAACTGTCGGATTTCAGGCGAAAGCTCTACAACCTTCTTGCCAATACCGGGCAACAAAAACTTCTGAAGGGAGTCCGGTGGCTTTTGTTAAAAAATCCCGAAAACCTCAGTGATGACAAGAAGGAGGCCCAACGGTTAGAAGAAGCATTGAAAATAAATCAGCCGCTATTGGTAGTCTACTACATGAAAGAGGAACTCAGGCAAATATGGAATCAAAAGAAAAAAGAAACAGCTGAAAAGATAGTCAGCAATTGGATCAATCTGGCCAATATTTCCAAAATTCCAATGTTGATGAAATTTGCCAAGACCTTGGCTGTGCACAGGCAAAGAATCCTTTCATACTATGATTACAGGATATCTACAGGTCCTTTAGAAGGGACAAATAACAAGATAAAAACCATGAAACGGAAAGTTTATGGATACAGGGATTCGGAGTTTTTCAGGTTGAAACTTTTGGACCTTCACAATAAAAGGTACGCATTAATCGGATGAACCAAAACTATTTTGAGTTTTGATCTTTTTTTCTTGGATACGTTATTGTTATTTCTGCCTTGTAAAGCAGATACGCAATAAAGCAAAATATAAGAAATTCAATTTTATTGCTTTTGAGTAGTATTAACGCATCTTCTATAAAGGGTCAGTAGTGTCCGGTTAGGTTGTTGCATATAAAAAGCATCTAAAATCATTGAAAAAACAGTCTGTTTTGTGTTGACAAATGTGCGTAAAAATTTTTGTGCGCCTTGAAAATTTAACTCAAGGAGCTCAAATGACGCACATCTCAGTCCCTAAAAAACAACTACGGTCCCTGAACTTTGACAATTTCAGGTGCCCTCTGATAAAGTCACTTTCAAAAGCACCGGAATTACAATCTCGAGGAGACCGCCCTTTAAAAATGACATTCGAAGACCAGATAAATGCTTTGGTTTATTTCCATCTTCAGGAGCACAAGTCTGCCCGACATTTAATTCAGGATCTCAAGGAGAATGTTTTTGCTAAAGAAAATATTGCGCCAGACGGTGGTATCAGCCGTAGTAGTTTCTGTGAAGCCATCAATCACAGGGGACTCTATCTTTGAGGATCTTTATAAACAGGCTCTTGAGTGTCATCCGGGTGAACACGCCGAGTTAGGAGAGTTGGTTTCCATTGACGGTAGTCTCATAAATGCAGTCCTTTCAATGCACTGGGCGAACTACAGAAAAGGAAGTAAAAAAGCCAAAGTACATTGCGGATTTGACATTAATCACGGAATCCCAAACAAAATCTTTTTGACTGAAGGCAACGGCGCTGAACGCACCTTTGTTCCCAAAATACTTTCCAAGGGGCAAACAGGTGTTATGGATCGTGGATATCAATCCCATAAAGAATTTGACCTGCTTCAGGAGCAAGGCAAACATTTTGTCTGCCGTATAAAAACCAGGACAACAAGAACAATTATTGATAACCACGAGACCCCTTCCGACAGCTACATTTTTTATGATGCACTGGTTAAACTTGGTACTCCGAATCAAAACCAGACGAAAAGGCCTGTTCGGGTTGTTGGCTATAAAATTGCTGGCGTCAAATACTATGTGGCAACTGACAGGCATGATTTAACAGCGGAACAAATAGCAACAATTTATAAACTCCAGTGGACCATTGAGGATTTTTTCAAATGGTGGAAAGAACATCTGAAGGTATATCATCTCATTGCCCGCAGTGAATACGGCCTTATGGTTCAGATTCTTGGCGGCCTTATCACTTACCTGTTACTGGCAATCCATTGCCAAAAACAGTTTAATGAAAAGGTCACGATCAAAAGAGTTCGGCAGCTGCGAACCGCCATTCTAAATGACCTGTTTGGGTGCGAGGAGCAGGGCTCTCATAGTTCAAACAGGGACAATATTGTCAAAGATCAAAAAATTATTGAGCAAGCAAAAACCTAACCGGACATCACTGATAAAGGGTATCATTTTTTTCCCTGTGGCCTGAAAATTTCTAATTCTGAAAAAGCTGATAGACTCTTTCACTGTGAAAGAGCCTATTAGCTATTTACTGATATGCTGTTTCAATCCACTCAATAAATCAAATGATTATAGAGACCCTTTTAGGAAAACATAAAAGATAATTATGTGTCAAGCTTTATTTACTAATATGCTGAAATAGTTTTCATGTATTTATCATAAATTTTAACTCATCCTTAATCTCCATCCTTAAATCTTCTGGTTCCAATACCCTTGCCTCCTTACCAAAAGACATGACCCAGCGTTTGACATCCCTGCGGCCCGAGATGGTCATGGACAAGGTAAGAGAGCCGTCTGAATGGTTTTGGATCTGCTGGTCGGCGGCCCAGGATTTTTCTTTGATGTACGGGGCCTCATTTGGGGAGAAACGGATTTTTACCCTGACAGGATCGCCATGGGTCAGGTTGAAAGCGGAGTTCAGGACGGCTTGAGGGTCAAAGTGATTTGGGTAATTTACGTTGCGTTTGAGACGCTGGATGGTTTTGATCCGTTCAACCGCATAGGTTCTGATTTCACGGGTTTGCATTTTCAATGCAAAGAGATACAGCCCGCCGTTGTTTTCGTAAAAGTGAAGGGGGCCGATTTCCACATTTTCAATCGTGTCCTTGTAAAACGCGTGGTATTTGATCTGGCAGGAGGTTCGGTTGAGTATGGACTCTGTGAGTTTTCCAATGGTTTTTTCATGGCCGGCATATGTTTTGGATCCAATGGTTTTTGAAATGAAAATTTGTTTGAGCCCGGCAAGCTCATTTTGTGTTTTTTCAGGAACAAAATGCATGAGTTTGGCAAGCCCGTTTTTAATGTGAGAATGGATTTTTGTTTCCCTGAATATGGCGGTTTCGCCGGAGGCATGCAAAGAGAAATGATTTCCGGGATGGTCAGGGTGATTTTCGGCAGATCAATATTGGGCATGCGGACAAGATAGGCAGGTTCGATATGCCAGTATTTTTCCCGTTCAAAGAGGGGGCGTTCATCGTAAATGGGGATACCGATTTCTTCGAGGGCCTGGATGCTTTTGGATACCGAGCGGATGGAGATGTCCAGTTTGGATGCCATCTCCTTTTTTGTGGCCCCTTGGGATTTGGATAAAAGGGTGAGGGTCTGGATAAACTGAACGAGGTTTTTTCCTCTCATGATCGTCCTCCATAGATTATATTTGCTCTTATAGTAAATAAGCAAGGGGGTTGCAATCAGGGAAAGTATTTAGTTTTGAGGGAAAAATTAATTAAAGAAAAGGGGGATTATGGTGCGGTATCCTTAATAAGGGGGCTGCCCCGGAGGCCTCTGGCTCTTGTATGGGCAGTGCCCCCCTGTCATAGGGGGCAATACGCCCCCCGGTCCGGGATTATTTTTCCCCGTATTCAGCCAGGTATGACTCAATTTTTGTTTTCATCTTGTCGTCCAGAACGATTTGGCCGTTGATTTCACGGTTGTGAAGAAACTCGATGATTTCAGAGATGGTGACAATGGCGAAAATGGGAATGCCCAGGGTATCAGCCACTTCTTTTAGGGCATTTTTTTCGGTTTTGCCCCGTTCCTGGCGGTTGACGCTGATAACGATGCCTGTAACTTTTGGATTGTCACAGGTTTTCAGGATTTCCAGAGACTCTCTGATGGCCTTGCCCGAGGTGATCACATCATCCACCAGGATGAGCCGGGTTGACGCGTTCAGGGGCATGCCCACCACAGCGCTTTTGTCTGCATAGGTTTTGGCCTCTTTACGGTTAAACACATAGCCCTTGTCAATGCCCTGGTCGGCCAGGGCGGCGGCAGCGGTGATGCACAAAGGAATGCCCTTGTAGGCCGGCCCGTATATCCCGTCAAAATCGTCCTTAAAATGCGCCTGAATGGCCCGGGCATAATAGGTGCCCAGTTTCTGGATTTTGGCGCCGGTGTCAAACATGCCGGTGTTGATAAAATAGGGAGCGATTCTCCCGCTTTTCAATTCAAACTCCCCGAATCTCAATGCCTTGCACTGGACCAGAAATTCGATAAACTCTTGTTTGTAACCCATAAATATCTTTCCTGTTTTTTTGTCTCCGGCATTTGCCGGGATTATTGGCATCTCCATGATGCGTATTGGTCAATGGCCACGGGCTGCCCTGATTTTAGCAAGGCCTTGGAGTTGAAATCTTCCATGGTCCTTAAGATTTTGGAGCCAAACACCGGGCCGTCCTTGCACACCACCTGGCTGCCGCAGACACAGGCCCCGCAGACCCCGAACCCGCACCGCATATACCGCTCCAAAGAGATCTGGCAGGGGATCGCATGGGCTTCACAGATTTTAAACACCCTTGCCATCATGATTTCAGGGCCGCAGGCATAGACCATGTCCAGACCTTGTTTTTTTAATCGGTCTTCCAGAATTTCCGTGACAAATCCTTTGTGCCCCCGGGACCCGTCATCCGTGCATAGGTTTCGATGGGTTGCAAACCGGTCCGGGTAGAGGAGAAACTCTTTGGACCTTGCCCCGTGGATAAAAAAGATATCTTTGTCTTCCAAGGCTTCAAGCCGGTCCACAAGCGGGGCCAGAGGCGCCATGCCGCATCCCCCTGCCACAACCCCGATATTGGATTTAGGGCTGATCTTGAACCCATTGCCAAAAGGCCCCCTGATGCCGATTTGGTCTCCTTTTTCCAGGGCAACGGCTCGTTTTGAAAACCGGCCCTTGGCCTCAACGGTAATGGCAAATTGGGTTGGCCTGTGAAGGGAGATGGTATAGGGCTTTTCATCCAGACCCGGAATCCAGACCATGAGGAACTGGCCTGGCTTAAATTTAATGGAAAGGTCAAAATAAAGGCTGGCAAAGGAGGGAGAATGGACCTGTTTTCGGGCCACCCTTACCATCACGGGTCGCTGGTCTGTAATCATTTTTCCCCCTTTGGGTTCACAGGTTTTTGTTTTCCATGGGCAATGCCGATGATCTGGTCAATGGAGGTGGCATGGGTTTTCAGCCAGTCGTCAATTTCCTGGTTGACCCTGTTGAATACATTGATTCCTCGGTACCGGACGGCCGTGCCCATGCCCACAAGGCTGGCCCCTGCCATGATGATTTCCACGGCATCGGCGCCGGTGGTGATCCCCCCAAGGCCGATGATGGGGATGGAGACCTGTTCATAGATATCATAGACACAGCGCACGGCAATGGGCCGGATCATGGGGCCGGACAGTCCCCCTTTTTTAAAGGCCAGCACCGGCTGTTGGGATTCAATGTCAATGACCATGCCCGGTCCTGCCGTGTTAATGGCGCAGATGGCGTCGGCTCCGGCCTCTTCACAGGCCTTTGCAATGGTGCCGATGTCAGGCGCTGCCGGGGTGAGCTTGGCAATTACAGGGATATCGGTCACCTTTTTTACGGCAGAGACCACGGCAAATGAAGATTCCGGGTTGACCCCGAAGATCATGCCGTGGCTCTCTGAATTGGGGCAGGAGATATTCAGTTCAATAAACTCAGGGCCCTTGGCCGCCACAAACTGCGCCACCCGGGCAAACTCTTCCACAGATCCGCCGTAAATGCTGGCATTAACGGGAAATTTTCGGTTTTCAAGATCCTGCCATTCCTCTTCCATGTTGAGATAGCCGGGCGTGTGCAGGCCCACGGCATTGATCATGCCCTCTCCCAGGTCAATGACCGTGGGATTGTGATGGCCGTCCCTGGGCTCAGGGCCGATGGACTTCATGGTGGGCAGGCCGCACCCGTTCGCCCAGACCCGTTCCAGAATGGCCTTATTGTTGCCAAGAACCCCCGAGGCAAGTACCAGGGGGGTTCTTAGGGATGTTCCCAGAAATTCAATCTGCATATTATTTTTATCCTCTTGTAAAATCGAGGGTTTGTCTATCATGAACCCGAGGGTTTGACAAGGCAGAGCAATCCTAAAATTTATCGTAAAAGATCATATCATCTTCTATGCCCATCTCGTAGAGGCCGCTGATAATGGCATCGATCATGGGCGGAGGCCCGCAAAGATAGTATTCGATTTCTGCAGGATCCTCGTGGCTGCAAAGGTATTCATCGCAAAGATGGGTATGGATAAAGCCTTGAAGCCCGGTCCAATGATCCTCTTTTTCAGGGGAGGACAGGGCCACATGATAGGAAAAATTTTTGTATCTTGCTTCAAGATCCTTGAAATCCTCGTCATAAAACATCTCTCGTTTGGATCTGGCCCCGTACCAGAATGAAATTTTCCGGCCCGAGTCAATCCCGTCCAGCTGGTGAAGGATGTGGGACCGCAGGGGGGCCATGCCGGCACCGCCCCCGATAAAGCACATCTCCCTGTCCGTGTTTCTGGCCATGAAGTCCCCGTAGGGTCCTGAAATGGTGACAGGGTCACCCGGTTTAAGGCCGAAGACATAGGAAGAGCCGAATCCCGGGGGGATCCCTGCCGTGCCCGGGGGCGGGGTGGCAATGCGGACGTTGAGCATGAGGATCTCATTGTCATGGGGGGGATTGGCCAGAGAATAGGCCCTGAAGCCGGGCTTTATCCCCTTGGAGGTCAGTTCGAGCAGGTTGTATTTTTTCCACTCGCTTACATACTGGCTCTGGATATGAAAGTCCTGGAAGTTGAGATCATACTCGGGCACATCTATCTGGATATAAGCGCCTGCCTCAAAATCAATGGGTTCCACAGGTTTGAGCACCAGTTCCTTGATAAAGGTGGCCACATTTTCATTGGAGACCACCTGGGCCTCAACTTTTTTGATGCCGAAAATGGATTCAGGCACGTCAATGTTCAGGTCTTCCTTGATTTTAAGCTGGCAGGAAAGCCGCTTGCCCGCAAGTTTGTCCTTCCGGCTCAAATGGGCAAGTTCCGTGGGTAGAATACTGCCTCCACCCTCGGTGACTGTGCATTTGCACATGCCGCAGGACCCGGAGCCCCCGCAGGCCGAGGGCAGAAAAATTTCGTTGGCAGACAGGGCGGACAGCAGGCTGGGGGTGCCGGCCACGGTGATGTCTTTGTCTTTATTGATGGTCACCTTATGCTCTCCCTGGGTGGTGACTTTGGCTTCCACAAAAAGCAAAACCATGACCAGAATGCCGATGACCGCGGTAAAGACCAGTATGCTGATAAAATAAATCAAGGTTGCCTCCTAGAGGGTAATGCCTGAAAACATCATGAATGTCATGGCCATGAGCCCTGCAATGATCATGGTGATCCCAAAGCCGTCAAGGCCTTTGGGCACATCCGAATACCGTGTTTTTTTCCGGATGCTGGCCATGGAGACAATGGCCAGCATCCAGCCGGTGCCCGACCCTGCCCCGAAGACAATGGATTCAACAAAGGTGTAGTTTCGTTCCACCATGAAAAGCGAGGTTCCCAGAATGGCGCAGTTCACGGCAATCAAAGGTAAAAACACCCCCAGGGCTGCGTAGAGCATGGGCGAATACCGGTCAATGACCATTTCCACGGCCTGGACCATGGCGGCGATCACCGCAATAAAGGTGATAAATTTTAAAAAGCTGAGGTCCAGGTCTGGAAAACCTAACCAGGACAGGGCCCCGGGTGCCAGAAGCCCGTGGTAGATCAGCCAGTTGACAGGGCTGGTCACCGTGAGGACAAAGATAACGGCAAAGCCTAAGCCCGTAGCGGTTTCCACATTTTTGGACACCGCAATAAACGAGCACATCCCCAGGAAATAGGCCAAAAGGATATTGCCGATGAAAACCGAATTGATAAAAAGGCTGAGAAGATCGCCCATGGTTAACTCCTTTTTTCGCTTGAAATACCGGGAAGGGAATTTTTCAGCCAGACCAGCAGGCCGATGATGAAAAAGGCGCCCGGCGCAAGGACCATCAGCCCCATGTTTTGGAATCCTAAATCATAGATAAATTGGGGGATGATTGGCAGACCGAAAAATTTGCCCGATCCGAGCAGTTCCCGGACAAAGGCGACCAGCACCAGGACAAGACCGTAGCCAAGTCCGTTGGCAATGCCGTCCACAAAGGAATCAATGGGGTCATTGGCCAGGGCAAAGGCCTCTGCACGGCCCAGGACAATGCAGTTGGTAATGATCAGGCCCACAAATATGGACAGCTGTTTGGAGATGTCATAGAAAAAGGCCTTGAGCACCTCGTCCGTGACGATGACCAGAGAGGCGATCACGGCCAGTTCCACAATGATCCGTATGTTGGAAGGGATATGCTTGCGCATTAAAGAGATGGACAAAGAAGAAAAGGCGGTGACCACGGTGAGGGCCACGGCCATGACAATGGCTGTGGACATTTTTACCGTGACGGCCAGGGCAGAGCAGATCCCCAGGACCTGGTAGGCCACGGGGTTTTCCTTCCATATCCCCTTGATCAGTATTTCCTGGTATTCTGTTTTGGATTTGAACATGACACCCCTTTATTTTTTTTGAGTCTTTAATTCTTTTTGGCGGAAGGTCACAGAGACGCCCTCATATTTGATCAGGGTATCTTTGATTCCCTGGGAGAGGTATTTGCCTGTGAGGGTGGCACCGGAGATGCCGTCCACAAAGTGATCCTGCTCGGTTTGGGGCAGATCCTGGGTCTTGCCCTTGGCAATGGACACGGAGACGAACTTATTTTGGGAGTTGAGAATTTTTTTGCCTTTAAAGTTTTTCTTGAACCAGGCCGCTTCAATTTCTCCGCCTAACCCCGGGGTCTCCGAATGGCTGAACACGGAAAATCCCGACACGGTCTGACCGTCGTTTTCAAAGGCCAGGTAGCCTCTGATTTTTCCCCACAGCCCCCGGGTGTTCACCGGCAGGATATACCCTGTGATATTTTCTTTCATGGTCGTCTGGACATCCTCTTTTTGGGGTCCAAGGATAAAGTAAAGGTGCATGGCCCCGGGGATTTCGGTTTGAATCACCTTGCCCTGTGGGTCCACGATTTTTTCCTGGATACGGGTTTCGTAGATGGCGTTGACCAGGTCTTTGTCAGGTTTGTCCCCCGGTGCCACGAGTCCTGCCGCAGAGAGCAGGTTGATTTTTTTATCCAGGGCAATGTTTTCCTGTTGAAACCCTTTAAGGCCTGTGGCGGCTGCCGTGATCAGCAGGCTGCAGACCAGGGAGAGGCCTGCGGCAAAAAGGATCACATTTTTGCGGCTGTTTTTATCAGACATTGGGTATCCTCCTGGCAGACCGGAATTTTACCACCAGATGGTCGAGTAAGGGTGAAAAGACATTCATGAACAAAATGGCCAGCATCACCCCTTCCATAAAGGCCGGGTTCACCACTCGGATGATCACGGTGAGAAATCCGATCAAGAGTCCGAAAATCCACCGGCCCGGATTTGTGCCCGGTGCAGAAACAGGGTCTGTGGCCATAAAAGAGATGCCGAATAAAAATCCGCCGGCGCAAAGATGATACAGAGGACCTGCATTGGCCCAGCTCTCTTGGCCCCCGGGGATGAGATATACGAGCAGGGCGGTGATCACAAGCCCTGCAATCCCGCCCAGGATGATCCTGAAATTGGCAATCCGTGTGACCATGAGAAAGGCAGCACCGATCAGGCAGCACAGGGCTGAGGTCTCTCCCACACTGCCCGGGATCAGGCCGATAAAGAGCCGGGTCAAAGAAAATCCTGCCTCGGACAGGGCAGACCCGATGGCCTGGCCTTCAAACCCGGTTACGGCGAGGGCGGTGGCTCCGGATATGCCGTCCACAAGATCTTTGCCTGCAATCCAGATGTCTCCGGACATGGACACGGGATAGGAAAAAAAGATAAAGGCCCGGGCGGTCAGGGCCGGGTTTAAAATGTTTCTGCCCGTGCCGCCGAACACCTCCTTGCCCATGACCACACCGAATGAGATCCCCAGGGCCACCTGCCAGAGGGGGATGGTCGGGGGCAGGCTCAGGGGAAATAACAGTCCTGTGACCAGAAATCCTTCTGAAATTTTATGACGGCGAACCACGGCAAAGAGAAACTCCCATAAAAATCCCACCCCGTAGGATACCAGGATCATGGGCACCACATAAAAGGCACCTGTTGTGAATTCCTGGACCAGGGTATAGGATTCCCCCGTAGCCAGGCCTGCCTGAAATCCGGTGTTGAATATGCCGAAAAAAGTGACCGGTACGAGGGCCAGGATCACCATGCTCATATAGCGCTTTAAGTCCAGATGGTCCCGGACAAAGGGCATGAACATGTTTTTGGGGGAGGGCAGAAAGAAAAAGGTTTTGGTGGCATCCCAGATGGGTTCATATTTTTTGTATTTTCCCTCTCCGGTAAACAAGGGCTTTGTCTGGTCAAAGATGTTTTTTAGTGGATTTTTCATGCTTTGTCCTTGTAGTGGGCATCCATGCCGTTTGCCAGGATTTTGGCCAGTTCTATTTTCGAGGGGCAGGCAAAGGAGCAGAGCCCGCACTGGCAGCAGTCCAGCAGCCCCATGCCCAAGGCCTCTTCAATTTCGTCCGCTTCAAGGGCCTTCATGATAAAACTGGGCATGAGATTGTTGGGACAGATTCGTTCGCAATAGGAGCAGTTGATGCAGGCGCGAACCTCCCCGTGAAGGGTGGCGTCCATGGTAACAGGGGTTTTAAACACAGAAGACAAAAAAGAGCTGGAAAGCGTTGCCTTGTTTCTGCCCGGCCGTAGAAATCCAAACATCTCCTCCTGCTCGGCGGCCTCAATGATATTGACGGTGTTTTCAAAAAATCCCAAATGGGACTGGGGACTCAGCAGCCTGCCGTTAAAGCGCCCGGTGGTCATGATGTTGTCCGAAGTCACCTTTCCGGTAAGAGCGTCAAGGGGCACCCCCTGGCGGGTTTTTAAATGGGGCCGCCGGTCCTTGCCCCGGGTCAGGGTGACAATCTTTTCAATGGGATATTGTCCGGTGAGGATAAATTTTCCCATCATGATCAAATGGTCAAGGCTGATGCACCAGGAAAGGTTTTGGGCTTCATTTTCCTTAAGGGCGAAAAGTACTGCCCCGGGGTTCCAGGCAGGATATGTGTCAGCCACTTGGTGGGTGATCTGGCTCTCAATGCTCGGATCCAGCCGGTCAGGACCTGCAAGACAGCTTTGCCTGGCCGTAATCACGATGTTGTGGGAAAAGCGTTTCAGGGCGGCAATGCCTGTTTCAAAGGCGCTCACATTGTTTTCAAGGACCCGGCCCGGATGGGGGGAAAAAAGGTCATTCCCGTTCAGGGAAACAATGATCATGGCCGGGGTGTGGTCCGGGTCTGCCGTGTCCATGGCCGGGAACTGGCGAAGGCCCTGCCAGAGACCGCCTTGCTTGAGGCGGTCGGCTATTTCTGATTTGGGCAGGTCTGCAAGTGTTTTAGTCCCGATCGGGTCAAATTGGAAAAACTCATCCTTTTTTTCAGCCAGGATAATGACTTCTTCCAATCGCCTTCGTTCTCCATACAAGATTTTTTCCACCCTGCCTGTGGCAGGAGAAAGATAGTTGGTGGACAGGTCACGTTTGTCTGTGAACACCGGAGAGCCCGTCTGCACCCAATCCCCCTCTTTGACCAGGAGTTTGGGGCGGATAAAGGGAATTCCTTTTGCAGAACACCCGATTGTACGGGGAAAAGGAATCTGGATCATGGTCAGATCCGGACTTCCGTCTAATTTGGGTGTGAATCCCCTGGGAATTTTGATTTTTTCCATCGGTTCAATTCCATTTTTATCAATGATATGATGTGCTGAACGATATTTTAACTGCATCTCCCGTTTAACCAGAGGTATCTTATCAAATCCTGCTGTAATTTCAAGTCTGCAAAACAGAAGAACAGGGCAGAATTGAATCCGGCCCGTTGATCCCAAATCCGCTTATGGTTATGCCTGACCTGTATTTTGTTTCGGCACGGTTTTGTCACAATTCAGCGGGTTTGATCTTTTAGTCCAAATTTTTGTCCGCCATTGGGGGGCATGTGCCGCAGTGGGAATGGAACAAGGCAACCAGGACGGGGGGACCTTGAACACCAAATCAGGATCATGCCAATTGGAGATGACAAAGGCGAAATAATTATTGTATACTTTGGCCTGATTTTTTTGATTATTCAAACAAGGCCGAAAAAGGAGGGGATAAACCCTGGCTCGGTATTCAGGTCGCGCATTATGACGGGAAGAAATAAAAATATGTCACTTCAAAAAAATAAAGAGATTTTACTCATCTTTGTTCGCGCTCCTGAGCGTGGCCGGGTCAAGACCCGTCTGGCAAAGGCGGTGGGCGATGAAAAAGCCCTGGCCCTGTATAAACAATTTTCAAAGGCAAGCCTTGATGCAGCCCACGCCTGGGCTGAACAGGGGTCAACAGCTTCGGGTCAGGCCCTAAGGCAGGTCTGGATCTGCTTTTACCCCCAAGAAAAGTTGGATCTTGTAACAGAGTGGCTGGGCCGGGATCATATTTTTTGGGCCCAGTCCGGAGCCGGCTTGGGAGAGCGCATGGCCGGGGCCATGGCCGCTGCCTTTGACCAGAATGCCGTGCGGGTGGCGCTCCTGGGTACGGATATCCCTCAGATTCGCCAGGCCCATCTGGGCCGCGCCTTTGAATGCCTGGGGTCAAAGGATGTGGTCCTGGGCCCGAGTCTGGACGGGGGGTATTGGCTCATCGGCGCCCGCTGGGACAGGTTTTCTCCCCGGTTGTTTGAAGATATTGAATGGGGCGGCGATTCTGTGTTTTCCGCCACCATTGACCGATGCCGGGAAAATCATCTGACCTGTGCCCGGCTTGACCTGCTTCGGGATGTGGATACCCTGGCGGACCTTGAGGCCATTGAAAACAAAAAGACTGGCAAGGCTCGTATTTAAATTCGTTCTGGATCTGGGCGGTCATGAATAATACCATTTTTCAAGTTTCCACGGCGATACCCCCATTGCGTATAAAAAGATAAACCCCCAGTTTTTAAGGGTGGTGGAAATAATACCCCGGGTTTCCCAGCGCCGGGCTGAGGTGAGAATGGTTTGGCCCGGGAAAAAGGGGGGTATCCTTTTTTTTTTCACAGCAGCCATCAATCCCACATCTTCCATCAGGGGCAGGTCCGGGAATCCGCCCACCCTGTTAAACAGGTCTTTTGAAATAAAGATACCCTGGTCTCCGTATGGTATCCGGGTGAGCCTGGATCTCAAGGAGGCGGTTCGTTCAATGATCCTGAACACAGGTTTGGGAGAGTCTATGGCCAGGTCAAAGGCTCCGCAGAACAGGGGGCCAGAGGTTTGCCGGCCAAAGATCATTTGGTCCATGCCGGCCTGGCTTGGCCGGGTGTCGGCGTGGAGAAATAAAAAAAGATCTCCTGTTGCGGCCCTGGCCCCTGCATTCATCTGAATTCCCCGCCCCCGGGCAGATGCAATCATGCGGATGCCCGGATCGGGCATCCAATGATGAGCCTCAGGAGCAGTCCTGAGAAAGGAAAGGGTGGATGCTTTTTTTTCCCCGTCGACCACAAGGATTTCAAAGGGAACCAAAAGGCGAATGTCTGCCAGAGCCTTGAGGGTCTGGACAAGGGAGATTGTTTCCTTGTACACTGGAATGATGATTGAAATTTTCATGATCTTTTTTACCATGGTATTTTAGAAAAACACAAACTTTGGAAATTGTTTGCACCCATACCTTTCATTATGGGCTTTGAATTTTAAGCCTATTCAGGGCGGGGTGAAAACAAGGGTCCAACCAGGCAATTTCCCGCGTTATTATGGGGCTTCGCCCTGGGGAATCAGTGTTTTGGGCTTGATTTTCTTTTGAGGAAGGAATAAATGAAAGATTTATATTTGTAATTGACAAGGGAAAAGGAAAGATAAAAAGAATGGATATAAACGCGTTGGACCGTATCATTACCCAGGAGTTTTTAGACCGTCTCTTACCACCGGAAAAAAGCGACCAGTTTTTTGAGGCCCTTTACGGTGACGCCTCTGAAGGGGCCTATGATATACGGCTGGAGCCTGTATCTGTTTCTCAAGACCGAATTGTTCTATCCTTTAATCTGACCCAGCGTCCGGGCAAGTGTTTGGTCTGTAGCCTGACCTATGGTCTGCCCACGGTGTTTTCCCGCCATCCGCTGATCAATATCAAGGGCATGGTGGCTCAGATGGAAGAGGCAGGGATCAGGATTAAAAAATGGCAGTTAGGGGATACCGAAGAAAATTCTGCCGCCCTTCATATCATTCCTTTGTTTATGGATCTTGCCTGATCGTTGCTGGGCTGGAATAAAAAGGCCGGGTGCTTGACGCATCCGGCCTTTAATATTTTATCCCATGTTTTGTAGGTCTTATGCTTTGGGAAGCTTGGGAAAGGATTTGTTGAGTTTTTTATTCCAGTCATCCAGTTTGGCCTTTACCCGTTTAAAAAGCGCACCTGAATTTCCCTGGATGGCGATGCTGTCAATGGTATCGCCCTGGGCAATGCTGTCCACAATTTTCTGGTCATCTGCGGACTCAACCTCTCCGAATACGGTGTGCATCCCGTCCAGGTGAGGGGTGGGGCCATGGGTGATGAAAAACTGGCTGCCGTTTGTTCCCGGGCCTGCATTGGCCATGGAAAGGATTCCGGGTTTGTCATGCTTAAGGTCTTTTTTAAACTCATCCTCAAATTCATACCCCGGGCCGCCCATGCCGTTGCCGTAAGGGCAGCCGCCCTGGATCATGAAATCCGGGATAACCCGATGAAATTTTAGCCCGTTATAGTATTCGCGTTTGGCCAGGTTTGCAAAGTTGCCCACGGTAAAGGGGGTCTTGTCTGCAAAGAGTTTAATGCGGATGGTCCCTTTTGAGGTCTCCATGATTGCTGTCAAGTCTGCCATATGTTTTCTCCTTAAAATTAAAAAAAAGCTGTTCAAAAATAAGGTGTGATTTTATTTTGTCAAATTGGAAACAGGAGTCGCTGCCATTCCTGAACCATACCGGATCAGGTCCGGATGGATTTTTCGTCTCTTTCGCTGAGGTTGAACTCTTCTAAGGTGATTTTTGAGATGTCGCCGAGCGCCTGGCGGATGGATAAAAAATGATCAAAATGTTCAAGAAAAAGATCGGTCAGCATGGGGTCAAAATGGTTTGCTTTTTCCTGCCGGATAATATCAAACACCATCTCAGGCGGGTATGGCTTTTTATAGGGGCGTTTGGAGGTCAGGGCATCAAAGGTGTCGGCAATGGCAACGATCCTGCCGGAAAGGGGAATCTCTTGTTTGGACAATCCTTTGGGGTATCCTTTGCCGTTGAATTTTTCATGGTGGGTCAGGGCGATTTCTTCTGCCATCTGTAGGATCTTTGATTTTGATTTGCTCAAAAGCCTGGCGCCGATCAGGGGGTGCTGCTTGATGATCTCAAATTCTTTTGGGGTGAGTTTGCCCGGCTTGAGCAGGATGCTGTCCGGGATGCCGATTTTTCCCACATCATGCATGGGTGCGGCATAGCCGATGGTTTCGATAAACCGGGTGTCAAGGCCAAGAAGGCGGGCCATACAAGAGGCATATTCTCCAATTCTGACAATGTGGTCTCCAGTATCTTCATCCTTGAATTCCGAGGCCATGACCAAACGGTGAATGGAATCCACATAGGCATGTTTAAGCTCTTCATGGGCGTTTTGGGCCGCTTTTTTGAGCTGCCGTTCCTTGAGGACCCGCCGGACCCTTAATATGATTTCCTGGATGGAAAAGGGTTTTTCAACAAAGTCGCTGGCCCCGATATTGATGATCTCATCGTATTGGTATCCCTGGGCATGGCCGGTGATCAAAATATCCACCGGGGTCTGGCCCATGATTTCCAGGGCAATTTGACCTGAGGGGGCAACCGTGCACCTGTGTCCGGCCACCTCCATGGCCCTTTCAAAGAGATCCTGGATGGATGGATCGTCATCCACAATCAGAATATGGGCTTTGGCGGATGGCGCCAAGGCAGCGGACTTGACCGGAAACCTTTTTTTCCCGGCCCGGATATTTGGGGACGAATCAGCCATGAACCCTCATCATAGGTTAGGATGACATAATCGAAATTTAATGCTGGTGATAGTTTGAAAGTACAGCCGGACCCAGAGACCTGTCAAGGAAAATATAATGAATTCCAGGGCGTTGACTCATCTGGCGGTTTTAATTTTGTCTGGATGGATCTCTATCCTTGACAGAATAGTTTGAGATGTGGGAATGGTAGTTCAGCGGTTGGCCTGTAACTGACCCGGAGAGTGTTATATGATCCGACTCCTTGTGTTTTTTATGTTTGCAATCAGCCTTGTTGGTTTTCCTGCCCGGGCAGATGATTTTGATGATATCATGGCCCGGGGCGTTATTCGTCATCTCGGGGTGCCCTATGCCAATTTTGTGACCGGCAGCGGGGATGGACTGGATGCGGATCTGGTCCGATTGTTTGCCGCCTCTTTGGGCTTGGCATATGAGTATGTGCCCACCACCTGGGAAAAGGCCATTGGTGATCTGACAGGCTATGATATGGTATCCGGTGCCAGGGTGAAGGTCTGGGGAGATATCCTGGCCAACGGGGTGACCATCCTTGACTGGCGGAAAAAACGGCTCATCTTTTCATATCCGACCTTTCCCTCCCAGGTCTGGCTCATTGCCCGTGCGGACAGTCCTGTCAAGCCTATTGTGCCGGGGAAGACCATAGCCGAAGATATCCGCCGGGTCATGGCCCTTGTCAAAGGCCGGCAGGTCATGGGCATGGCCATGACCTGCCTGGAGCCTAAATTGTACGGATTGGAACGCAGCGGTGCACAGCTTCGGTATTTTAAAGGCAGCCTTAATGAGTTGGCCCCTGCTGTGATCAATAACGAGGTGGGCTTAAGCCTTTTGGATGTCCCTGATGCCCTGGTGGCCCTTGAAAAATGGCCGGGCCTGATCAAGATTATCGGCCCGGTTTCCCAAAATCAGAACATGGCTGTGGCCGCAAGAAAAACCGCCCCAAAATTGATAGAGGCCTTTAACCGTTTTTTCATGGACCTCTGGCACCAGGGAAAATACCGGTCCATGGTTGAGACCTATTATCCGGTTT